>NZ_JBVIJX010000029.1:27685-97428 GCF_055581185.1 Streptomyces sp. NPDC031474
GCCCCCGAGGAGCACGGAACCCGTGGGACGCCACACCCGGCCGCCCCCGGCACACACGTCGGCGCCGCGGTTCCCGGTGGGCTATGAGCAGGACCGCTGCCGAGACCCGCACCGGCGGAGCTCAGCTCCCGGTGGGCCCCACCACCGGTTCCACCCCACAGCGAACGCCGCCCCCGAGGAGCACGGAACCCGTGGGACGCCACACCCGGCCGCCCCCGGCACACACGTCGGCGCCGCGGTTCCCGGTGGGCTATGAGCAGGACCGGCGGCGGGGCTCAGCCCTCGGTGAGTCCCGCCACCAGTTCGTCGGCCGCGCGGTAGGGGTCCAGGTCGCCGGCGACGATGCGTTCGGCGAGGGTGCTCAGGCGGCGGTCGCCGTGCAGGTCGCCGATGCGTTCGCGCAGGGCGGTGACGGCGATCGTCTCGACCTCGCGGGCGGCGCGGACGCGGCGCCGCTCGGTGAGGACGCCGTGCTCCTCCATCCACGCGCGGTGCTTCTCCAGCGCCTCGACGACCTCGTCGATGCCCTCGGCGCGGGCGGCGACCGTCTTCACGATCGGCGGACGCCAGTCGCCGGGACCGCGGGCCTCGCCGAGGCCGAGCATGTGGTTCAGTTCGCGGGCGGTGGCGTCGGCGCCGTCCCGGTCGGCCTTGTTGACGACGTAGACATCGCCGATCTCCAGGATGCCCGCCTTCGCGGCCTGGATGCCGTCGCCCATGCCCGGGGCCAGCAGCACCACGCTGGTGTCGGCCTGGGAGGCGATCTCGACCTCCGACTGGCCGACGCCGACCGTCTCCACCAGGATCACGTCGCAGCCCGCCGCGTCCAGCACACGGATCGCCTGCGGGGCCGCCCAGGCGAGGCCGCCCAGGTGGCCGCGGGTGGCCATGGAGCGGATGTAGACGCCGGGGTCGGAGGCGTGCTCCGACATGCGCACGCGGTCGCCGAGCAGGGCGCCGCCGGAGAACGGCGACGACGGGTCGACGGCCAGGACGCCGACCCGCCTGCCCTGCTTGCGGTAGGCGGTGACGAGCGCCGACGTGGACGTCGACTTGCCGACGCCCGGCGAGCCGGTCAGGCCGACCACGTACGCGTTGCCCGTGAGCGGGGCCAGGGCCGCCATGACCTCCCTGAGCTGCGGGGACGCCCCCTCCACCAGGGAGATCAGCCGGGCCACCGCCCGGGGCCGGCCTTCCCTGGCCTGGGCGACCAGCGAGGAGACGTCCTGCATCACAGCTCCGTTCAGAGATCGACGTACAGAGGGTTTCAGGCCTTCGGTACCCGCACGATCAGCGCGTCACCCTGACCGCCGCCGCCGCACAGCGCCGCCGCGCCGACGCCGCCGCCCCGCCGCTTGAGCTCCAGGGCCAGGTGCAGCACCAGGCGCGCGCCGGACATGCCGATCGGGTGGCCCAGGGCGATGGCACCACCGTTGACGTTCACCTTTTCCGTGGACACGCCGAGGTCCTTCATTGACTGCACCGCGACGGCGGCGAAGGCCTCGTTGATCTCGATCAGGTCGAGGTCGGAGACCTCCAGGCCGTCCTTCTTCAGGGCGTGCAGGATGGCGTTGGAGGGCTGGGACTGGAGCGAGTTGTCCGGCCCGGCCACGTTGCCGTGGGCGCCGATCTCGGCGATCCACTCCAGGCCGAGTTCCTGCGCCTTGGCCTTGCTCATCACGACGACGGCCGCCGCGCCGTCGGAGATCTGCGAGGACGTGCCCGCCGTGATCGTGCCGTCCTTGGTGAACGCCGGGCGGAGCTTGCCCAGGGACTCCGCCGTGGTGTCGGCCCGGATGCCCTCGTCCTTGCTGAAGACGACCGGCTCGCCCTTGCGCTGCGGGATCTCCACCGGGGTGATCTCGGCCTCGAAGACGCCGTTCTTCTGGGCGGCGGCCGCACGCTGGTGGGAGAGGGCGGCGATCTCGTCCTGCTCGGGACGCTGGATGCCGAGGCGGGTGTTGTGCTTCTCCGTGGACTCTCCCATGGGGATGCTCTCCCACGGGTCGGTCAGACCGTCGTACGCCATCGCGTCGAGCATCTCGATCGCGCCGTACTTGAAGCCCTCGCGGGACTTCGGCAGCAGGTGCGGGGCGTTGGTCATGGACTCCTGGCCGCCGGCCACCACGATGTCGAACTCACCCGCGCGGATCAACTGGTCCGCGAGCGCGATCGCGTCGAGGCCCGACAGACACACCTTGTTGATGGTGAGCGCCGGGACGCTCATCGGGATGCCGGCCTTGACCGCGGCCTGCCGGGCCGGGATCTGGCCCACGCCGGCCTGGAGCACCTGGCCCATGATCACGTACTGCACCTGGTCGCCGCCGATGCCCGCGCGGTCGAGGGCGGCCTTGATCGCGAAGCCGCCGAGGTCGGCTCCGGAGAAGGACTTCAGGGAGCCCAGCAGCCGTCCCATGGGCGTACGCGCGCCCGCGACGATCACCGAGGTCGTGCCGTTGGAACCAGTCGATCCAGTCATGAGCTGCGATTCCCCTTACCGGCCTGCACAGGCCGAGGAGTGAACGAGGGTTTACTTCGAATGTACTGAGTGGCACTCCGTGCCGTCACCGGGCCGTCAGTGTGATCGCGCGCACGTTGCGTAACCACCTCCCACGCGGTGCACTGACTCCATGCTGACGCGAATCGACCACATCGGGATCGCCTGCCACGACCTCGACGCGACCGTCGAGTTCTATCGGGCCACCTACGGCTTCGAGGTGTTCCACTCCGAGGTCAACGAGGAGCAGGGCGTCCGCGAGGCCATGCTCAAGATCAACGATACGTCCGACGGCGGCGCCTCGTACCTGCAGCTTCTGGAACCGACACGGCCCGACTCGACCGTCGCCAAGTGGCTCGACAAGAACGGCGAAGGGGTCCACCACATCGCTTTCGGTACGGCGGATGTGGACGGCGAGGCCGCGGACATCCGCTCCAAGGGCGTACGCGTTCTGTACGAAGAGCCTCGGCGCGGCTCCATGGGGTCACGAATCACTTTCCTGCACCCGAAGGATTGCCACGGAGTACTGACAGAACTGGTCACATCGGCCTCTGTTGAGTCACCTGAGCACTGACCCTCGTACATATGGGCCGGTAGGGTTGGGGGCGGTCGCCGCTCACACCGGGGCGACCCGGTCCTGCCGTACGGCGGCAGGGCGCAGCCGGGGTCCGGGTTTCGGGGGACGAGCGTCGGGGCAGCAGCCCATGCTCCGCCGTTGATCTGACACCATTCCCCGGGAGCCCCGTTCGGCGGATGGACGGAGCTCGTTCGGGAAGCTTGCGACCAGGGACGGATGGGACCGCGCAGTGCGGGGCTACGAGAGCCAGGAGCGGGAGCCGGCGGCTGACGTCGACCACCTGACTCGGTTCGAAGCCGAGATGAAGCGGCTGAAGACCGAGCGGGAAAAGGCGATCCAGCACGCCGAGGACCTCGGCTACCAGGTCGAGGTGCTGCGCGCCAAGTTGCACGAGGCGCGTCGCACCATCATGTCCCGGCCCGCCTTCGACGGCGGCGACATCGGGTACCAGGCCGAGCAGATGCTGCGCAACGCGCAGATGCAGGCCGACCAGTTGCGGCAGGACGCCGAGCGGGAGCTGAGCCAGGCCCGGGCGCAGACGCAGCGGATCCTCCAGGAGCATGCCGAGCAGGCGGCCCGGCTTCAGGCGGAGCTGCACCAGGAGGCGGTCACCCGTCGCCAGCAGCTCGACCAGGAGCTGGCGGAGCGCCGGCAGAACGTCGAGTCGCACGTCAACGAGAACGTGGCGTGGGCCGAGCAGTTGCGGGCCCGCAGCGAGGCGCAGGCCCGCCGGCTGCTCGACGAGTCGCGCGCCGAGGCCGAGCAGTCCCTGGCGGCCGCGCGCGCCGAGGCCGAGCGGGTCGCCGCGGAGGCCCGCCAGCGGCTCCAGGCCGACGCCGAGGCGACCCGCGCGGAGGCCGAGCAGCTCCTGCTGCGCGCCCGCACCGACGCCGAGCGGATGCTGAACGCCGCCTCCACACAGGCGCAGGAGGCCAGCGACCACGCCGAGCAGCTGCGCACCTCCACCGTCACGGAGTCCGACGCGGCCCGCCGCCAGGCCGGTGAGCTCAGCCGGGCCGCCGAGCAGCGCATGTCCGAGGCCGAGGAGGCGCTGCGCAAGGCGCAGGCCGAGGCCGAGAAGGTGCTCGCCGAGGCCAAGGAGGCCGCGTCGAAGGCCCTCTCCAGCGCGGAGTCGGCCAACGAGCAGCGCACCCGCACGGCGAAGGAGCAGGTCGCCCGGCTGGTCAGCGAGGCCACCAAGGAGGCCGAGACCACCAAGGCGGACGCCGAGCAGGTCGTCGCCGATGCCCGCGCCGAGGCCGAGAAGATCGTCGCGGAGGCCTCCGAGAAGGCCCGCACGCTCACCGCCGAGGAGAGCGCCACCCAGCTGTCGAAGGCGGCGAAGACCGCCGAGGACGTCCTCAACAAGGCGCAGGAGGACGCGCAGAACACCACCAAGGCCGCCGCCGAGGAGGCCGAGCGGATCCGCCGCGAGGCGGAGACCGAGGCGGACCGGCTGCGCGCCGAGGCGCACGACATCGCCGAACAGCTCAAGGGCTCGGCGAAGGACGACACCAAGGAGTACCGCGCCAAGACGGTCGAGCTGCAGGAGGAGGCCCGCCGGCTGCGCGGCGAGGCCGAGCAGTTGCGCGCCGACGCGGTCGCCGAGGGCGAGAAGATCCGCGCGGAGGCCCGCAGGGAGGCCGTCCAGCAGATCGAGGAGGCGGCCAGGACCGCCGAGGAGCTGCTGTCCAAGGCGAAGGCCGACGCGGACGAGCTGCGCCAGAAGGCCACCTCGGACAGCGAGAAGGTGCGCACCGAGGCCATCGAGCGCGCCACCACGCTGCGCCGGCAGGCCGAGGAGACCCTGGAGCGCACCCGCGCCGAGGCCGAGCGCTCCCGTGAGGAGGCGGTGGGGCTCGCCGAGACCATCACCTCCAACGCCGAGCGGGCCGCGCAGGAGCTGCGCGAGGAGACCGAGCGCGCGGTCGAGGCCCGGCAGGCGGAGGCCGCCGAGGAGCTGACCCGGCTGCAGACGGAGGTCGAGTCCCGGCTCGCCTCCGCCGAGCAGGCGCTCACCGACGCCCGGGAGGAGGCCGCGCGGATCCGCCGCGAGGCCGGCGAGGAGACCGACCGGCTGCGCTCGGAGGCGGCGGAGCGGATCCGTACGCTCCAGCAGCAGGCCGCCGACGAAGCCGACCGGCTGCGCAACGAGGCCGCCGCCGACGCGTCCGCCTCGCGCGCCGAGGGCGAGGCCGTCGCCGTCCGGCTGCGTTCGGAGGCCGCCGCCGAGGCCGAGCGGCTCAAGACCGAGGCGCAGGACACCGCCGACCGGGTGCGCGCGGAGGCGCAGGCCGCGGCCGAGCGGCTGTCCGCCGAGGCGTCCGAGACGCTGGCCGCCGCCCAGGAGGAGGCGCTCCGGCGCCGGCGCGAGGCCGAGGAACTCCTCGGTTCCGCCCGTCAGGAGGCCGGCCAGGAGCGCGAGCGGGCCCGCGAGCAGAGCGAGGAGCTGCTGGCGTCGGCGCGCAGGCGCGTGGAGGAGGCGCAGAGCGAGGCCGTCCGGCTGGTCGAGGAGGCCGACCGGCGCGCCACCGAGATGGTGTCGGCGGCCGAGCAGCACGCGCAGCAGGTACGGGACTCCGTGGCCGGGCTGCACGAGCAGGCGCAGGACGAGATCACCGGGCTGCGCTCGGCCGCCGAGCACGCGGCGGACCGTACCCGGCGCGAGGCCGAGGAGGAGGCGGACCGGGTCCGTTCCGACGCCTACGCGGTGCAGGAGCGGGCCTCCGAGGACGCGAACCGGGTCCGGCGCGAGGCGAACGAGGCGGCTCAGGCCGCGCAGGAGCTGGCCGAGCGGACCGTCGGCGAGGCGATCGCGGAGGCCGAGCGGCTGCGCTCGGAGGCGTCCGCGCACGCCCAGCGGGTGCGCACCGAGGCCTCGGACACCATCGCGCAGGCCGAGCAGGACGCCTCGCGCACCCGGGCGGACGCCCGCGACGACGCCAACCGCATCCGCTCGGACGCGGCGACGCAGGCCGACACCCTCATCACCGAGGCGCGCAACGAGGCGGAGCGGCTCCAGACGGAGACCATCGCCGAGGCCGAGCGGCTGCACTCGGAGACGGTCGCGGAGGCCGACCGGCTGCGCGCCGAGTCGGTCGCCAAGGCGGAGAAGCTCATCTCGGACGCCGCCGGGGACGCGGAGCGGCTGCGCGCCGGGGCCGCCGAGACGGTGGGTACCGCGCAGGCGCACGCCGAGCGGGTCCGCGCCGAGGCCGAGCGCGTCAAGACGGAGGCGGCCGCGGAGGCCGACCGGCTGATGAGCGTCGCCCGCGAGGAGGCCGACTCGACGCTGGACGAGGCGCGCAAGGAGGCCAACAAGCGGCGCTCCGAGGCGGCCGAACAGGTCGACACCCTCATCACGGAGACGGCGGCCGAGGCCGACAAGCTGCTCACCGAGGCGCAGACGCAGGCGCAGAAGACCACCGCGGACGCGGAGGCGCAGGCCGACTCGATGGTCGGCGCGGCCCGCAACGAAGCCGAACGGGTCGTCTCCGAGGCGACGGTGGAGGGCAACTCCCGAGTGGAGAAGGCCCGTACGGACGCGGACGAGCTGCTCGTCGGGGCGCGCCGGGACGCGACCGCGATAAGGGAGCGGGCCGAGGAGCTGCGCGACCGCATCACCGCCGAGATCGAGTCGCTGCACGAGCGGGCCCGCCGTGAGGCCGCCGAGACGATGAAGTCGACGGGCGACCGCTGTGACGCGCTCATCAAGGCGGCTGAGGAGCAGCTCGCCAAGGCGCAGGCGAAGGCGAAGGAGCTGGTGTCGGACGCCAACTCGGAGGCCGGCAAGGTCCGCATCGCCGCCGTGAAGAAGGCCGAGGGGCTGCTCAAGGAGGCCGAGCAGAAGAAGTCGACGCTGGTACGGGAGGCCGAGGAGCTCAAGGCCGAGGCCATCCGCGAGGCCCGGCGCACGGTCGAGGAGGGCAAGCGCGAGCTGGAGGTCCTGGTGCGCCGGCGTGAGGACATCAACGCCGAGATCTCCCGTGTCCAGGACGTGCTGGAGGCGTTGGAGTCCTTCGAGGCACCGGGCGGCGGCAAGGACGGAGGGGTCAAGGCCGGCGCCGCCATCGGGGCGCCTCGATCGGGTGGGAAGTCCTCGGAGGGCTAGCGGAATGTGTGGATTGCGTTAAAGTCTGGGCTCTTTGAGCGAACCTTTGGCAAGCGGTCTGCCGTTCAGCCACCCAAAAGGGGTGTCATTCTCCAGATCAAACACGCATACGCTCGATGACACACCGCTCAGGCCCCTAGGATTCCACCTATCACCTCACCGGTCTCATTCGACAGGAACCCCATGAGCGACACTTCCCCCTACGGCTTCGAGCTTGTGCGGCGTGGGTACGACCGCGCTCAGGTGGACGAACGCATCTCGAAGCTCGTCTCCGACCGTGACAGCGCTCTGGCCCGTATCACTGCTCTGGAAAAGCGCATCGAGGAGCTCCACCTCGAAACGCAGAACGCCCAGGCCCAGGTAAGCGACGCCGAGCCGTCGTACGCCGGTCTCGGCGCGCGTGTCGAGAAGATCCTCCGCCTCGCCGAGGAAGAGGCCAAGGACCTGCGCGAGGAGGCCCGTCGGGCGGCCGAGCAGCACCGTGAGCTCGCCGAGTCGGCGGCCCAGCAGGTGCGCAACGACGCAGAATCGTTCGCTGCGGAGCGCAAGGCCAAGTCCGAGGACGAGGGCGTCCGGATCGTCGAGAAGGCCAAGAGCGACGCGTCGCAGCTGCGTTCCGAGGCGCAGAAGGACGCGCAGTCGAAGCGTGAGGAGGCCGACGCCCTCTTCGAGGAGACCCGCGCGAAGGCCGCGCAGGCCGCTGCCGACTTCGAGACCAACCTCGCCAAGCGCCGCGAGCAGTCGGAGCGCGACCTCGCGTCCCGTCAGCAGAAGGCGGAGAAGCGCCTCGCGGAGATCGAGCACCGCGCGGAGCAGCTGCGTCTGGAGGCCGAGAAGCTGCGCACCGACGCCGAGCGTCGCGCCCGGCAGACCGTCGAGACGGCGCAGCGTCAGGCCGAGGACATCGTGGCCGACGCCAACGCCAAGGCGGACCGCATCCGTTCGGAATCCGAGCGGGAGCTGGCGGCTCTCACCAACCGCCGCGACTCGATCAACGCTCAGCTGACGAACGTCCGCGAGATGCTCGCCACGCTGACCGGCGCCGCGGTGGCCGCGGCCGGCACGCCGTCCACGGACGACGAGCCGATCTCCCGCGGGGTTCCGGCGCAGCAGTCCCGGTAAGAGTTCTGCGTAAGAGTGCAAGAGTTCTGAGTAAGGGTTCTGAGGTCGAGGCCCGCACTCCCCGGCAGGGGGTGTGGGCCTCCGCCCTGTCACCGCCCCCGCCTTCCCCCCTGGCCTTCCCCCGCGCCTCCTCCCCGTCCCGCCTGCCCCGTGCCTTCGCCCGGGGCGCCGCTTTCACAGCCGTTGCCGTCGGAGTCGCCCTCTGTTTGCCCATAGGGGTGGCAGCCGTCCGACTCGGGTCATAGCGTGTCGGCATGATCGAGCTAGAGGGCCTGACGAAGCGGTACGGCGAGAAAGTGGCGGTGAACAACCTCACCTTCACCGTCAGACCCGGCATCGTCACGGGCTTCCTCGGTCCCAACGGCGCCGGGAAGTCCACCACCATGCGGATGATGCTCGGCCTCGACCGGCCGACCGCCGGGGACGTGCGGATCGACGGGCAGCACTACGACCGGCTCAAGGACCCCATCAAGTACATCGGCGCGCTGCTGGACGCCAAGGCCATGCACGGCGGGCGCAGCGCGTTCAACCATCTGCTGTGCCTGGCGCAGAGCAACGGCATCCCCAAGAGCCGGGTGCACGAGGTGCTGGACACCGTCGGGCTCACCGCCGTGGCGAAGAAGAAGGCCAAGGGGTTCTCGCTGGGCATGGGGCAGCGGCTCGGCATAGCGGGCGCGCTCCTCGGCGATCCACGGATCCTGATGTTCGACGAGCCGGTCAACGGGCTCGACCCCGAGGGCATCCACTGGATCCGTAACCTGATGAAGTCCCTCGCGGCGCAGGGCCGGACCGTGTTCGTCTCCTCGCACCTGATGAGCGAGATGGCGCTGACCGCCGACCATCTCGTCGTCATCGGCCAGGGCCGGCTGCTCGCCGACACCTCCATGGCCGACTTCATCGCGCAGAACTCACGGTCGTACGTGCGGATCCGCAGCCCTCAGCGGGAGCGGCTGCTCGATGTGCTGCACGGCGCGGGGATCACGGTCGTGGAGACGGGCAGCGGGGTGCTGGAGGTGGACGGCGGCAAGTCCGAGCGCATCGGGGAGCTGGCCGCGCAGCACCAGATCGTGCTGCACGAGCTGAGCCCCCAGCAGGCCTCCCTGGAGGAGGCGTTCATGCAGCTGACCGCGGAGTCGGTGGAGTACCACGCACACACGGACGCGCCCGCACAGCAACAGAAGCAGCAGTGGGGCGACGACTGGACAAGGAGCTGATGATGGCGGCGACCCAGGTCATCCGGTCCGAATGGACCAAGATCCGGTCGGTGGCCTCCACCGTGTGGACGCTCTCCCTCGCCGTGGTCGTCACCATCGCCCTCGGCATGCTGATCTCGGCACTGTCGAAGAACGACTTCGACCACATGAGCCGGGGCGACCAGCTCTCCTTCGACCCCACGTTCATCAGTTTCGCCGGGATGAGCCTCGGCCAGCTCGCGATGATCGTGTTCGGGGTGCTGGTCGTGTCGAACGAGTACAGCACCGGCATGATCCGCACCTCGCTGGCCGCGGTGCCGCAGCGCGCCACGTTCCTGTTCAGCAAGATCGCGGTGGCCGCCGGGCTGTGTCTCGCCGTCGGGCTCGTCACCAGCTTCGTCACGTTCTTCCTCGGGCAGGCGATGCTCGGCACCCACAAGGCGTCGATCGGGGACACCGGAGTGCTGCGGGCGGTCATCGGCGGGGGCCTGTACATGACCCTCATCGCGGTGTTCTCGATGGGCGTGGCCACGATGCTGCGCTCGCCGATGCTGTCGCTGGGCATCCTGATGCCGTTCTTCTTCCTGATCTCCAACATCCTCGGCAACGTCTCGGCGACGAAGAAGATCGGCCGGTATCTGCCCGACCAGGCAGGCAGCAAGATCATGCAGGTGGTCACGCCCCTCGACGACGACACTCCGTACGGGCCCTGGGGCGGGCTCGCGATCATGGCGCTGTGGGTGGTCGCAGCGTTGGCGGGCGGCTACCTCCTGCTGAAGAAACGCGACGCGTGACGCTTCAGGCTTTGCTTTCATTTGAGCGGAACCGTCAGCGCCCCGATATCCTCCTAACCCTTACGGGGGCGTGTGCCCTGCTGTCCTGATCCTTTCGATGGGTGCGGAGCATGATCGAGGCTGTCGGCCTGACCAAGCGGTACGGCGACAAGACCGCTGTGTACAACCTTTCCTTCCAGGTACGGCCCGGTGCAGTCACCGGCTTCCTCGGGCCGAACGGCTCGGGCAAGTCGACGACGATGCGGATGATCCTGGGCCTGGACAACCCCACCGCCGGGACGGTGACGATCGGCGGTTACCCGTACCGCAGGCTGCCGAACGCTGCCCGGCAGGTCGGCGCCCTGCTGGACGCCAAGGCCGTGCACGGCGGCCGGCACGCCCGCAACCACCTGCTGAGCCTGGCCCAGCTGTCCGGCATCCCGGCCCGGCGGGTCGACGAGGTGCTCGGCGTGGTCGGCCTCCAGGACGTGGCCAAAAAGCGTTCCAAGGGCTTCTCCCTGGGCATGGGCCAGCGGCTCGGCATCGCCGCCGCGCTGCTCGGCGACCCCCAGGTGCTGCTCTTCGACGAGCCGGTCAACGGCCTCGACCCCGAGGGCATCCTCTGGGTGCGCAACCTGATGAAGTCCCTCGCGGCGGAGGGCCGCACGGTCTTCGTCTCGTCCCACCTCATGAGCGAGATGGCGCTGACCGCCGACCATCTCATCGTCATCGGGCGCGGACAGCTGCTCTCCGACATGAGCGTGACCGACTTCATCTCGGCCAACTCCGCCGACTTCGCGCGCGTGCGCACCCCGCACACGGAGCCGCAGCTGCGCGAGAAGCTGGCCTCCGCGCTCACCGAGGCGGGCGGCCATGTGCTGCCCGAGCAGGACGGCGCGCTGCGGGTGACGGGACTGCCCCTCCCCCGCATCAGCGACATCGCCCATGACGCCGACGTACGTCTGTGGGAGCTGTCGCCGCACCAGGCCTCGCTGGAGGAGGCGTACATGCGGATGACACAGGGCGCCGTCGACTACCGGTCGACCATCGACCAGAAGGCCGGCCTCCAGCAGCAGCTGCCGCCCGGCGCGCAGCCGCCCCTGCAGATGCCGGTGCCCGGCCAGGGCCAGTCCGGCTGGTACGCCCCGCCGCCCCCGCAGCAGCAGGGCTACGCACCCCCGCAGCCGGCCCAGACACCCCCGGCGGGCTCCTACGGCGCATACGGCGCCCCGAGCGCCCCCACCCCGACTCCCGGCCCGGGCGACCAGAACCCGTACGCCCAGGCCCCCGCCCAGCCGGTGGGCGCCGCCCCGGCCACGCCCGTCGGCCAAGCCCCGGCAGCCGCGCCGGCGCCGCAGGCACAGGCGCAGGGACAGCCGCCGGCGCAGGCCGTGGCGGCTCCGGCCGCTGCCGCGCCCGCGGCGCCGGCTCGTACACCGGCAGCCCCGGCCGCCGCCCCCGCCCCGTCGCTGGACAAGGCGCCCGCCGCCGCTGCCCCGTCCCCCTCGCCCTCCTCCTCCGCCCCCGACGCCCCGAACAAGTCCGAGGACGCCCGATGAGCACCCCGCAGCCCCCGTCGCCGCAGGTCGCGCCCGCCTGGCAGGCGGCTCCCGGCCCCTCGTACGGCGCGCCCGGCGCCGCCTACACCTCGCCGATCCCGATCGTGCCCACCCATCTCGGGCACGCCGTCGCCTCGGAGTGGACGAAGATCCGGTCGGTGCGCTCCACGATGTGGACGCTGGGCGTGTTCGTGCTGCTCGTCATCGGCATCGGGCTGCTGGCCGGAGCGGTGGTGTCCGCGAACGCCTCCGAGAGCGACCTCGAGGGCGGCACCGCGCTCTCCTTCGGCTTCTTCGGCATCCTGCTGGGCAGCATGTGCGTCATCACGCTCGGCGTGCTGACCACCGCCTCGGAGTACGGCACCGGCATGATCCGCACCACGATGGTGGCCTGCCCGTCGCGCGGCAGGGTCCTCGCCGCCAAGTCGGTCGTGTTCTTCGCCGTCGCGTTCGTCGTGACGTTCCTGTCGTCCGGCTTCGTCGCGATGGTGCACGTGGCGATGCTGACCGAGGCGCGGCAGCCGACCGGCGGGGAGTGGCTGAAGGCCACTCTCGGCGTGTCCCTCTACGTGGCGCTGCTCGGGCTGCTCTCGCTCGCCGTCGGCTCGATCATCCGGCACTCGGCCGGCGCCATCACCATCATGATCGGCGTCCTGCTGGCTCCGCTGGTCATCGCGATCTTCATGTTCTCGTCGTCGCTGGAGCGCCTGCAGCGGATCCTGTTCGAGTACTCGATCCCGAACCAGCTGGGCGTCTTCTACTCGAGCTCGCTCAGCGACAGCGGCCCCTCCGGCTGGGACCCGCTGTGGATCGCGCTGGGCACGACGGCCGTCGTCCTGGGCGGCGCCTTCGCCCTGCTGGAAAAGCGGGACGTCTGACCGTCCACCAGGGCCCAGGGGCACTGGAGCACTGGAGCCCCTGGAACTGCCCTAGAACCTGGGTGCGTTACGGAACCGCTGCATCCCCGGGGTGCGGCGGTCCCGTGCGTTCCAGCACGCCTTGTGCCAGTGGCGGCGGTCGTCGACCCCCGCGTGCTCGGGCCAGGCGACGACGTGCGGCACGCCGTCGGGGATCAGCTGGTCGCAGCCGGGGCACCGGTACGCCTTGCCCTGGGCACTCGCACCCGCCACGTGCCGTACGCTCCACCGCTCGCCCTGCCAGCTCTCCGCGGACTGCCAGCCGCCGTAACGGCTCTCGCGGTCGTCCTCGGCGCTGCGGCCGGACGAACCCTCACCCTTGGGTCGGTTGCGACGCGGGGACACAGGACACCTCACGGGGCTATACAGGAAGCAGGTTTGGCGTCCAGCCTACGCGGCAAGCACGCGGGTACCCGTAGGACGGCGAGCCCTACGAGTCCCCCTCCCGGACGCTGTATGACGACGCACGACGACACACCACGACGCATTCTGCAGACAATCCGCAAATCTCTTCGCCAGGCCGTGTCCTCGGCACGTGTCAGACGGTTATGCCGGGTGGGGGAGCTCCGTGTCGGAGCCAAGGAAGCAGGAAAGTCCATGCGCGTTGGAAGTTTCGTGTTGGGGGCCCAGTTCCCGGGCCAGGGTCAGGGGGAGGCGCTGCACCGCGCGGTCCGCTCGGCCGAGGTGGCCGAGGAGGCGGGTCTCGATTCGGTCTGGCTGGCCGAGCACCACTTCGTGCCGTACGGCACATGCCCGTCGGCGGTCACGCTCGCCGCTCTGCTGCTGGGCCGCACCCGCCGCATCCGGGTCGGCACGGCGGTCAGCGTACTGCCCACCGTCCACCCCGTCGCCCTCGGCGAACAGGCGGCGCTGCTGCATCTGACGAGCGGCGGCCGCTTCTCCCTGGGCGTGGGCCGCGGCGGCCCGTGGGTCGACCTTGAGGTGTTCGGCTCGGGCCTCGACGCGTACGAGCAGGGGTTCCCGGAATCACTCGATCTGCTGGTCCGCTGGCTGCGCGAACCCTCGGTCGCGGCGGACGGCGAGCGCTTCCGCTTCCGCGAAGTGGCCGTCGTACCACGGCCGTCGGAGGCTCTGACGGAGGCGTCGGGCCCGGAGGTCGTCGTCGCGTGCACCTCGCCTGCGAGCGTGCGGCTGGCCGCCGAGCGCGGCCTGCCGATGCTGCTGGGCATGCACGTGGGGGACGAGGAGAAGGCCGAGATGGTCGCCCGCTGGGGGCAGTACGCGCGCGCCGCGGGCCGGTCCGGGGACGAGATCCGGGAAGCGGCGCATGTCTCGGCGGGCGTCTGCCAGCTCGCGGACCGGCGCACGGACGCGGTGGAGACGCTGATGAAGGCGATGCCGGGCTGGCTGAAGCAGGGACTCGACGCCCATGTCACGGTGGACGGCCGGGCCCGCAGCATGCGGGACCCGGTGGCGTACACCGAACTCCTCTGCGGGCTGCACCCGGTGGGCACCCCCCGGCTGTGCGTCGACCGCCTCGCGGCGACCAGCGAGCGGACCGGCATCTCGCGCTTCGCCCTCCTCGTCGAGGGCTCCGGCGACCTGGCCGCCACCGAGGAGAACGTACGACGGCTGGGCTCGGAGGTGCTCCCCCACCTCCGGTGAACAGCCCAGCCGACCACGAAGCCTGCCGCTCCCGTACTGCTGATGGCACCTCCCGCGTCAGGAGCGGCAAGCAAGAGGCTCACACGGGTGCCTCAGCAGTCCCGGAACTCAGGGGACTGGTTCAGCACCTGGCTGCGGACCGAGGTGAAGCGGGCGAGCTTCTCGTCGACAGCCGAGTCCAACGGGAACACCGCCACCCGGTGGCAGTTCTGGAAGGCCAGACGCACACCGAAGTGCCGCTGCAACGCGCCGCGTATCGCGTCACTCGCGAGCGCGCGCAGCAACTGCCCGCGTGCCTGCTCGTCCGGCGGGGGCGTCTGGTTGTCGGCGAATGCTCCGCCGTCCACCTTCAGCTGGGCCACCAGGGAGCTGACCATCTCCCATGCGTAGGGCAGGGAGGTCCGGACGCAGTCGACGAATTCTGCTTCGTCGACCTCGCCTCGCTCGGCCTGTTCGAGTAGGGCCGGTGAGACGTCGAGCGACATGGGTACTCCTCTCGCACCCCCGGAACAACAGGGGTTGCCGGACAGGGAAAGGGAGTTCGCATGCCGAAACACCGCACACGCTGAGTACACGCATCGCGACCTCCCGTTCACTACGGTAGGCAACGGCCGGTGACGGCACCAGGAGAATGGGCACATAGGGAACTGCCAGTAGGCACACAATCGGCCACTGACGAGCAGCCCTCGAACGAGGGGTTACCAGATCAAAAGGGGTGGACCCGAAGGGACCTCGGTCAGGGTGGTGGTGGGAGACGTTGGATCAAAAGGGGCGAACCGAAGGTTCTCGGTCAGGGTGGGGGTGGGTGACGGGAGGGAGAATCGCGTGGGTGGTGGGGCGTCGGATAGCGTGGTGCACCATGCGTCTCGTCATCGCCCGGTGCTCCGTGGACTACGCCGGCCGGCTCACCGCCCACCTCCCCTCCGCCCCCCGCCTCATTCTGGTGAAGGCGGACGGCAGCGTCTCCATCCACGCGGACGACCGGGCCTACAAGCCCCTGAACTGGATGTCGCCGCCCTGCACGCTGAAGGAGGACTCGGGGGACTCCGAGGGCGCGGCGACCGTCTGGACGGTCGTCAACAAGGGCGGCGAGAAGCTCATCATCACGATGGAGGAGATCCTCCACGACTCGTCGCACGAACTCGGCGTCGATCCCGGCCTGATCAAGGACGGCGTGGAAGCACACCTTCAGGAACTGCTCGCCGACCGCATCGAGACCCTCGGCGAGGGCTACACCCTCATCCGCCGCGAGTACATGACCGCCATCGGCCCGGTCGACATCCTGTGCCGGGACGCGGACGGCCAGACGGTCGCGGTGGAGATCAAGCGACGCGGCGAGATCGACGGAGTCGAGCAACTCACGCGCTACCTGGAGCTGTTGAACCGCGACCCGCATCTCGCGCCGGTGCGAGGCGTCTTCGCGGCCCAGGAGATCAAGCCCCAGGCCCGCGTCCTCGCCACGGACCGCGGCATCGGCTGCACCGTCCTCGACTACGACGCGATGCGCGGCATCGAGGACGACAAGCTGCGGCTGTTCTGAGCTCGCGTACGACGACACGAACGGTACGACGACAGGGGCCGGGTTCCTGGGGAAGGAACCCGGCCCCTGTCGTGCGCCCGAGTCTCAGATCACCTGGTCCGGCGAGGCCGGCGCGGAGGAACCGGAGGAACCGACCGAGCCGGCCGGCGAGGAGGACATCGAGCTGTTGGAAGAGGCCGAGGAGGTGTCGGAGGGGGACGGGTTGGCGGTCTCTGTCTGCGTCTCCGAAGGCGTGTCCGATGGGGTGCCCGAGGGATCGTCCGTCGGTGTCGGCGGCGTGTGCGACGGCGACCCGGGGTGCGAACTCGGCGACGACGGCTGGGTCGGCGTACTCGAAGGCCCCCCGCCTCCCGTCCCGTGCGAGCTGCTCGCCCCCGACGACGGCTCCGCCTCCCCGGTGGGTGTGGGGTCGTCGGACGTGCCCATCGTGCCGTCCGGGCCCGGGTCCGTCGGCCTGCTGGTCGCGTCGCCCGTGTCGGTGGAGCCGCTGTCGTCGCTCGGGGTGTCGGAGCCCAGGCCGCCGTCGCCCACGCCGGTGCTGGCGGAGGGGTTGGCGCCGCCCTGGCGGCTGGGGTCGTTGGCGTCGTTGTCGGAGGTCGCGCCGAGCGTGACGACGGTGCCGAGCACGGCGACGAGCAGGGCGCCCGCGCCGACCGCGACGAGGTTGCGCTTGGCCAGGCCCTTCAGGCCGCCGCGGCTGTGCCGGGCCGGCGGGCCGGACGGTTCGCGGCGGGAGACGAGGGTCTCGGCCTCCGGCGGGAACGTCGGCAGCGCCGCCTGGACGATGCCGCGCGGCGGGGACGCCGACTCCTCGTGGCGGGCGTCGGGCACCTCCTCGGCGGCGGTCGCCGCGGCCAGGCCCGGGACGTCGCCCGAGGCGTCGGCGACCAGGGCGAGGGCGCGGCGTCCGGCGACGGTGCCGCGCTTGTCGGCGATGGTGCCGCGCAGGGCGAGGGAGGCCTCCAGCTCGGAGCGGGACCGGTCGAGTTCGCCGGAGCACAGGGCGAGGATGCCGAGCTCGTGGTGGAAGTAGGCGCGGTCGGCGGACTCGCCGGCGAGCCTGGCGGCCTCGGCGCCTTCGTGCAGGCTGCTCTGCCAGGCGCTCCAGTGCAGGCCGGCGGCGAACGCGGGCGCCGCGGTGCGGGCGAGCTGGACGCCGGTGGCTTCCTCGTCCTCGGCGGGTCGGGTCGTGGCGGGGACGACCACGGTGAGGGCGGCGAGGACGGCGTCGGCCTCCGCGCAGACCCGCTCGGGGGTGACCGAGGGGTGGCCGGCCCACCAGGCGTAGTGCTGGGCGGCGGTGTGGGCGCGGGCCTCGATGTCGTCGGCGTATCCGGCGGCCTCCAGCTGGGCCTGGACGCCGGCGGCGAGCCGGTAGCGGGCGCCGACCGGGGAGACGAGTCCACAGGCGGTGAGTTCGCCGAGGGCCGCGTCGGCGTGGGTGTCTCCGACGAGCGCGGGCAGGTGGGCCTGGTGCGGGACCTCGCCGCCGAGGGCGACGGCGAAGCGCAGGGTGGCACGGGCGGAGGCGCTGAGGCGCGCGGCGAGCAGCGGTGCGGGTGCGGCGGCCTCGCCGAGCGAGGGGAGGGATATCTCCTCGCCGTCGCCCGCCCCGGCCGCGTCGACGACGTCGAGGGGCGCGGTGAACGGCCTGGCGTCCTCGAACACGCCGAACGCGTCGACGGCCTCGGCGCTGGCCCTCAGCTGGTCGCGCTGCGAAAGCAGGGCGCCGGCCTGGACGAACCTCAGCGGGAGGCCCTCGGACTCGAACCAGAGGTCACCGGCCCAGTTGGCCTCCTCCTCGGTGAGGACGCGGCCGACGGCGCGCTCGATCACCTCGACGCCGCCCGCGCGGTCCAGTCCGGTGAGGACGACCTCCTCGACGGCGGAGTCCGCGGAGGGCAGCGGGGTGTCCGGGGTCGCGCCGAGCAGGAAGGCGCACTCGGGTGTCGCATCGAGCAGTTCGTCGAGGTCGGCGCCGCCGAGGGCGAGGTCGTCGACGACGACGACCGCGCCGATCTCGCGGACGAAGGCGCGCAGGTCGTCGTCGTCGGGGCGGTGGCGGGGGGCGTCGTAGACGGCGTGGAAGAGGTCGTGCAGCAGCTCGGAGGCGGTGCGGCCGAGGCCGGTGAGGCGGACGACGCCGTCGGGGGCGAGGTCCTCGCAGTCCTCGGCGACGAGGTCGAGGAGGCTGGTGCGGCCGGAGCCGGGAGCGCCGGTGACGCGGACGGAGCGGCCGCGGGCGAGGAGGCGGACCAGCTGTTCGCGTTCGTCCTGGCGGCCCAGGAGCGGACTCCCGGGCCGGGCCGGGCCCGCGGGGGCGGGCGGCCGGGCGGCGCGCTCGGCCTCGGCGCGCTGCTCGGGGGTGCGCTTGGCGGGCCGTTCGGATCGCTCGGTGGGCGGGCAGAGCTCTATCTCGCTGCCGTCGACCGGGTTGACCGTGAGCAGGTGTGCGCCGGCGACGAGCCGCACCGTGCGGGCCTGGGCCGGCGTGTGCTGGCCGAAGTCGGGTGTCAGGGGGTCCCTGGAGGGGCGCGGGCGCGGCGCTTGGCCGTCGCCTTCGCGGCCGTACTCCTCGGGTCCCCGGGTGTTCGGGTCCATAGGTCAAGCCCCCCAAAAGCGTCGTGTGGCGGTAGCCCCTCCCGGCCTCGCTGCACACTGCGCTGTCGCTTCTGGTCCGGTGCCCGCTCGAGGGCTGAGGGCGGCGGGCAGACGAACCGTAAACCTTCGCACAGTATCTACGACAGCCAGGGGTGCCGGGCCGCCCGAAGCGTCACAGTCTTATGAGGATTGCGCCCGTCGCACGTTTCCCGCCGCAGGCCACGCCCCTGATGGGTCACACCCGGGGCAGGGACTCCACGCCGATGCCGCCCTCGATCGCGAGGATCCGGTGCAGCCGGGTGGCCACCAGCAGTCGTTGCATCTGCGGCGGTACGCCGCGCAGCACCAGACGCCGGCCGCAGCGGCCGGCCCGTCGGTGGACGCCCATGATGACGCCGAGTCCGGTGGCGTCCCAGGAGTCCAGCTCGGACAGGTCGAGCACCAGGTCGCCGACTCCGTCGTCGACGGCCGTGTGCAGGACCGTACGGGCGTCCGCCGCGCTGACGACGTCGAGGCGGCCCCCGACGACCAGCTCGACGTGGTCGCCCCTGATGTGCATAGCGCTCCCCTAAGCGTGCGTCTCGTGCTCCGCGGTGTGGTGTTCCGGTGGTGCAACCTCTGACTGAACCTCTGACTGCGCGAGGCGGTCGGAGGTTGCCGTCTGTGAGCGAACCGATACCGAATTCACCCGCAGGGGTGAGGCCTATGGGGCTTGTGCGGTTTCGGTGCCTGTAGAAGCCCTGCCCGCTCACGCGTCCGATGTCACCGGCGTCAACCATCCGGCGCAGCCGCTCCGGTGGCCTGTCCGTATGCCTCTCGGCGGGAGATTAGCGGGCGGGAGGCGCTGTGTGACCGGTTAGTAACGCGTTTCACGTCTCAGGGCGTGAGACGCCGGTCACGTCGTCAAATCCTGTCCGATTCACGCCGATTGGCCCGGGAGTGACCAGGTGCCGGCAGCAGTGACGAACGGAACGGAACGCGGCGTCGGGGACGGTCTAGATTGGCCGCATGGTCAATCTGACGCGCATCTACACCAGGACCGGCGACCAGGGCACCACCGCCCTCGGCGACATGAGCCGGGTCGCCAAGACCGACCTCAGGATCGCCGCGTACGCCGACGCCAACGAGGCGAACGCGGCGATCGGCACGGCGCTCGCGCTGGGCGGGCTGGACGAGGAGCTCGTCAAGGTCCTCACCCGCGTCCAGAACGACCTGTTCGACGTGGGCGCGGACCTGTCGACGCCGGTGGTGGAGAACCCCCAGTTCCCTCCTCTGCGGGTGGAGCAGTTCTACATCGACCGTCTGGAAGCGGACTGCGACCGCTTCAACGAGCAGCTGGAGAAGCTGCGCTCGTTCATCCTCCCGGGCGGCACCCCTGGCGCTGCCCTCCTCCATCAGGCCTGCACGGTCGTCCGGCGGGCCGAACGCTCCACCTGGGCCGCGCTGGAGGCACACGGCGAGGTGATGAACCCGCTCACCGCGACCTACCTCAACCGCCTCTCGGACCTGCTGTTCATCCTGGCCCGCACGGCCAACAAGGCGGTCGGCGACGTGCTCTGGGTGCCGGGCGGGGAGCGCTGACGCCTCGGCTATCGCATCTTGGCCGGTTCACGCTTCGGTTCACGCTTCGGTTCACGCTTCGGTTCACGCTTCGGAAACAAGGTGTAGCTCGCGGCGATGACGACGTTGATGCCGATGACGAACAGCATCCGCTGCTGCCACGCCCGCAGCGAGCCGGTCTCGCCGTCGCCGCCGACGTACCAGACGGCCGCCTGGAGCAGGGCCGCGGCGACCAGCGCGGCGAGGATCCAGCGGCCCGCGACCTTCCACTCGTGGACGGCGCGGGCCGTGCCGTACTTCGGCGGTCGCACGGGAGGCGGGCCGTCGGCGAAGCGGTGGGCGACGCGGGCGTCGACCCACTGGATCGTGGAGTGGCCAAGGCCCACGGTGAAGCCGATGTAGACGGCGGCGAGGCCGTGCCGCCAGTCCGGCTCGGCGCCGTTCCTGAGGTCGATCGCGGTCACCGCGAACAGCACGACCTCCAGCAGCGGCTCGCACAGCAGCAGGGCCAGGCCCAGCCGCGGCATCCGGAACGCGTACCGGAAGGCCAGCCCGGCGGCCAGCAGCACCCAGAAGGCCACCTCGCAGGCGATGATCAGTCCGACGATCACGGTTCGCTCCTCTTCTCGCTCACCGTTCCAGGCTCCCGTGCGGGAGAGCACCTCTCGTCGTCGGCGGTGACGAACTCGCGGTACATCGAAAGATGCAGTTCGGGACCGTCCCCGGGGAGCAGGCGGAGGGGGTGTCGGCCGTGTTGGATGGAGGGCATGGCCGTACGACGACTGCCCCGCCCGCACCGCTTCGACGTGTACATCGCGGTCGGCGGGCTGCTCGGCGGGCTGCTGCTGGTGGCCATCGGACTGGGCACGCGGCCGTCCAGCGACCCGATCACGCTGTTCGACGGCCCGTGGCCGGTGCTGCTGCCGCTGACCGTGACGGCGGGCTGCGAACTGGTGCGGCGGACGGCTCCGCGCGCGGCGCTGCTGACGGCCACGGCCGCAATCACCGCGGACCTCGTGACCCAGGGCAACCTGTCCACCATCCTGATGTTCACCGACGTGATGTACGCGGCCGTGCTGTACGGCCCGCTCGCGTCGGCCCGCCGTATCCAGTGGATCACCGGGCTGCTCTCGGTGGCCGGGACGCTGGTGCCGTACGCGGTGTGGCGGGTGCCGGAGGCGCTGCTGATCGGCGTGGTCGTCGGCGTCGTGGCGTATGCGCCCGCCGCCACCGGGTGGATCGTGCGCAACCACCGGGACGCCGCCGAGGCCGCCCGGCTGCGCGCCGAACAGATCGCGCTGCTCGCGGAGATGGACCGCGCCCAGGCCGTCGCGACCGAACGGGCGCGGATGGCACGGGAGTTGCACGACATGGTCGCCAACCACCTCTCCGCGATCGCCATCCACTCGACGGCGGCCCTCTCCCTCGACGACCCGGACACCTCCCGGCAGGCCCTGTCGGTGATCCGCGAGAACAGCGTGGAGGGGCTGGCGGAGATGCGGCGGCTGATCGGGATCCTGCGGGACGGCAGCGGGGACCACGAGCCGGCCGCGGCCCCCACCCTCGACGGCCTGGAGGCCCTGGTCGACGGGGCCCGCGCCAACGGCCTGGACGTCGGTCTCGACGCGGAGCACGGTCAGGTTCCCGCCCCCGTCGAACTCGCCGCTTACCGCATCGTCCAGGAGTCGCTGACCAACGCGCTGAAGCACGCGCGCCCCGGCCGGGTCACCGTCGCCCTCGTGCAACACGACGGCATGCTCGACGTGCGGGTGCGCAGCCCGTACGGCCACCGGGACGGGCCGCGCGCGCCGGGTTCGGGCGCCGGGCTGGTGGGGATGCGGGAGCGGGCCGCGCTGTTGGGCGGCACGTTCGACGCCGGGCCGGAGGGCTCCCGCTGGACGGTGCGTGCCACGTTCCCCCTCGTGGAAGGAGAGCCCGTATGAGCTCCGCCATCCGTGTCCTGGTCGCCGAGGACCAGTCCGCCGTGCGCGCCGGACTCGTCCTCATCCTGCGCAGTGCGCCCGATATCGAGGTGGTCGGCGAGGCGGCGGACGGCGAGCAGGCGGTGGCGCTGGCCCGGGAGTTGCGGCCCGACGTGGTGCTGATGGACGTTCAGATGCCGCGGCTCGACGGGGTGTCGGCGACTCGGAAGGTCGTCGAGGAGGGCCTCGCCGACGTCCTGGTGCTGACCACCTTCGACCTGGACGCCTATGTGTTCGGGGCGCTGCGGGCGGGTGCGGCCGGGTTTCTGCTGAAGAACACGGAGGCGCGGGACCTGCTGGCGGCGGTCCGCACGGTGGCGGGCGGGGAAGGGCTGATCGCCCCGGCCGTGACCCGCCGCCTGATCGCCGAGTTCGCCGCGAAGCCGGTCCGGGAGCCGAGGGCCGACCCCGCCGTCCTCGACACGCTCACCCGGCGCGAACGCGAGGTGCTGGCCTGTCTCGGCGAGGGGCTGTCCAACGCGGGGATCGCCGTACGGCTGGACATGGCGGAGGCGACGGTGAAGACGCACGTCAGCCGGCTGCTGGGGAAGCTGGAGCTGCGCAGCCGGGTGCAAGCGGCGGTGCTGGCACAGGAGTTGGGGATCCGGGGCTGACCGGTACGACTCGACGGGCGACCACGACGAGAGTGGTCCAGACCTATTGACCCGTGGTCCAGACCTTTCTATTCTCGCGGCACCGTGGGTGTGAAGGCTCAGTCACGCCCCCCGACTCCCCCGAGGAGGCGCAGGATGCGCTTCAGACACAGAGCCGCGGCAGGGTTCGCGACGCTGTTGCTCCCACTGGCCGGACTGGTCGGTCTCGCGAGCCCCGCCCAGGCCGCGAGCACCGCCACCGCCACCTACACCAAGGCCTCCGACTGGGGCACCGGCTTCGAGGGCAGGTGGACGGTGAAGAACACCGGCACCACCGCCATCAGTTCATGGACCGTCGAATGGGACTTCCCCTCCGGCACGTCCGTCACCTCCGCCTGGGACGCCGACGTCACGTCCGCCGGCACCCACTGGACCGCCAAGAACAAGTCCTACAACGGCTCCATCGCCCCCGGCGCCTCCCTCTCCTTCGGCTTCAACGGCGCCGGTTCCGGCTCCCCGTCCAACTGCAAGCTGAACGGCGACAGTTGTGACGGCACGACGGTCCCCGGCGACGCCTCCCCCACGGCCCCCGGCACCCCCACCGCCTCCGCCGTCACCGACACCTCGGTGAAACTGACCTGGTCCGCCGCCACCGACGACAAGGGCGTCAAGAACTACGACGTCCTGCGCGACGGCGCCAAGGTCGCCACCGTCACGACGACCTCGTACACCGACACCGGCCTGACCGCCGGCACCGACTACTCCTACACCGTGCGGGCCCGCGACACCGCCGACCAGACCGGCCCGGCCGGCGGCGCGGTCGCGGTCCACACCACGGGCGGCACCAATCCCCCGACCACCGGAAACAAGGTAAAACTCGGTTACTTCACCGAGTGGGGCATCTACGGCCGGAACTACAACGTCAAGAACCTGGTGACGTCCGGCTCGGCCGCGAAGATCACGCACATCAACTACGCCTTCGGCAACGTCACGAACGGCCAGTGCGCGATCGGCGACTCCTACGCCGACTACGACAAGGCCTTCACCGCCGACCAGTCCGTCAGCGGCGTCGCCGACACCTGGGACCAGCCGCTGCGCGGCAACTTCAACCAGCTGCGCCAGCTGAAGGCCAAGTACCCCAACATCAAGGTGCTGTGGTCCTTCGGCGGCTGGACCTGGTCCGGCGGCTTCGCCCAGGCCGCCGCCAACCCGGCCGCGTTCGCGCAGTCCTGCTACAACCTGGTCGAGGACCCGCGCTGGGCCGACGTCTTCGACGGCATCGACATCGACTGGGAGTACCCCAACGCCTGCGGCCTGTCCTGCGACACCTCCGGCGCGGCGGCCTTCAAGAACCTGATGTCCGCGCTGCGCGCCAAGTTCGGCGCCGGCAACCTGGTCACCGCGGCCACCACCGCCGACGGCTCCTCCGGCGGCAAGATCGACGCGGCCGACTACGCGGGCGCGGCGCAGTACGTCAACTGGTACAACGTGATGACGTACGACTTCTTCGGCGCATGGGCCGCACAGGGTCCGACGGCCCCGCACTCGCCGCTCACCTCGTACAGCGGCATCCCGACGGCCGGGTTCACCACGGCCGACGCGATGGCCAAGTTCAAGGCGAAGGGCGTCCCCGCGAGCAAGCTGCTCATCGGCATCGGCTTCTACGGCCGCGGCTGGACCGGCGTCACCCAGGACGCCCCGGGCGGCACGGCCACGGGCCCGGCGGCGGGCACCTACGAGCAGGGCATCGAGGACTACAAGGTCCTCAAGACGTCCTGCCCGGCCACCGGCACCATCGCCGGCACGGCCTACGCGCACTGCGGCAGCAACTGGTGGTCCTACGACACCCCGGCCACCATCGCCGGGAAGATGACCTGGGCCAAGAACCAGGGCCTGGGCGGCGCGTTCTTCTGGGAGTTCAGCGGTGACACCGCGAACGGCGAGCTGGTGAACGCCATCAACAGCGGACTGTCGTAAGGAAGTGCCCTAAGCGACGTTGACGCGCTGTCCGGGCGGGGCTGCCTCCAGCCACGCGAGAAAACCGGTCAGCGCGTCTTCGCTCATGGCGAGTTCGAGACGCGTGCCCTGGTGCAGACAGACCAGGACGACGGCGTCGGACAGCAGCGCCAGCTCCTCCTCGCCCTCGGGGAGCCGGCGGCCGGCCACCTCGATCGAGCCGCGCTCCAGGACCCGGCGCGGACGGTAGGCGTAGGAGAAGACGCGGTACCACTCGATGCGGTCGCCGTTGTAGCGGGCGACCCCGTAGCTCCAGCCTTTTCCGCTGGTGTCCGGTTTCTCGGGTACGTCCCAGCGCAGGGAACAGTCGAAGGTGCCGCCGGAACGCTGGATGAGTCTGCGACGCAGACCGAAGACGAACAGCCCCAGCGCCCCCAGGGCCACGACGATTCCGCACACAGTCAGAGCGAGGACCATCGACACCGACCTCCTCGTCTCCTAGATGCCGAACACGGGTAAACTTATGTAACGGAACGGAAAAAACATCCAGATCTGCCTCAGCCGCGGTCGGCTCCGGATTGCTCCGGAGCCGACCGCGGCTGAGTGACGTCATGCAGGCTCGCGGGTCAGCGCGTCGCCGCCGCACGCAGTCGTACGTCCGCGCGGCGCTCGGCGGCGGCGTCGCCCTCCGCCTTCGCGCGCTCGAGCTCGCGCTCCACGCGCTGGACGTCGATCTCGTCCGACAGCTCGGCGATCTCGGCCAGCAGCGACAGCTTGTTGTCCGCGAACGAGATGAAACCGCCGTGCACCGCGGCGACGACCGTTCCACCATCACTCGTACGGATGGTCACCGGGCCCGACTCCAGCACACCGAGCAGCGGCTGGTGACCGGGCATGACGCCGATGTCGCCGGACGTGGTGCGCGCGACGACCAGGGTGGCCTCGCCGGACCAGACCTCTCGGTCGGCCGCGACCAGCGCGACGTGCAGCTCAGCAGCCAAGGTGGCTCCTCGGGTCACCACCCGGCGGGTCTTGCCGGGTGTTGGTTACAAGTCTAAGGGGCGTGAGTGAGGGGGCGGGACGCGCCCGCCCCCTCACAAGAACTCAGGGAGTTCAGGAGACGCCCAGCTCCTTGGCGTTGGCCTTCAGGTCCTCGATACCGCCACAGAGGAAGAACGCCTGCTCGGGGAAGTGGTCGTACTCGCCGTCGATGATCGCGTTGAACGCGGTGATCGACTCGTCCAGCGGGACGTCCGACCCGTCGACGCCGGTGAACTGCTTGGCGACGTGGGTGTTCTGGGACAGGAAGCGCTCCACGCGACGGGCACGGTGGACGGTGAGCTTGTCCTCCTCGCCCAGCTCGTCGATACCGAGGATCGCGATGATGTCCTGGAGGTCCTTGTACTTCTGCAGCACCGTCTTGACGCGCATCGCGGTGTTGTAGTGGTCCGCCGCGATGTAGCGCGGGTCCAGGATCCGGGACGTGGAGTCCAGCGGGTCCACGGCCGGGTAGATGCCCTTCTCCGAGATCGGACGGGAGAGCACCGTCGTCGCGTCGAGGTGGGCGAACGTGGTGGCCGGGGCCGGGTCGGTCAGGTCGTCCGCGGGGACGTAGATCGCCTGCATCGAGGTGATCGAGTGACCACGGGTCGAGGTGATGCGCTCCTGGAGGAGACCCATCTCGTCGGCCAGGTTCGGCTGGTAACCCACCGCGGAGGGCATCCGGCCGAGCAGGGTCGAGACCTCGGAACCGGCCTGCGTGAAGCGGAAGATGTTGTCGATGAAGAACAGCACGTCCTGCTTCTGCACATCGCGGAAGTACTCCGCCATGGTCAGACCGGCCAGGGCCACGCGCAGACGGGTGCCCGGGGGCTCGTCCATCTGGCCGAAGACCAGTGCGGTCTTGTCGATGACGCCCGAGTCGGCCATCTCCTCGATGAGGTCGTTGCCCTCACGGGTGCGCTCACCGACACCGGCGAACACGGAGACACCGTCGTGGTTGTTGGCGACGCGGTAGATCATCTCCTGGATGAGCACCGTCTTGCCGACGCCGGCACCGCCGAACAGACCGATCTTGCCGCCCTTGACGTACGGGGTCAGCAGGTCGATGACCTTGACGCCGGTCTCGAACATCTCGGTCTTCGACTCGAGCTCGTCGAAGCGCGGGGCCTTGCGGTGGATGGACCAGCGCTCGCCCTCGTAGGTCTCGTCGACGTTCAGCACCTCACCGAGGGTGTTGAACACCTTGCCCTTGGTGAAGTCGCCGACCGGGACGGTGATGCCCGTGCCCGTGTCGGTGACGGCGGCCTGGCGGACCAGACCGTCGGTGGGCTGCATCGAGATGGTGCGGACCAGGCCGTCACCCAGGTGCTGGGCGACCTCCAGGGTCAGCGTCTTCTTCTCGCCGGCGAGGGCCGGGTCGGCCACCTCGACGTGAAGGGCGTTGTAGATCTCCGGCATGGCGTCGACGGGGAATTCCACGTCGACGACCGGGCCGATGACCCGGGCGACGCGGCCCGTGGCAACGGCCGTCTCAACTGTCGTCGTCATTACCTGTCACTCCCCGCGGTCGCGTCGGCCAGGGCTGCGGAGCCACCGACGATCTCGCTGATTTCCTGGGTGATTTCGGCCTGGCGGGCCGCGTTGGCGAGGCGGGAGAGCGTCTCGATGAGCTCTCCGGCGTTGTCGGTCGCCGACTTCATCGCGCGCCGCGTGGCGGCGTGCTTCGAAGCTGCCGACTGGAGGAGAGCGTTGTAGACGCGGCTCTCCACATAGCGCGGCAGAAGGGCGTCGAGGACGTCCTCCGCCGAGGGCTCGAAGTCGTACAGCGGAAGGATCTCGCCCTTCGGCGCCGCGGACTCCGTCGCCACCTCGTCGAGGCTGAGCGGCAGCAGACGATCGTCGAGCGCCGTCTGCGTCATCATCGAGACGAACTCGGTGAAGACGATGTGGATCTCGTCCACGCCGCCGTCCGCCGTGTCCTTCTCGATGGCCTCGATCAGGGGGGCCGCGACCTTCTTGGCGTCCGCGTACGACGGCTCGTCCGTGAAGCCCGACCACGACTGGGCGACCGTGCGCTCACGGAAGTTGTAGTGCGCGAGACCACGCCGGCCGACGATGTACGTGTCGACCTGCCTGCCCTCGGCCTCGAGGCGCGCCGTCAGCTGCTCCGCTGCCTTGATGGCGTTGGAGTTGAAGGCGCCGGCGAGACCACGGTCGCTCGTCAGGAGCAGCACCGCGGACCGCACGACCGTCTCGGCCTGCGTGGTCAGCGCGTGCTTCGTGTTCGAGCCGGTACCGACCGCCGTGACCGCGCGGGTGAGCTCGGTCGCGTACGGCGCGGAGGCCGCCACCTTGCGCTGCGCCTTGACGACACGCGAGGCGGCGATCATCTCCATCGCCTTGGTGATCTTCTTGGTCGCGGTGACGGATCGGATGCGACGCTTGTAGACCCGGAGCTGGGCTCCCATGAGTCAGGTCCCTTCCTTACGTCACTTGGCCGCGGCCGGGGCGTCCTCGCCGAGAAGCTTGCCGTCCGAGGTCTCGAACTGCTTCTTGAACTCGGCGATCGCGTCGGCAACAGCGATGAGGGTGTCGTCCGACATCTTGGCGCCCTCCTTGATGGAGGTCATGAGGCCCTGCTCCTTGCGGTGCAGGTACTCCAGCAGCTCCGTCTCGAAGCGGCGGATGTCGGCGACCGGAACGTCGTCCATCTTGCCGGTGGTGCCGGCCCACACGGAGACGACCTGGTCCTCGGTCCGCATCGGCTGGTACTGCGGCTGCTTGAGCAGCTCGACCAGGCGCTGGCCACGCTCCAGCTGGGACTTCGACGCGGCGTCCAGGTCGGAACCGAAGGCGGCGAACGCCTCCAGCTCACGGTACTGGGCGAGGTCGAGGCGGAGCCGGCCGGACACCTGGCGCATCGCCTTGTGCTGGGCGGAGCCGCCGACGCGGGAGACCGAGATACCGACGTTCAGGGCCGGACGCTGGCCGGCGTTGAACAGGTCGGACTCCAGGAAGCACTGGCCGTCGGTGATGGAGATGACGTTGGTCGGGATGAACGCCGAGACGTCGTTGGCCTTCGTCTCGACGATCGGCAGACCGGTCATCGAGCCGGCGCCCAGGTCGTCGGAGAGCTTCGCGCAGCGCTCCAGCAGACGGGAGTGCAGGTAGAAGACGTCACCCGGGTAGGCCTCACGGCCCGGCGGGCGGCGCAGCAGCAGCGACACGGCGCGGTAGGCGTCGGCCTGCTTCGAGAGGTCGTCGAAGATGATGAGGACGTGCTTGCCCTCGTACATCCACTGCTGACCGATGGCCGAACCGGTGTACGGAGCCAGGTACTTGAAGCCGGCCGGGTCGGACGCCGGGGCGGCGACGATGGTCGTGTACTCCAGCGCGCCGGCCTCTTCGAGGGCGCCACGCACGGAGGCGATGGTCGAGCCCTTCTGGCCGATGGCGACGTAGACGCAGCGGACCTGCTTCTTCACGTCGCCGGAGCGCCAGTTGTCACGCTGGTTGATGATCGTGTCGACGGCCAGGGCGGTCTTGCCGGTCTGGCGGTCACCGATGATCAGCTGACGCTGACCACGGCCGATCGGGGTCATCGCGTCGACGGCCTTGTAGCCGGTCTCCATCGGCTCGTGCACCGACTTACGGGCCATGACACCCGGAGCCTGGAGCTCCAGGGCACGGCGGCCGGACGTCTCGATCTCGCCGAGGCCGTCGATCGGGTTGCCGAGCGGGTCGACGACGCGGCCGAGGTAGCCCTCGCCCACCGCGACCGACAGGACCTCACCGGTACGGGTGACCGGCTGGCCCTCCTCGATACCGCTGAACTCACCGAGGACGACGGCGCCGATCTCGCGCTCTTCCAGGTTGAGCGCGAGGCCGAGGGTGCCGTCCTCGAACTTCAGCAGTTCGTTGGCCATGGCCGAGGGCAGGCCCTCGACCTTCGCGATGCCGTCGCCGGCAAGGGTGACCGTACCGACCTCCTCGCGCGAGGCCGCGTCCGGCTTGTACGACTGGACAAAGTTCTCCAGCGCGTCCCGGATCTCCTCCGGCCGGATCGTGAGCTCCGCCATCTGGGTTCCCTGCTCTCCTTGTTGGGCCCGAAGTTTCACTTTGGGGGGATGGGGACTCCCCCCTGAAAGAGGTGAATCCTCTGCACGGCCCAACCAGGGCCGCCATCAGTTCGTACTGCGGTCTTGAGTTGCTGCTAGCTCGCCATGCGGCGGGCGGCGTCCTCGATGCGGTCCGCGAGGGAGCCGTTGATCACCTCGTCGCCGACCTGCACCCGGATCCCGCCGAGGACCTCGGGGTCCACGTCGAGATTGAGGTGCATCGAGCGGCCGTAGAGCTTCGCGAGGGCGGCGCCGAGGCGCTGCTTCTGCGGGTCGCTCAGCGGTACCGCCGAGGTGACGACGGCGACCATGCGGTCCCGGCGCTCCGCGGCGAGCTTGGACAGGGCCTCGAGGCCCGCTTCCAGGCTACGTCCCCGGGGCGCGGTCACGAGGCGCGTCACCAGTCGCTCGGTGGCCGCGTCGGCCCGGCCGCCGAGCAGGCTGCTCAGCAGCTCGCTCTTGGCCGAGACGGTGGCCTTCCGGTCGGTCAGTGCGGCGCGCAGCCCGGTGCTGGAGGAGACGATCCGCCCGAAGCGGAACAGCTCGTCCTCGACGTCGTCGAGCGTGCCGGCCTGCTGTGCGGCGGTGAGGTCGGCGATGTTCGCCAGCTCCTCCAGGACGTCCACCAGGTCGCGGGACTGCGACCAGCGGGAACGCACCGTGCCGGACACCAGATCGGCGGTGGTGGCGCTGATCTGGGCGCCGAGGAGGCGCTGGACCAGGTCGGCCTTGGCGTCGCCCGCCTGCGACGGGTCGGTGAGGACCCGGCGCAGGCCGACCTCGCGGTCGAGCAGCGCGGTGACGGCCGCCAGCTCGCCGGCCAGCTGCGCCGCGTCCACGGACGTGGAGTCCGTGAGCGCGTCGAGACGCTCACGGGCTGCTGCGAATGCCTCGCGGCTCGCTCCGTGTGCGGTCATCGAGACGCCTCGGCCTTCTCCTCGAGCTCGTCGAGGAAGCGGTCGATGACGCGGCTCTGGCGGGCGTGGTCCTCGAGGGACTCGCCGACGAGCTTGCCGGCCAGTTCGGTGGCGAGCTTGCCGACGTCCTGACGCAGCGCGGACGCGGCGGCCTTGCGGTCCGCCTCGATCTGGCTGTGTCCGGCGGCGACGATCTCCTCGCGCTGGCGCTGGCCTTCTGCGCGCATCTCCGTGATGAGCGCGGCGCCCTGCTCCTGTGCCTCCTGGCGCAGCCGCGCGGCCTCGTGACGGGCCTCGGCAAGCTGTGCCTTGTACTGCTCCAGAACGCTCTGAGCCTCGGTCCGAGCAATCTCGGCCTGTTCGATCCCGCCCTCGATGGCGTCGCGGCGCTCTTCCAGAACCTTGTTGATGTTCGGAAGGAGCTTCTTGCCCAGGACGAAGAACACGATCGCGAACGCGATCAGACCGATGACGAGCTCGGGGATCTCCGGGATCAGAGGATTCTGGGACTCCTCCTCAGCCGCGATTTGCAGCAAGGGCGAGATCACATCAGTTCCTTCCGTGGAATTCTCTCGTCGGCCGAGACCGTCAGGCAGACGGGTAGACGAAGCCCATGACCAGACCGATCAGGGCGAGCGCCTCACAGAGCACGAAGCCGAGGATCTGGTTCTGGCGGATGAGGCCGGCGGCCTCGGGCTGGCGGGCCAGCGCCTGGGTGCCGTTACCGAAGATGATGCCAACGCCGACGCCGGGGCCGATGGCCGCGAGACCGTAGCCGATGGCAGCGAGGTTGCCCTTGATTTCGACCGCGGCGAGGGTGTCGAGAGCGGACATGCCGTAACTTCCTTCTCTTTACACAGGCCGGTGGGGGTTGGCCACCGGAAGTTCAGGGGATGGTGATCTGCGTGCTCAGTGGTGCTCGGCGAGCGCGCCCTGGATGTAGCTGGAGGACAGGAGGATGAAGACGTAGGCCTGGAGGGCCTGGATGAACAGCTCGAAGACCGTCATCACGAGCACCATCAGGAACGAGACCGCCGAGTAGGCGATGCCGATGCCGTTGAGCAGGTACCAGGTTCCGATGGTGAAGATCAGGATCAGCACGTGGCCGGCGAACATGTTGGCGAAGAGCCGGACGGCGTGCGTGAAGGGCCGGATGAACACGTTCGAGAGGAACTCGAAGAACATGACCATCGGGAACACGGGGCCGAGCGAACGGTCGTAGCCGGTGATGTTCTTGAAGCCGCCGACGAAGCCGTGGCGCTTGAACGTGATGCTCATCCACACGACGTAGACGAGCGCGGCGAGACCGGCCGGGAAGGCGATGACCGCCGTGGCCGGGAACTGGGCGACCGGGACGATCGACCAGAGGTTCATGATCCAGATGAAGAAGAACAGCGAGAACATCAGCGGGACGTACTTCTCGCCCTCGCGCTTGCCGATCGTCTCGTAGACGACCCCGCGGCGTACGAAGTCGTAGCCGGCCTCGCCGATCATCTGGAGCTTGCCCGGGACCAGCTTCGGCTTGTTGAAGGCGGCCCAGAAGAATCCGATGACGAGGACGGTGCTCACCAGCGAGAGCAGCATCGGCTTGTTGAATTCGATGCCGCCGACGGTGAAGAGCGGCTCGAACATGAACGAGTGCAGGCCGGGGGTCGGGAAACCGCACCCGTCGAAAATATGACAGTCGGTCTCGAAGGCGAGCGTCTTGGCGTTACTCACCGCGAGCTCCTTCAGCGTGGCGCATGGGTACGGCAACCTCGATGTGTCGGCGCGGCCTGCGACCGCGGGACGGCACTGGACTGGACTTGCGGATAAGGGGGCGGCGACTGGGCTCCGAACCGTGAGACGTCACAGGCACGCTTGCCGCCCGCGCCAGCTCTGCCGCAGTTGTGGCGAGACCATAGCAAAAGAGCGGAAGTCCCTTTACACCGGCCCTACAGGTCACGACGACGTCCGAGCGGAATCCGGCTCGACGTAGAGGATCTTGGCTTTCATGTGCGAGCGCACCTGAGCCGCCATCCACACCAGGGTGGACGCGAGCAGCGTGAAGGCGAAGCATTTCGGGTTGAAGGCCGAGGTCCCCTTGAACGTGATCAGCACGATCATCAGCAGCAGGATCTGGGTGGTGTAGAGCAACAGCCCCATCGACTGGAACAGATGGGGAAGTTGGCGCGCGGTGCGCAGCAGCACCACCAGTCCGCCGCCCATGAACAGCAGCACGAGTACCGCGCCGAGCACGGCGCCGAGCGCTCCCTTGCCGCCGGCAACGGCGGCGCTCACCGCGACTCCCGCCGCACCCGCGAGCGCGGTGGGCAGGGCACAGTGCAGGAGCGTTCGTACGTCGTTGGACTGCATGGCGGCAACTCCGCATTCAAGGGGGGCAGGTGTCGTCATGGACGAGCGTAGTCCCGGCCCGAGGGGCGAGAGACCTCACGCCACCTCGCTCCGAAAGACCTGCGTACTGCGGCCCTTCGGCTCTATCCGGGGGTTCTCGTGAACCGTATCACAAACTATTTGATGAGGTCTTTACCTGGAAGGTGTGCCCGGTGTCACACATGAGAGTGACAGTGCGCGTCTGTGCAGGAACCGGGGGAGGTTGTCTGGTAATGGGGGACTTTGCCCCCTCCCGTTTCTCCCACGAGTTGGCAATGCTCTAGTCAGATTCTTACCTTGGAGCTGCGGCGGCCACCGATCGCGGTCGCCCCGTTGACCCTCGCCACAGCCACCCCGACCGGCGTCTGCTGCTCCTGCTCTTCCTGCTCGTGTTCCTTCTCTTCTTCCTTCTCCGGCTCCTCGGCGACGGCGGCCGGACAGAGCGCGGGCTGCCCCTGCGCGGCGGCCACGGCGGCACGACGGCGACGGTAGCGCGGCGGGACGAAGGCCTCGGCCCAGCGCGGCGCACGGGGCGTGAAGCGCGGCAGCAGAAGCAGCGCCAGCCCGATCGCACTGAGGAACACCACACCCAGCACGATCCACATGGAAGCCGAGTTGACCGAGTAGGCGAGCGCCCCGAACCCGATCAACGCCGACCAGAAGTACATGATCAGCACCGCGCGGCTGTGCGAGTGGCCGATCTCCAGCAGCCGGTGGTGCAGATGCCCGCGGTCCGCCGCGAACGGCGACTTGCCGCGCCAGGTGCGGCGCACGATCGCCAGGATCAGGTCGGCGGCCGGGATCGCGATGATCGTCAACGGCATCAGCAGCGGGATGTAGACCGGCACCATCTGGTGGACGGCGTTGCGCTCGGACCCGGAGAACAGCTTCATCACATCGGGGTCGACCTGGCCCGTCACGGAGATCGCGCCCGCGGCCAGCACCAGCCCGATCAGCATCGAGCCCGAGTCGCCCATGAAGATCCGCGCCGGATGCATGTTGTGCGGCAGGAAGCCCAGACACATCCCCATCAGGATCGCCGCGAACAGCGTCGCCGGAGCGGCGGCCTCGATGCCGTACGAGTACCAGATGCGGTAGGCGTACATGAAGAACGCGGCCGCCGCGATGCACACCATGCCGGCCGCGAGACCGTCGAGACCGTCGACGAAGTTGACCGCGTTGATGGTGATGACGACCAGGGCCACCGTCAGCAGCGTGCCCTGCCACTGGGTCAGCGCGACCGTGCCCACGGTCGGGATGGGCAGCCACAGGATCGTCAGACCCTGCATCACCATCACACCCGCGGCGATCATCTGCGCGCCCAGCTTGATCAGGGCGTCGATCTCGAACTTGTCGTCCAGGACGCCGATCAGCCAGATCAGCGCGGCCCCCGAGAGCAGGGCGCGCGGCTCGTTCGACTTCTCGAAGACCTCGTTGAGGTTGGTGAGATGGTCGGCGACCAGCAGACCGGCGCACAGCCCGAAGAACATGGCGATCCCGCCGAGCCGCGGAGTGGGTTCCCGGTGCACGTCACGGGCCCTGATCTCCGGCATCGCTCCGGCCACGATCGCGAACTTCCGTACCGGCCCGGTCAGCAGATACGTCACCGCGGCCGTGATGCAGAGCGTCAGCAGGTATTCACGCACAGGCTTCCCCACAGGTCTCGCTGGCCATCTCAGTCCCACACCCTAGCGATCGACTCCTACACGGCGCATATGTGTGAGGACTTCCGGGTAGTGACGATGGTTTCACGTGAGGCTGTGCGAAGCGGCGTACGGGGGGTGCGCCCCAGGGTGTGCACGGGGCGCGCCTACCCCGGTTCAGCCCGGATACGGCGGAAACGCCAGGCTCAGCTCGCGCACCTCGTCGCGGGCCTTCTTGCCCTCGATCTCCTCCCGCAGCACCCCCGCCAGCAGCGCCGCGACCCGGGTCATCTCCTGCTCCCCCATGCCCTGCGTGGTCACCGCGGCGGTGCCCAGACGCAGGCCACGGGCATGATCGTGCGGCAGCGCGCAGCAGTCCAGCACCATTCCGGCGGCCGCGAGCAGACCGCGCGCCACACGCCCGTCGACCCCGAGGGGCGCCGGGTCGGCGGTGATGAGATGGGTGTCGGTCCCGCCGGTCGTGACGATCAGCCCCTCCCCCTCCAGGGCGGCCGCGAGAACCCTCGCGTTGGCGACCACCTGATGGGCGTACGCCGAGAACGCCGGGGTTGCCGCCTCGCCGAACGCGACCGCCTTCGCGGCGATCGTGTGCATCTGCGCACCGCCCTGCGTGAACGGGAACACGGCCCGGTCGACCCGTTCGGCGAGCTCGCTCCCGCAGAGGATCATCCCGCCGCGCGGCCCCCGCAGCACCTTGTGCGTGGTGGCGCAGACGATGTCGGCGTACGGCACCGGGCTGGGCGCCGCTCCCCCGGCGACCAGGCCGATGGGGTGGGCGGCGTCGGCGATGAGATAGGCGCCGACCTCGTCGGCCACCTCCCGGAAGAAGGCGTGGTCGAGGTGGCGCGGGTAGGCGATGGAGCCGCACACGATCGCCTTGGGCCGATGGCTGCGGGCCAGCGTCCGCACCTGTTCGTGGTCGATGAGCCCGGTCTCCGCGTCCACCCCGTAGGGCACGAAGTCGAACCAGCGCCCGGAGAAGTTCGCCGGCGAACCGTGGGTGAGATGACCGCCGTAGGGCAGCCCGAGCGCGAGGACGGTGTCGCCGGGCCGCAGCAGCGCCGCGTAGGCGGCCAGCACGGCCGACGAGCCCGAGTGGGCCTGGACGTTGGCGTGCTCGGCGCCGAACAGCGCCTTGGCGCGGTCCACGGCGATGCGCTCCGCGACGTCCACGATCTCGCAGCCGCCGTGATAGCGGGCCCCCGGATACCCTTCCGCGTACTTGTTGGCGAGGGGCGAGCCGAGGGCGGCCAGCACGGCGGGCGAACTGAAGTTCTCCGCGGCCACCAATTGCAGCGTCGTCGCCTGCCGCTCCCGTTCCCCGAGCAGGATCTCGGCCAGCTCGGGGTCCTGCCGGCGCAGGACATCGGCCTCGGGGACATGGGTGACCGACATATGGCACTCCGGGCGTCGACGGTGACGTACGTCCAATGTAGGCCCGGGGAGGGTGAGGTGCGCGGCTTGTTGCACCCGAGCGCGCGGCCCGACCGACGCCGTCACCCGCCCGGAGCCCTCCCCGGCCCCCGTCAGGTGCGCGCCGGCACTCCCGTCAGTGCTGTCACCACCGGGTCCAGTGCCTGGTGTATTTCGTCACCGATCGAGCGGAAGAAGGGGAGGGGAGCGCCGTAGGGGTCGTAGACCTCGTCCGCTTCCAGGGTGGGGGCCAGGAGCCACCCGCGTAGCGCGGCCGCCGCGCGGACCAGGGCACGGGCGCGCATCACCACGCCCTCGTCGAGCGGGGGCAGCGTGGCGGGGTCGATGGCGTTCACCAGGCGGGTGAACTCCTTGAGGGTGAAGGTGCGCAAGCCCGCCGAGTGGCCCATGGAGATGACCTGGGCGCGGTGGTCGCGAGTCGCCGTCAGGACCAGATCGGCCATGATGACGTGCTCGTCGAGGAGCTCGCGGCCGGTGAACCCGGTCGCGTCCGCGCCGAAGTCGGCCAGCACGGTCTCCGCGTTGGCCTCCATCGGCGCGCCCTCGTGGCCCCAGGTGCCCGCGCTCTCCACGATCAGCCCGCCGCCCAGCACCCCGAGTCGCTGCGACACGAAATGCCTGGTCAGCCGCTCGGTGATGGGCGAGCGGCAGACGTTGCCGGTGCTGACGTGGAGGATGCGGAAGGTGTCGCGCGGAAACCCGAACGTCGTCGTCTGTTCCGCGGCACGTTCCCAGTTGCCTATGCCACGCCCCGCGTCAGGGGCTGTCAATTCGCCACCTCGAGGTCGGGTACGACCTTGCGCAGCTCGTCCGCGGAGATCGCGCCCGCACGCAGCAGCAGCGGCACCTCACGGCTGACGTCGACGATCGACGACGGGACGTTGCCGGGGGTCGGGCCGCCGTCGAGGTACACGGAGACGGAGTCGCCGAGCATCTCCTGCGCGTAGTCGCAGTTCTCCGGCGCCGGGTGGCCGGTGAGGTTGGCGGAGGACACCGCCATCGGGCCGACCTCCGTCAGCAGTTCGATGGCGACCGGGTGCAGCGGCATGCGCACGGCGACCGTGCCCCGGGTGTCGCCGAGGTCCCACTGCAGGGACGGCTGGTGCTTGGCGACGAGCGTCAGCGCGCCCGGCCAGAACGCGTCGACCAGCTCCCAGGCCAGCTCGGAGAAGTCCGTGACGAGGCCGTGCAGCGTGTTCGGGGAGCCGATGAGGACGGGGGTGGGCATGTTGCGGCCCCGGCCCTTGGCCTCCAGCAGGTCGGCGACGGCCTCCGAGGAGAACGCGTCGGCGCCGATGCCGTACACCGTGTCGGTCGGGAGGACCACGAGCTCGCCACGGCGGACGGCGGAGGCTGCCTCGCGCAGACCGGTCACGCGGTCGGTCGCGTCGTTGGTGTCGTATCGCCGTGCCATTTAGCGAGCCTCCTCGTACACGTACTGCTGCGGGTCGAACGTATGGGGCGCGCTCACGGCATCGCCCTGCGGGCGGTGGCGAAGCGCGGACGGTTGTTGAGGTCGGGGTGGTCGGCCGCGTCGGCCCAGCCCCGCTCCTCGGTGAAGATCCACGGCACCTGGCCGCCCTGTGTGTCGGCGTGCTCGATGACGACGACGCCGCCCGGGCGCAGCAGCCGGTGCGCGGTGCGCTCGATGCCGCGGATCAGGTCGAGGCCGTCCTCGCCCGAGAACAGGGCGAGTTCGGGATCGTAGTCCCGGGCCTCCGGCGCCACGTACTCCCACTCCGTGAGCGGGATGTACGGCGGGTTGGAGATGACCAGGTCGACCTGACCGTCGAGGTCGTGGAAGGCGTCCAGGGCGTCTCCCTGACGCAGGTCGACCCTGGACCCCTCCATGTTCTTCCGCGTCCAGCGCAGGGCGTCCTCGGACAGTTCCACGGCGTGCACACGCGAGCGCGGCACCTCCTGGGCGAGGGCGAGCGCGATGGCGCCGCTGCCGGTGCACAGGTCGACGATGCGGGGCTCGACGACGTCCATGGCGCGTACGGCGTCTATGGCCCAGCCGACCACGGACTCGGTCTCGGGGCGCGGCACGAAGACCCCGGGCCCGACCTGGAGCTCCAGATACCGGAAGAAGGCCCGCCCGGTGATGTGCTGCAGCGGCTCGCGCTGCTCACGCCGGGCGATGGTCTCCCAGTAGCGGGCGTCGAAGTCGGAGTTCTTCACGGAGTGGAGTTCACCGCGCTTCACGCCGTGCACGAACGCGGCGAGCTCCTCCGCGTCGTTGCGCGGCGAGGGCACGCCGGCGTCGGCCAGCCGCTGGGTGGCCTGGGCCACCTCTGCGAGCAGCAGGTTCACGCAAGTCCTCCGTGTCGTACTCGTCGTGCGTACGTCCTACAACGCTTACGCGGCTGCCAGCTTGGCGGCCGAGTCCGCGTCGACGCAGGCCTGGATCACCGCGTCGAGATCGCCGTCCAGGACCTGGTCCAGGTTGTACGACTTGAAGCCGACCCGGTGGTCCGAGATGCGGTTCTCCGGGAAGTTGTACGTGCGGATCTTCTCGGAGCGGTCGACGGTGCGGACCTGGCTGCGGCGGGCGTCGGCAGCCTCCCGCTCCGCTTCCTCCTGCGCCGCCGCGAGCAGCCTGGAGCGCAGGATACGCATCGCCTGCTCCTTGTTCTGCAGCTGACTCTTCTCGTTCTGACACGAGGCGACGACTCCGGTCGGAATGTGCGTGATGCGCACGGCGGAGTCGGTCGTGTTGACGGACTGCCCGCCAGGCCCGGAGGACCGGTACACGTCGATGCGGAGGTCGTTCGCGTTGATCTCGACCTCGACCTCCTCGGCCTCGGGGGTGACGAGCACACCGGCGGCGGAGGTGTGGATCCGGCCCTGCGACTCGGTCGCGGGCACCCGCTGCACCCGGTGCACGCCGCCCTCGTACTTCAGCCGCGCCCACACGCCCTGCCCGGGCTCGGTCGCGCCCTGCCCGCCCTTGGTCTTCACGGCGACCTGGACGTCCTTGTAGCCGCCCAGCTCGGACTCGGTGGCGTCGATGATCTCGGTCTTCCAGCCGACGCGCTCGGCGTAGCGGAGATACATGCGCAGCAGGTCGCCCGCGAACAGAGCGGACTCGTCACCGCCGGCGCCGGCCTTGATCTCGAGAATGACGTCCTTGTCGTCGGACGGGTCCCGGGGCACGAGCAGCAGCCGCAGCTTCTCGGTCAGCTCCTCGCGCTGCTTCTCCAGCTCCTTGACCTCGGCGGCGAAGTCGGGGTCGTCGGCGATGAACTCGCGGGCGGTCTCGATGTCGTCGCCGGTCTGCTTCCAGGAGCGGTACGTGCCGACGATGGGGGTCAGCTCGGCGTAGCGCTTGTTCAGCTTGCGCGCGTTGGCCTGGTCGGCGTGTACCGACGGGTCGGCGAGCTTCTTCTCCAGGTCGGCGTGCTCACCGAGCAGTTCCTCGACGGCCTCGAACATGGTGGGCTCCTGATGACGTACGTGGGGGAAGGACGGGCGACCAAAAACGCCGGTCCCGGTGTGCCCCTGGGCGGGGACACGACCGTGGACCGGCGAATTGGGGCTCGCTACTTCTTGGAGCCTGCGGCGGCCTTGCCGAAGCGGGCCTCGAAGCGGGCCACACGGCCACCGGTGTCGAGGATCTTCTGCTTGCCCGTGTAGAACGGGTGGCACTCGGAGCAGACGTCGGCGCGGATGGCACCGCTCTCGATCGTGCTACGGGTGGTGAACGACGCGCCACAGGTGCAGCTGACCTGCGTCTCGACGTACTCGGGGTGGATGTCGCGCTTCAAGGTGTCTCCTAGTTTCGGGAGGGCGCCGGGTCGCTGCCGCGGGATACGACATACGTGAACCGGAGCCGACGTACCAGTCTGCCAGCACTGGCCGCATCCCCCAAAACCGGGGGCGGGTGTCGTCTATTCCCCGGGGGTCCTCACGCATGACGTCACGACGTCACGACGCCCGCCGCCTCGCCCGTGGCGTTGCCTTCCGTGGCTGTCTTCGGGATGGCCCGGTCGTTCTTGAGGGCCGCCCAGACCTGCTTGGCCTTCGCCTCGGCGACGATGACCCGGTTGGGGTTGGACGGGTCGTACCGGACCGGCATCGTGACCATGTTCATGTTGGTCGAGCTGATGCCCTTGAGGCCGTTCGCGAAGGACATCAGGGAGTTCAGCGAACCTAGGTCGGAGTCGGTCGTGACGGCCTTGGTGGCGGTGTTGGCGAGGTCGTACAGCTTGGTGCCGCTGCTGAACAGGCCGATGTGCTTCACCTGGTTGACCAGGGCCTTGATGAACGCCTGCTGAAGCTGGATGCGGCCAAGGTCGGAGCCGTCGCCGACGCCGTGCCGGGTGCGGACCAGGCCGAGGGCCTGCTCGCCGGTGAGCGTGTGCGTGCCGGCCTTGAGGTTCAGATGACTGTCGGAGTCCTTGATGGCCCTGGTCGTGGTGACCTGGACGCCGCCGAGTTCGTCGATGAGCTTCTCGAAGCCCGAGAAGTCGACCTCCAGGTAGTGGTCCATACGGACGCCGCTGATCGACTCGACCGTCTTCACCGCACAGGCCGCGCCACCCGTCGAGTACGCCGAGTTGAACATGACGTCGGAGGCGGCGTCGTGGGTGACGCCCTTGGTGTCGGTGCACGAGGGGCGGTCTATGAGGGTGTCGCGCGGTATGGAGACCACGCTGGCCTTCTTGTGGCCCTCGTACACGTGGATGATCATCGCGGTGTCCGAGCGGGCGCTGCCGTCGTCGGTGCCGCCGCCGAGCTGCTTGTTGGCGCCGGAGCGGGTGTCCGAGCCGAGGACCAGGATGTTCTCGGAGCCGTTGTCGACCTTGGTCGGCCGGTCGGTGCCCAGCGCCTGGTCGATGTCGACGCTCTTGATGTTGCCGTTGAGCTTGAAGTACAGGTAGCCCATCCCCGTGCCGCCCAGCACGACGATGCCCGCTGCCGTCCACGCGGCGATCAGCAGCCCCTTGCGCCTGCCCCGCTCCTTGCGGTGGCGCGGACCGTTGCTGCCGGCCGCCCCGCTCGTCGTGCCGGCCTCACCCGGTATGCCGGGCTCCGGCGTGCTCTCGGCGGACACATCGCTCCTCTGTTGTCGCGCAACCTCACCATCGTCACTCCGCCAGGTCAGACGGGGAAACTCGGGACAGGGTTGCACAACGCTGTGTGCCCGGTCCGGGACGGACCGGGCACACAGCGTGACGCGGGTGAGCGAGGAGTACCCCGCTCACCTGCGATTTCGGCTCGACTCAGCCGAAGAGGTCGTACTGCTGGAAGCCCGTCCCGAGCGAGACCCTTGTGGCAAAGATCGCACTCGTGGTGCTTCCGGTGCCCTTGTACAGGTACAGGGCGCCGGAGGGAGTGCGGGCCACCAGGTCGGCCTTGCTGTCGCTGTTCAGGTCACCGACCGTGTCGAAGGCGTTGTACGTCGTGTTGGTCCAGGTCGCGACCTTGAGAGCGGGCTGGAAGATGGCCGTGCTGAGCACGCCGCGACCCCGGTACAGGTACACGGCACCGGTGCTCTTGTTACGGGCGAGCAGGTCCGTCAGACCGTCGCCGTTGAAGTCGCCGTGTCCGCGCACCACGTTGAAGTTGTTCCAGCCCGCGCCGACCTTGAGCGGTGCGCCGAAGCTTCCGGCGCCCTTGCCCGGGTACAGCCACAGCACGCCGGTGGAGTCCACCGCCAGCATGTCGGGCAGGTAGTCGCCCGTCATGTCGCCGGGGGCGACGATGCTCAGGCGGGTCTTCCAGTTGTCGCCGATGAGCTTGGTCGCCCAGGTCTCGGTGGAGGGCACCCAGTGCTGCCAGAAGACGTCACCGTCCGAGGTCCGGCGCAGGATCAGGTCCTGGTAGCCGTCGCGGTCCAGGTCGGTCTGCACGACGATGTTGTAGGCGCTGAAGGAGCCCCAGGACTGGCGCGCGGCGAGCGTGGCGCCCTTGGAGTCGAGCTCGTAGCCGGTCTTGGTGGAGGCGTTGCGCACCCACAGGTCGGCGAGGTGGTCACCGTTGAGGTTGGTGTCCTCGACGCGCGGGTAGGTGGCGCCGACGTACGTGGAGACCTTGGTGAACACGCTGTACGCGCCGCTCTCGACGCAGTCCTGCACGCCCCAGGAGACGACGCCCACGATCCGGTCCTCGCCGGCCGCGTTCCTGACGATCAGCGGACCGCCGGAGTCGCCGTTGCAGGCGGAGGTGGTGCCCTCGTCGCTGCCGGTGGCGGGATCGCCCGCGCACACGTTGTGGCCCTTGACGAAGTCGGCGCCGTAGTAGGTCGCGCAGGTGGTGTCCGACTGGATCGGCAGCGTGGCCGTCTTCAGCACGTCGGAGATGTCCTGCGTGGTGGAGCTGGTGCGGCCCCAGCCGAAGAGCGTGGCCTTGGTGCCGGCGGCGTACGACGCGGTGTCCGCGGCCGTCGTCATGCGGATCGGCGTGGCCTTGACCGGCTCCGGCAGGGTCAGGACGGCGATGTCGTTGTCGATCGTCGACGGGCTGAACGACGGGTGGTTCCACTGGCGCCAGACGCCGCTCTCGTTGCCGCCGTGCAGATCGGTGATCTGGCCGTTGCTGTCGACGGTCGGCAGCTGCGAGGTGCCGGTGATGACGATGCCGTGGGAGTACCAGCTGTAGTTCTTGCCGGTCTCGTCCTTGAGGCAGTGCGCGGCGGTGAGGATCTTCGTCGGCGAGACGACCGTGCCGCCGCAGAAGAAGCCGATGTCGTCGCTGGTGGTCGCGGTGCCGCGGTCGTCGCCGTACCAGAGCTGCGCCATCCACGGTGCCGTGGTGATGGTCGCCGTGGTGCCGCCGATGATCTTCGGGTCGACGGTGGTGGGGCGTGTGCTCGCACTCAGGGAGGACTTGGCGGTCTTGCCCGCCGTGTCGTCACCGGCGATGGCGATGGCGAGGCGCTTGTTGAGCTGCTCGGCCGACGGCGCGCTGTAGGCGGGCGTCGGAGGCGTCACAGCGGCCGAGGCCGACGACGTCAGCATCGCACCGGCGACGGCCGCGGCCAGCCCGGCCGCGACAACGGGCAGGACGATGCGTATCCGGCGTCTGTGCCGACCGCTGTTGCCCCCGGACGTGGGTGTACCCACTCGAGTCCCCCCTCGGGATCAAGAAGTTCGCTTCAGGAAATTCGGATCAAGATGTTTGAAGAGCGAGATCGTATCCCGCGTGTGAAGAACCGATGAGGGCCGCCCCCTTTCACCGGGGCGGCCCTCATGGATGTGGTGCGTGACGTCAGTCGTTGTTGCCCGGCGACGGCGTCGTCTTCTGGATCTGCAGCAGGAACTCGCCGTTCGACTTCGTCTGCTTCATCTTGTCGAGAAGCAGCTCGATCGCCTGCTGCTGGTCGAGCGCGTGCAGCACCCGGCGCAGCTTCCAGACGACGGCCAGCTCGTCGTTGCCGAGCAGGATCTCTTCCTTACGGGTACCGGACGCGTCCACGTCCACCGCGGGGAAGATGCGCTTGTCGGCGAGCTTCCGGTCGAGCTTGAGCTCCATGTTGCCGGTGCCCTTGAACTCCTCGAAGATCACCTCGTCCATGCGGGACCCGGTGTCCACCAGGGCGGTGGCGAGGATGGTCAGCGAGCCGCCGTCCTCGATGTTGCGGGCCGCACCGAAGAAGCGCTTCGGCGGGTACAGGGCGGTCGAGTCGACACCACCGGACAGGATGCGGCCGGAGGCCGGGGCGGCGAGGTTGTACGCACGGCCCAGACGCGTGATCGAGTCGAGCAGCACGACGACGTCGTGGCCCAGCTCCACCAGACGCTTGGCGCGCTCGATGGCGAGCTCGGCGACCGTGGTGTGGTCCTCGGCCGGGCGGTCGAAGGTCGAGGAGATGACCTCGCCCTTCACCGACCGCTGCATGTCGGTGACCTCTTCCGGACGCTCGTCGACCAGGACGACCATCAGGTGGCACTCGGGGTTGTTGTGCGTGATCGCGTTGGCGATCGCCTGCATGATCATGGTCTTGCCGGTCTTCGGCGGGGCCACGATCAGACCGCGCTGGCCCTTGCCGATCGGCGACACGAGGTCGATGATCCGCGTGGTCAGCACGCCCGGGTCGGTCTCCAGGCGGAGCCGGTCCTGCGGGTAGAGCGGGGTCAGCTTGTTGAACTCCGGGCGGCCGCGGCCGTGTTCGGGCGCCATGCCGTTGACGGAGTCCAGGCGGACCAGCGCGTTGAACTTCTCGCGCCGCTCGCCTTCCTTGGGCTGACGGACCGCGCCGGTGACGTGGTCGCCCTTGCGCAGGCCGTTCTTGCGGACCTGGGCGAGGGAGACGTACACGTCGTTCGGGCCCGGCAGGTAGCCGGAGGTCCGGATGAACGCGTAGTTGTCGAGGATGTCCAGGATGCCCGCGACGGGGATCAGGACGTCGTCGTCGGCGAGCTGCGGCTCGGCGGTGCCGATCTCGTCACGCCCGCGACGGCCACGACGGTCGCGGTAGCGGCCGCGACGGCCACGGCGGCCGCCATCGAAGTCGTCGTCGTCCTGCGGACCGTTGTCGCGCTGCTGACGGTCCTGACGACCGCCGCTCTGCTGCTGGCCCTGCTGCTGGCCGCCGCGCTGGGGCTGGCCGCCCTGCTGGTCCTCGCTCTTACGACGGTCACCGCGATCAGCGCGGTCACCGCGATCGGCGCGGTCCCCCCGCTCGCCACGGTCGCGACCGCGCTCACGGCGGTCGCGACGGCGGCCCTCGCCGCCGTCGGCGTCGCTCCTGGCGTCGCCCTGCGGCTGCGCCTGGGCCTCGGCCTGCGCCGGGGCGGGCGTCTCGGCCTGCGGGGCGGTCTTCGCCTCGGCGGCGACTGTCTCCGGGCTGCCCGCCTCGGCGGTGGCCCGGCGGCGACGGCGCTCGACCGGAGCATCCTTGCTGGCCGGCTGGCCGGGGATCTCGATCTGCTGCTGGGCCACGGCCTTCTCGGCGGGGGCCTCGGCCGGGGCGGCGTCCGCCTTCTTCTCGGCGGCGGCATCGCCCGTACGGGCCTTGGAGGTGGCGCGGCGCTTGGGCTTGGTCTCGGCGGCGTCCCCTGCGGGAGCCGCGGCCTTGGCCGGGGCGCTGCCGCCTGAGGCCTGCGCCTCCTTGATGACCTCGATCAGCTGGCTCTTGCGCATACGCGCGGTGCCCCTGATGCCGAGGCCGGATGCGACCTGCTGCAGCTCGGCCAGCACCATGCCCTCGAGGCCGGTACCGCGGCGCCGCCGGGAGCCGGCACCGGTGGCAGGCGCGGAGGCGTCCGTGGCGGGCGCGGCAGCGGTCTCCTCGACACGTGCGCCCATCAGATCGGTGGTGTCGCTCACGAAGGGTCCTTCCCTGGAGCGGACGTCGGCCTGTCTGGCTCGGCGACCGGTTGTGCTGTCCGACTTCGGTCCCTCGTGTGGCGAAGCCGGGGCGGTGGTCCGCCAAAGAGGCGGAAGAGAGATTTGCTGGTGATGGCGCTTCCTCGACGAGCCGTGACACTCAGTGTCACGTGGCGTGGTCGCACCGATTCCGGAGCGTGCCCTGTGGACCGCTCAGCGTCGCTGCACGGCGTACTGCCCAGGTACGACGTACGGAACGCAGTGCGGCTTGGGGAGCTCCCGGAAGAATGTCTGTCCCGGACGGGGACACGAAGCACCTCGCCGTGGTGGGGTCGGGTGCAGACTTGAGATTAACACTACCGGATCCAACAAACATTCCCCCTCTCGAAATCCGGCAACCGTGTGCTTTCAGAGGTCGCCGGAGGGCGCAAGGGGCAGCACGCTCGCCCCTTGCAGGTCCAGGGCCAGGCGGTTCGCGGCCCAGTCCGTGCCGGCCGACGCCTCGATCTTGTCGGCCGTGCCCGCGTCGGCCAGCGCCATCACGGTGGGTCCGGCGCCGGAGATCACCGCGGGGATCCCGTCGGCGCGCAGCCGCTCCACCAGAGCCGCGCTCTCCGGCATGGCCGGGGCGCGGTACTCCTGGTGCAGCCGGTCCTCGGTGGCGGGCAGCAGCAGTTCGGGGCGGCGGGTGAGGGCCTCGACGAGCAGTGCGGCCCGGCCGGCGTTGGCGGCGGCGTCGACGTGCGGCACGGAGCGCGGGAGCAGACCGCGCGCGGTCTCGGTGAGGACCGGCTTTCCGGGCACGAAAACCACCGGAACGATGGAATCGGCGGGCTCCGTCCTGATCGCCCGCGCGGCGCCGGACTCCATCCAGGACAGGGTGAACCCGCCCAGCAGACAGGCCGCCACGTTGTCCGGGTGGCCCTCGATCTCGGTCGCGAGCTCCAGCAGCGCGGCGTCGTCGAGCTTGCTCTCGCCGCCTATGGTCACCGCGCGCGCGGCGACGATGCCGGCGCAGATCGCGGCGGAGGAGGAGCCGAGGCCCCGGCCGTGCGGGATGCGGTTGGCGCAGACGATCTCCAGGCCGCGCGGCTGGCCGCCCAGGACGTCGAAGGCGGTGCGCAGGGAGCGGACGAGGAGGTGCTTCTCGTCGCGCGGGAGCGTCTCGCTGCCCTCCCCCGCGATGTCGATGTGCAGCCCGGAGTCGGCCACCCGGACGACGACGTCGTCGTAGAGCCCCAGCGCGAGGCCGAAGGCGTCGAAGCCCGGGCCGAGGTTGGCGCTGGTGGCGGGGACACGCACCCGGACGGGGGCGGCGCGGAAGGCGGGACCGGCCATCTCGCGATGACTCTCCTTGAGCTGCGGGACTGTCGAATGACATTCGATGGGTATGTGAGGACCCTTGAGGCCCGACGGCGACGCGGTGACGACGCGGCACTGCGGCATATGCGGCGGGCGGGTTCAGTACAGCCTATCGAAGGAAGGTTCTGCGGCGACATAGGGCGCACAGGAGGCGCACGATGCGTGTCGTAAGCCCCCTGTGCACCCCTTACAGGGATTACCCGGTCGAGGACGACCCGGTCCGCCCGGGTCCGGCGGGTCGAGCCCGGGTTTGCCGCTCAGGCCAGACCGAGGCGCTCGGCCGCCGTCGCCGCGTCGACCGGGACGGTGACCGGCTGCGGGGCGCCTGCGACGGCCCAGTCGGGGTCCTTCAGTCCGTTGCCGGTGACGGTGCAGACGATGCGCTGCCCCGGGTCGACCTTGCCCTGCTCGGCGGCCTTCAGCAGACCGGCCACGGACGCGGCGGACGCGGGCTCCACGAAGACGCCCTCCTGCGCGGCCAACAGCCGGTAGGCGCGCAGGATCTCACGGTCCGTCACCTCGTCGATGAAGCCGCCGGACTCCTCCTGCGCCGCCAGCGCGAACTTCCAGGAGGCGGGGTTGCCGATGCGGATCGCGGTGGCGATCGTCGACGGGTCCTTGACGACCTCGCCGCGCACGATGGGCGCACTGCCGGACGCCTGGAAGCCCCACATGCGGGGCGTCCGCGCGGCGATGCCATCGGCGGCGTACTCCTTGTAACCCTTCCAGTACGCGGTGATGTTGCCCGCGTTGCCGACCGGCAGGACGTGGATGTCGGGGGCGTCCCCGAGCATGTCCACGATCTCGAACGAGGCCGTCTTCTGACCCTCGATGCGCACCGGGTTGACCGAATTGACCAGCGCCACCGGGTAGTTGTCCGACAGATCACGCGCGAGCGTGAGGCAGTCGTCGAAGTTGCCGTCGACCTGGAGGATCTTCGCGCCGTGCACGAGGGCCTGGCCCATCTTGCCGATCGCGATCTTGCCCTGCGGGACGAGCACGGCGCAGACCATGCCGGCGCGCACGGCGTAGGCGGCGGCGGACGCGGAGGTGTTGCCGGTGGAGGCGCAGATCACGGCCTGCGCGCCCTCCTCCTTGGCCCGCGAGATGGCCATGGTCATACCGCGGTCCTTGAAGGACCCGGTCGGGTTGGCGCCCTCCACCTTGAGGTGGACCTCGCAGCCCGTGCGCTCGGAGAGCACCTGCGCGGGCACGAGGGGCGTGCCGCCCTCACGGAGGGAGACGACCGGCGTGCTGTCGGATACCGGCAGCCGGTCCCGGTACTCCTCGATGATTCCGCGCCACTGGTGGGTCATTGCTGGTTACTCTCCTTCAACCCGCATGATGCTGGCGACACCCCGCACGGTGTCGAGCTTGCGCAACGCCTCGACGGTCCCGGTGAGGGAGGCGTCGGACGCGCGGTGGGTGACGACGACGAGAGAGGCCTCGCCGTCGCCGTCTTGGCGTCCTTGCTGCCGCACGGTATCGATCGACACCCCGTGCTCGGCGAACACCGTGGCGACCTGGGCGAGAACGCCCGGTTTGTCGGCGACGTCGAGGCTGATGTGATAGCGGGTGACGACATCGCCCATCGGCGACACCGGCAGGGCGGCATACGCCGACTCGCCGGGCCCCGTTGCCCCGCTGAGCCGGTTGCGGCAGACGGCGACCAGGTCGCCGAGCACGGCGGAGGCGGTGGGAGCACCGCCGGCGCCGGGGCCGTAGAACATGAGCTGCCCGGCCGCGTCCGACTCCACGAACACGGCGTTGTACGCGCCGCGCACGGAGGCGAGCGGGTGGGTGAGCGGAATCATCGCCGGGTGCACGCGGGCCGTCACGGACCCTCCGTCGGCGGCCCGCTCACAGATGGCGAGCAGCTTGATGGTGCAGCCCATCGCCCTGGCGGAGGCGAAGTCGGCCGCGGTCACCTCGGTCATGCCCTCGCGGTAGACGTCGTCGAGGCGCACGCGCGTGTGGAAGGCGATCCCGGCGAGGATGGCGGCCTTGGCGGCGGCGTCGAAGGCCTCGACATCGGCGGTGGGGTCGGCCTCGGCGTAGCCCAGGGCGGTGGCCTCGTCGAGGGCCTCCTGGTACCCGGCGCCGGTGGAGTCCATCTTGTCGAGGATGAAGTTGGTGGTGCCGTTGACGATGCCCAGCACCCGGTTGACCTTGTCCCCGGCGAGGGACTCGCGAAGCGGCCGGATCAGCGGGATGGCGCCGGCGACGGCGGCCTCGTAGTAGAGGTCCTCGCCGTGCTCCTCGGCGGCGGCGTGCAGCGCGGCGCCGTCCTGGGCCAGAAGCGCCTTGTTCGCGGAGACGACGGAGGCGCCGTACTCGAAGGCGGTCGTGATGAGCGTACGAGCGGGCTCGATGCCGCCGATGACCTCGACGACGACGTCGATGTCCCCGCGTTTGACGAGGGCGGTGGCGTCGGTGGTGACGAGGGCGGGGTCGATGCCGTCCCGGACCCTGGAGGGCCGCCGCACCGCGACGCCCGCCAGCTCCACCGGCGCCCCGATGCGTGCGGCGAGGTCGTCGGCGTGCGTCGTCATGATGCGCGCCACCTCTGAGCCGACCACTCCACAGCCCAGCAGCGCCACCTTCAGCGGACGCTTACGCATCATCCGACCTCGTTTCCTCATACCGTCTACGGTTGTTTCCGGTTGCCCCAGTCTCACTCACCGGACCGGACTTTCTGCCCCTGGTCCGGATCGTGAGACGTCTATTTCATTTCCTCAGGGACGGCAGACAGGAGATCTTCCGCCCTGTTCTTCTGCGTCCCCCTCCATGTTCCCTTCTGCGTCCCGGTCCGCCATTCCCGTCCGCAATCCTTGGCCGTCGTTCGTTGGCCGCCGCTCTTTGGCCGCCGTTAGTTGTCCGTCGTTCCTTGGCCGCCGTTAGTTGTCCGTCGTTCCTTGGCCGCCGGTCAGCCGACGTCGAGGCGCAGCAGATCGTCCTCGGTCTCCCGCCGCACGATGACCCGCGACTCCCCCTCGTGCACGGCCACCACCGGCGGCCGCAGCACATGGTTGTAGTTGCTGGCCATGGACCGGCAGTACGCGCCCGTGGCGGGCACGGCGATCAGGTCACCCGGTGCCAGGTCGGACGGCAGGAACGCGTCCTTGACCACGATGTCGCCGCTCTCACAGTGCTTGCCGACCACCCGGGCCAGCATCGGCGCCGCGTCGGAGACACGGGAGACGAGGGCGACGCTGTACTCGGCGTCGTACAGCGCGGTGCGGATGTTGTCCGACATGCCGCCGTCGACGGAGACATAGGTGCGGAGCCCGTCGAGAGGCTTGATGGTGCCGACCTCGTAGAGCGTGAAAGCGGTGGGTCCGACGATGGCGCGGCCGGGCTCGACGGAGATACGGGGCGTGCGAAGGCGGGCCCCTTCACACTCGCGCGTGACGATCTCGGTGAGGGCCTTGGCGATCTCGTGGGGCTCGCTCGGGTCGTCGTCGCTGGTGTAGGCGATCCCGAGGCCGCCGCCGAGGTCGATCTCGGGCAGTTCGACCCCGTGCTCGTCACGGATGTCCTTGAGCAGTCCGACCACCCGGTGCGCGGCGACCTCGAAGCCGGACATGTCGAAGATCTGCGACCCGATGTGGGAGTGGATCCCGATGAGCTCGAGCCCGTCGAGCTGGAGCGCCCGGCGCACGGCTTCGGCGGCCTGTCCCCCGGCCAGCGGAATCCCGAACTTCTGGTCCTCGTGGGCGGTGGCGATGAACTCGTGCGTGTGCGCCTCGACGCCGACGGTGATCCGGATCTGAACCCGCTGCCGCTTCCCGAGAGACTGCGCGATGTGGGCGACCCGCACGATCTCCTGGAACGAGTCGAGAACGATCCGCCCGACCCCGGCGTCGACGGCCCGGTGGATCTCGTCCGTGGACTTGTTGTTGCCGTGGAAGGCGATGCGGTCTGCGGGCATACCGGCGGAGAGGGCGGTGGCCAGCTCGCCGCCGGAACAGACGTCGAGGTTGAGCCCCTCCTCGTGCAGCCACCGCACGACGGCCCGGGACAGGAACGCCTTGCCGGCATAGAAGACGTCGGCGTCGGCCCCGAAGGCGGTACGCCAGGCACGGGCCCGGTCCCGGAAGTCCGCCTCGTCGAGGATGTAGGCCGGGGTGCCGTGCTGCTCGGCGAGGGTCTTGACGTCGACCCCGCCGACGGTGACGACACCGTCGGTGTCGCGCGTGACCGTCCGCGCCCACACCTTGGCGTCGAGGGCGTTGAGGTCGGTGGGCGGAGCGGAATAGTGCCCCTCGGGAAGGACGTCGGCGTGACGGGGCCCGGCGGGGTGGGCGGAACGGCTCATGTCTTAAGTCTCTTCTTGGCTCAGAGGTGGTCGGGTGCGTCGATGCCGAGCAGGGACAGGCCGCCGGCCAGCACCGTCCCGGCGGCTTCGGCGAGCGCGAGCCGGGCACGGTGGGCGGCCAAGGGTTTCTCGTCACCACGGGGAAGGACGCTGGGAAGCAGAACGAGCGTGGCGTCGGCGAGGGCCAGCAGGTGACGGGTGAGACGGGAGGGGGCACAGGGGTCGAGGGCCGGCGCCGCCGGGGATCCCGGTGTTCCCGACTCGTGCGAGGGGCTCGGGGGGCTCAAGGGGCTCGGGAGTCTGACGGTGGTGGCAAGGATGCGGGGGTGATCCGCGAGCAGGCCGACAAGGTCATCCGCGTCCACCGCGTGCACCGCATCCACCGCGTCCAGTGGGCCGGGCTGGCCGGTGAAGCCGAGATCGGCGGCGTTACGACTGACGGCCCGGGTGCGGGCGTGGGCGTAACGGACCCGGAAGAGGGGGTTGCCCTCACGCTGGACCAGATGGTCGGCGGTGATCCGGGGCCGGTCGTGCGGTGCGGGGTGGAGCAGCGCCCATCGCGCGGCATCGAGACCGAGTGGAGCGGGATCCTCGGGAGCGGGGATCGGCCGCAGGGTGACGGGCTCGCCGTGCCCGATGTCGACGCGGCCGCCCTGCGCCCCGACGATCCGCCCGAGCGCGTCGGCGAGGACCTCGGCCCGCACCTCGTACGGCACCCGCACCGCGAAGACCTGTCCGGCGAGGCGGTCGGTGTGCCCGTATCGCAGACCTTCGAGCTGAATCCGCCGGACGAGGGCGGAGGCGGCGGAACCGTCGAGGCTGATGTTGAGGAACCCGGGCCCGGTGATCTCGACCCCGGCGACGCCTTCGGCCCGGGCCAGATACGGCCGAAGCACCTCGGCAACCCGAAGCGGTGGCCGCCCGGCCGGCCGGGCGAGTTGCAGGGCGATGTTGGTGGCGTAGTCCCCTCGCCCCCCGGGCCCCGGCGGCGTGACCACGGCCCGCTCCGGAACGCCCACGCTGAGCTCCCCGTCCTCCACAGCACAACGCACCGCGCGCAGCACGGTACGGGAGAGCTCGACGGGAGTCACGGGACAAGCGTAGGGGAGGAGGGGGGCGGGTAGGCGAGCAGGTTTCGACAGGTCCCGGGATGTGGACGCAGGGGGCGAGGGCGGAGGAGGAGAGAGCAGCGGAAGCAGACGGGGCAGAGGAGGAGAGGGACCAGAGGGACGAGAGGGAACAGACGGCGGAGTCGAACCCCCCTCTCGACCTGCCCGGCCCTACGGGCAGGGAGGCTCCATCAGGTGCCCCACGGGCAGGACAGTGCTACTCGGCCGCAGGCCCAGCGCCCGGCCCGCCGCCTTTCCCCGCACCCACGCCCTCCCCCGCTCCCAGCACAGGCCCGATCCCCAGACCCAACTTCAGATCCACCCCAGCCCCGCTTACGCCGTCCCCCTTCCTCCGCTCCATCAACTCCCGTACGACGGAGACGAGTTCGGTGGGCTCAAAAGGCTTGGCGAGAAAGGCGTCGACGCCGACTTCGAGGCCGGCCTCGACCTCGTACTGCGTACAGGCGCTGATGATGACAAGGGGAAGATCATGCGTCCGCGGATCGGCACGCAACCGAGCGGCGGTGCGCAGCCCGTCCAACCGGGGCATGACGACATCGAGGGTCACGAGATCGGGCTGCACCTGATCAACGACTTCCAGACACTCGGCACCATCGGACGCGGTCACGACCTCGATGCCCTCCAGCTCGAGATTGACCCTGATCAGCTGCCGGATGACCTTGTTGTCGTCCACAACAAGCACCCGGCCCGACGCGCCTGGCACAACTCGAGAGTAGGTCGGGACCGGCCACCGCGTCCGGGTTTTCGCCACTTCCACCCCGTGCGGGCGACCTTCACCCCCACGGAAACCCGTTCATGAACACCCCGGGCAAGCTGGTAGTGTTCTACCCGTCGCCGCGAGCAACACCATCGCAACCGACACGCCCCCGTAGCTCAGGGGATAGAGCAACGGCCTCCGGAGCCGTGTGCGCAGGTTCGAATCCTGCCGGGGGCACCTTGCATGAGGTGCCCAAAGACCCCGCCACCAGCGCCTTCGCTGAGGACGGGGTCTTGGCGTATGTGCAGCCATGTGCCGCTCGGAGCGGCCGTATGTCGGGTGCTGTGGACTATGCGTGGACTGGCCGTAGGGCAGGAATCCGCAGGTCATCCCTAGAAAACGACGAAGCCCCCGGACCGTAGTCCAGGGGCCATCATGCCGCAGGCGTGTGTCGCGGGTGGGTCAGGATCAGGGCTCGTCGCGGGGCTCGTCCTCCTGGTCGTGGTCGTCGCCGAGGAGTTCGGCGATCCGGCGGTTGGCGACGTCTTGGCGGCCGTCGAGGCACTTCGCGTAGCGGCTCAGGAGCACTTCGACGCTGTTGCCGGCGCGCTCCGCAACCTCGGTGGGGTCTACGCCAGCATTGAGCCAGGAGGAGAGCGCGGCGTGCCGCAGGTCGTACGGTCGAGCAGCCAGCGGCGAGGCCACCTGTTCCGGGGTGAGCGCCAGGTGCCGGGCCTCATCCCAGACGCGCCAGTACGTCGTCGAGGCGACCACTCCCCCGCGCTCGTTGGCGAACAACCGGCCGTCCTTGGCCGTACCGAACTCCTCGATGTGAGCCCGGAGCATGCGGACCAGGCGGGGCGGCGCTGGAACGATGCGGGTCTCGTTGGCGGGTCGATTCTTCAGGCCGCGGTTGTCGTGCACCTCCCCCGTTCCGGTCCAGCGCTTCCCGACAGTGGGGCGGGACTTCTCCAGGATCAACGAACCCCACCCCTTGTCCGGCAGCGCGCAGTCCGGCCGACGCAGAGCCACGGCTTCCGCTGGCCGCAGCCCACCGAAGTACATGCAGGCGAAGAGCGCGACGAGTCGACGCCCACGCGCCCGGCGGTACCCGCCGACGTACGAGACCGCGCCGAGAAGCTCAGCCGCCTGCCGGGGGTTCACCACGACTCGGCGGTCTACTTCCTTGGTGACCTTGGGCAGCTTCCACTTCACGAGCGTGACCGGGTTCTCCGGGAGCTCCCCCAGCTCGACCGCGTAGGCCAAGGCGTTAAAGAGGACAGCCCGCTTGCGCCGCACCGTCTCGGCGGCGGCCGGAGCACCGGCAAGGGTGAGCCTGAGCGAGTCGAGAACGCTGCGGATGTCTGCCGGGTTCTTGAGCGTCGTCAGCGACAGCGAGGCCTTAGCGACCCATCGGAGGGCGTTGGCGATGTCCACCGGCGGGGCCTCCTCGTCCGGGGCCTGAACGACGAAGGCCCAGCCGCGTAGGGCACGCCGCAACACGTCATCCGCAGGGCGACCGGCGCGGTCGGCCAGGAGGTGAGTCGTGACGAGCGTCATCGTCTCGTTCAGGCTGTCGCGGGAGTTCGGAGCGGCGTGCGGCCATTTCATGGCGACATACGCCCGCGCGAAGTCGTACCAGGTGAGGGACTCTTTGATCGGCACCATAGAGTCCGGCAGACCGGTTTCCGTGTCGAATGCCTCGCCCTTTTGCGCAGCCCGGAGCAGCTTCGCGCGGAAGTTGTCTGCGAGCGCCTTGGTCCGGAAGGTCTCGGAGAATGGCGGGACGTCGCCGACCTTCCATCGCACGTCGTACGACGGGGTCTTGTACGGCCGCTTGCGGATGCTCCACACCTTCACGTCGTGGGACTTCACGCCGCCTCCCCGAGTCCGTGAAGCCATGAGGTGAAGTCACTCCGCCAGAAGCGGAGTTCACCGTTTGGAAGCTTGATCGCCTCCGGAGCATGTCCCAGCTCGCGCCAGCGGTAGAAGGTGCGGCGGGAGACTCCGCCCAGCTCGGCGAGAATCTGCGGGACAGTCATCAGTTCGTCTCGTCGGCGGTCCACGCCGAGTCTCCTTCCGTGTCGGGGGTGTCGGGTCGCCGCGAGGTGGCGAGCCAGGATTCCGCGGCAGTCAGGCCGGTACCGGCGAATCGCCAGTGAGAGAGGACGAGGACGGTGTCCGGGTCCGGGAGGGGATGGCCGGCCAGCGCCGCGCGTTCGCGGGTGAGCGCTTCGTTGTGGTCGGCGCGCTCCTGGCGGAGAGCGCCGAGGGTGACGGAGTAGGCGCGGGACTTGGTCGAGAAGTGGCCGCGGAAGCCGAGCATGTGAGCCCACTTGCGCAGGCGCAGGTCTTCGAGTTCGGGGCGTGCGCCGAGGTGCCAGCAAGTGAGGATCATCTGCCGGGCATGGTCGGTGACGTCGGTGCCGATGAGGTCGATGACGGGGTTGCGGATCGGGCGGTCGAGAGTGCCCGTCGCGCTTTCCGCGCCTTTGGTGGCGTACTTGGCGACGTAGGCGGCGACGGCCCGGCTGGTCAGGTCAGTGGTACCGGTGAAGTCGGCCGAGCGGATGGGGCGGATGTCGAGCTGCTTACCGAAGCAGAAGGCGAACGCGCGACCGTCGAGGAGCGGACCAGGTGTCTCGGCGAGCCGGGCCGCAGAACGGATCGCGTCGCTGAGGAGCTCTGTCGTGGCCCATGCCGGTGGGCTGTCCTCGGCACCATCCGGACCGTCGAGCCGGATCACAGCATGGAAGTGGACAGCCCCGCGCCGCTGGTACTCGGCGACCTTGGCATACGACACCTTGAGGCAGTCACGCAGCGCCGATCGGCCGATGCCCGCGCGGGAGGCGAGCTGTTGGCGCAGGTAGGTGGTGAACCGGGACCAGAGGGCACCGGCGTGCGCGTTCCAGAGGACAGCCGCGCGGTAGTCGTAGCGCTCCGGGTCCAAGGGCGTACCGAGTGCGGGGTCGTCGTCCCGGTGGCTGCGTCCGCAGCGGCAGCGACCATCGCCGGGCCGGTTGTGGACGGGACCGAAGGACGGAGCGGTGAAGGTGGCGAAGACGCGTGGGTGTCCGGCGACGCCCGTACCGATTCCCTTACCGCCGCTCAGGCCGGCCGTGACGAGGTGGAAGGTGTCCTTGCGGTAGACCTCGGCGCAGGCGGCGCACCGGGTCGCCCTGCGGTTGTTGCAGCGGATGAGGAGCTGTCCAGCGGGAAGGTCGCGGTCGATCACCTCACGGACGATCTCGCCGGTTGCGGCGTTGACGTCCAGGCGGTGACCCTCCATCCGTACAGGCCGCTCGCAGCCGCCGAGACGCTGGACCTGGTGTGCGTAGGTGTTGAGGTCGCCGTACCGGGCGAGGGATGCCAGTTGGCGGATGGCTCCGGCGGGAGCCTCGGGGCGCATGTGCGGGTTCCTCCTCGGAGGGGCGGGAGTTTGGGACGGAGGCCCCGACTTGCCTTGTCGAGGGGGCTAGACAGTGTGGGCAAGCCGAGGCCAGCGGAACGGGAGAGGTCAGCGGCTCTTGAGCATGGAGCGGATGACGACCGCGCAGACGGCCACGGAGGTGGCGGTGATGGCGACCGCGAGGAGCATGGAGACCAGGACCGCGCCGACGACCATGACGGCGGCACTGCCACCGGCGACGAGGGCGAGCGTGCTGCCAGGCGTGAGCTGGACAGTCGGACGGTTGGAGGTCGGGGCGGACGGAACGGGGACGGAAGCCGGGGCATAGGCCGCCGGGCTGTACGCGGTCGGGCTGTAGACGGTCGGAGCCGGGATGGTGTGGACCGGGGCGGTGTCCTGCGGCGGGTACTTCGGGGTGAACACGTGGGTGATCCCTTCTGCGGGCGATCAGTCGAGGAGGGCGGCGACGGCGGGGGCGAGGACGCTGTCGGCGACGAGGTAGCCGCCCAGGAGGAGCAGGGCGACCAGCCACCACGGCGGGCGGGCAAGCTGGATGCCGAGGACGGCGACGACGAGCACGGCGAACCAGAGCGGGACGGTCATGGCGGCGGTCTCCTGTCAGGCCTTGCAGCGGTGGGTGCGGGCGGCGAGTTCGGCGGCGGCGCGGCTGTCGTATTCGGTGGAGAAGTCACAGCGAGGTGCGGTGCAGGCGGCGAGGTGGCGGTTGCGGCCACGGGCGAGGTAGGAGGCGACCTGGACGGGGCCGATGCGGCGGACGTTGCGGAACCTGGGGTTGGTCATCGCGGGGTGTCCCCTCCGGTGAAGTCGTGGGCGTGGTCGGTGAGCCACTGCCTGATCTCGGGGAATTCGTCGGCGGTGGCGTGGTGGAACGCGGCTTGTGCGACGGCGACGGCTTCGACGAGCCGATTGCGGCGGGTCAGTTCTGCGGCGTACTCCAGCGCGGAACGGATGGCGGGACGCATCGCGTGCGTCTCCTTTCAGAGGTGGGCGGCGACGGACGGCGTCATGGACGGGGGCAGGCCGAGCCGGGCTCGGACGGTGTCGGGGTCGGCGGGGTGGCCGGTGGTAGCGCGGTGTTCCTCGGCCAGGACCCGGACGCGGTCGACGAGGGCGGGCGGCAGGGAGACGGCGGGAGCAGCGGGCACCGGGGCAGGAACGGGGGCGGTGATCGGTTCGGCGGCGGGCTCCGGAGCCGGTTCCGGGTCGGCGGAGGGCACCGGAAGCGCGTCACGGGGGTCTTGAGCGACGGCGGCCGGAAGAGTCTCCGGGGCCGGTGTCAACGAGGCCGCCGGGGTGCGGGACGTGTGCGCCAGAAGCGTTCCGCCGAAGAAGGCGACGGCGGGCCAGCCGGCCACCACGACGCGGAGCGACGCGGGAACGTCGTCCAGGTCGAGGAGCCCGGCGGTCGCGACGTTCGCGCCGAGGGAGGCAGCAAGGGCGACCAGGAACCACAACCGAGGTCCCCCGGCGGGTTGTCCGGCCCGCTGCTGTTCGCGCATCCGACGCCACGCGGCGACCAACAGCAGATCGACACTGACGGGATAGGCCCACGCCTTCCACCCGCCCTGTCCAGCCGCGTCAGCCAGGTCGTGAAGGTGCGAGAAGGACAGGGCACCCGCGATGACGGCTTGGACGATCACGGCGTCCACACGGGCCAACTGGGCACGCATCGGCTCGACTTCCTTCCTGCTTGAGGCATGGGAGGGGTAGGGACTTGGCGCGAGGCGGTCACGCCGACCGTGCGGAAAGGGGTGCGGCTACTCGGTCACCGGGTGAGCGGTCGGCGCGGCAGCGGCGGGAGAAGCCGACCCGGCGGACTCGACGCCGACGGCGGGCCGGAAGGAGTCGAGGCGGGGCAGTTCCGGCACGAGGCCGGAGGTGGCGCGGCAGATGGCCGCCGCTTCGTCGAGGGTGAGGTGGGGTGAGCGGGCGCGGGACCAGCCGCCGGAGGAGTCGCCGACGACGGCGACGCCGGGCCGTTCGGCCGGGATGGAGGTGGCGGCGAGGGCCGCTTCCGGGGAGATGTCGGCGAGCGCCATGTTGGCCGAGGACTCGTCGTTGACCCGGTGGCAGATGCGGCCGGTGAGCTGGGCGCGGAGCATGGTGGCGCCCTTGCCGAGTTCGGAGCCGAAGCGCTGCCCGCACACTTCGAGGTAGATGCTGGCCGCACGGCCGAGCTGGGCGATGCGGATGAGCTTGGTGACCATGGCGTCGCGTCGCTTCTCGTCGTCCCGGCTCGCGGCGAGGAAGAGTTCCGCGACCTCGTCGACGACGACCACGACCGGCACCGGCCGCACCTCGTCCGGCAGCCCCCACACGTCCGAGGTGAGCACGGCATCCGCACCCAGTCCGGACCGAAGACCGATCAGCCGGAACCGTGCCTCCATCTCTTCCAGCAGGACGTCGAGGAGGTCGTTCGCCCGGTCCGAAGTGTCGGCGAGCGCCGACAACCGGGGTGCGAACGGCGCGAGTTCGACACCCCATTTGCAGTCGATCCCGACGAGGACGACCCGTTGCCGGGCCAGGCCACACAGAAGGTTCCGCAGGTACACGGACTTGCCGGACTGCGTTGCGCCGAGGATGAGTTCATGCGGCACGGCGCGGAAGTCCCGCACGTGCCACCGCCCGTCATCTCGAAGCGCCATGGGCAGGGTGAGCGGGCCGCTCCTCTGCCGCCGCCGGGCGGGCCGCACGTCAGCAAGCACGTCCCAACCGATCAGCCGCAGTTCGAGCCATCCCGACTTGGTAGGACGGATGTGCACGGCGTGCGCGGCCCAGGCATGCCGCAGCCGGTCAGCCGACGCCATGAAGTCTTCAGGAGCCTGCCCGGTCGCCATGCGCAGCCGCATCACGAGACCGGAACCGGTCGGCAGCGGAAACGACCGGCGAGGAGGTACGGGAGCCGCCTCCCGCCCGATCACCCGGGCCGTGGCCCGACGGACGGCCGAAGCCGGGACCGTCAGACCACAGGCGTCCATCGTGGCCCTGTAGGTGGTGAGCACGCGCAGAGCGACGAACGGATAGCCCACGAGCCACCAGAACGCGACTGGCAGACGGCGGCGCAGGACCAGCAGCGCGGCCACGGTCAGCAGGCACAGCACCAGTGCCCAGAGGGTGTCGGTCATGGTGATCAGCCCTGCACCGGAGCGGGGGCGTTGACCATGACGGCGTCGGCCCGGTAGGCGATGCCGTGACGCATCCGCCCACCGAACTCGCTCTCCCACGGCCGGGCGACGAGGCCGGACATGATGACCGGAGCGCCCATCACCAGGCCCTCACCGATGCCCGGCTCGGGGACGGTCACCTTGATCATGTCCGAACCGCCCGCCGCGATGAACACCAGCTCTAGCACCATGAGCCGCTGGTTGGTCACCGGGTCCACGGCGACCTCACCGGTCTGACGGTCCTTCACCTTGATCTCAGGCAGCTTGGTGACGAGCAGCGTCGCGGCCGAGACGTCTACGGGGATGACACGCATTTCTTGAACCTCACTTGGTCGGCGACGCGTTCGGTTCGCGCCACTTCGGTTTGGATACCCCCCTAGACAGCACAGGGAGCGGTCCGCCCTAACTGTCTAGGGGGATTGACGACTACGGTAGACCGACATCCTGCCAACTGTCTAGGGGGATATACGAAGGGATCTGACGGCACGTGAACGCCAAGCGGCCGGCCCCGTCCGCCACGTCCAGCAAGACCCAGGCTCCCGGCGATGTCCTCCCTGCGCATGGAGTTAGGGAGCCTCGCCGGGTCCAACTGCACCTCAAGCAGCCTGTCGCGATGTTCTGCAGGGTTACACGCTCATGCCATAGCCCAGTTCCTCAGCTCCGATGTGCCAGAAGGAGTTCTCGTCGGCCACGGCCTCGGCATCAACCGCCCTGAACCGATCCAGCAACGCTTCGGTGAGCGCGTCGGCGGCCCGCTCGGCCACGTCCACTATCTCGGCGTCGTCGAGATCGTCACTGGGCCCCTCGTACGCATCGGCCTCAGCCGCGGCCTCCTCATAAGCGCGGTTGAAGGCGACGAAAGCCTCAACGCTGGAGTTCACCAAGCGCGGAACGCCGTCCTCCGGCACGTCCCACAACGAACCATCGTCACGCCGTACGCCGAGCGCGCTCAGCCCCGGATCGACCGCCACCAGGGCGTACCGCGCGCCGTCGACCGTACGCTCCGTAAAAGGGGAGTCCTGCCATGCCCCGGGGTATGGGCAGCGAGCACATTCGGCCAAGAGTGAGGCGAGTTCAGCGTCGTTCATGCCGAGAACCTAGCCCGCACCGCCGACACTTCACCAAGCCGGTGAACCTATGTGGTCACAGCACCCAATGCAGCGCGGTGGCGTCATCCTGCGCCTTGCCCCGTGGCCAGCGCCGGCCCTCGGGGTCGTCCGCCTCTGCTTCTCGTACCTGGCGGATCAGTTCATGCGGCCCGGACGAGCTGAGGAGGGTCACTGTCTCTTGCCAAGTGGCGAGTGCGAAGCGGTCGACGAGACGCGTGGCGCCGTCGCTCAGCAGCGTCACGGACGTGAGCGACTCCAGCGGCACCGTCCCGTTGAGGGCATGCTCCGCCGCGCGCGGTTCGGGCCCGGCGATCCAGAAGCCGCCGGGCTGGTTGCGGAACCCCGTCAGTGCGTTCCGGTACTCGGCCAGGGCTGCGGCATGTTCAGGCGATCCGGTGGGCAGTGCGTCGACCGGCCCGCGCAGCCGCTTGCCGACGTCGTCCAGGCGGCGGTCAGTTACGACGGTCGTACTGCCGTCCTGGTCGGCGAAAAGGAGGGACGAGTCCCCGAGTACGAGGTACTCCAGAGCTCCCGCGCCGGCCCGGACGGCGACGACCGTACTCGTCGGACTGGCCCGATAGGCCAGGTCACAGGTGTCCGCGTGCAGGGACCGGACGGCACGGATCGAGTCGGCGAGGCACTCGGCGATGGGCCGGGCGGGATGCGCCGTGATGGTGCTCAGCAGCAGCCCGCCGAGCGTCGCGGAGAACCAGGCGACGCCATGCGTACACCCGGTCTCCGCGCCGGCCACTCCTGCACCGTCGAGGAGAACGGCCGCTTCGGGAGCGGCGGCGGCGAAGTCCTCGTTCTCCCGGCCCGGTACGGCGGGCAATGAGGCGAGGGCGACCTTCACGCCGACGGATCCTCATCGTGCCGGTAGAGGGGGGTGAGCAGTTCGACGGACTGCGGTTCGCTGGTCTCCGGGTCGTACTCGACGCCCACCAGCGTGGAGAAGCGATGGTCGCCCACCTGCCCCCAGAGCGCGTTGAGGTCGGAGGCCAGCAGCTGCACGACGCCGAGGGAGCCCTGCGTGTGGATACCGGCGATGGCGAGCAGCGAGCCGTCGCCGCCGGGGCGCGGCAGCCTGCCGAGATATCCCACGTCGTACGAGCGGGCCGGATCACTGTCCTGTCCCGACTGGTAGACGGTGCCCGTTCGCCGGTCGACGACCGTCCAGGGCCCGCCTTCCGCGCGCTCCCAGCGCAGTACGGGATCCTGGGCGTAGGTGTCCCACATCTGTTGGGACATGCGCGGGCCGCAGACGACCACCAGGCCGTCACGGTTGAGGTCGATGTCACCGTTCACCGGTACGTGCTCCGAGGTGACGTCGAGCCCGTAGGACCGTGCGAGGTCTTCCAGGCGCTTGCCGGAGCTGACGTCGTCCACGGCGACGACCGTACGGCCGCGCTCGTCGTCCCGCCGCAGCGGAGTTGCGACAGTGACCCTTCCGCGTCCGAGGAAGGCCCCTTCGGGCGCCGGTCCGGTATGGCGGATCTGATGGATCCGCCCACGGCTCAGGCCGGCCTTCTCGGCGATCTGCGCGTAGGAGAGCCCTTGAGCGTGAAGGTCCTGGACCACGCGCCGACGGAGCCGGGCCAGCTCGGTGACCTCCTGCTGCGCGTCGGCCAACCTGGTCGTGACCTCCCGCAGGAGCAGGTACGGATCATCGATCGCCGTGATCCGCTGCAACTCGTCCGACATGACCACACCTCCTAGAAGTACCCAGGAGTCTAGGGCCCTAGACGGAATGGGCGGGAGACGCCGCCCTGAACGAACGCCGATCACGTAGAACCTGGCTCTCCGTCGAGGCACACCCCGGGGGCTCACCCTCCACTGTCCACGAGGCGACCGCACGCCACCAGCGAGCGGGCCGTCATCGCACACTCACCCGTGCCAGGTCGGCCCAGACGCAACGGCTACCGGCAGGCCGGTCCTTCACGCCCCAGTCCTTGGCGCAGGCCGCGATCAGCATCAGCCCGCGGCCGCCCTCCTCCACGTGACTGCGCACGCTGCGCAGCTGGGGCTCGTGGTCGCCGCCCTGGTCGATCACCTCGATGCGCACCAGGTCGTCGCCGAAGCCGACGACCACGAGGAACCACCCGCCGTACCAGCCGCTCCGCGAGTGTCGAACGGCATTGGCCGCCAGCTCGCTGACGACCAGGACGGCATCGTCGACGAAGTCCGACCCCTCGTCCTCCAGCAGGCTGCGGACGAAGTGACGGGCCTCGGCCACCTGCCAGGCCAGACCGGGAAACATGCGGCACCAACTTTTGAGCATGGGAACACTCCTCTTCGTCTAGGGGGCTAGACGGCATAGCGGCAGAGTATTCCCATCCCCAACCAATGAGCCAGGCATCTTGAGGAATTATTCCTCTAACGAGTGGTGCGGTCCTCCAACTCCCGGAACTCCTTCATCACCCGGACCAGGAGCTCCCGCGCCTCGAGCCCGAAGATCGCAGCCTCTTCGAAGCGAGCGAAGGTCTCCTCGTACGAGGCGATCTCGGCGGAGTCGTCCAGGACCCGCTCACCCCGGAAGGTCTCGACGACGACCGCCTGCCGGTCGCACAAGGTGAACCCGTGCCGAGGCATGATCGGCACCCGCCGCCGCCACGGAATCACCCCGATGCGTACGGTGCTCAGACTGTCGACGGCCAGCAGCCGGTCGAACTGGGCAAGCATCAGCGCAGGGTTCCCCGGCCAGGTCCGCAACACAGCTTCCGTCAGCACAAACACCGACTCCCGCCCCGGCTCGTACAAGACGCTCTGCCGCTCCACACGGGCAGCGACAGCCCGACCGACGGCCTCAGGGGTCGTGCCGGGCGCACTTTCGAAGACGTGCCGGGCGTACTCCGCGCTCTGGAGCATGGCCGGCAGGACGATGCACTGAAACGAGCGCACCAACCGAGCCGACCCCACCGCTTCGTTGAGAGTCGCCCCGGCTGGAGCCTCATCCTCGGATGCTTCGACGCTGTCCGGCGCAGCCTCCACAGCGGCGAGGAGGTCACGCACCTCGCAGATGGTCGGCCCGTCGAGGCCGAGAGCGTGGGACAAGCGGCCCAAGACGTCAGTACTGGGCACCATGCGCCCGTTCTCGACCTTGGACACGGTCGGTTGCCCCACACCGGCCCGCCGAGCCAACACGGCACCTGTCAGCCCGGCTTCTGCACGAAGTCCCCGAAGGCGTGCCCCGAGCGCCTTCATGCGCTGCTGCCGCTCACTCCCCATACCCAGGGTTCTACACCACGACGCAGCCAGCGCCCGGCCCGTAGGCCTAGATGATCAAGAGCGGCACATCATGATTCAAACTTTCTCTACTGGTTCAAGGCGGCTCGCTCCGCTCCCCGCGCGCGGCCCGGCCCCCGGCCGGGCCTGCGCTCATGTCTCCGCCCCGCTCCAGCCCGGCCGGCGCCCGTGCCGCGGCAGGCCAGGATCAGCCGTCGCCCCAGACACCGGGTGCATTGCGGCTGTGGACGTGCGCGCTTGCTCAATACTTTCCTATAGCAAGCGGCAACGGATTGCAATGGCTCGTTCGCTAATTCCAACAAGGCCCTTCATCTTTACCTTCTAAAAATCCCCCTATATCCAGAAAGTAGAGGGATCTTCACAGGAATATCTCTTCGCTCTGCATGAATGGGGGCAGTGAGGCTTACTGGCGAATTATCGCCAACGGTGATGTTGATGCTTTGAACGGCAGTGTGCACCTGCTCCACGGTGGGATCTTCTCGACCAGGCGTCATATTCGACCGAAGTTCGGCGGAAAACTCAAGTAGCCGATTCCTCACCTGGTCAAGAATGTCTTGCAAAGATGAGCTGTGGACAGCCCAATACAACGATTCGACCATCACGCGCCGTTCTCGGCGGTCGGGCTCATAGCTCATTAGGCGGCAGAGCTCGGCGTTGCCCGGCAGCGATAGCTTAATCGGATCAACGAGATCCGCACCACTCAAAAGGGACTGAATCTTAGCGATGCTAAATCGGATAGGGAGCTCCTGGGAAATCTCCCCTCGGGCGACCTCGGGGAGATCCAATGTACTGATTGTCTGCCCCCTCGCCTCCCAAAAGGGGGAACGAGAATCTGCCTGAATGGGTGCTCCGATGATCCGATACTCGGGAATATCTTCAGAGGGTCCATTATATCCCTGAAGTTCACTCATTGCCCATTTTCGAAGCGGCTCAGAAAAGGCCCGCCCGCCAATCACAATGAACAATCGCAAAATCTTCTGGGTCGAGATCGACTCGTCGAGGATGTCTTGCTCTAGCTGATCGATGGGTGATCTCTTGCCCATACTTCCTCCACACCGGAGTCGCGCGGGACTTTAGCTCCGCAGCCCTCTTTTTGTTTTCTCTACTTCCGGGGCGATGGTCGCAGCGGCATCGCTTCCGGCAATTGCAATAGGCGACGTGACCTCGATAGGGGAGTTGTCCCCTGCGGTGATAGTTATAACGGATACGGCTTGGCGAATTTGCTCTGACGTCGGCTCTTCTGCACCTTCGGGCATGGAAGCTCGTATTTCCGCAATGAATTCAGTCAGTCGAGTGCGAATTTGGTCAAGAATCCCTTCGAGTGCCGATGTACTGACAGACCAGTAGACAGACGTTACGTTCACGAATGGAGACCCGTGAAGTTTCCGCTGATGCACAGTCATCATCCGTGCAAGATCCGACATACTTCGGGTGCCCAGCCGGATGTGACCGCTAGGTGCTGATTCGACCGTTGCCTGAATCTCGGCAACACTCCAAGAAACAGGAACATCGTTCTTGATTTCCCCGCGGGCGGCTTCGGGGAGATCTCGTTGGCTTATTTCCTGCCCGGTAAAACTCATGGGACCGGCCATAATGTCGGCCTTCAGCGGGGCAAGAATCATTCGATACTCAGGAAGCGCCGCGTCAGGTTCGTTGTACCCCTTTAGCTCTCTCTGAGCCCAGGCTCGGAGAGACTCCGAGGACGCACGGCCGCCCATAACCAAAACTTGGCGGAGCAGGGATGCCAATGGCACTGAATCGTCCAGGACGTCACCTTCGAGGCGATCGATACCGCTCAGGTTGCTCACTATGTCTTCCTATTTCAGAGCGAGGACGGCCACGATTACGCCTGCGACGGTGGCAAGCGCCCCCACTGCACTCCAAACCACGGAGGCCCTACTCCACCATGGGGTCGGAGCGGGGGTTGACGGATCGGCGTTGGTGCGTGCCGTACCGCCTTGCTCCGCATAGGCGAAGGGCGCGTTGACATTGACTGGGGAGTGGTTGCCGCTGGTGATGTCGATGTGCTGTCCAGTCCCTCTAGGTGGCTGAGGGGATGCGCCGGAAGAAGGGTTGGGAGGAGTCGCCATGACGTCTCGATCCGTTCTGGCGAGCACCCAGAGGGTCTCGCTGGGGCTTGGCTTGTTCAAGAGGATGTACCTGTGCGGGGACGCTAGCACCTGCCACTGACAGGCAGTTCCGGTTTGTCTGTACGGGCCGGCCGCCGTGCTGCCGGATCAGCGGTGTTGGCAGACTTGCTGAGGCCGCTGGGAGTGCAGCGAGGCATATGCGTCCGCATCCGATTGGTTGCCCCACCGCCGTGGCTAGCTGTCGGCAGTAAGGCGCAGACAGCCCTCATCGACGCCACCTATCGTGAGTCAGACACGGTCCTGCACCAAGTAAGCCGGTCCGTACCTGGGCCGTCCGACGCCGCTCGGCAGCGGTCAACCTCTCTACATACGACTGCTCGTCTGCCCGCCCTTGCTGCGTATACGGTTCTCTGCGTCAGGGGCATCCCGGGCTCCTTGAGAAGGTTTGGAGGCATGGCGTGACCAGTCCCGCTTCCGAGGGTCCCCTCGTGCCTGTGCCCCTGTCATCGCACCAACTCACTGAGGAGCAGGACGTGCTGCTCCGGACCATGGCAAAGCCATTCGTTTCATCAGGGGTGTGGCCCGTCTTCAGTTACGTGGTTGCCGTCATGGACGAGCACCAGATGGATGCGCGCAAGACTCTGGCAAGCCTTCCCCGGGTTCCGGACTCGTTGTCCATGATTGGGCGGCCCAGCTACGGCTTCACCACCTTTCCCGTAGAGGCCGTACAAGAGGACACACGCCTTGGCTTGACCGTCGCGGCGGGCCTTGTGGTTCCCGAGTTGCGTGCGCTGATCTCCGAACCATTTCTCTCGGTTCTCCATCAGATGATCAAGCTCTATCGGGAGGCACCAGCAAGCCCCGACAAGGGGAAAGAAGTCTGGTGCACATCAGTCCAGATGCGATCGGCGATCTCTTTCCCTAATGAGGCTTTCTGGGCTGCACTGCCAACGATCCTCGGGTTTGAAGTCGCCACGCGCAGGGGCTCTAGCAACTCTACGGAGGACGGGTTCTGGAAGCGTGAGATCACTCGGGACATCCTCCCCTACGGGGACGTGCGGTCAGTGGAGGACTACGTCACGAAAGTTTGCGGCTTCGTCTCACGTTGGGCTTCAGAGTATGACCAGCTCGTGAGTCGCGGCCCGCTAGCGCCCCGCCACCTTGAGGAGATTCCGGTCGGTCGAACTCCTGAAGAGCCAAAGGATCAGGACGCGATTTCGCGACGAGCGATTGAGGGTCAGAACCAAGATCGAACAAAGTCGGCCCGAATCCTGAAGGCCGTGCCACTGGATGCGCGCTGGCTAGCCTTCCTATCCACAGGGAAGCCGTTGCGTCGAATTCCCGACTGGGTTGCGGATGCGGTCCATAGCGCCCATACAGCGCTGACAGGTGATGTCGTTGACTTCATCAACCCTGAGCTATTTACGGCTCATAAGGAATTCATTGACGCACTGGATATGTTGATCGACAGGTTTGGTGACACTTTTCCACCACTTCACGGAAATGGGGCTTACACGGAGATCCCGCCGGAGTGGAAGCGGACGCAGCGTGATCAATATTATGAGACGCTAAACGATCTCTCCACCGCCCGGCGCGATGTCCTCCACAGGTACAAGGAGCTGGCGAACATTATGAACGGATTTGGCCAGCTTTCCATTTCGGAAGCGCCTTCCTCGCAGTCGTTTCAGCTCCATACAGGAGACAACTCTCCTGTCACCGTGTACGCAAGCCAGGCTCATGCTGGATACGGCGCTACCGCGAGTTCCAACGCCAATCCGACTAGCACTGCGACGAATGCGCCAGGCACTCCAGGATGGAATCGTCATTCTATTCTTTGGCCCGCAATTGGAGCCGTAGCCACCGTTATGGCTGTTGTCGCCGCCATCGTGGCTCTCAAGTAGTCCTTCGATCATCCGAGCTTCCGAAGCTGAGAGCTCTGGAGGTATCGCGAATCTGCGCTCTCGTCGCCAGCCAGCTGTTATGTCCGGGTTCTGGTCGGCACAAGCAGATAACGTGGCTGAGGCGGATGGGGGTACCGCGAGACACACGCGCGCCTGATCCGTCGGCGCACCCACCATCGTGGCTGGCTGTCGTCGGCTGAGATACGAGCACCAACGATTTTGCGGATCCGGTCAGTTCGAAGGTGTGAAGCCGGCGGACTGATTGAGGTGGAACGCGGAACCCGGAGCCGTCGGAATCCACCCCTCACGCAGGGCAACCCGAACAGCCGCAGCAACACCGGATGGCAGTACAGGCTCAGCCTCGCGACCGATCCAGTTGCCCGGATGCGGCTGGTCGGTGGTGACCACGAGCGCCATGCCCGGGGTTTCCGCATGCTCGACCGCGAACGTGCACGGGGACCAGGCCAAGCCCTGGAAGTACGTCGGCCTGCCTCGCAGCCACCAGCGGTAGGCCGTGCCGTCGACGACGATCCGTCGCGATCCCTTGCGGACCAGCGCCATGACTCCCCCTTCAACAGCGAAGATGCTAGCGAGCGCGGCACCGCCGCCCGTCTCAGTTTCCGTCTCATTCAGCGCCGTTCACGGCCGTTCAGACGGGACGGAAGCCGGTAGCCGCTCTCACGATCGGCCGTCCATGAACCCAGGTGAACGCCCCCGCACGCACCCCCACACCCCACCACCACAGTTGGAAAGCGTGTTGGTCCAAGGCCCGGGGTGAAGCGACGGTTGTAAAGCGAGTGCCGGCACATGGTCCATCGTCGAGGATGCCCTCATGAACAACGACCTGGTGGTGTTCCTCAAGTTGCGCCTGGACGAGGAGGCCGAACTGGCCCAGCGCTGCGAGGCGGCCGGATGTTGCGGGGAGTGGACCGCCCGCGGGGACACGGTCGACTTCCGCCAGGTGGACCTCACCGGTTTCCATCCCACAATCGCGCAACACGTCGCCCTGCACGACCCCGTCCGTGTGCTGCGCGAAGTCGAAGCCAAGCGGCGCGTACTGAACCGTCACAGGCTCAGCCCCGCCGAAGGCGACCCCGAGCGTCCCTGGGACGACCGTGATGACTGCCAGTTCGACGGCGACCTATGGCCGTGCGACGACCTGCTCGACCTCACACTCCCCTACCAGGACCACCCCGACTTCCCCGAGCGCTACAAGGCGAGCCGAGATACCGAGGGACGCGGCAACCGCACAACAGGCGCACCAGATGGGGCGGGGAACAGCGGGGAACCACGGTGAAACCAGCAGAGCCCGGTGAGACACCAGTACACACATTTTCCCAGGTCAGCGCCCCAACCAGCCGCATATGCCCGCAGCTTCCCAAGCTGATGGCCACCGCGGGCCTTGACCCCCTCGTTCCGTCTTGATCAGCTGTGTCCATGGCCACCGACCCCAGCGAGTACGAGAAGGCAATGCCGATCGTGGCTGCCCACCTTGCCAAGATCGAACGGGCAGTCGACCGTACCCGAGCTTCTCATTCCGGACATCCGTACAGCGAAGTCCATCAGGCGCTGGTTGAGGCACTGGAAGACGAAGGTGCTCAACGGGTCGTTCCTCAGGTCGTCGAGGAGTTGGCACAGCAGATCTCCGATGCCCCGGCACCTTGAAACAGTTCTCAGTCAGCCGTGGACTATCCGTGGACTCGTCCCGCCTGATCTGCCAAGTGCAGAGCCGTGACCTGCCACGTTGCCCAGGACCTAAGCGGCCTCCGGAGCCGTGTGCGCAGGTTCGAATCCTGCCGGGGGCACCTTGAATTAGCCCTGGGTATTCAGCGGAATTGGGCGGGCTGACGTCCCGATAGCAGAAAGGTGCCGTTGACCTGCGAGGATGCGAGTGTCTAGATCGTATCCGTG
>NZ_JBVIJX010000030.1:0-74034 GCF_055581185.1 Streptomyces sp. NPDC031474
ACGGGACTATCCAGGACGGCTCCGACGCCGTGATCACACCAGCCACAGCAAGATCATCTCATCTGTGACCGGCAGTTACGGGACAACCCTTAGGCCGCCCCCTGACCGGGAACGGGCCCGAGCGGGCTGGGCGGTGGCGGTGAGGGTCGTCACAGCCCAGCCCTCAGTCGTACGCCCCCTCCGAGCGAATCCCTGGGAGCCGCCCGCACCGACTGTCGTTCGGAAGGACGACCAGGCCCGTCCCCACCCCGGCACAGTGAACGGCCCCCGGCGTCCAGACGGAGGCCGTTCACCCACATTGATCAGGGCCGGGCCGAGAAGGCGGCGTGGCCGGCCCGCAACGAGGTCTTGTCGATCTTGCCGACCGCGTTCTTCGGGATGGCTTCCACCACGAAGAACGCGGTCGGGCGCTTGTAGCCGGTGAGGCTGCGCGTGCAGAGGGCCTTCAGCGCCTCGACATCGACAGCCGAACCCGGCCGAGGCTGGACGTAGGCGACCACCACCTCTCCCCACTTCTGGTCGGGTACGCCGATCACCGCGGCCTCGAGCACCGAAGGATCGCCGGCGAGCACGTCCTCGATCTCCTTGGGGTAGATGTTCTCCCCACCCCGGATGATCATGTCCTTGGAGCGCCCGACCAGGGTCAGATAGCCGTCGGCGTCGAGATGGCCCACGTCGCCCGTGTGCAACCAGCCGTTGACGATGACCTTGGCCGTTTCGTCCGGGCGGCCCAGATAGCCGCGCATGACATTGGCCCCCCGTACGACGACCTCACCGTCACCGCCCGGCGCCACCTCGACACCGTCGGCGCCGACGATCCGGATCTCCTGGCCGGGGAAGGGCAGTCCCACGGTTCCGGCGCGTCGAGGGCCGGCGACGGGATTGATGGTGGAGCCGCAGGTCCCTTCGGACAGCCCGTACCCCTCGACGAGCGGAAACCCGTACCGGGCCTCGAACCGGGTCAGCAGCTCGGCTGATGCGGGCGCCGCGCTGCAGACCCCGAAGCGCAAGGACGAGGTGTCGGGGCGGACCTCGTCCGGGAGCGCCGCGAGCATGCTGTAGATCGTCGGCACCGCGCTGAAGAAGCTCGGACGCTCCCGCTCGACGAGGTCGAAGAAGGTGCGGGGATCGAACCGGCCCGCGATGACGACGCTCGCCCCCACGAGCAGAGGCATGAGCACGCTGACCACGATGCCGTTGACGTGGAAGAGCGGCAGGATCAGCAGGCACCGGTCGGCCGGCCCGACCTCCAGCGCCTGGCGTCCCATCTCCACCATGGCGTCGATATTGGCGTGGTCGAGCATCACACCCTTGGGCACGCCGGTCGTACCGCTGGTGTAGATGAGCAGGGCCAGCGTGGCCGGGCCCAGAAGCGGTGCCTGATCCGGCTCTACCGTTCCTTCGTACAGTGCGCCGACGGAGAGTACGGCAACGCCCTGCGCCACAGCGGCCGAACCGTCCTCGACCACCAGCAGGCGCGCACCGGAGTCCTTCAGCTGTCGGTCCACTTCGGCGTTGGTCATGCTCGGGTTGACCGGTGTGACGGTGGCGCCGAGCCGCCAGGCGGCGAACAGCAGGAGCACGAACTCGACGCGGTTGGTCAGCTTGAGGGCCACGACGTCACCGGGACCTGTTCCGAGGTCCTGGAGCTGACGCGCCGCCGCTCGGACCCGGCTCAGCAACTGGACGTTGGTGAGGGCCTGGTGGCCGTCGGAGACCGCGGCGCCGTGGGGGTCGAGGGCCGCGCGGCGGTCGGGCAGAGAAGCGAAATTCATGGCGCGGCGTACCTGTCTCGGTGTGATGCGATCCGGTCACGGAGCCGACGCGGCTGCTGCCGGGACCAGTTGGCGGGCGAGGAACTCGGTCTGGTCGCGCACCAGCGCCTCGAAGGTCTCGCCGGTGTAGAAGTCGAAGTGGCCGGCGTCGTACCTCTTGACCTCTCCGCGGGGCGCGGTGCGCGCGTACCGGAGGGTCTGGGCGGGGGGCGTGACCGAGTCGGTGTTGCTGACGCAGAAGAGGATCGGCATGGCGACCTTCTTCGCCGCGCGCCCGGGCCGGTAGGCGGCGATGGTCGGGATCACCCGCGCCGCTACCTCGTTGCGGAACGTCGTCCCGGCGGGCTGCAGTGCCTGGTATCCGGGCAGGGCGTCCGAGGCGTTCATGAGGGCCGGCGAGCCGGGGGCGGCGGCGATGGGAACCATCGCGGGCGCTTTGCCGAGCACTCTGGCCGCCAGGTCCCGGGCGAGTACGGGGGTCATCCTGAGGGAAGCGACCGGGCCGAGCGCGAGTGCGGAGGCGAGACCGTCGGTGAAGGGGCACTGGGCCACGGCCGCACGCAGTTCGGGATGGCGTGAGGCGACCGTGATGGCGTGGCCGCCGCCGAAGGAGCTGCCCCAGACCGCAACGCGTGTCCGGTCGATGTCGGGGCGGGTCTTGACGTGGGCGAGCGCGGCATCCCAGTCGGCGAGCTGACGCCTGATCGACAGGAGCTGGCGCGGGCGGCCGCCGCTGTCGCCGAAGTGCCGGTAGGTGAAGGCCACGGCGGCGATGCCGGCCTGTGCGAAACGCTCCGCGAAGGCGTCCAGCCGCATCTCGCGCGTGGCGCCCAGTCCGTGCCCGAGGACGACGACGGGCGGGGAGGTGACGCCCGTGGGGAGGTAGAGCCACCCCGCACAGCTGCTGTCGCCGGAGGGGAACGTGATGTCGTGACGGGTGAAGGAGTGCACGGTGGTCATCGTCGGCTCACCGTCCGCTCGTCGAGCCGTGCCCGGGCACACTGCCCGAGGCGAGCGCCTGCGCGTAGGTGTCCGGCCTGTAGAGCGGGACCGTTTCCCCCAGTCCGGAGAAGAGACCGCTGTGAAGACCACCGCACCCCTCCGCCGTCGTACCCTCGCCGCCACGCTCATGGCCGTCGCCCTCACCGCGTCCGCCCCCTCGGCGGTCGCCGCCGCACTCCCCGAGAGTCCCGGACACGTCCGAGCGGGGAAGGTTTCCGTCGCCGGGCATGGCGAGAGCGCCCGCCTCGGCTACCAGAAGGCGGTCGTCGTCCAGGTCATGAGGGGCGTGTTCGAGCGGGGCGACACCTCGGTGGTCGACCGTTTCGTGCGGCCGGACTACATCCAGCACAGCCCGCTGGCCCCCGACGGCGCCGAGGCCCTCAAAGCCTTCGGGGCCGCCTTCCGAGGGCAGTACCCGGATGCCAGGTTCGACATCAGGCGGGTCATCTCCGAGGGTGACCTGGTACTCGTGCACTCCCACGTCGTCCTGACTCCCGGCACGCGCGGTATCGCCGTGTTCGACATCTTCCGCTTCCGGGGCGGCAGGATCGCCGAACACTGGGACGTGGTGCAGGACGTGCCGGCGACCACGGCCAACGGCAACGACATGTTCTCCACGATCAGCCGGCTGCAGACCGAGGCGCCGGGCCCCGCGCGGCTCACCGAGTACAACAAGAAGCTGGTCACCGCGTTCGTCGAGCAGTACTTGGTGAAGAAGGATCTGGCCGCCATCGACACCTATGTAGGCCCCGAGTATCACCAGCACAACCCGTACATCCCCGACGGTGTGGCGGGCGCGAAGGCCGGACTGGGTGCCTACTACGCACAGTTTCCGCAGCTGGTGGCCACCCCCAAGCGGGTGATCGCCGAGGGCGACCTGGTGGCCGTCCACAGTCTCACCGTCAACGTGCCCGGCCAGCGAGGCCAGGCGGTCGTGGATCTCTTCCGGGTGCGGGGCGGAAGGATCGTCGAGCACTGGGACGTCGTGCAGGACGTCCCCGCGCACTCCGCGAATGACAACACGATGTTCTGACGGCCGTCGATGAGAGCCGGCCGTTGAGGCGCGGCCCAGGCCCGGGCTCCCGGCCGAGCCCCCCCCGTCCTGCGGTCCGGCGCGGGCGGGGGTCCTCATCTGCTGCGCCTCGCGGGAGGACCAGGGTGTCTTTCAGGCGGGCAGGAGCACCAGGGCGTGATGGTGGCGTGATCCCGTTGAAAGTTGGCATTCATGCCATGGTGGTGAGACGTGGCAGGCGGCGACGCTTGACGCATGACGAACGACACCACCCCCACCATGCGTGCCATCCGCCAGGAGACCCACGGTTCCCCCGAGGTTCTCCAGGTGGCCGAACTTCCCCGTCCCGAGCCGGGCCTGAGCGAGATCCTGGTCGCCGTCCGCGCGGCCGGCGTCAACCCGACGGATTGGTACAACCGCGCTCGGCCCCTGACCATCGACCGTATGCCGCTGGTCCTCGGCTGGGACGTCTCCGGCGTGGTCGAGGCCGTCGGTGTCGGCGTCACCCTGTTCAAGCCGGGCGACGAGGTCTTCGGCATGCTGCCCTACCCGCACGGGGCCGGAGCCCATGCCGAGTACGTGACCGCCCCTGCCCGGGCCTTCACCCACAAGCCCGAGAACATCGACCACGTCCAGGCCGGCGCCCTCCCGCTCGCCGCCCTCACCGCCTACCAGGCCCTCGTCGACACCGCCGACGTCCAGCCCGGCCAGCGCGTCCTCATCCACGCGGCCGCCGGCGGCGTCGGCCATCTCGCCGTCCAGATCGCCAAGTCCCGCGGCGCGTACGTCATCGGCACCGCCAGCGCCGGCAAGCACGACTTCCTGCGCTCCCTCGGAGCCGACGAGCTCATCGACTACCACGCGGTCGACTTCACCGAGGTCCTCAAGGACGTCGACGTGGTCCTCGACCCGATCTCCCTGGACTCCGCGGCCCGTGCCCGCTCCCTGGCCGTCCTTCGCCCGGGCGGCACCCTCGTCTCGATCCTGCCCGTCCCCCTCGAGGCCGACGAACTCGCGAAGATCGCAGAGCTGGGCATCCGCTTCGAGTCCCTCCTCGTCGAGGCCGACCAGGTCGGCATGCGTGCCATCGCCGCCCTCGTCGAGGCCGGCGCCCTGCGCGCCCACGTCGAGGCCGTCTTCCCGCTCGCTCAGGCCGCCAAGGCGCACGCCCCGGGCGAGACCGGTCGTACCACCGGCAAGATCGTGCTGACGGTGGAGGGGGCCCGGCCGGCGGACCTCGTCGCCAGGGTGCTCCGCGCCGCCTTCGAAGCGGGCGACACGAGCGTCATCGACCGTCACATCCGGCCCGACTACATTCAGCACAACCCGCTCGCCGCGGACGGCCCCGAGGCCATGAAGGCCTTCGGCGCCGCATGGAAGCAGCAGTACCCGGACGCCACGTACGAGGAGAAGCGGGCCATAACCGACGGTGACATGGTGCTCCTGCACTCCCATGGCGTCCTGGCCCCCGGCAACCCCGACGTCCCCGAGCTCGCGATCTTCGACCTCTTCCGTTTCCAGGACGGAAAGATCGCCGAGCACTGGGACATCCTCCAGCAGGTGCCCGCCGCCACGGCCGACGGCCACGACCTGTTCTCCACCCTCAGCGAGCCGCGGACCCGCAAGCCCGGACAGCCGTGGCTCACCGCCTACAACAAGAAGATCGTCACCGACTACGTCGAACGGCTCCTGGTGAACCAGGACCTGAGCGCCATCGACGCGTACTTGAGCCCCGAGCGCCACGAGCACAACCCGGGCGTCCCGGCCGGTGCGGCGGAGTTGAAGGCCGGACTGCAGGCGTACACCGAAGAGTTCCCGGAGCTGAGGATCAGCCTGAAGCGGGTCATCGGCGAGGGCGACCTGGTGGCAGCCCACCTCCACGTCGTCAACACCCCCGGCGAGCGCGGCAAGTCGGTCATCGACCTCTTCCGGGTGCGGGACGGAAAGATCGTCGAGCACTGGGACGCATCGCAGGACGTGCCGGAGACCGCCGCGAACGACAACACGATGTTCTGACGGCCGCCGGTTCGCAGCGCCCCAGAGAGGACAGATCCATGACCGGACTGCGGCACGACGTCTTCGTGACGCCCGCTGTCCCGCAGAGCAGCGGCACCCTGAACCTTCCCGACGGGGAGCCGATGGTGTGGTCGCCCCTCGCGACGACCCTGATTCACGGCGAGTACGACGCCGTCCTCGTCGACCCGCCCTTCACCACTGACACCACCCGCGAGGTACTGGCCTGGGTGGAGAAGACCGGCCGCGATCTCACGGACATCTGCATCACGCACGGCCACGGCGACCATTGGCTCGGCGTTCCCGTCCTGCTCGAACGCTTCCCGGAGGCGGTGGTCCGGGCGACGGCGGGAACCAAGGCCCACATGACCGCTCTGGCCACGCCCGAGGCCCGCGGGTCTTCGTTCACTCCACAAGGACGGAGCTCCGCGCGCAGCCGGCGCCTGGGCGCTTGCCGGCCCACGTCGGCTGCGGCCAACGCGGAGCCCGGGAGGGCGCCGGGACAAGCAGCCCGACGGCGTGAGGCTGCCCACCCCTCCTTGTTGCCCGACCGCAGACCATCGGGTTGCGCACAAGCCGACGCTCCGGCCGGGCAACTCCCCGCCCCCCCGTGGCGAGCACCCACTGGGCGACATCTGCAGGCCGACCGTGACGGCTTCCCCGCGAACTGGTCCAACTCCTTCCACCCAACTGCCGTGAGAGAGCGCGATGCCGCATTCCCGATCAGCGTCGGCGTCACCCCTCACGCGAAGACCGTGGTGAGGGGAAGCCCATGAACAGACCTGACGACTCGGACGAGCGACGTGAGGTCGGTGAGAGCCCCCGGGTGGACGCGATGACAACACGCGTCTTCGCAGAAGCCCAGAACGGTCAGCGCACGGACATCACCCGGGCCTGCGACCTCGCCCGCGCCTTCGCCGACCTGGTCCGCCACCAGCGCGGATACCTCCTGCTGAAGTGGATCCGGCAGGCCGAACAGGACGCGCCGAAGCCCATGAAGCGCTTCGCCGGCTTCCTCCGCCAGGACCTCGACGCCGTCACCGCCGGACTCACCCTTCCCTGGAGTTCCGGCGTCGCCGAAGGACACGTGAACCGGGTGAAAAAACTCAAGAGAGCAATGTACGGCCGAGCGTCGTTCGAACTGCTACCGACCCGCATCCTCGAAAACGGCACGTGAGACAGTCGGGCACGGCTCACCGATCGTCACCGAGGAGAAGGATCCATGAGAGCGTTGCCCGCCGTCACCGGCCGTGATGAGTTCGACGTCCTGGTCGTCAGGACCGACTACCACGACGACCAGGCGTGGCAGGACGTGACGGCGGCGCTGATGGAGCCCTGGGGGGACAGGCAGTACGAGGCACACGTCCACTTCATAGACGACCCGGTCTGGGCAGGAGCGACCGTCGACGAGGCGCTGAACGCGGTCCGCGCCGACGAGAACCTGGCCGTGGTCTTCCTCGCCGACCGGACAACCATGCAGGCCGAAAGCCACGCGTTGCTGGCGGTCACCACGCTGACGCGGGAGGAGTGCGTGGACGACGAGGACTACGAGCAACTGACCGAGTTCGGCCGTGAGTTCCGCACTGTCCCCGCAGGGGTCCACGACGTCCACGCAAACCTGAGCATCGGCAACCTGGGCTTCGAGGAGTACGCCGCATGGGCTCACGATGATCCCGAGGGGACCTACCGGCCCTTCTGAACAGGTCTCACGGAATTGCGGACAGAGCCTTGAAATTCCCCACCCTGTACTCAGCTCGGGACGGACCTGCTCGCCTCGTCTCCCCAACTGCGTCCTGACCGGCGCTCTCTCGTCAAGTCCAACGGCTTTGGGACGATGGGTGGTTCCGGATAGGGACGTGATGTTTCGCCCAGTACGTTGACCTGTCGCAGCACACCGAGACGGCCCCATACTCCAGGACCTGACGAACCGACGGGCGAAGGAGCACGGTGAGCGCAGCGGCGACAGCAGGGACCTGGAAGCTCGGGGACCTGGAGGTGAATCGCATCGGCTACGGCGCGATGCGGCTGACGGGCAACGGCATGATGGGGAACTCCGACGGCACGCCGGTCGACCGCGATGCCGCCGTCGACCTGCTGCACAGTGCGTTCGAGCAGGGCGTCAACCACATCGACACGGCCGCCTTCTACTTCTCACCGCTGCGGTCCGCGAACGAGATCATCAACCGCGCCCTCTCGTCCTGGCGCGGTGACGTGGTCGTGGTGACCAAGGTCGGCCCGGCACGCGATCCCTCCGGCGAGTGGCTCTACACGGTCCGACCCGACCAACTGCGCGGCCAGGTGGAGGAGAATGTGCGCCAGCTCGGCCGGGACTACCTGGACGTGGTGAACCTGCGCGCCGGCGGCCCCCGCACAGCCTCGATCGCCGAGCACTTCGGCGCCCTCGCCGAGCTGCGCGATGCCGGCCTTGTCCGGCACCTCGGGCTCTCTGCTGTCCTGCCCGAGCACGTGGCCGAGGCCCAAACCATCGCACCCGTGGTCTGCGTGCAGAACTCCTACGGCCTGGACTGGCGCCGCGCCGACGAGAGTGGGCTGGTGGACCTGTGCGGGGAGCAGGGCATCGCCTTCGTCCCGTTCTTCGCGGTCTCCGGCCTGCGGCGCGAGGCAGCCGCAGGCCAGGAGCAGGACGCGCGCGTCCAGGCCGTTGCCCGCGCCCACAATGCGACGCCGGCCCAGGTGCGGCTTGCCTGGACCCTCCACCGCGGTCCGCACGTGCTGGCCATTCCCGGCACCAGGAACCCGGCGCACCTGGCAGAGAACATCGCCGCAGGAGCCCTGCGCCTGACCGAGGAGGAGTTGGCCCTCCTCGACAAGCCGGACGAAAGCATCGCCTGAGCTTCTGCCTGCATGCTCGGTGAACTACTTCCCAGTCCAGTACGAGTTGCAGCAACCTGGCGCTGTGAGCCAGGAATGGCTCCGGGTCGTCCTCCATGCTCGCCCGGCGCGCCGCCCTGCTGCTGGTCCTCGTCCAGATGCCACAGCCGGGGCACCACGCCGAAAGGCCGACGGCGTTCGCCCGTTCCAGGGTGCCCAGACCGAGGCTGGCATACGTGGCGTACACGGTGACCCGACAGACCCTGGCCGACATGCGCAGGACGACCCATTCCCGTCACGAATGGGTGGCGGACTGCGGTGGTCTCCTCGACGTGGCGTACGACCGCCGGGCGCCGCTCGGCCTCACGGGCGAGCGGCGCCCGGCGGGGTGGACAGTGCGGCTCAGGAGAGCCGGACAGGCAGCTTGTTGAAGGCGACCAGCCGGTCGGTGCGGACCTCGAGCGGATCGCCGGCGAGTTCCACCGAGGAGTACCGCTCGGCGACGAGGCCGAGGATCACGTTGGTCTCGGCCCGGGCCAGCAGTTGTCCGGCGCATGCGTGGGTACCGAGCCCGAACGTCAGGTTCCGGCTCGCGTCCGGCGGTCGGTTGTAGTCGAACTCGTGGGGGTTGTCGAACACCGCAGGGTCCCGGTTCGCAGCTCCGATCGGGTACTTGATGCAGGACCCGGCGGGGATGTGCACGCCTTGGATCTCGATGTCTTCGTCCGGGAAGCGGGTGATGATGAGCTCGACCGGGTTCAGCCGTGCCAGTTCGTTGATGAACGCGTCCCGGATCTCGGGCCGCTGACCGAACTCCGCCATCAGGTCCGGTCGTTCGGCGAACAGCTTGAATCCGGCGCCGATGAGGTAGGCGGGGTTCGGGCCGCCCGACATGTACAGCAGCACGGTGGTCTCCAGGACCTCGCGCCAGGTGAGCTCACCGCGCCCATGGGCCGCGAGGAGTTCGTCGACCAGGCCGTTTCCGGGCTCCTCGGCGCTCTGCTTCTCCCGCACGTACCGCTCGGTCTCGGCGAACATGAAGTTCATGCCGGCCAGCGACTTGGCGTGGATGCCCTCACCGGGTGCGGTGGCGTTGATGAGCATCGCGTCCCACAGCGCCCAGAACATGCCCTCCACGTCACCCACGGGCATGTCGAGGATGCGGCACATCGTCAGGTGGGTCGGCATCACGCCGAGGTCGAAGTGGGCGTCCACCACCTCGCCGGGGGCGAGCCGGTCGAGCGCCTCGACCGTGAAGTCATGCGTCAGCCGGGCCCAGGCGCCGATCCTCTTCGGCGTCAGCCAGCGGTTCGTGAGCCGCCGCATCCTGGTGTGCTCGGGTGCGTCCTTCGACAGGACCGTGTTGTCGAACGCGGTCCACGGGTGCGGCGGCCCCCCGGGGGCGCCGAAGGACGGCGGCTCCGCGATCCGCATACACGGAAGTTTCGCGTTGTGCATGGTGTCCGCGTGGTTCAGCACCACGTAGGTGTTCTCCGTCGTCCGGTGCACCGGCGCGATCGCCCGCGCCCGCTCGTACGTCGGATACGGGTCGGCCCGGAACTCCTCGTCGTTCCACGGGAACAGCGCCGAGGCGTCCTCGATGGTCAGGCTCATCTCCGGTAACTCCTTCGAATCTGGTCTGGCCGGGGCAGGGTCAGACGGCCACGAGCGTCAGGAGGTCACGGGCCCACGCGTCGGCGAGGTCCGTGGCCGGGGTCGTCGAGGCGGCGTCGTGCCTGGCCGTGGTCCCGATCTGCTCCGCGCCGAGCTCCAGGAGAGCCGCACGGAGGGTGTCGATGGCGTTGTTGAACGTTTCGTAGACGCTGTCGCCGAGACCGAACGCCGCGAACCGCAGGCCGGTGAGATCGGGGCGCTCCGCCATGAGCGCGTCGTAGAACGGCGCCGCCGTCTCCGGCAGCCCGCCCTCCCCGTAGGTGGAACTCACGAACACGGCGATCTCCACGGCCGCCAGGTCGTTTACCTCGACGTCGGTCAGTTCCGCGGTGACGGTCTCGAATCCCTGGCCGCCGAACGCGGCGGCGATGTCGTCGGCGACCATCTCCGCGTTGCCCGACTCGGTCCCGAACAGGACGTGTACGACAGTCATCTCACTTCTCCTGGGTTGCCGATGGCCCGGTCGTAGCCAGCGGGATGGAAGACAGGGCATCGGAACCCGCCGCCGCAGCGAGGAGTTCGTCCCTGGTCCTGAACTTCGTTCGGCACCTGTCGGGCCGGGCACGCCGGATCTCCGCGTCGTCGATGCGCCGCCACGCCTCGAAGTCCACCGCCGAGGCGGGCAGCAGGCCGCGCAGACCATCCAGGCCCGTACGGTGGCGCTGCTCCTGGCCGCGGAGGAAGGCGAGGACGTCCTTCGCCGTGTCCGCCGCCAGTCTCCGGTTCTCCGCCAGATTGCCCAGTCGGCCGGTGGCCGGGCCGCCCACCCGGAACACATTCGGGGCCGCAAGGGAGCGGAACAGGGCCACGTGTGCCGCCGAGGAGTCGAATCCGAGCGCCGTGACGACGGTGTCGGCGTCCACATGCTCGATTCGGCCGCTGTCGCCCGCATGGTGCGTCGTCACGCGGATCCGGCCGTCGTGCCGCCGGATGGAGGCCGGTACCTGCTGGAACCGTACGTTCACCGTCGTGCGCGGGGGCGCCGTGGCCTTGTCGAACAGAGACGTGCCGTCCACGCGTACATGGACACCGACGACGTGGGCGAGCTCCTTCACCATCGACGCGTCCCACTTCGCCAGGTGCGACGGACACCGGCCCAGGATGTGGATGGTCCGCACGGGGTTCGGCGCCATGGCGCGCAGTGCGTCGTCATCGACGTCAGAGGCGATGAAGTCGAGGTCGGACTTGGACAGCAGTCGCGCGACGTCCATCGCGACGTTCCCGGTGCCGAGGATGACGACCTCGGAGCCGAGGCTGTGGAGACGGTCTGGCCGGTGGCGCAGACGGGCGTCCGGGTCCGAGTTGAGCAGCCGGATCAGGTCACCGGCGCCGACGACCCGGGCGTCCGGATCCTGGTCGATGCCAAGGCGCCGGTCCGCCCCCAGCCCGGTCGCCAGCACAACCGCGTGGAAGCTGTCGAGAAGCGACTCGAAGCCGACGTCGGTCCCGACGGACACGTTCCCGACGAACTCCACTCCCGGCTGTGCGAAGACCCGCTCGAACTGGCGCGACACGGCCTTGGCGCCCTGGTGGTCCGGCGCGATGCCGTACCGGACCAACCCGAACGGCGTCGGAGTTGAGTCGAGGACGGCGATCTCGATGTCCGGCTGCCCCTTACGCAGAGCCTGGGCTGTGTAACACCCACTGGGGCCGGCGCCGACGACCGCGACCCGGAACGGGACTCCGTCGCCGGTGGCGGCGGCCGATCGGTCCGGCGCTGTCTGTGCCGGAGTTTTCATGGCTACCTCGGTTGCTGCGGAAGAGTTCGACAGATGCAGGGAACAGTAACTAACTAACGCTCGTTAGCATGGCGCGCCGACCCCGACGGGCGAAGGAGGTGATCGCTTGACCGGGGCCGGCCGCCGTCAGCGGGAGGTCGTCACAGTTCCTGACGGCCGATGCGCTGGTAGACCTCGGGGCGCCGGCCGCGCAGAACCCGTGCGTGGACCATCCCGACGAGGAACAGGGCGAAGGTGAAGAACAGGAAGAAGGACGTGAAGAAGCCGGATCCGCCGAGCAGGTCCGAGTAGTTCGCCACCGCGAGGTACGCCACCACACCGATTCCGACGGCTGACAGGAGCGGTGCCACCGCTGTCTTCCATGCGGGCTCGGAGGACGGGTTGCGGCGGAAGTAGAAGAACACCGCCACGCTCGCCGCGAACAGGAGCAGCAGGATCGCGAAGGAACCGATGCCGGACGCCCGCGCGTACAGGACGTTCGGGTCACTGCCCAGTGCCACGAACAGGACCACGCCGATCGCCCACAGCGCCCCGATGAGGGACGCGGCCACGTACGGCGATCCGTGCCTGGGGTGCACCTTGCCCAGTGCCCTCGGCACCACCCCGTCGGTGCCGAGGGAGTACATGTACCGCGCCGTGACGTTGTGGATGGACAGCATCGACGCCAGGATCGAGGTCATCAGCAGGACGGTGACGACGTCCACCACGGTCTTGCCGACCAGCGCGGTCAGCGCGTCGGTGAACATTCCGCCGGTGTTGGCCGTGGCGGCCGACTGAGCCTTGTCGGCGCCGGTGAAGGCGATGTAGGCCCACGCGGCCAGGGCGTAGAAGACACCGATCCCCGCCACGGACAGGTAGGTGGCCCGGGGGATCGTCCGGTCCGGGTCCTTGACCTCCTCACGGAAGATGACGGTGGCCTCGAAGCCGAAGAAGTTGCCGACCACGAACAGGAGGGCGACACCGATGTTGGGGTCGGTGACCCACGGCAGGCTCAGTGAGGCGCCCCCGGTACCGGCCGGGGCCCCGTGCGCGAAGGACGCGACGTCGAAGACCACCACGACGACGACTTCGAGCACCATGACCGCGGTCAGCACCTTCGCCGAGAGGTCGATGCGCCGGTAGGCCAGCGCGGTGGTCACCGCGACGATCGCCAGCGCGTACCAGCCCCAGCCGATGTGGGGACCGCCGAGGTTCTTCTGGACGTAGCTCTGGATGGTGATGGCGAAGAACGGCGGGGCGAAGAACCCGATCATGAAGTAGCCGAACGTCGCCAGGAACGCGCCGCCCAGACCGGCCGAGCGGCCGAGACCCTGCGTCACGAAGGCGTAGAAGCCGCCGGGGTTCGCAACGGTACGACCCATCACGGTGAAGCCCACACAGAAGACCAGGAGTATGACCGTCGCCACGACGTAGATCGCCGGCCCGGTCTTGCCGCCGAACATCAGCAGCACCGGGATGAACCCCGCCACCGTGGTCAGTGGCGCGGAGAACGCGAGCACGCTCATGGCGAGCTCTCCGACGCCCATGTTGCCCTGCAGTCGTCGCGGCTGTTCCACGACTTCCGCCTTTCGTCTTTCACCACTCACGGTGGGGACCTGCTCGTGTCGTGCCATGAGTTTCTCTTCCTGATGGGGCCCACCCGAGCTACCGCGGGGCCGGTTGGGGTTGGTGTCGCCTCCCCGTGGGGTGCCGTCCCGTTCAGGTACGTGCTCACCGCGTGGAGCTCGCTGCGTCGGCGCCGGTGCCCACGCAGACGTTCTGGTGTGGGGGGAGGTGGCCGCCGCGGATCCCGGTCCGGTCAGGTGACCAGGTCCGACAGCGGCCGGCCCGTCAGTGCCTGCCGGGCGCGCAGCACGACGGCCTCCTGGAGCGCGTCCATCGCCAGGTCGGACCGCCACGCGACGTGCGGGGTCATCACCAGGTTCGGCACGCCGCGCAGTACGTGATCCGCCGGCAGCGGCTCGGTCGTGAAGGTGTCCAGACCCGCACCCGCCAGATGGCCGGAGCGCAGCGCGTCCGCCAGCGCGGCCTCGTCGACGAGCCCGCCGCGCGAGACGTTGACGATGACCGAGCGCGGCCGCATGCGCCGGATGACCTCGGCCGACACCAGGTTTCGGGTCTCGGCCGACAAGGGCAGGTGCAGCGACACCACGTCGGACTGTTCGAGCAGTTCCCTCAGTGGCACGGCCGGTACCGAGGTGAAGGTCGCGAACGGGTCGTAGGCGCGGACGTTCGTGCCCAAGGCCGCGTACCACCGGGCGACCTGGCGGCCGATCCGGCCCATGCCCACGACAGCGACGTCCAGCTGGGAGAACCGTGGCGTGTCCATCCCGACGCTGCCCGCCCACTGTCCGGCCTCGATGGCCGACTGCCCCGCCGGGATGCGTCGCGCCAGCAGCAGCCCCATGGTGAGCGCGTGCGACGCGACCTCCTCGGTCGCGGCACCCGGCACGATCGCCACCGGCACGCCCTTCGTCCGGGCGGCCGCCACGTCGATGTTGTCGTAGCCGATGCCGTACCGCACCACGGCGATGCACTTCTTCATCGCGGCGAAGTCCTGGGCCTCCACGGATGCGTACGGGGTCACCATCACGACGGTCGCCTGTGGGATCGAGTCACGGAACGCCTGCCGGTCCGGCGCCACCACGAAGTCCAGCCCGAACTCCTCGGCCAGTGCCCGCTCTCGCTCCAGGCTCGGGTATTGCTGAGGACCGACAAGGAGCAAACCACCGGCAGGAGCGGCGGTGTCAGCCGGGAGTTCGGTGCTGCTTGCAAGAGACATTTCAACAGCCGCCTAAAACTGTTCGCGGGGAAAGTGAAATGAAACGTAAGGACCGCCGAACTGCCAGTCAACGGGTCCCGCGCCATGGGATCGGAATACATCCGAACTGGAAACAGTGTGTTGTCGGAACCGGATTAATCTCGTTGGCACGAGACTCTAGCTAACTAACGGCCGTTAGCATATGGTGGGTGCCGAGCATCACAAGCGGAGGTGTACGACCGTGAACGTGCGACAACTTCAGGCTTTCCTCGCGGTCGCCGAGCACCTGCACTTCGGACGCGCCGCGGAGCAGCTCTTCATGGCCCAGGCGCCCCTGAGTCGGACCATCCAGGCGCTCGAGGGGGAGTTCGGCAGCCGCCTGTTCGAACGCAACACCCGCTCGGTCTCCCTCACTCCTGCCGGCAAGGCCCTCATGGGGCCGGCCCGTGAAGTGCTCGCGGCGGTCGCCGTCGCCGAAGCCGCCGTCGGTGCCGCTGTGTCCGGCGAGTCCGGCGCCGTCCGGGTCGAGTTCTGTGGGGTCGCGGCGCACCCCCTGGTGGCCGCCCTCTCCCGCGGCATGCGTGCCGAGCGCCCCGGCATCCGGCTCGATCTCACCTCGCAGGCCGTCTCCAGGCCGACGATCCGCCGCCTGCTGGACGAAGAGGTGGACGTCGGACTCGGCCGCTTCGACAACCTGCCCCCCGGCCTCGACAGCGAGGTCCTGATCAACGACTCGCTCGTGGTCGCGGTACCCCGGACGCATCGGCTCGCCGGCTGTCAGGTCGTGTCCTTCGCGGACGTGGCCGCCGAGCCGTTCGTGTCCCTGCCCTACGCCACCGGGTCGGTCACCACCGACCGGCTGTGGCGCCTCGGCTACGCACACGGGACCGGCGGCGTCAACAACGTTCAGTTCGCCCCCGACACCTCCTCCTGTCTGGCCCTGGTCGGAGCCGAGGTCGGCTGCCATCTCGCCCTGCGATCCGTCTCCCGCTCGACGGCCAATCCCAACGTCGTCTTCATCCCGCTGGCCCGACGCGAATGCGAACTCGTACCCGATGTCCACCTGCGCGCGGCGTGGCGATCAGGGTGCGCGGACCCGCCCGTCGAGGCCGCACTGGGACACCTGCGCCGCTGTCTGCACCACGGGCGCCCGACCGCCGTCGCCTGAAACAACCGCGTCGCCGTATTGATCGTTTCAGTTCCGGAAACAATCGTCCGCCACCTTCGCATCAATGGCGTCTGGCGATCAATATTTCCCGGACGTAACGTCACGTTGTCGAAATCGCACTCGACTCTCGTCCGGCAATCTCTGTGAAACGAAAAGCGCCGCGTTCAAGCGTGTGCTGTCACCTGCCGACCGAGTCGCTTTTCTGTGCGCGAGATCCCGCAAAGGAGCAATAGATGGGCAGCGAAGAAACGGTGCGTGAGATCGATGCACTCGTCGTGGGAACCGGTATGGGCGGCGTCATGGCACTGCACACCCTCACCGCCGACGCCGGTCTCGACGCGATCGCCATCGACAAGGCGCCGAAGGTCGGCGGTACTTGGTACTGGAACCGCTACCCGGGCGCGCTCTCCGACACGCAGAGCTTCATGTACCAGCTGCCCTACGACCGAGAACTGTTCCAGCGGACCGACTGGCGCACCCGCTACGTTCCCGGTCCCGAGATCCGCCGGTACGTCGAGGACGCCGTCGACTTCTGGGACCTGCGCTCCCGGATCCAGCTGGAGACCACCCTGGTCAGCGCGGCCTTCGACGAGGAGAGCGCGCACTGGCACGTCGCCACCGACAAAGGCGAGTTCCGTGCCCGCTTCCTCATCACCGCCGCCGGTCTGCTCTCCCGGATCAACATCCCCGACTTCCCCGGCATCGACCGGTTCGAGGGCCGCATCGTCCACACCGCCGACTGGCCCGAGGACCTCGACATCACGGGCCTGCGCATCGGCGTCATCGGCAACGGCTCCACCGGCATCCAGTTCATGACCGAGGCCGCCAAGACCGTCGCCCATCTGACCTCGTTCCAGCGCACTGCGCAGTACACCGTGCCGGCCGGCAACCGCGAGTGGTCCGAGGTCGAGCTGGAGCAGTTCAAGGCCACGTGCGAGGACCGCTGGGAGGAGTTTCGCACCTCCAAGATCGGCTTCGGCATCGACGAGACCACGCGCAGCATCTGGAGCGTCTCGGAGGAGGAGCGCGAAGCCATCTTCGAGTGGGCCTGGCGCAAGGGCGGGAACTACACCTTCGCCAACGAGACCTTCTGCGACGTCACCAGCGACCGCGCCGCCAACGAGCTCGCCGCCGACTTCATCAAGAGGAAGATCAAGGAGACCGTCAAGGACCCGGAGACGGCGCGCAAGCTCACCCCGACCGAGCTGTTCGCCCGGCGCCCCATCTGCGACTCCGGCTACTTCGAGATCTTCAACCAGCCCAACGTCACCCTCGTCAGCACCCGGGAGAACCCCATCGAGGAGTTCGTGCCCCGCGGCGTCGTCACGGCGGACGGCACCCTCCACGAGTTCGACGTCCTGGTGCTGGCCACCGGCTTCGACGCCGTCGAGGGCAGCTACCGGAACATGGACATCCGCGGCATCGGCGGCAGGACCCTCAGGGAACACTGGGCCGACGCCCCCCGCAGTCACATGGGCATGACCGTGTCCGGCTTCCCGAACCTGTTCATGGTCCTCGGACCCAATGGCCCGTTCGTCAACAACCCCTCCGCCATCGGCGTCCAGGCCAAGTGGATCGCCCAGGCCGTCAAGAGCGTCAAGGACACTCCCGGCGCCTCCATCTGGCTGCGCGAGGAGGCCGAGGAGAACTGGCTCCAGACCTGCCTCGACGCGCTCAAGGGCTCTCTGTTCCTGGAGACCGGCTCGTGGATCTTCGGAAACAACATCCCCGGCAAGCGCAAGGCCCGGACCGCCAACTTCTACGTCGGCGGCCTCGACCGGTTCATCGCGATCTCCGAGGCCGAAGCGGCCCAGGGATACCCCAGCTACGAGGTCCGCGTCCCCTCCGCGGTCTGACCCCTACCCCCAAGCGGTTTGGAGAAATAACCCATGCCCACCTACCAGACCATCTCGCCGCTCAACGGCGAGGTGCTCGCCGAGTACACGATGATGACCGACGCCGAGGTCGCCGAGGCGCTCACCCGGGCCACCGACGCCTACCGCGACTGGGGCCGGAACGGGGTCGAGGACCGGGTAGCCGTGCTGGCCCGTATCGCCGAGCTGCACCGGGAGCGTAGTGCCGAACTCGCCGAGGCGATGGCGACCGAGATGGGCAAGCCGCTCGCCCAGGCCGAGGGCGAGGTCAACCTGTCGGCGTCGATCTACGACTACTACGCCACCGCCGGCGCCCGGCTGCTGGCCGACGAGGTGATCGAGGTCGGGGCCGGGGGACGGGCCGTCGTCCGGACGGCTCCCACGGGCCCGGTGCTCGGGATCATGCCGTGGAACTTCCCGCTCTACCAGGTGGCGCGGTTCGTCGCCCCCAACCTGCTGCTGGGCAACACGGTCCTGCTCAAGCACGCTCGCTCCTGCACCCGCACCGCCCTCCTCATCGACGCCATCGTCGCCGACGCCAACGCTCCGAAGGGCGTCTACGAGAACCTCATCGTGTCCTCCTCGCAGGTCGGCCCTCTCATCGCCGACGTCCGCCTGAAGGGCGTCTCGCTGACCGGCTCCGAGGAGGCAGGCCGGATCGTGGCCGAACAGGCCGGCCGACATCTCAAGAAGTGCGTCCTCGAACTCGGCGGCTCCGACCCCTTCATCGTCCTGCCCGACGCCGACCTCGACCTCGCCCTCGACCTGGCCGCGACCGGCCGGTTCAGCAACGCAGGCCAGTCCTGCACGTCCTCCAAGCGCATGATCGTCCACAGCGAGGTCTACGACCGTTTCCTCGAAGGGTTCCTCGACCGCGCGAAACAGTGGAACACCGGCGATCCGCTGAACCCGGAAACCCGCATCGGCCCGATGGCGTCCCAGTCCGGCCGACAGGAGATCGCCGAGCAGGTCGAGGACGCCGTAGCCAACGGCGCCGAGCTGCACCTGGGCGGCGTGCTCCCCGACGGCCCCGGCGCGTTCTACCCGGCCACCGTCATCACCGGGGTCACTCCGGACATGCGCGCCCACAGCGAGGAACTCTTCGGTCCCGTCGCCGTGCTGTACAAGGTCGACTCCGTCGAGGAGGCCGTCGAGCTCGCGAACGACTCCCGGTTCGGGCTCGGCTCCGCCGTCTTCACCCGCGACGAGGACCTCGCCGCGGACATCGCCGAGCGCCTGGAAGTGGGCATGGTCGGCCTCAACACCCTCATCCGCAGCCAGCCCGACCTGCCCTTCGGCGGCGTCAAGGCGTCCGGCATCGGCCGCGAGCTCGGCCGTCTCGGCCTGGACGAGTTCGCCAACAAGAAGACCATCCGTCTCTCCTGACCGGTTCCACCCCTCATACGGCGCCCTGCCCGCAACCCTCCCCGGCGGGCAGGGCGCAGCCATGAACGGCACATACACCGCCCTGCGACTCACCCCTGAAGGACATGACATGAAGCTCGTCTCCTACGACCGCGGCACCGGCTGGGAGCCGGGCCTGCTCCACGGCGACCAGGTGTTCGGCCTCAACGCCGCGCTCTGGGCCGCCGGCCGCCGGGCCTCCACGGACCTGCCGTCCGTCCGCGCCTTCCTCCAGGACCACGGCGGCCAGTTGCCCCAGATCGCCGCTGCCGTCGGACCCGTCCTCGACGGCGGTGCCCTGGAACCCGTGGGGGCCCTTGACTCCGTGAAGCTCGGCCCACCCGTCACCGACCCGACCAAGGTTCTTTGCGTGGGCCTGAACTACTCGGACCACGTCGGTGAGACCGGCCGTGCCATGCCGGCCCATCCCGACCTGTTCGCCAAGTTCGCCAGCAGCCTGATCGGCCCCTACGACGCCATCGACCGGTCCGACGTCACCGACAACCTCGACTTCGAGGGCGAACTCGCCGTCGTCATCGGCAGGGAGTGCGGCCGGGTCGACGAGAGCGACGCCCTGTCGTACGTGGCCGGCCTGTCCGTCCTCAACGACGTCACGGCCCGCGACCTCCAGTACCGCGGCACCCAGTGGCTCGCGGGCAAGGCCGTGGACCGGGCAACGCCGTTCGGGCCGACGATCGTCACCCTGGACGAGACCGGTGACCCGCAGGCCCTGGACATCGAGACCTACGTCAACGGCACTCGCGTCCAGAGCTCCAACACCAAGAACATGATCTTCTCGGTCGCCAGGATCATCTCCTACATCAGCCAGTTCCTCACCCTCAGCCCCGGCGACGTGATCGCCACCGGTACCCCCGAGGGCATCGGCGCCAAGCGAAACCCGCCCCTGTGGCTGCGCCCCGGTGACAAGGTCGAGGTCGTCCTGGAGAAGGTCGGGATCCTCCGCAACGAAATCCACTGAAGCGCACCGCGTCGTACGTCTGCGGAGCCGAGCCCTTGGGCCGGCTCCGCAGACGTTTCGCCAGGAACTGACGGCCGCCGCGGATGGCGGCGGCCGAAGTGACCGGATTTCAGACGCGGGATGCGAACAGCTCCGCCAGATGCCGCGTCGGCACCTGGGCCAGGTCGTCGAGCTGGACGCGGCAGGACATGCCGTCCGCCAGGAACACCGCATCCGCGTGGTCGCGCACCGTCGGGAGCAGGTGCGTCTCGGCGACCGCGACGCTGACCTCGTAGTGTCCCTTCTCCACCCCGAAGTTGCCGGCGAGGCCGCAACAGCCCTGCACCTTGACGACCGTGGCGCCGGCCTTTTCCAGCAGCCGCTGGTCCGTGTCCCAGCCGATGACGGCGCTGTGGTGGCAGTGAGGCTGTGCGACCACCTCCACACCGGTCAAGTCGGGCAGCGGCAGGTCGAGTCGTTCGACCAGCTCGGCGAAGCTGAGCACACCCGACGCCACCACATCCACGTCCTCGGCGACGCACAGCTCTCTGGAGTCGCTGCGCAAGGACGCGAGACACGACGGCTCCAGCGCCATCACCGGGACTCCGCTACGGACGTAGGGGACCAGGGTCCGCACGGTCCGGCCGACGATGGTCCGCGCCTGGTCGAGCTGTCCGGTCGTGATCCAGGTGAGGCCGCAGCAGGCGTCCTCCTGGATGACGCGGACCGTGAGGCCGTGCGACTCCAGGAACCGGATCGCCGCCAGGCCGGACTCGGGGAAGAAGTGGTCCGTGAAGGAGTCCGCCCAGATCCATATGTGGGGCGGCGCGGCTTCCGCGTGTGACGTGTCCGTCGCCTTTCTCAGGGTGGGGGAGGCGAACCGTGGTACGGACCGTCTACGGTCGATTCCGGCGGCCCACTTGGCCAGAGCAGCGAGTGGCCTGACACGCAGGAGCAGGTTGGCAGGCCGCGCCAGCGGTGCCGTGAGCCGGGCCCACATCGGGAGCCGCCCGAGGAACAGGTGCGACCGTGGCCGGCGAAGTCCGGCGACGTCGTGCCGCTGGTGCAGTACCTCGCTCTTGTAGGTGGCCATATCGACGCCGCTGGGACAGTCGCTCGAACACCCTTTGCATGCGAGGCACAGGTCGAGTGCCTCGGCCACGGCCGAGTTCTCCAGACCACCGCGCAACAGACCGCCGTCGAGCGCCTCCTGGAGCACCCGGGCACGGCCGCGGGTCGAGTCTCGTTCGTCCTTCGTGGCGAGATAGGACGGGCACATCACCCCCGCGGTTCTCGGCGCCACGCACTTCCCGACACCGGTGCAGCGGTGCACGGCGGTACCCAGGTCCCCGGCGTCGTGCACCAGCCGCAGACCGGAACGCACCGGCGCCTGAGGCCGTACCGGGCGCAGGTCGTCGGTGATCGGAACGGGATCGGCGATGATGCCGGGGTTGAGGATGTCGTCGGGATCGCAGACGGCTTTCACCTGGCGGAACAGGGCGAGGGACGTCTCGTCGTACATCAACGGCAGCAACTCGCCGCGGACCCGGCCGTCGCCGTGCTCTCCCGACAGGGTGCCCCGGTAGTCGCGCAGCCGTGTCGCACAGGCGGTCATGAAGTCGCGGAATATTCCGGCCGAGGCGGGGTCACCGGGCCGGAACGGGAAGTCGATGCGGCAGTGGACGCAGCCGTCGCCGAAGTGGCCGTACGGGATGCCCCGTAGGTCGTGCGCCTGCAGGAGCTCCTCGAAGTCGCGCAGCCACGCGCCGAGGTGCTCGGGTGGAACGGCGGCGTCCTCCCAGCCGCCGTATGCCGGCGTCGGCAGGGACCGGCCCGCGAGCCCGGCGCCGTCCTCGCGGATGTGCCACAGTGCGGCCGCCTCATGTGGGTCGTCGACGAGCCTGGTGTCCAGCGCGGCACCGGTGGAGACCAGTCGCCGCGCCACATCCGTCGCGTCTTCGCCCGCTACCTCCACGAACAGCCAGCCACCTCCCCGCGGCAGGTCGGGCACCGCAGAGCCCTTCTCCCGCACCAGATCCACGATGCGCGCATCCATGCCCTCGCACGCGACGAGACGGCCGGGCGCCGCCGCGAGCAGCGCCGGTACGGCATCGGCCGCGTCGGCCATCGTCGGGTACCCGAGCACCAGCATCCTGCGGTCGACCCGGTCGTCCACCAGACGGACGGTCGCCTCCAGGACCGTGGCCAGTGACCCCTCGCTGCCGACCAGGAACCGCTCGACGCGGCGCCGCTCGGGCAGCAGGTGCTCCAGGCCGTAGCCGCTGACCTGGCGGCCGAAGCGGCCGAACTCGGTACGCAGGTGAGCCAGGTTGGCGTCGCCGACGGCCGCCAGCCGCGTCGCGGTCTCGCCGACGGCGCGGCCGCCCTGTTCCCGGGCGAGTTCGCCGTTGCCGTACAGCACGCGCAGCGACTCGACGTTGTCCACCGTCCGGCCGTAGCCCAGTGCCCGCGAACCACAGGCGTTGTTGCCGATCATTCCGCCGATCGTGCAGCGGCTGTGCGAGGACGGGTCCGGCCCGAACCGCAGCCCGTGCAGGGCCGCCTCGCGCTGCAGGTCCGCATGCACCACGCCCGGTTCCACCCGCGCCGTGCGTGCGACCGGGTCGATGTCGAGCACCCGGTTGAACCGACGGGTGTCGATGACGATGCCGCTTCCGACCGCGTTGCCGGCGATGCTGGTGCCCGCGCCGCGCATGGTCACCGGGATCCGCAGCTCCCGCGCCACCTCATGGGCCGCGATCACGTCGTCGTCGCTGCGCGCCTTCACGACTGCGGACGGCACGACGCGGTAGAGGCTCGCGTCCGACGAGTACAGAGCTCGTGTCAACGCAGAGGCGTCGAACTCGACACCCGCGGAGCGGAGAGCGGCGGCGAGGTCATCGCGGGACCCCGTCGACGAGTCGTCCGGGATCCCGCGGGATGGTGGCTGTGCTTGAACGGGCATACTTCAGGCTAACTAACGTAAGGTAGTTTCGCTACTGCCCGGGGCCGTGGGAGGCTGACTAACGTAAGGTAGTTTCCCGGGTCGTGTCGCATGCAGGCGAAGGAGGAGCCGTGGCCGAGGAGTGGTGGCCCCGCGCGGTCGAGGAGTTCGACAAGCACCTCGGCGAGCTCGACTGGAGCCGCCAGAGCGCCTCCCGGCGGGCGATCCTGGAGGCGTTCCTCCGGCTGGCCACCGAGAACGGGTTCAACTCGGTCACCATGCGGATGATCGCCAAAGAGATGTCCATCAAGGCCCCGAGCCTGTACAACCACTTCCCGGACGGCCGCGACGAGATCGTGGCCGAGTCCCTCCGCTGGCACTTCTACAAGTTCGGTGTTGCCGTACTCGACGAGGTGCGCACGGTCTCGGACCCCAGAGAGGGCTGGCGCCGGATGGTGCACGTGCACCTGACCCGGCAGATCGAGCTTCCCGAAAGTAACCTGTGGGACCTGCTGGTGGCGACCGACCAGGTGGTGCACTTCCTTCCGTCGGCGCTCCGTGAAGAAGTCGACGCCTGGGTCGATCTGTACGAGGCGCTCTACCGGGCCGCGGCCGAGGACATGGGCTTCGGGCCGTCCGTCCAGCAGGTCAAGCTCGTGATGACGGTCCTCGAAGGCGCGAACCGCTGGGCAATGTGGGACGGCAAGCGACGGTCGCTCGCACCGCTGGTCGAGAAGGCGAACAGCGCGACCCTGGCCCTGCTGGAACTCGCGAAGGAATGAAGGGACGACGATGGCGCCGCGGAAATACCCCTCCAGCCCCCTCGTCCGCCGGGAAGGACGGCCGCAAGGTCACGCCTTCGTGCCGCCAGGTGAGGGCAGTCGGCCGGGAGTCGCCCTCATGGAGTGGGAACTCCGGGGCGCGTCGTGGACGGACGAGCATCCTCACGACGAGTTCAACTACGTCCTGGAGGGCCACCTGTTCGTCGCCTGCGACGGTGAGACCGTCGAGGCCGTGACGGGCGACGTCGTCCAGGTGCCGGCCGGAAGCGTCGGCCGCTACTGGGCGCCCGAGTACGCCCGCATGCTCGCCGTCTACGGCCCGAACCCGCGGGGACTTGAAAGCCGCGTGCACGCCTACACGCGCTGGGAGACGCCGACGGAGGACTCCAGCGGATCCGCCTCATAGAGCGCCACGTCAATGTGAAAGCGCTCTCTGCGATGCTGAAATGGCATGTACATTTATCCGAGCCGGGTGGGGTACCGAGGCCCGGCCGGGAGCCGCCCCACTCCGGACGGAGAAGCATTCTCATGGATCAGGCCGTGCGTCGGCGGCGACACGCGCTGTTCCTGCTCTTCCTGCTGGCCGGCATCGCGATGTCCTCCTGGGTGACACGCACGCCCGCGATCAGGGACCGGCTGGAACTCTCCACCGCGCACATGGGGTTGGTGCTGTTCGGGTTATCGCTCGGCTCGATGGCGGGCATCACCTGCTCGGGACATCTGGTGTCCAGGTTCGGGACGCGGCCCGTCATCGTCTGGGGGACATGGCTCCTCATCGCGGGGATGGCCACGATCTGCTGGGGAAGCGGTTCCGCGTCGGTTCCGACGGTGACCGCGGGCCTGTGCGCCTTCGGCGCCGGGTTGGGCGTCGGCGACGTGGCGGTGAACGTCGACGGCACGGACGTCGAGCGGGTCGGCGGCAGGACCACCCTGCCCGCTCTGCACGGCTGCTTCAGCCTGGGCACGGTGCTGGGCGCCGGGGCGGGCATGGCGGCGACGGCGGCCGGCGTGCCGGTGCACTGGCACCTCGCGGCGGTCGTCCTGCTCACCGCCGGCCTCCTCCTCTACGCGCTACGTGCCATCCCGGAGGGCACCGGCCGTGCCGCGCCCGAAGAGGCGCACGAAGCGGGCGTTGGCAGGCATCGCCCGGCGGTGTGGAAGGACGGGCGGCTTCTGCTCATCGGCGCGATCGTTCTCGCGATGGCGCTGGCCGAGGGATCGGCCAACGACTGGCTGCCCCTGCTGATGGTCGACGGCCACGGCATGGACGCCACGGCAGGCTCCCTCGTGTACGCCGGTTTCGCCGCCGCGATGACGCTGGGCCGCTTCGCCGGCAGCTTCTTCCTCGACCGCTTCGGCCGCACCGTCGTCGTACGCGCCAGTGCCCTCTCCGGTGCGCTCGGTCTGCTCATCGTCATCGTCTCCGACAACGCTGTCCTGGCCGGAGCCGCCGTACTGCTGTGGGGACTGGGCGCATCGCTCGGCTTTCCTCTCGCGCTCTCGGCCGCCGGGGAGTCCGGCCCGGACCAGACGGCCCGGGTCAGCCTGGTCGCCGTCATCGGCTACATCGCCTTTCTCGTCGGACCACCCGGACTCGGCTCTCTCGGCGGCCAAGTCGGACTGCGCCCCGCCATGCTCGTCGTTCTGGCCTGTGTCGTATGCGCCGCCTTTCTGGCCCCGGCGGTGGAGACCGGGGCCCACGCCAAGGGCCCGGCCGCGAGGCACGCCACCGATGCCGACGTCCCCGCCACCGCCGACGACGCGGGCTCGGCGTAGACCGCACTCAACACCAGCGGCGCGGACAGGTCGGGGCTCGCGGGCCGGTGTTCGTCAGCGTCGTACCCACGCCACGCCTCGCCAGGCGAGCGGCAGCAGTCGTCGCCTTCGGGTGAGACTCTTCTGAAGGGAGGCCGCCCTCCTGGCTCCTGAGAGTTGGCCGTCGGAACCTGTGAGGCTGTCGCCCTCAAACAGCGGCGAGGGCCAAGTCATGGACCAGAATGTGCACTCCCGTCGAACATTACTGTCTCCAGCTGACCCTTGACGCGGGCTGAAGGATTGCCGAGCCGATTCGGCAGCGTCACCGCCCGAAGACCGCCGTGGTCACACCCATTCGGGTGTGGTGCGTGTGGCAGCCCCGGCTCGACCATGTCGCGAGACCGCGTCGTGGCAGGCAAAGGAGCAGCACATGGCGGAGATCCAGATCGAGTTCGATGTCCCTGCGGAGATGCGTGACGGCACCGTGCTGCGTGCGGACGTCTACCGTCCCGGCGGCACGGGACCGTGGCCGGTGCTGCTGACACGGCTGCCGTACGGCAAGCAGTCGCCCATGGTGGCCTTGATACTCGATCCCGTGGCGGCGGCGAAGCGCGGCTTCATGGTCGTCATCCAGGACACCCGCGGCCGGTTCGCTTCCGAGGGGGAGTGGGAGCCGTGGACGTACGAGGAGAACGACGGCTACGACACCGTGCGGTGGGCCGCCGCCCTGCCCGGCTCGAACGGCTCGGTCGGCATGATCGGTGGCAGCTATTTCGGCAACACGCAGTGGATGGCGGCGCTGTCGAAACCGCCGGAGCTGAAGGCGATCGCCCCGCTGATCACGTGGTCCGATCCTGACGACGGCCTGTGGGCACGCGGTGGCGCCATCGAACTCGGCATCACCGTGCCCTGGTCCCTCATGCAGGGCGCCGACACCCTGATGCGCCGTCACCGCACCGACCTCGAGGGGCTTGTCAGCGGCGTCACCGGGCTCGTACAGAATCTCGACGGGCTGGCCAGCGGCGGTTACGGGGAACTGCCCGCCGGGCGGTTTCCCGCGTTCGCCCGGCACGATCTTCCCGAGCTGGGCTACGAGCGTTCCCGGCGGGAGCCGGAGTGGGCGCGCTCCTGCCGCGTCGCGGGCCGGCACGACGAGGTCGACCTGCCCACCTTCCAGGTCGGCGGCTGGTACGACATCTTCACCCAGGGCACGCTCGACAACTTCGCCGCCATGCGCCGCGCCGGCCGGTCCGCCACGCTGGTCATGGGCCCGTGGACTCACACCAACTGGCGCAACGTGGTCGGCGACGTCAACTTCGGGTTCGCCGCGAACTCTGACTTCATGGGCATGCGGGGACGTCTGACCGACATGCAGTTCGACTGGTTCCAGCGCACGATCGGCGACGGTGAGGCGCTGGAGCCGGACACGGGCCAGGTGCTGCTGTTCGTCATGGGGATCAACCAGTGGCGCGAGGAGACCGAGTGGCCTCTGTCGCGGGCGGTGGACACGGACTTCCACCTGCGCGCCGACGGACGCTTGACACTGGAGCCGCCGTCCACCGCCGAGCAGCCCGAGGAGTTCACCTACGACCCCATGGATCCGGTGCCCACCACGGGCGGCGCGCTGCTGATGGCCGACGAGTTCCGTCCGGGGCCCCTCGACCAGGCAGTGGTGGAGGCGCGCGACGACGTGCTGGTCTTCACCACTGAACCGCTTGCCGAGGACACCGAGGTGACCGGCCGGGTCCGGGCGGTGTTGTTCGCCTCCACCGACGGGCCCTCGACGGACTGGGTGGCCCGCCTGTGCGACGTCGACGAGCACGGCGTCTCCCGCAACGTGGCCGACGGCATCGTGCGGGTGCGCGCGGCGACTCCGGGCGAGGCGGCCGAGCACGTCGTGGACCTGTGGTCGACCAGCATCGTCTTCCGCGCCGGCCACCGCATACGGGTCCAGGTCACCTCCAGCAACTTCCCCCGCTGGGACCGCAACCTCAACACGGGAGAGCCCGAGGAGACCGCGACCACGGCCCGGGTGGCCCGGCAGCAGATCTTCCACGACCCCGACCGCCCCTCCCGCATCGTCCTGCCGGTCGTCGCGGCCCGATAGGAAGCGCGGGATGCACATGGCCGACGTCATTTCGCCGGGGGCGATTCTTCCCCTGGCCGCGGCACGTTTCGGGGACAAATCCGCTCTGGTGACTTCGACGCGGACGCTGACCTTCCGCGACCTCGACACGGAGAGCGACCGGGTCGCGGCGGCGCTGATCGCCCGCGGGGTACGGCCCGGTGATGTGGTGTCGTTGTACGCCCAGAACCGGTGGGAATGGATCGTGTCCTACCACGCCGTGCTCAAGGCCGGCGCCGTCGTCAATCCGGTGAACGTCATGCTCACCGCGGAAGAGCTGACGTTCGTGCTGCGCGACTGTGACGCGGCGGCGGTGTTCACCAGCGCCGAGCAGGCCGCCGACGTCGTTGCCCTGACGCGGGATCTTCCTCGCCTGTCCGTCGTCGTCGCGTTCGGGGAGGCGGGGGAGGCGCCCGAAGGCGCCGTCGCCTTCGCGGATCTGACGGCCTTCGACGGACCGGTCCCTGCGGCCTTCGGCCCCGACCCGGTCGCGCCGTGCACGATCGGCTACACCTCCGGCACCACCGGCTACCCCAAGGGCGCAGTGCAAAGCCATCGGGCGGTGGCGCTGAACTGTGCGCTGACCGCGACGATGCACGGCCGTACCGAGCGCGACGTCGTGGTCACCGCGCTGCCCGCCGCCCACGTGTACGGCAATGTGGCGATCAACGGGACGTTCCTCGCCGGTGGCACGGTCGTGCTGATGGAGCGCTTCACGCCCGGCGAAGCGCTGCGGCACATCGAGGAGCACTCCGCCACCATGTTCGAGGGTGTGCCGGCCATGTACGCGACCATGCTCGCCGACCCCGCACTGGAGTCGGCCGATCTGTCCGGTCTCACCCGCTGCACCGTGGGCGGGCAGACCATGCCCGTGTCCACCATCGAGCGCTGGCAGGCCCGCAGCGGCGCCCCACTGATCGAGCTGTGGGGGATGACGGAGATCTCCGGTCTGGGAACGACCCACGCCGTGCACGCCCCGCCCGTGCCGGGCTCGGTGGGGGTGTCCCTGCCCGGGATCGAGGTACGCATCGCCGATCTGTCCGACGTCACCAAGGAGGCGCCGCGCGGCGAGGCGGGCGAGCTGATGGTCCGCGGTCCGCTCGTCATGCTCGGCTATCACGGCAACCCCGAGGCGACCTCCGAGGCCATCGAGCCCGACGGCTGGCTGCACACCGGCGACATCGCCTCGATGACCGACACCGGGCACGTCTTCGTCGTCGACCGCCGCAAGGACATGATCATCACCGGTGGGTACAACGTCTACCCGGCCGAGATCGAACGGGTACTGGCCGCACACCCGGCGGTCGCGATGGTCGCCGCCGGACCCATCCCGGACCCGGTCAAGGGCGAACTGGCCTGCGCCTATGTGGTCCTCGGCGAGGGCGCGAAGGCGACCGAGGAGGAGCTGATCGCCTTCGCTGGCGAATCCCTCGCTGCCTACAAACGCCCCCGCCTGGTCCGCTTCGTCGACGACCTTCCCAAGACCTCGACGGGCAAGATCATGCGGCGCGAACTCATCAAGTACGGCGGCAGCGGGTGACACGGCGGAGGGCGCAGGTGTCTGATGGCGACATGCCCGACCAGCCGCTCGCCGACCTCGCGGGACAGTACGCCGAACTCGTCGCCGTACTCGACCGCGGTGAAGTCCTGCGCAAGGCGATCGCGGCGATGGCGGGACCGGGCGAGGCGGCCTGGGCGGCGTCTCCCACCGCGTTCGGGCCGCTGAGCCTGGACCACGTCGTCGGCGACCGGACGGGCCTGCTGCGCGGCCTGGAGGTGCCCCCGGGGACGGGCCTGACGGGCAAGGTCCACCGCGGCGGAGGCCCGGACTGGGTGGACGACTACTTCCGCAGCTCGAAGATCACGCATACGTTCGACGAGCACATCCGGGCCGAGGGCCTGCGGCGGGTACTGGCGGTGCCGCTGATGCACAACGGATCGGCGATCGGTGTGCTCGCCCTCGGACGACGCGTGGACGGCGCCTTCGGCGGCCGCGACGTCGAACGGGTCTCGGCGCTGGCCGCCCAGGCGGCGCTCGCCGTCTCCGTCGCCGAGCGCGCCCGACTGGCCCGGGAGATAGCCGTGCACGAGGAGCGCGAGCGCCTCGCCGCCGCACTGCACGACAGCGTCGGCGCCCTGCTCTTCGCGATCGGATCCGGGATGCAGGACCTCGCCGAAGTCGCCCACGACGACCACGAACTGCGGGAGAGGCTCGACCGGTTGCGGCGACAGGCCGCCGACGCGAGCAGTGCGCTGCGCGAGTCGCTGCGCACCCTGCGCGCCTCACCCTCGGCGCTCGCGCTGGGGGTCGCGCTCCGCGGTGACTGTGCGGCGTTCTCCGACCGCACGGGCATTCCCGCCGAGCTCGTCGTCCTCGACCAGGCCCCGCCCGCATTGCCGCCGTCGCGCTCCGAGGCCCTGGTCGCCGCCGTACGCGAAGCACTGCTGAACGTCGAGAAACACGCGCGGGCGGGTGCGGTCGTGGTCACCGTGGGGCGGTTCGGGTCGTCGCTCACCGTGGCCGTCCACGACGACGGGGTGGGGCTCGGCCACCACCATCGGCCCGGGCTCGGACTGACCAGCACCGCCGAGGCCCTCGCCCGCCTGGGCGGCTCGCTCACCGTCGAATCCGAAGCCGACGGCGGCACGGCCTGGCGGGCGCGGCTGCCATGTTGACCACCACGCCCATCCGCATCGTCGTCATCGACGACCACCCGGTCGTCCGGGACGGAGTCGCCGCGCAACTCCAGCACCACCGCGACATGACGGTCGTCGGATACGCGGCCACCGCCGCCGACGGACTGCGGGTCTGCGCTTCCGAGCGCCCGGACGTCGTCCTCCTCGATCTCCGCCTGCCCGACGCCCCCGCCGCGGAAGTGGTCACCGCGCTGAACCGCACCACCCCCGAGTGCCGCGTACTGGTGTTCACCGCCTTCCCCGAGCATGCCGCCGTCGCCCCCACACTCGCCGCAGGAGCCTGCGGGCTACTCGTGAAGGACGCGAGCGGCATCACCGTCCGCGACGCCATCCGCAGCGTCGTCCGCACCGGCACCTACCAGGCCGCTCACACCGCGTCCTCCGTCTCACCCGTCTCCGCCCGCGAGTACGACGTCCTCCGCCTCGTCGCCTCCGGCCACACCAACCCCGAGATCGGGGCCGAGCTGAACCTGTCCGTCAACACCGTCAAGACCTACCTGCGCGAGGTCATGCACAAGCTCGGCGCCCGCAACCGCGCCCAACTCATCATGAACGCACGGTCGAGCGGATTGCTCTGATCCCCTTTCGGCCTGGCCGGCTGCGGGATCAGGTCCGGTCACCGTTCCTCTGGGGCTTTGCGCACGAGGTGCGCAAAGCCGTGGTGGGCTTGTTCGTGGCGTCGTCGGCTGTGCTCGCGGTAGTACCGCTCGCCGGCGCCGACCAGAGCGAGACCGTCGCCTGCTGCGGTCCTTTGCCGCCCAGCATCCCGTAGAGGTCGCCCACCTGTACCTGCCTCACGCTGCTTGTGGCACTGGTGCTGCACCGGATCACCGACGCCGACTTGGCTGCCTGACGAGCGGGCCGAGGCGAGCGGGCAGGCAGTACAGACGGTGACCTGACCCGCGGCCCAGCCTTCGGCGCGATCACGGCGGGCGGCCGGACGGACACGGGCCGGAGTCGCGGAGACCGGCCTGTCGGGATCGGAGGGCTGCGGACCGAGGGGACGGCGGCCGAAGACACTGCCGAGGCCCGGCCGCCCGGGACGCTGTGGCAGGACGGGACCGATCGGCCTTTACTGGAAGGTGAGGATCACCAGAAGAGGCGTTCACCAGAAGAGGCGACCGAATCATTTCGCCGACGCCGGATGCTTCGCCAAGGCGGGAGGTCGTGCCATGGACCCACCTCCGCGAGAACGCAACGTACCGCACCTCGTGGTCGATCGCCCGGACCGGCTGCGCGGCCGTGTCTTCGTCCTCGACGACCAGCCGATGCTGGTCGGGCGGGACTCCACCTGCCAGATCCAGGTGGGCGATCCGGGCGTCAGCCGGCGGCACGCGGTGGTGTGGCGGGCCTCGGGCCGGACCACCGTCGAGGATCTCGCCTCCACCAACGGCACCATGCTGAACGGTCACCCCGTGCTCGGGCAGCAGGTGCTGCACTCGGGCGACGTGCTGGATTTTGGGCCCTTCGAGGTGCATTACGAAGAGCCGCGCCCCGCCGACCGGACCGTTCAGGCCCCGAAGTCCGGAGCCGGCGGCACCCCGGGCGGTACCTCGGACACCATGCCGGGCTGGGGCCCCGCTGCTGAGCCCGGGCCCACGCCTCACGGCGCCGCCGCCGCAGGGCCGCCACCCGCTGGCCCGCCGGGCCGCCCGGCACCGCGCGAGGCCGGCCGTACGCCGCCCGGCGGCGAGCGGCGGTTCGACATCGAAGGGCAGGAAGCCGACTGGCTGAGCAACGTCGCCGGGGACCAGTACAACTACGTTCAGCAGGCGCAGCGCGAGAACTTTTTCAAGGAGATCGCCGCGACCCGTACCAGGGCGCGACACCTGATCATGCTCGGCTTCCTGCTCTTTGTGGTCGGGGGCGGGATCTACGGCTGGGTGATCATTCGATTCATTGCCAGGAGCAACGACGATTTTTCGTCGGGGAGTTCGAACTTCGACTCCTCCCCGGAGCTGCTCGGACCGAAGGTGGCCGGGGTGCCGGTAGGGGCGGTCGGGTTCGCGATGGCGGCTATCGGGACGGTTCTGACGATCATCGGGATCGTTCTGCACATCGTGACGACGTCCCGGCGCCGCCGCTTCGAGGATGCCGAGCGGCAGGCGTCCTGGCGGCAGCGGTGAGGAGATGGGGAGCCATGTCCTTCAACATCGGCAACCAGCAGGGCGGCGTGGTCAACAACGTCGCCGGGAACCAGACCGTTCACGGTGGCCAGTCGGCCGTCTTCACGGCAGGCGGGCAGGAGGTGCGCGGCCTGGTCCGGGATCTGAGGGCATCGATCGAGCGGACGGCGCTGCCGCCGGCAATCGAGCCCGAGGTGCGGGCCGAGCTGGACTCGCTGGACGAGGAGGTCGCCCGGCCGGAGCCGGGCCGGGAGGCCGTGGCGGGCCGGCTCGGCCGGATCACCCGGCTGCTGTCCTCGGCGGGTGCGCTGGCCACGGCCGGCACCGGGCTGATCGGGCCGCTCGGAGCGCTCGCGGGCTGGCTCGGCGCACTCGGCCAGCCGATCTTGCGGGCGATCGCAGGCTGATGGGAGGAGGCTGACGGGGAGGGCATTGACCCACCCGGGTTCGGTCCGCCCGTGACGCTCTGTTGTGGAATCTCGAAGGGCTCTCGGAGTACGACATCCGTCGTCCGCCGACACTGACCGGCACCAACCTGCTGGGCCTGGTGAAACACGTGGCCGGCATGGAGCTGGGTTACCTTGGCGATGCCTTCGGACGACCGTCCGGCGAGCCGTTGCCCCGGCTTGAGGCCGGTGCCGAGATCAACGCGGACATGTGGGCTACCGCCGAAGAGTCACGCGAGTACATGGTGGAGCCAGACGCACCAGCACGCCGGACACGCCGACATTGTCCGGGAGCTCATTGACGGTGCCCTAGGGCTGACCAAGGACAACGCGAGCATGGCGCCGGGCGACTCGGAGTGGTGGGAGAACTACCGAAGCCGGCTGGAGCGTTCAGCTCAGGAAGCCGACCGAGACGCGTGACTTCGTACCGGATCGTCGACGGGACAGGTACACAGGACCGTTGGCCATGGGTTGCGTCGAGCCCGTATCGGCAGGACGCGGCGGGGCAGAGGCCGGGACTTGTCGCCGGCGCGGTGCGAGGAGATCATCGCCGGAGACCGGGAACTCATCGAGGTCGACACGAAGATGCGGTTTGCACCACTCAATAGCAGGGATGAACAGGACGCACAGGCAGCTGTCCGGGTACGCCACGATGTCCCCAAGTGCGTACGGATGAACGCGGTCGGATTCTGATGTCGGGCGGCGGGTAGTTGCCGTTGGCGGCTCGGGCTGGCCGTACGCATAGTCGACCGTGGTCTGCTGGGAGTGGAAAAGCCTTCGACCGGTCACACGCCGATCCGGCACCCTCCTCAGCATGACCACGCCGTCTTTCATCCCCGGACTGCAACTCTCGCGTCGCTTCTACCTCGAAGCCGTACGGCCCCTGTTGGACAAGGCCGTCCCAGGGATGACGCACTCCGCCGCCCGTCTCGGCAGCGGCTCGGAAGTCCTCGGATTCGACACCGCGCGCTCCGCCGACCACGAGTGGGGGCCCCGCCTGCAGGTCTTCCTGCACCCGCAGGACATCACCCGTCACGGAACGAAAATCACGGCACTGCTCTCCGACCGCCTGCCGAAGACCTTCAGCGGCTACCCGACTCACTTCGCCGCCACCGGCGAATCGGGCATCGGCGTCATGCGGGCGACCGACGGGCCGGTGCATCACCGAGTCGAAGTCACCGACCCGAGCACCTGGTTCACCGCGCAACTGGGCTTCGACCCGGGCAAGGACATCACCTTGGCGGACTGGCTGGCCACCCCCACCCAGCGCCTCGCCGAGGTCACTGCCGGTGCCGTCTTCCACGACGGACTCGGCCACCTCGTACCGGCCCGAACCGCCCTCGACTGGTACCCCCATGATCTATGGCTCTACCTGCTCGCCTGCCAGTGGCAACGCATCTCCCAGGAAGAAGCCTTCGTCGGGCGCTGCGGCGAAGTCGGCGACGAACTCGGCTCCGCCGTCGTCGCCGCCCGTCTGGTGCGCGATCTGATGCGGCTCTGTCTGCTCATGGATCGCCGCTACCCGCCCTACAGCAAATGGATCGGCAGCGCCTTCGCCCGTACTCCTCAGGCACCCGCCCTCACCCCGGTCCTCACCGCGGCCCTCGCCGCCAACGACTGGCACACCCGCGAACATCACCTCGCCCGCGCCTACGAGACCGTCGCGGCCACGCACAACCAACTCGGCCTCTCCGACCCTGTCGACCCCGCCACACGGCCCTACCACGACAGGCCGTTTCAGGTCCTGCACGCCGAACGCTTCGCCGAGGCGCTGACCACCCGCGTCACCGACCCGGCCATCCGCGCCCTGCCTACGATCGGCACTGTCGACCAGTTCATCGACAGCACCGACGTCCTCAGCCGTCCGGAACTGACACGCGCGGCCACCCGCGCAACGGTCAGCTCTCCCCCTGAAAACTCCGCCTCCAGGCAATAAGGGAAGAGCGCGAAGCGGCCTGACCGTTGGGGATGTTCATCTGTACACGGCTGCGGAGCAAAAACCGTACGCCGACAGCAGCCCCGCTTCACGTGACACGCCTACGGCGGATAGTGCCGCACACCCCACACCCCACACCCCGCTCCGGGTCGGGTTTGTCGTCTGACGCTCCCCCTTAATGGGGTGATCATGACGAGCTGATCCGACACACTGGTTCGATGCGGCACGATGATGAACAGCCTTTGTCCGGCGGCAACGTCAGTGATGGTGTCGTTCGCGTCGGGGACACCGTTCGCCGTCCGGCCGGACCATGGACTCCCGCTGTGCATGCCCTGCTCGCCCACCTGCACGAGGTGGGATTCGGCGCGGCGCCTCGTCCGCTCGGCATTGACGATCAGGGGCGTGAGGTCCTGACCTTCATGCCGGGAGATGTGGTCTGGCCCGACCGGTTCTCGCTGATGGAACCCGCTCGACAACTGGCTCGTGTGGCACGGCTGATCCGGGACTTCCACGACGCCGTGCAGGACTTCACGCCGCCCTCCGATGCGCGGTGGCAGACGCTGATCCCCGCTGAGGGCAGTGACATCGTCGCCCATAACGACCTGGCCCCCTGGAACCTCGTGGTCGCAGAAGAGGCACGGTGGGCCTTCATCGACTGGGACGCTGCAGGTCCCGGCTCGCGCCTGTGGGATGTCGCATACGCCATTCACGGGTTCATCCCGCTGTCCGCGCATCCGGACTGGCAGAGCCCGGACGCGGCGGACCGACTGCGAGTCTTCGCCGACGCCTACGGTCTGGCTGAGTCCGAACGCCGTCGGTTGGTCCCCCTGCTGGGGCGCCGTACGCGTTCCATGCACGACTTCCTGCGCGACCAGGCAGCCCGAGGAGCCCCGCCCTGGGCAAGGCTGTGGGCCGAAGGCCACGGCGACGCCTGGCGAAACGACGCCGAATACATCGAGCAACGCGAAGAGCAGTGGATGCAGGCTCTGCTCGTCGGCTGAGGCATCAGTGCCCGTGCCTGGCTCCCGGCGTCGAACGACACCTCGAACTGGATCACTCACCTTGGCGTTCGCCGGGCATTGAAGCGGCCTTCGCCTGATCATGTGCTCCGACCAAGGTGCACCCATCGAGACGAAGGCCGTGAGGGTGAGTCTGCTGCCTGACGCCAGGGCGGTCTGCACGGTCCAGCGGCCGGGGCCCTTCTGACCGGCGGCGTCGGCGACGATGTCCACGAACGGCTTGCGGGTGACGGCGTCGGTGTGGGCGAGGACCTCAGCGGTGATCTCGACCAGGTAGGAGCCGAGTCGGCCGGCGTTCCAGAGAGCAGCCCGAGCCTCACCCTGCTCTTCTGGGCGCGGGCCCGCCGCGTGGTGATCGACAGGGGCGGACGCGGGCCGTTGTCCCCTGCAGAACGGGGGCCTTGCCCTGGCGTCGAGCTGGTGCTCGGCGTGGTGCCGGGTCGGGCACCGTCCTCGGTGACGACTAGGCCGTTGCCGTTGAAGCCGGCGTCGTAGTCGATCGGGGAGCTGCTCAGGTCCATGCCCCCGTGCAGCGGCTGCCGGACGGGCTTGCCCTGCAGTTGCGCGGCGGTGATGCGCCACAGCGCCGGATAGGTGGAGTCGGAGATATAGACGTCGCCGTTCGGGGCGAGGGCCCCATCGTTGAGGAAGCCGTCGGGACGGCCGGTGCCGAACACGTGGAGCAGGGCGCGGGTACGGGTGTCGTAGACGAACACCTTGCCCGTGGCGCCGCCGGCGACGATGAGCCGGCCCGCGCGGTCGGTCTTCATGCCGGCCACGGAGGTGCGCCCGTCCTCACCGCCCGGCACGAACACCTTGGTCTCGGACTGGTGGACGTCACCGCGGTAGATGGTGCCGTCGCTGGTGCTGCCGACGTAGAAGTAGGGGTGCCGTGCTGGCGGGCTATGCCCTCGGGGTAGGTCTTGCTGCCGGGGATCGTGTAGCTGCTGGGCAGGGGAGAGCGGTGGTGGGCCGCGGCGACGGCCGGCTTCCCGGCCGGGTCGGCGGCGGCGAGGGCCGCCGGGGCCGCCGCACCCAGGACGAGGAGTGAGGCCACCGCGACGGCTGCGGTGTGCGGGTGGCGAAGACGGGCTGGTGACATGACAGGTCTTCCTGCGGGGTGTGAGTCAGGGGTGGGGAAGAGAAGCGGGGCCGAGGTCAGCGGTCGGCGGGGAACAGCGACCGGTTGGCGATGTCGATGATGAACGTGCCGACATGCGACGGGTAGCGGTCCACGATCGCCTTCTTGTACGCCTCGCCGTCCTCTCCGAGCAGTTCGCGGGCGTCGGCGAGGTAGCGGTGCACCTCCTCGTAGACTTCCGGCCCCGTGGGCAGGCCGTGGCCCGCCAGGATCGTGTCGTAACCGGACTCGGCGGCCAGCGCGTCGACGGCCTGCTGCCAGCCGATGACGTCGTTGTTGCCCAGGTAGAGGTGGACGTCGTTGTAGACGAGGTCCTGCGCGACCAGGACGCCCTGGGCGGGCAGCTTGATGAGGAGTTCGTCGGCGGCCTCGCCGCCGGAGACGGCCTCGAAGACGAACGGGACGCCGTCGATGACCTCGGTGCCGGGGGTGAGTTCCACGGCCGGGGTGAAGTCGGTGACCGGGATGACCTGGCCGGTGGGCAGTTGGCTGTCGCCGCGCGCGACGATCTGCTCGCGCACCTCGGCCAGCGCGTGGACGGGGACGCCGAAGCGGGCGGCGCCGTTGGTCCGGGTGGGCGTGAGTGACGATCAGCCGGTCCAGCGGCTTGCCGAGCCCCTTGGCCTAGGCGACGGCCTCGTCGGCGTAGGCGGAGGTCAGCTGGGCGTCGACCGCGATGATCCGGGCCGGAGTCTCGATCAGCTGGGTGGTGGTGTGGAAGGTGTCCGCCGGGGACATGTAGCTGTGGATGCGGACGACGCCCTTGTCGAGGACCGTGACCGTGCCGTGCATGGGAGTGCTCCTTGCGGTACGGGCGGCCTTGCGCCGCCTCGACGTCCTCTACTCTCGCCGCGAAACCGCAGGCAGGCGAGATACGCTGGAGACCCGGCATGGTAAATCGAGGACATTCAGGAGACCGTGATGATCTCGGCGGATCTTGACGAGGCCGGACTTTCCCGGGGCGGCGCCATTCCTCGGCTGGACTTCAACCCGCCCGAGGAGCGGGTCCCAGGCTTCGAGATCATCGATCTGGCCACCCTGCACGAGCGGCGCCGGCGTCGGCGCAGTCGGCCAGACCTCTTGACGCAGTGACTGGTTGATCGGCACGGCGGTGCGCAGCGCACCATAAAAGCGTTGCCGAGCTGCGGCATTTGCCGACTCCGGCCCTCCCGCAGGGCACCCACCGTTCCAGGCGGAAGTCGGCCAACGGGATGGCCTAATATCCGAATTGACCGGCAACAGCTGGTGTCCTCGTTCGTGTGCACGTCCATGGGAAGGGAGAGGGCCACTTGCCCCCCAAGGATCGGGCCCATGAGAACGGCGCCGTTCTCGTCGGCAGACAGGCGCAGATCGAGTGTCTTTCCGCGGTTGTCAAGGATCTGGCCGACGGCCGGGGAGCGATCCTTGAGGTCACTGGAGAGCCGGGGATCGGCAAGACCACGCTGCTCGGCCTGCTCGCCGAGCGGGCTGCCGAGGCTGGGGTGCTGGTGGTGCGAGCCCACGCCGCGCGCGGTGCGACACAACCCGGCCAGGTCATCACCGAGGTGCTGGACGCTCTGGAGGTGCGGGATCCTTCGATCCCCCGGGAGTTCGGCGCCGGGGCGGATGCCGAGGTGCGGAGCGTGCTGGGGCGCTGGGCTGCGCGGCGCGGCGGCGTGCTGGTCCTCGACAATGTGCATCTGTGCGACGAGCAGTCCGCGAGACTGATCGCGCAGCTCGTGCGGAGACCCCCACCCGGCCCGTTCGTCCTGGCGCTGGCACACCGCCCGCGGCAGTCAGGCCTGGTGCTGAGAGAAGCGCTCGAGCACGGAGCCGAGACCGGCTCGGTCATCCGCCTGGCCCTCTCCTCCTTGGACCTGCGGGCGACATCCACCTTGCTCGGCCACGGAGGGTCTCACACCGACACCACCTCCCCACCCGCCTTCTCCCACTCGGCGCGTGACCACGCGTACACCGAGTGGCGCGCCTCTCCCGCACCCGTGGTCGACGGCACGTACGCCGAGCAGTTGCACGCCGCTTCCGGCGGCAACCCGCGGATGCTGCGGATCCTGGTCGCGGCGCGGTGGGACCCGGACGAGTGGCCGCTGAGTGCCGGTCCGGACCGGGACGGCATGCTCCGGGAGGCCGTCTCCGTCGTCACCGAGATGGACTCCCTCACCGCTGACGCCGCGCTCTCGGTCCAGGCCGCCGCCGTTCTCGGCGATCCTTTCCTGCCGGACGACGTCGCCGCGGTCTGCGATCTCGGTCTGGAACGGACCCTCATAGCGTTCACCGAACTCGTCGAAGCGGACTTGATACGGCCGTTGCCCTGGGGCGGCGGCTACGTCTTCCGGCACCCGGTGCTCGGCCACGTCGCCCTGGAACACGCTTCGCCGTCCCTGCGCGTCAACGCGCACAGGCGGGCCCTGGATCTACTCACCACGCGAGGAGCGTCAGCGCTCCGACGTGCCCGCCAGGCCGAGCATCTGGTGGGCGCGGGCAGTGCGGAGGCCCGGCAGGTTCTGGTCGAGGGCGCGGCGGAGGCGATGGCCAAGTCCCCGGCCGCCGCTGCCCGCTGGCTGCGCCTGGCGCTGGACCACCTGCCCGCCGGAGAGACGATCAGCGCCTCCCGGGTCGTTCTGGTGCTCGACCACTGCCGGGCCCTGAGTGCCGTGGGCCGCCTGCAGGAAGCTCGTTCCCTGGGGCACGATCTGCTCCGGCACCAGTCGGATCTCGCGGAGGACCTGCGGCTGAGCGCCTACGCCGTGTGCGGAGAGCTGGAGCGGTTGCTGGGCCGCCACCAGGAGGCCGAAGCCGTGGTCCGGACGGCACTCGACCTCCTACCCCGTCCGCTGCCGGTTCCGCTGCCGGCGCCGGCGGCCGAACTGATCACCGCATACGGGCGAGTGCAGTTGTTCCGGGGCGCCTACGGCGAGGCACGTGACCTGGTCCGAGAGGCGGCGAAGGCTGCCGGAGCCGTTGGCCCGGCGGTGCCCTATTTGCGGGCCCTGGGCGCCCTCGGCGACACCCAGCTCGGGCTGCTGCCCGAGGCCGTCGCAGAGGTCACCGAGTGTGCGCGGATCGTGGACGCCCTGCCGGACGCCGCTGCCGTCACCATGCCCGACGTCCTGGCGATGCTCGGCTGCGCGGAGTTGTTCCAGGAGCGGTTCCATGACGCCTATCGGCATCTGGAACGAGGACTGCAGGCGACCACGGGTGCCACCCGGAGGTTCATCCGGATCAACCAACTGGTGGCCCTGTGTCACCTCGACCAGCTGACGGGTCGTCTGGAGCCGCTCTGTCGCCGTGCCGAGGAGGCCGAGCGACTCGCCCGGATGAGCGGGGTCGACGAAGCCGCCGGGATCGCCATGATCCTGCGGGCGACGGGGCTGCTGTGGACCCGTCCGCGGCGGGACACCGACAGGTTGCTCGAACTCGCCGGGGAAGGGCTCTCCCTGGCCTTGCGCCAGCGGGGTTGGCGGGCAGCCGTAGCGGTCGGCCTGCGCGCCCAGGCCCAGTTCCTCGGCGGAGACCCGGCAGGCTGTCTGCGCACCCTCGTCGAGGAGGGCGGCCCGCAACTGCAACGGCTGCTGCGGGCCTGGCAGCCTTCTCTCCTGGCCCTCGCCTCCGTCGCGGCACTGCGTTGCGGTGACATCGACGCCGCACGCGACTGGGCGAAAACGGGGGAGACCGTGGCCGAACAGCTGGGGCTGCCTCTGCAACAGCAACACGTGCGCAGAGCCCGGGCAGAGCTCCACGCCGCCGAGGGAGAACACCGCCTGGCGGCAGGGCTGTTTCACGAGGCCGCGGAGTCGTTCCGCCGCGCGGGCCTGCCGGTGGAACACGCCTGGACCCTGGTGACCGGTGCGCCTTCGGTCCACGCGGCCCACGGCACCGGGCAGGCGCTGGAGTGGCTCGACATGGCGGGAAAGGCCGCTCGGGCCTGCGGCGCACAACGGATCCGTGAGGAGGCGGCAAGGGTCAGGAACCTGCTGCCGGCGTCCTGCGCCGCCAACGGTGCGGTGGTCGCAACGACGCAGGAGGCGAGCGCCCGGGCGACGATGGCTCTTCTCACCGAGCGAGAGCGGGAGATCGCGGAACTGGCGGCAGGAGGCAAACGCACCAAGGAGATCGCAGAGCAGCTCTTCGTCAGCACCAGGACGGTCGAAGCCCACCTCGGCCGTATCTACCGCAAGCTCGGCATACCCTCCAGGGCGGCACTGTCGCGCGCACTCGGCGGAGTGGTCCCCCGGCCGACCGTCTGACTGGTCGCTCTGGTCCCATCCCGTCGTCGCGGCTCCGCCGTCTCGTTCTGCGGCCGTGTACGGGTTTCCACGAATATGCCCGCGCCCGGGTGCGGCAGGCCGGCCTGGCGTCGGCAGCCCGTGAACAAAACCTTGTCACCCGGCGCCGGTCGGGACGGGAGGACAGCCGCCGCCTCCGGTGCGAGCGCCACCCGGTCGGCGGCCGACACAGGGCACGAGCATCGCGGCGTCGCCTGCGTTGCCTGCGTTGCCAGGGTGAGCAGATCGACAGCGGTGAGCCGCGGCTGTCACCGCCAGGTGGACTCTGGTCGGCTGGTCCGCCGCGCGACCGCGACCGGGGCCCTGACGCACCGCCGGCCTCGTCGCGTAGGTGATGCCATGACCGTGCTGACGAGTCTCCTCGTGTCCGTCCTGGCCCACGGCCCGCTCGCCGCCCGGACCGACGGCCGAGCCGTCTGTTTGCTCCCGGTCAGGAGCGCAGCCTGGGCAGCAGCGTCCGGACGGCGTCCGCCATGGCCGGCCAGGCCGCCGTGACCTGTTGATCCGTCAAGGGGCCAAGGCTCTCCTTGATGTTCTCGTAGCGGAAGGCCTCCGCGCCGAGGCCCGGCTCCTTCACCACCGGGCCTCGGGCCTCCTGCGGGGCCGAGGCCAGCCGGTACTTGTACAGCTTGATCGCGGTGGCGACGTCCTTCCACGCCGTGCAGTAGACGGTCGAACGGCCATCCGCCTTTGTCCCGGCCGTCCTGAAGGCCTGCGGGCATGCAGCGCCGCTGCCGGTCGCCGGATCGGAGCCGGTCCGCTGCCCCGACGGCTGGAGCGTCAGGCGGCGGACTGGTCGTGCAGCCTGCGGGCGACCGCCAGGAACAGGTGCAGGTTCGTGATCTGCTCGGCCAGGTGGTTGGACCAGAGGACGGGGCCACCCGATGAGTCGGTGGTCATGATGCGGACCAGGCCGCCCGCGGCATGCACCTCCCGGACCTCAGACCAGGGCAGGTTGCCCTTCCCGCCGGCGTACACGGCCGTGCGGGAGAGCGAGAGCGCTCCGAACGACACCGTGTCGCCCTCGCGGAGCGTCTCCAGCACGCCCGGTCCCTGCGCGTGCATCACCGCGTCCTGCATCCGGGGACCCCAGACGTCGGGATCCTCGTAGAACTCCGTGATCCGTATCGATCCCTGGCCGGGAGCGCTGGCCGAGTAGACGTATTTGGTCGGTGCTTTAACCCCGTTGATGACCAGCTGGACGATCTCCTGCTGGAGACGCAGTGAGTCCCAGCGCAGGGCGACCGGCTCGCCGCCGGACGGCGGGTGCACGACCAGCCCCTCCTCGAACAGGTGCAGCCGCTGGGCAGCCCGTTTCCGGCTGAAGTCGGGGAAGCGGCGCATGCTGAACCAGTAGTACAGCAGCCCGGGGACCAGGAAGAACATCATGAGCATGATGCAGTTGAAGACATGGGCGACGAACACCGTCCGACGGAGGCGCTTCGGCGCGAACGTGCCCTGGAGCGCCCCCAGCCGGTGGCGGGCGGCCAGGTCGGCGACCTCGGGCGATACGGAGGTGAGGGGAGTCATGATGCAGAGCGTCCGAGACGCTTCGACGTGTGACAACCGTGGATCTACGTAAATCCGTTACGTAATGGTCGGGGTGTGCCGATGACTGATGCGCAGTGGGCGCCGGATCGAGATCCGCCCCGATGGGGGGTGAGCCGGGTTTGTGCCCGTGGGGCCGGTTACCGTACTGGTCATGTCTGATGCTCTTCGGGATCACGGCACACGAGAACCGACCCTGGTGTGGGAAAGGCCGGCGGGCCGGGTGCGGCCTTCGGTGACGTTGCGTGGATTCAGGGACGGTTTGGGTGTGGCGGTCGTCGTGCCCGTCGGGGACGATCGCGTCCTGTTGGCCGCGACAGGCGATGACGAGGAAGACGACGTGGTGCGGCTGTGGGACCCGGTGACCGGCGAGCAGGTGGGTGGCCCTCTCCGGGAGAACTCGAAACAGGGTGGGCGTGTCACGGCGATGGTGGCTCTGCCGCTCGCCGGTGGGCACACCCGGCTTGCCACGGCGCACTACGACGAGGACGACGACGGGCATGTGGTGTACCTGTGGGACACGGTCACCGGCGAGCAGGTCGGCGGGCCGCTGCCAGGCCCGGAACCGGCGTCGAATCTGGTGGCCGTACCCACGCCGGACGGGCGGAACCTGCTGGCCGTCACCCCTCACGATGAGGAAGGGCTGTGGCTGTGGGATGCGGCCACAGCCGAACGGGCCGTCGGTCCGCTGAGCGCCCCGGCGGGCGTGGAGGACCCGAGCGCGATGGCGGCGGTGACGCTCGCTGATGGCCGCACGATGCTTGCCACTGCCCATGGTCACGGGGAAAGCGCCGTGGTGTGCCTGTGGGACCCGGTGACGGGCGAGTTGGTTCAGACACTGCTGTGCCCGCACGAAAGTGAGGGCTGGCCGAGTGAACTGGTGGCGGTGCAGCTGCCCGACGGAGGCAGGCTGCTGGCCTTGTCCTTCGATGACGACGATCACGAGACGGTGCGGCTGTGGGACGTGGCAACCGGTGCTCCGGTCGGCGAACCCATCACCGGTCTCGGGCTGCGTCCCGTCCCCATGGCCGACGGGACGACACTGCTGTCGATCGGGTCGGGACTGTGGGACCCGGCATCCGGGCGCCGAATCGGTGACCTGGGGGCGAACCGCGTCCCAGCCGCGGCGGCAGCGGTTCCGTTGCCGGACGGCCCCACACTGCTCGCGGGAGAAGTGCCCGGTGGTGCGGTCTGGTTGTGGGATCCCACCGCAGTGGAGCCACCGGCCGAGCCGGAGGACGTCGGCTGGGCCGGCCTTGTGGCGCCTGTGACGGTCCCCGACGGGCGAACGCTGCTCGCCACCCGCAGCGACACCACCGTCTGGCTGTGGGATCTGCGTACCGGCGCAACCGCCGGGCAGCTTCACACGGGCGATACGGATGTCCTCACGGCGATGGCGGCGGCGCCCCTGCCGGACGGACGCACCGTTCTCGTCACCGCCCACAGGAGCGGTGCCCTCCGGTCATGGGATCTGGCGACGGGCGGACTGGTCGGTTCGCTGCCGCCCGGCCGCACCAGCGAGATCCGCACCATGGTGCCGATCGCGTCGCCCGACGGGCGGATACTCCTGGCCACCGGTAGTCACTCGGGCATCATCCGTCTTCGCGACCCCGCGACCTGCGAAACCGCGAGTGATGTGTTCAACCGGCCCGAGCGACCGCCGCTGGCACTGGCCGGTGTACCGATGCCGGACGGACGCACCCTCCTGGCAAGCAGCGAAGCCACCCCCGCCCGGGGCGGCACGAGAGCTGTCCGGCTGTGGGACCCGGCCACGGGACTACCGGTCGGCGCCCCCTTCGAAAACCACAGGTACGTGGAGCACTTCGCGGCGATCCCCTTGGCGGACGACCGGACTCTCCTTGCAGTTCGGGACTTCGACGACTCGATCCGCGTCTGGGACGCCGACAGCCGACAGCTCGTCGGCGAGCTCACCGGCGGGCCCATGGCCGCGATCGCCCCGTCCGGCGGGCGCCCCCTGCTGGCCATCGCAAGGCGGGGCGCGATCGAGCTGTGGGATCCCCTGACCCGCCGGTGGGTGGACTCCCGTCTCCTGGAGCGACCGATCACGGCCCTGGCCGGTGTCGGGTCGAGTCTGGTCGTCGGATGTGCCGACGGCCTCGGCGTCATCGGCCTCGCCAGCTGAAAGTCCCCAACTGCCGTCAAAACCAAGCGACATCACCAAGGCGCTGCATGTCAGACGTTTACGCCAAGAAGCTGTTGCCGCGCGTCGGCCTGCCGGCTCGAAAGGGATGGCCCACCCGACCCTTACCGAACCGAACCTGGGATCGGTAGGAGTCCCGGCAGAGAGAGCCTCGCCGTATGGACCTGCAGAAGATGCTCGGGCTTTGGTGGACGGTGCCCGCTGGGCTGGCGTTGGTGGGTTATGCGTGTTCGCTGGCCGGGCTGACCCGGCCGCAGCGGGCGGTGTGGGTGACGGCTCGGGTCGTGGCGGTGCATCCGCCGGGACACGGTGAGCCGGGGAACCACGGGATTCCGGTCACGATCGAATACCAGGACCCCGGCACCGGGCGGGAGTTCAGGCTGCGGCACGAGAACAAGCGTGGCGACCGGGTCCAAGTGGCCTGGGTGGGGCAGGAGTTCCCGATCCGGTTTCCGCGGCGGCGGCCGGAGCGGTTCTATCTCATGCTGGACAGCGAGGGGCGGACCTCTGGTGTCGGTGGGCCGAACTGCATGGTGATCCTGCTGGTGTTGGGGCTGGTCGTCCAGTCGTTCTTCGCGTGGGGCTGGCAGTGGGGGCTGATCTGCGTCGGTGGCCTGCTGCTCCTCGTCGTCGCGCTGAGCCGGGACGGCGAGTACGCCCGCGCCCGCGCCGCTCAACTGGCCGAGGGCGTCACCGTCCAGGGCCGCGTGGTCGCCGTCACCAGGGACGTCCACTCCGACGCCGAAGGCGGCGAGAGCGTCAGCCACGCCTGCGTCGTCGCCTTCACCACCCATGAGGGCGTAGAGGTCACCGCGCTGTGCACGCAGGGCATCCGGAACATCGCCAGGTCCCTCGGCCGTGACATTCCCCTGCGTTACGCGCCCGCCGACCCGTCCCTCCTCACCGCCGACCCCGACCACGAACGCCGTGAACGCACGTCGCACATCAGGTTCGTCGTCTCCCTGCTGGTCACCGGGATCGCCGCGATCGGGGTGGGCGGTTACTGCCTCCACCACCCCTGGCCCTTCACCTGACGATGCAGGTCAGGGCCGCCCAGAGGAGGGGCGAGTGCTCGATCCGGCCGTCGGCGCGCCACCGGTCGAGCTGCTGTCGCTGCCAGGCGCCGAGATGGCGGACCGGGTCCTGGCCCTCGTGGGCCGCGTCCACGGCGACCACGGCCTCCGTGAGGGGCCGTACGGACTCCGGCAGACCGGCCAGGCGGTGGAAGGCGAAGCTGGTGGGGAGCACCCAGCGGGTGGCGGTGACCAGTTGGGCGCCGTTGTGGATCATCGCCGTCGCCAGGCCGAAGGACTCGGCGAAGCGGAGATCGCCGCCGCTCTCGCAGGCGATCAGCGCGACGCGCGGCGGTGCGGGCCAGAGTTGAGCGCCCGGCACGCCGTCCGCGCGCAGCGGGAGTGTGCCCAGGAGAAGGTCCTTGGCGGACAACGGGCGGTGGGTGCGCACCGGTTCGGTCATCCCCGTGGTCTCCGGGCCGCAGCACAGATGGAGGGTGACGTCCTCGCTCTGCCCGCCCTCGACGGGGGCGCCGCTGACGTGACCGACGTACATCAGGCGACGGGCACCCTTGCGCAGCACCTCGCCCAGCCAGCCGCGGTCGAGGTCGGTGCGGCGGAAGGCATCGGCGGGGGTGGCGAGGGACGGTACGACGGTGCCCGCGTCGAGCCTCCGCTGCACGAGGGACAGCAGCGCCGGGTCCGAGCCGGGCTGCCCCAGGACCGAGCCGAGCGGGGAGTCGGCGCGGAAGCCGGGGACGCGGGGGTCCAGGACGAGAACCACGGCGTCCGAGTCCGGGTCCTGATCGGTCGGAGCGATGCCTGCCCGTCGTAGCGATGCCGGTGCCGTGGTGGCGATGTCCACGAGGTCGATCAGCCGTACGTCGCTGTCGTCACCGTCCACGGCGAGCAGCTCCCACGGGACCTGGGCGACCCGGGGCGACGGCTGAAGCCGCATCAGCGGACGGCCCAGCTGGGCAGATACCTCACGGACCTGGTCGGTCAGGCCCGGCGGCCACAGCACCTCGGCCAGCATGCGGGAGAGGCGGCGCTCTTCCTCGTGCGTGGCCAGCGCGCCGGACTCGAACGCGCGCCGCATGCCTTCCGTGCCGTCGCCCGGAAGTTCGGCGGCCAGCGCGCGGATGGCCTCGTCCACGTCCGGCCCCGGGGTGTACCCGGTGCCGAAGCCCTGGGCCCCACGGGCCCATGTCCAGGTCATGTGCAGGTCACCGGCATCGGCGAGGCGGACCTGGACCACCGGACGGTTCGGGTCGGTCAGATCGTCGGCGGACAGAACGGCACCTCTTCCTCGCTCACGATCCGCCGGTGATAGCGGAACTCAGCTGCCTGGACGTACTCCTGGAGCGCGGTACGGCCGCCCGCCTCCGCCGACATCACGATCTTCGGTGGCGGTGCCACCCGCAGGCCGACGGAGGCGGCGGCCTCGGCCGCAATACCGCCCAGCGTCGGGGGAGCGTCGCCATCGGGGGCGTACGTCTTCATGGCGGCGTCCGGGAAGACCGCCCCCGCCCTGTCGGCGGTGTTCGTACGGCTCAGCGCCAGGGAGGCACCCGCGCACCGGTGTTCCACCAGTTCGAAGATCAGCCCCTGGTCGTTGCTGCGGAGGGCCAGACGGAAGACCAACCGCATGGCTTCGTCGGCCAGTTGGAGCCACTGGCTGCGGGCGTGGGCGGTGGCGAAGTCGTAGCGGGCCGCTTCCAGCGTCAGGGCGGCGGGCAGGGCGAGAGAGAGCGCGCCTGCGAGCGAGGCGCGTTCGTGGACGCCGTGGTCGGTGCGGTTCAGGTTGTCCTCAAGGGTTCGCGCGAGCATCAGGTCCACCTGGGCGCACCGCTCGTACACCCCGCGCTCCTGGTACACGTCCCGCGCGCCCTGGGCGAGCCGCTTCATCTCGTCGATGTCGCCCCGCTCGTACGCGTGCCGGGCGCCCATCAGCATGGTGTCGGCGGCGGCGATCGCGGCACCGACCCGCTGGAAGCGGGCCAGGCTGGACGCTGTCAGAGCGGCAGCGCCGGCCGCGTCCCCGCGGTGTGCGGCGATGGCGGCACGGGCCTGTTCGCACACCGCCAGGTCCTCAGCCTGGCCCTGCCGTTCGAAGATCTCGGCGGCCTGCGCGTACAACTCCTCCGCGCGGTCCAGGTCGCCGGCCTGCAGCGCCGCGTACGCCCGATGGGAGAGCACCTGTTGGCGCCCGGCGCGGTGGCCCAGCGTCAGATAGGCCTCCTCCGCGCGGGCGAAGTAGTCCTCCGCCTGCTCGAACCGCACGGTCGAGGCGCAGACGACCCCCAGACAGTCCAGCAGATACGGCTCGGCCAACGGCGCGTCGGCCAGCAGCGCGGAGGCCAGTTCCTCGGCCGCGCCCCACGCGCTGCGGTCCATCAGCAGATGCACCCGGCTCAGGCCGATCTCGGCGGTGCGCAGCCCCTCGATGTCGTCGAACTCCGACAACAGGGCCGACGCCTCGTCCATCGCCTCCTGCGCCTCGTCGAACTGCCCAGTCCTGCGCAGCAGTTCGACCCTGGCCAGCAGTGTCTTCAGCAGGATCTCCAGCCACAGCCGGCGGCCGTTCGGTCCCATCGGCACGGACGCGATGCCCCGCACCAGGTCGAGGGACCGCTCGATGGACAGGGCCGCGCCGGGCAGATCCGTGGCCGCGAGCCGAACCGTCCCGATGTCGGACAACAGGTGCCCGCGCAGAAGTCGTACGTCGGGGGAGTCCTCGAACGACTCGGCCACGGCGAGGAGTTCGCCGTAGACGGCCAGCGCCGCCGGGAGATCCGGGGTGAGTTGATGCTGTTCGGCGAGCGCGAAGCCGCTGTCGAAGGGCTCGCCGTAGCTGAGCCCCGCCGCCTGCTCTTCCTGTTCCGCCGCGTCTTCCGCGTCTTCCGGGCTTTCCAGGTCTTCCGGGTCTTCCGGCATGGGCTAGAAGTCCTCCTCCACGGCAGCGGCAGCCGCGAGCTCGGCGAGGAACGGCTCCGGGTGTGCGGCCTCGCTGTCGTGCGGTGCCGTCGCGACGCCGAGCCGGTGCCAGGCCAGGGCTCGTACTGCCTCACGTGCCGCACGGTCATCGGCGCCCGGTCCCGGGTCGAACCCCGGCAGCAGGATGCCGACTTCGATGCTCGGTGTCGTCGAGGCCGGGATGTCCAGGTCCGCCCGGCCGGTCCACACGTCGTCCCGCCTGGCCAGCGGAACGCGGTTCGGCGGGCTGCCGTCCACGTGGACCTCCGCCGCGAGGTGCACCCCGCCCACGGGGGCCGCGATGTCGGCGACGACCTCGACCTCGATCCGCCGATCGGCACCGAGCGCGTACGCGGTCCAGGACACGGCGTTCTCGGCCGCGTCGACGAAGCCGGGCGGATAGCGGCACCAGTCGTTGGTCCCCGAACCCCGGGCGATCACTCGGCCGGTCGCGGTGCGGAGACTACCTGCAGCGAGAGCGAACTCCTGCTGCGGTACGAAGAGTTCGGTGAGGTCGAGCGGCGTGGCTGTCGGCCTTTGGTCCTGGTCCAGGGCTGACCGGAGGTGCCGTAGCGCCTCCCCGTCCAGCCCGGCGTTGTCGGCCGCGTCGTCGATCAGCCGCAGGACACGGTCCAGCTGGCGAGGGGGGTCCGCCGACTGCCGCCAGCGGATCAGCGGATCGAGCGCGGCCAGGTGCTCCTCCAGCAGCTCGATTCCCTCCAACTCCCCTGACTCGTCCAGGAGCTGCTGGCATTCGTGGGTCAGTGCGGCCAACTCAAGGCCCAGCACGTCCGGTTCGAGCGCGGGAATCCCGTCCAGGTACGACGTCGGCCACCAGCGGGCCGCCCAGTGCCCGAGGGCGAGGCGGGCGGCACCCTCGGCGAGGGCGGTCGGCTGCTCGGGCAGCGTCAGCTCGGTGGCCGGGGTGCCCGACGCCAGGGCGTCGACAGCGGCGGCCGTGCGCTCGCCGTAGACCGCCCACAGCCACTGCTGGGCCTGCCCCACATCGTGAATCTCCGCCGCCGGCAGACCTGTTGGGCCAAGCACGGGCCAGGTCAGGACAGCGCCCGCGACTTCGAGAACGGCCCGGGTGAAGGCGGGACCGGCGGAGGGTCCCGCGATGCGTACGCTGCCGTCCTCGGCCCGCGTGACGGCACAGCGCCGTTCAGGCATCACGCGCTCCTCGGCTCGGCGGCGGCCTCGGCGGTCGCCGACAGGGTGCGCAGTGCCGCACGGACTCGTGCGCGGTGGTCCATCATCACCGAGCGGGCGACTCCGTCGAGCACGCCCCAGGCCGATACCGCGTCGGGCAGTGCCGCGTCGCGGACGTCGCGCCCGTGCAGCCTTACCCAAAGGCGCCGCATGTACGCGGCCCACGGGGTGCGCAGGTCCTGGGCGAGGGCGTCCAGCACACCGCCGTCCGGGTCGGGGCGGGGGGAGACGGTCATCCTGCGGGCTCGGAGGACCGAAGCCTCCCGCTGCCAGCGGCTGTTGACGATGCGGTGTGCCGCCGTCGACCCCGCCACGGAGGTCCCGGCGCCCAGCGGATCGAGGCCCACCGCGAGTCGGCCGCCGAGCACGACGGTGACGCGCAGGGTCTCGTCGTACAGGCCAAGCGGGGCGCAGCTGCGGTCGACCTCCCGCCGGACGAGCTCCGGCACGGTCGGCAGTTGCTCGCGGTGGGCCGACGCCTGGAGCACGGTGAAGAGCCGTTCGAAGAGCGTGCGGTCGAACGGCGCGGGGAGTGTGGCGGTCGAGGCGCTCCGGCCGACCTCGGGGCGTGGGGGCACGCGGTGCGCGGTCAGTCCGAGGTGCGGGGGTACGTCGGCGCGGTCCCAGACGTCGGCCGGGTGCGCGCCCCACAGGGCTCGCCCGACCAGGCTGCCGTGCCCGGCCCGGACCATGGCGGCGAAGGCCGTCGAATCAACCCCCGCCGCACCGCAGGCCTCGAGAACCTCGGCCGCCAAGCGCGTATCGGCGGCGCCCGGTACCGCTCCGCGTCCGTCCCACGCCGCCGCCAGCTCGGCGTCGAGCCGCGCGCGCCGGGCGGCGTCCGCCAGATGCTCCTTCAGCGCCTCCACCGTCCGTCCGCCGGAAGCATCCACGACGTCCTCGAGTACCGCCCTCGCCACCGCGTCCGCGCCGGGCCCCGGCGCCCCGTGCTCGGTCGCCAGCTCGAAGCACCGCTGGAAATACAGGTCCTGGGGGTTGCCCGCCACGATCCCCAGTGCCCGGCGGGTCTTCTTCAACAGGGTGAACCACCGTGCAGTCGCTTCCAGAACCGCACCGGACTCCCGTATCAGCGCGTCGAGTCGCTCCGCCTCCCGCGCGTCGAGGAAGTCGGCGGCAAGCTCCGGACGCAGCGCGGGCCGGACGATCAGCGGCAGCACGATCAGCTTGACCGTCCGGGTCAGCGGCGCGCCACCGGGCCCGCTCAGCGCCTGGGGACCCGGTCCGAGGCCGCGCCAAGCCCTGTCGATGACCATGGCGCGCGGACGGCGCTCGCCGGTCGACGGCTGGCTCGGGGACGGCATGGGCAGAGCGTACGTCCTGGGGAACTGGCGGTCGAACCTGGGATCGGTAGGCGCTGCCCGCCTCCTAACGTCCACACCACCAGGCAGAACGGACCGGAAGGGCAGGCACAGCATGGGAATCTTCGGCAAGGGCAAGAGCCGTGAGGAGAAGGCCGCCAAGATCGCGGAGCAGGTGGCCGGCGGCAAGGGCTTCTACGGCCGTATGACGCGCGCGACGCTCGGCCGCGAGGACTACGCCAAGCTCCGGCAGTCGATCGGCGCCTACAACTCCGGTGCCACTGTGCGGCAGTTGCTCGCCATGGGCGTACCGACGGTCCCCGCCGTCGTCGTGTCGATCAGCGACACCGGCAAGCTGGTCAACTTCGACCCGGTCGTCGACCTGGTCCTCCAGCTGACCGGGGTCACCGCCGACCCGATCACGCTCCAGACCATCGTTTCGAAACTGCGCATCCCCCGCGCCGGTGATCAGGTACTACTGATCGCGGACCCCGCCAACCCCGGCGGTTACCTCTACGCGGGAGACGGAGCGACGCCGTGACGACACCGCCGTACGAAGTGCGGGCGAACGACACCACCCTGCTCACCTTCGACGGCCGGGTGCTGGAGTTGTTCGGTTTCGGCGGCGCGCACCGCCTGCACATCTGGCAGGAACCCCGGCTGGAGTTCGGTACCGGCCGCAAGCCCACGATGGCGGTCACCATTGGGCAGCCGGGAGTGCCCCGCCACCACTTCCCCTATGACCCGGGGCGCCTTGACGCCCTGCGTGCCTTCGCCGTGCAGCTGGCGCGGGGCGTGGCCGAGAGACCGCGGCTCTGATGTGACCGACGGGGAGAACGGACCCGCGCCGACACAGGTGTCGAAGGGTGCTCGTCATCGCGCATACGGTGAGTTCGTCCCGCTCGGCCCGGCCTCCGCCAGCTGCTTGGTCAGATGTTCTTCGAGTTCGTCCAGTTCCGCCCGCCGCGCAGTGATCCGTTCCAGCCGCTCGGGATCCAGCATGCACCGGACCGTAGATGGCCGCCCGGCCCCCACGAGCAGGAACCACCGAACTGTCCGGCTCCGTCAGACGAGCTACTCCGGAGACTGCCGCCGACGACCAGTGCGAGTACCCCGAGACTCAGTCACACCAGCCCTTTGACCTGTGATTTCAAGTTGGCGGAGGCTCAATGCGCGGCATTGACGAGTGCATGCGCGGCTCCGGCCGGGTGATGCGGGCCGGTTTCCGGAAGAGTTGGACACCTGGCACCCGCACGTCTGCGATTTCGCCAAGCCCGAGGTGACGGACCAGTGGGTCACCGCCAACCCCCATGAACGAAATGGTCACCAAGGAGTCCTTCGACGACGTCGACCGCGGCGTGTTCGTCGCTGCGTGGTCTGATCGGCGAAGCCCTCAGTCCCCGAGGACGCGGTGGCCCTGTCAACTGCCCTGACTCCCCGCCGCGCCCCCGGCCTTCACGCCCACCCCGCACGCTGACAGGTATCCGCCATGCAGTGCCTGGACCCCATAGGAGATCACGGCCGAGCCGCGGATACCCCAGGCCCAGCGGCTGCGGCAGATAGCCATCGGCACCCGCCAGCGCGGCAAGACGATCGGTGGCGCGGGCGTCACCGACGAGTCGATGCTGTCCATGGCCCTCCACCTGCGCGAGCAGGAGATGAGCCTGGGCGAGCAGGAGATGAGCCTGGGCGACATCGCCGAACGCCTCGTCATCATCACCGGCACGAAGAAAGGTCAGCACCCCCTCCCTCACCTGCCACCGTCATGCGCATGAGGCCAGTGATCGTCACGGCGGAGGTTGAAAACACTTCGGCAGGCTTCGGGCGGAGACGGCGCGGCATGGTCTCACCAGGCAATCGGCCCGTCCTCGGCCAAAAAGGCGCCCGTCGGGCCGTCCTCGCCCGCAGTCGCCAGATCAACCGCCACGGCCGCGCCCTCCTCCGCCGTGCGTATCCCGGAGTGACGGTTGAGGTCGGTCGCGCAGTAGCCGGGACTCACCGCGTTGACCAGGATCCCTTCGGCGCGCAGTTCATTGGCGTAGAGCACGGTGATTGCGTTCAGCGCGCTCTTCGAGGTGCAGTAAGGGAGGAGCACCGAGGAGTAGGCGGACCACGGGCTGCCCGGGTCGGCCAGGTGGGCGAGGGAGCCGAGTTCGCTGGACATGTTGACGATGCGTGCGGCAGCGGAGCGGCGTAGCAGGGGGAGCATGGCGTGGGTCACCGCGATGACGCCGAACACGTTGGTCTCGTAGACCTGCCGGACGGTGGCGGCGGGGGTTTCACTCGGTTTTTGCCGTCCGGCGGCGATCGCGGCGTTGTTGACGAGGATGTCGAGGCGGCCGAACGTGGCGTCGATGTGCTTGGCGGCGGCCTGGACCGAGATCTCGTCGGTGACGTCCAGCGGTACGAACCGTACGTCGGCGCCGTCGGCGCGAAGCTCCTCGGCCGCCGCCTCGCCACGCTCGGCGTTGCGGGCACCGATCAGCACGGTGATGCCGAGGGCTGCGAGCCTGCGCGCCGTTTCCATGCCGATGCCCTTGTTCGCGCCGGTGATCAGAGCAGTCTTCTGCGAAGTCGTCATGGCACCCAGCCTCCCCTCACCCATGGGCGTCAGGGAAAGACCAGAAGACTCTGGATCTATAGTCCACAGATATGAGTGAGCTAGAGGTGCGGGAGCTGAGGTACTTCATCGCGGTCGCCGAGGAACTGAACTTCAGCCGGGCCGCGCAACGCCTGGGGATGGCGCAGCCCCCGCTGTCGAAGGCGATCGCTCAGATGGAGTCCCGGCTCGGCGTACGCCTGCTGGAGCGCACCACCCGGCAGGTGAGGCTGACCAACGCCGGTCAGGTGCTGCTCGACCAGGCCCGGATCGCGGTCGACGCGGTGCACGCGGCGGCCCGGCGAGCACAGCGGGCCGGTCAGCCGGCACCCCAGCTCGTCGTGGCGGTCAAACCGGGAGGCGATGCCGGGCTGCTGCGGGAGATCCTCGCCGCCTACCGGGGAACGGGTTCGCATCTGCCGCCGCCTGAAGTCGTCGTCGGCGGCAGCGGAGAGCCGATCACCATGCTGCGGGACGGCCGTGCCGACGTAGCGCTGCTGCGCAGCCCGTTCGACGGTCAAGGGCTGGATTCCCAGACGCTCGTGGTCGAGCCGCGACTGGCCGTCCTCCCCGCCGCGCACCGCCTGGCCGGACGCCGGCGACTGCGGCTGACCGACCTCAAGGGCGAACCGATCCCACGCTGGAAAGGGGCCGCCCCCTCCACCACCGCCTACTACACAGGATGCGACGGAGCGGAAGCAGGCGACGGCCACACAGGCTTGGCATCGGCGGACACTCCTGAGGGGCCGCTCGTGGCCAGCGTCGAGCAACTCCTGGAGGTGGTCGCACTGGGCCAGGCGGTGGCGTTCCTGTCACTCTCCACCACCAAGCGGCACCAGCGCCCGGACATCGCATACCGGCCGGTCACCGGCCTCAGCCCCAGCGCGGTCATGGTCGCCTGGCCGGAGACCTCGCGATCCGCAGCCGTCGCCGCCTTCGTCCAAGCCGCCCACGACGTCGCCGCCCACCACCCCGACCACATGACCGCACTGGCCTACTGACCGGGGGCACTCACCCTCACGTTCTGGGACGGCTACAAGGTCCACCTGACCGAGACCTGCGAGCCGGACCGCCCGAACTTGATCACGCACGTCGCCACCACCGACTCCACCGTCCAGGACGTGCGGCTGGTCGCCCCGATCCACGCTCATCTTGCTGAGCGCGATCTACTGCCGGACCGGCACCTGGTCGACGCGGGCTACGCGACGGCCCGCGAAGTGGTCACCCCCCGCCGGGACCACAAGGTCGACCGATGGGGCCGATCCTCGCGTCGACCAGCCGGCAGACCAAGGACGGCGGCGGCTTCTCCCAGGCCGACTTCACCATCGACTGGGACAACCAGCAGGTGACCTGCCCCAACGGCATCACCACCAGCAACTGGCGGTAAGGCCGCTCCCAGTACGGGGCAGCCGTGGTCCGGGCACGGTTCCCGACGGCTGCCTGCCGGCCCTGCACGGCGCGAGAGCCACTTGGACGGCCTGACGGGCGCCAAGGCTCCGGCAGCGTTGGAGCCGGCCCGCATGGGCGCTTCGCATCCGATGACGTAGCGGACGGCGAAGGACACCGACGGCATGGAGAAGCCGATGTGGCGCTGCCTCCTGGGCCCATTGGAGGCCGTGGCGGGCCGCGGCCGGTGGAGCGTACAGCACCCGGGCTCCCGTGCGGGTCGCCTGGCCGCCGACTTTCGCGCCCATGGCGCCGGGATGCAGAAGCGTCAACGTGGTCTTGGGGCTCACGTTATGAGGGGGCCGTCACCGGGCCCCGCGCGCGATGCCGACAACCATGCGCGGGCCATGACTTGCCCTCCGTCAGTCCCGTCGTATTCAAACATTCAACAAGGAATCTTCGCGCCTGGCAAAGAGCTCTACCCGCATAGATGATCCCGGTGCTGTCATGCTCACGACCGCCCGGAATTCCTGCCGGGCAACGCTCCGGGAGATCCCCCCCCATGCCCCGAATATCCCGCTCCCTGGTCACCGCCCTGTCCTCCCTCGCCCTCGCCGCCGCCGGCCTCACCGTCGCAGCCGGCACCGCGCACGCGCAGAGCTGCAGCCAGGACTACCTCCCCCTCCCCGACCCCAGCTGCCAGCCCGGCGACTTCAACCCGGACGTCACCCAGTCCACCATCGACTCCACCATCTGCGTCTCCGGGTGGACCGCGACCGTCCGGCCGTCCAGCTCCTACACCACCGCGCTGAAGAAGAAGCAGATCGTCGAGTACGGCTACTCGGACACCAGCACCTCGGACTACGAGGAGGACCACTTCGTCCCCCTCGAACTCGGCGGTTCCCCCAAGAGTGAGCTCAACCTCTGGCCCGAGCCGGAGTACGGCACCAAGACCGCCGCCAACAAGGACACCGTCGAGAACAAGCTCAAGAAGGCCGTCTGCGCCGGCACCGTCACCCTCGCCGACGCCCAGGACGCGATCGTCACGGACTGGACGACCGCGCTGTCGAACCTCGGCCTGAGCTGATCCCGCCCGCTCGACGCAGGGGTCGGTCTCCTCCTCCGGGAGTAGCCGGCCCCTCTCGGCCTCCTCTCGGGAGGCAGCGAGTGTGCGTCGATAGTGTTATGGACATGCCCGATGTCTGGATCGGCTTCAACTCTCGTGATCGGCAGAGGTACTGGTGGCGGACCGGCATCCTGACGCTGGCGCTCGCTGGTGTGATGGTGGCGATGAGCTTGACCACGCATGAACCGGGCAAATGGTGGTGGGTCGGTGGCGTAGGGGTCTTCTCCGTGGTCGTGGTCTTCAGCACGATCAACTCGATCTATGGCCGGGTCCTCCTGACCGCGACGGGGTTGGAGTTCCGCACCTTCGTCAGCAGGCGAGTGGTCCTCTGGAGCGAGGTCGCCCGCATCGAGAAGCGGCAGCGGGTGTCACGGAGCGGAATCTGGTGGGACCTTCGGGTCGCCAGGGCCCATGGGCGCTCGCTCACGATTCCGGGGACCCTCACCAGCCGGATGACGGATGACGGATGCCGAGCTTGAGCGGAAGCAGGCAGCCATCCAGAAGTGCTGGTCCCGCGCAGTCGGCGGCTGACGGAACTCATGCCGCGAGAGCCTCGTCCGCGGTGGGCAAGGCGACGGTCTCGTCGAAGAACTGTCCGTGCTGGAGGCATTGGTAGAGCTGTCCGAGCATGCGGTTGAAGAGGTTCCTCTGTGCGGCAGCGGGCCAGTCTCCGTGGTTGTCGCGGCGCCTGCGGTAGTGGGCTTTGGCGCCTGGTGAGGCAGTGATGGCGGAGAAGGCCCATAAGTAGCCGGCGTGGTTGAGGCGGTCGTTCTTCACCCACCGGCGGGTGATGCTCGACTTCTCGCCGGAGGTCCTGGTGATGGGTGAGGCGTCGGTGTACGCCTTGAGGCCGCGGGCATCGGCGAACCTGGTGCGGTCGTCTCCGATCTCGGCGAGCACCCGGGCGCCGATCTGGACGCCGAGGCCGGGGGAAGCTGAGCATGATCTCAGCGTCTTGATGCTGAGGGAAAGTGTCTTCGACCGCTTGCCCAGGTCATTGGCAGCAGTGCAAGCGGCCTGGAGTTGGACCAGGAGTGCGAGCATCTGCTTGCCGAGCGCGTCCTCGACCAGCGCGGGCTGGTGTGCCCAGTCGGCGCGGAAGACCGCCCTGAGCCGGTCGGCCTCGGCTGCGATGCCGCGTTGGCGGCCGGCTCGCTTCAGAGCGGCTTGCAGCTGCGTGCGTGTCAGCAGGGCGGCTCGCCGTCGGTGTCGGAGCCGCCTTGAGGAGTTCGTGGGCCTCCGGTCGGCACAGACCGTTGCGCCAGGATTCGAAGGCGGCCGGCTCGGAGGGGCAGTACTCCCGCAGCAGCGAGCGCAACTGATTGGAGATTTGCTGCCGGTTCCAGGTGGCGTCCTGTTGGGCTCGGGCGAGCACGGCGACTGCGCGGGCCCGGTCGCTGTCCTGCGGCAGCGGCCGGAAGAGGATCGGCTGCCTGGCCTTTCCCGGCGGTCGCTGACAGATAAGGGTTGGTCCGGCCATGGGACCGGGCCACCCCTTCGGGCATGCAACTGTCAGGCGGGCTGCGTGGCGGGCGCTGGGGCGGGGGCCTTGTAGGTCTCGCGGGTCTCGCGGAGGGTCAGCAGGCCGGTGATCGCGATCAGAGCCGAGGTCAGACCGTGTATGCCGAACGCGGCGGCGAGGGAGCCGTGGTGGGCCAGGACGTTGATCATGTCGCCGAACGGGGCGACGGCCTCCATCAGCAGGACCCAGCCCAGAGCGCGGCGGTGGCCCGTCACCAGGAGGATGCCGATGACCAGGCCCATCGCGAGTTCGCGGGTGCCCTTCATGATGAGGAAGCCGTCGCCGTTGCCGGCGGGCCAGGCAGGCAGGCCGACGCCCTGAGTGGACGCTGCAGGGGCCAGGATGAAAGACAGCCCGAGGTAGAGGACGAACAGGGTGACGACGGTGACCAGCACGGTGTTGACGTTCTTCAGCGACATGACGCTTCTCCTTTGATGCTCAGGTTGGAGTGGGGCAGGGTTCGGCGGCGGGCGTAGCCGGGGCGGCCGGTGAGGTGCCGGATGACGCGGACCGGTGCGGGCGGGGCGGACAGGACCGCCTTGCTCGGGGGCATCTGTAGACCCGCACACCAGAAGTGCTTCGCAGTGCTGCCCTGCAGACGGGGGAACGGACAGTGCCGTGGCTGACCGGCATGGCCGCGTCGCCGCGGCTGCGAACGTAATCCCGCTGTCACCAGCGAGGGCGTGATCCGCTGGTCCGTCACCGGCCTCACGACCCGGCGCCGCCCCGGGTGAGGATTTCCAGGAGATGTCCGTCGGGGTCGCGGAAGTAGGTACCCCTGCGGCCGTCGGTGCGCTCGCTGCGGTAGATCTGCCCATTCTCCTGGCATGCGGGATCGGCGTAGTGGGTGATTTCGCCGTCCTGTATGCGGGCGAGGGTGGCGTCGAACTCGTCCTCGCTGACCATGAATGCGTAGTGGTGTGGCTCGAAGTCGTCCAACTGGTCGTAGTCCAGGCTGACTTGGTTGGCCAGCGTGACCGGCGTGAAGTGCGCCAGCGGCGGGTCGACGCCGAGGCCGAGGATGTCGGCCAGGAACTGCGCCGAGGCTTGCGGGTCACGGGCGGGGACGATGGTGTGGTTCAGTTCCACGGTCATAGTGACTCCTGTTCAGGGACGGGCTGCGCGAGGTGGGTGCTGCCCGCCCGGGGGAGGGCAGGGCGTCTCCGGCCGCCCTGCCCCTCCCCGGCTGCGGTTGCCGTGTCACACGTCGATCTGCTCGAAGATGTGCGGGTACGACACGATGTCGTCGGGGGACTCGGCCACCATGCGCTGGAACTCCGGGCGGCCGAACGCCGTGGCGAGCGCCTCGGTCGACTCCCAGACCGCGACGTTCATCAGAAGCTGACTGTCCACCGTGCCCTTGTGCATCTGCAGGGAGACGAATCCCGGCTGAGCCTTCATGAACTCGGCCTGCCTGTGAAAGAGGGCCAGGAACGCTTCCGTCCTCTCCTTCGGGACGACGAAGGTGTTCGCCAGGACGATGGGCCCGGTCTTCTCCTTGAACTGCGCGAACATCGGGGTGTTCGGGTCGAGATTCTGCAGCTTGGCCATTTTCGGTACGTCCTCTCACTAACGGGGGGGGGTGGGTTACCTGTGGCACAAGGGGGTCTGACGGGGCCTCGAGGGCCATCGCTGGCGCAGGCCTCCAACGACTGCGACCTCGTCAACGCTTGTTGGCCAACGCTTGTTGGCAAACTTAGGGCCGCAGTTCTGGACTGTCAACGCTTGTTGGTCAACAAGTGTTGGCCTATGTTTGTCGGCATGACCGGCACCACGGAGAACCAGCAGGCCGCACGGCGTTCCGACGCCACCCGCGCCACGATCCTCACCGCGGCCCGCGAGCGGTTCGCGGCGGACGGCTACGAGAAGGCGACCATCCGGGCCATCGCACGCGACGCCAAGATCGATCCGTCGATGGTGATGCGCTACTACGGCAACAAGGCGAGCCTGTTCGCGGCGGCCGTCTCGATCGACCCCAGGCTGCCCGGCCTGCCCGTCGAACCGCGCGAGGAGATCGGCCGCACCCTGGTGCGCCACTTCCTGACCCTGTGGGAGGAAAACGAGGAGCTCACCGCACTGATGCGGGTCGGCGCCACCGACCCGGCCGCCGCCGAGCGCATGCAGTTCGTGCTGCGCGATCAGTTGATCCCGCTGGCCCGCCGGCTGGGCCCCGAGCCGGACCAGGCGCCGGCGCGGGCGGCATTGTGCGCCTCGACCGTGCTGGGGCTCGCGCTGACGCGCTACGTGCTGCGGTTCCCGGAGAGCATGGCGCTCGGACGCGAGGAGATCGTGGACTGGCTCGGACCCACGGTCCAGCGGTATCTCACCGCGCCCACGCCCTGAACAACGACGGTCGCCGGGGCACGCAGTGCGCGCAGGCCCTCGCGCGGCGGGCGGGCGGCGAAGCTGTAGCGACCCAGGCAGTTGAGGTTGGCGTGCTTCAGTGGGGAGACCCGGGCCGCGTCCTCGTCCAGGACGTGATGCTCCCGCTCCTCGGGCAGCAAGCCCCGCAGGTGGTCGACGGCGGCGTCGAGGTAGCGGGTCGTCCAGGCGGCTCCACGGCCGTGATGATGGCAGCTCGGCGCGCTGCCAGGAACGTGGCGCGACCCTCGTCGTTTGGGGGCAGCAGATCAGGCTGTGCGGCCCAGGCGGTGGCGATCTGGTGGACGGGGACCAGGATGTCGACCGGGTCCCAGTCGGCGTCCAGCCGGCCTGCTTCGTGGGCCTCGCGGAGTTGTTCGACCTTGTGAGCCACTGACTCCCGGAAGGTGTCGGTGGGGGAGGGAGTCGCCGGCGTCGAGTTCCAGTTGCCCCCGGCTCATGAGCCGGAAGCGGTCGGGTTGGTCGGTGAAGTAGTCATGGAGACGACCGGCGTAACCGGGCAGGTCGGTCGGGTCCATGCGGGTCGCTTCGGTCACGGCCGCCAGCTTCTGCGCGGAGACGAACCGGTAGAGGGCCACCTTGCTGGAGAAGTAGACGTAGACGCGTTCCTTGCTGGTCCTGGCGGCCTTGGCGATGCGGTCGATCCGCGCCCCGGCGATTCCGTGCTGGGAGAACTCGGCCTTGGCGGCACTCACGATGCGGTCGCGGACCCGAGTCTGCGCGGGTTGAGGCACGCATGCTGCCACGCTACCCGACCAAACCGTTTGGTTTGCCGCTGGACGGTAGTCGGCGTAGAGTAAAACCGAACTGTTTGGTTTGATATAGGGAGATCCGCATGCACCAAAGGACACTCGGCACCCAGGGCCTGACCGTCTCGGCGATCGGCTACGGCTCGATGGGCCTGACCATGGGCTACGGACCCGGTGACGAGGAGGCGGGCATCGCCGCCATCCGGCGCGCCCACGACCTGGGCGTCACCTTCTTCGACACCGCCGAGCTCTACGGCTGGGGCGCCGGCAACAACGAAGTTCTGCTCGGCAAGGCGGTAAGCGACTTCCGCGACGAGGTCGTACTGGCCACCAAGTTCGGCTTCGCGCAGACCGAGCAGGGCCTGGGCCTCAACAGCCGCCCGGACAACATCCGCACAGTCACCGACAACAGCCTGCGCTACCTGGGCGTCGACCACATCGATGTCCTCTATCAGCACCGCGTCGACCCGGACGTGCCGATCGAGGACGTCGCGGGCACCGTCAAGGAACTGATCGACGCGGGCAAGGTGAAGTACTTCGGCCTCAGCGAGGCCGGCCCGCAGACCATCCGCAAGGCGCACGCCGTCCAGCCGGTCTCGGTCCTGCAGACCGAGTACTCGCTCTTCGAGCGCGACGTCGAGCAGCTCTTCCCGGTCCTCCAGGAGCTCGGCATCGGCTTCGTCCCCTATTCGCCCCTCGGCCGCGGCTTCATCACCGGTACCGCGAAGCCCGCGGCAGAGTACGACGCCACCGACTTCCGCAACGCCAATCCGCGCTGGCAACCCGGCAACTTCGAGAAGAACGTCGAAGCCGTGGACCGACTCGGCCGGCTGGCCACGGCCAAGGGCATCACCGTCTCCCAGCTCGCCCTGGCCTGGCTGCTCGCCCAGGGCGAGCACATCGTCCCGATCCCGGGCACCCGGAGCGCCGCCCGCATGGAGGAAAACGCCCACGCGGCCGACGTCACCCTCACCGAGGCCGATCTCGCCGCGATCCACGAGATCCTCCCGACCGGCGGATTCGGCGCCCGCTACGCCGAAGAGCACATCCCCAACTGGGTCTGACCCCAGCCCGAGCGGACCTCCGCATCGATCGGCAGTCCCGCACGGTCAGGGGCCGCGGGCCGCCGCCGCGCGCTGCTCACGGATCGGTCGTGGTGTCGCGGACCGCGTAGGCGGCCGGGGTGAGGCCGGTGCGGTCGCGGAAGGAGCGGCCGAAGTTCGCGGGGTCGGTGAAGCCGAGGTGGACTGCCACCGTCCGGGCGTCCCAGCGGGCAGCTCCGCTCCCAGCAGGCGCCGGGCTTCCAGGAGGCGCCGCTCGTCGATGAGTTCGCGTACTCCCTTGCCGGTGGCGTCCCGGGCGGCGCGGCTGAGGGGGCGGACCGAGCAGCAGAGCAACTCGGCGTAGTCCGCGGCTTGGTGCAGGTCGCGAAAGTGCAGCTCCAAGGCGTCCAGGAAGCGCCCGTACCTGTCGGCGCGGCCCGTGCCGGCCGTGGCCGTGCCGTGGGGGGGCGATGCCCGGGGAGTCGGCCAGGCGCAGCAGCAGCGATTCGGGCAGGCTGCGCCGCAGGGCGTGGTGGATGGCGAGGGGGCGGCGCCCCAGGGCGCGGTGTTCGTCCAGGAGCTGGAGTGCCGTCTGCTGGAGCCAGACGGTGTCGTCTGGGTGCGGGCTGAGCGCGGCAGGGGCCCTGTGCGCGGTGAGCGGGGCCAGGAGATGGGCGAGGTCGGGCCGCAGTGGGAGTGCGGATGCCGGGCCCGTGCCTGCTCTCACTGATGAAAGCCCCACGCTCGCCCGTCGCCGCTGCCGGCTCTTTGGATTACGTTTGCAATATCATAGACTGGCTGAGTCGGTGAAGGGCAACCGGTCCTTCCGGCCGGCGAAGGAGCGTGTGGCGTGGTGCGGTACGGAAAAGAGCACAAGTCGGAGACGAGGCGGCGGATCATCGAGACGGCCGGCCGCCGGTTCAAGCAGGACGGTATCGACGGCTCCGGGGTCTCGACGCTCATGAAGGACGCAGGGCTGACCAATGGTGCCTTCTACGCTCACTTCGCATCCAAAGATGACCTCGTCACCACGGCTGTCGCCGACCAGTTGAAGGTGCAGGCCGAGAGCGTCGTCGCGCTGGCCGCGCCTGGCCGTGCCGGACTTGAGCAGATAGTGCGGGGATATCTTTCGCCCCAGCACCGTGAAATGCTTGGCGACGGCTGCCCCAACGCCGCTCTGCTCGACGAGATCGGGCGCTGCACCGAGACGACCAGGCAGGCGTACACCGACGGTGTGCTGATCCTCGTCGAGGGCATTGCCGAACGCATGGCGCCTGACGACCCGTCCTCCGCACGTGTGAAGGCGCTCAGCCTCCTCGGCCAGATGGCCGGGACACTGCAGCTTGCCCGCGCGTTGACCGACAGCCGACTCGCCAACGAGCTTCTCGATCAGGGGGTGGACAACGCCCTCGGCCTGCTGGACGCCTGGCAGCGCGTCTGACGCACTTCCGCGCGTGGACCGGCCGCTCCGGCCCGCCTTAGAGAGCATCTGATCTAGGTAGTTGGTGTTCTGGGATTGTTTTTATGACTGGCCGCGTTGGTGGTCGTTGCATGAGGTGTGAGTGCTCGTCGTCCGTATCGCAGTGATGTGTCCGACGCCCGCTGGTCCTTGATCTAGCCGGTCTTCACCGCCTGGCGGGCGAGACGGGTGGTCAACGCGATCCTCTACGTCAACCGCACCGGGATTCCGCGGGAGTACCTGCCGCACGACTTCCCGCCCTGCAAGGCTGTTTACGACTACTACGCGAAGTGGGAAGCCGACGGCACGACCCAGCAGGTCCACGACCTGTTACGCGATGGCGTTAACGGTCTGAACTGGCCCCGCTTTTCCGGCCCGAACTGATCGTCGAGCGAAACCCAGGTCGGACCGGGTTCGTGCCGATCCCCAAGCGGTGGATCGTGGAGCGCGCCTACGGGATCTTGATGCTGCACCGTCGGCTGGTGGGGGACTACGAGCACCTGCCGCGCAGGCCGAGACGACGAGGGAGCAGATCGCGTAGTTGGCCGCACGGCTGGACGAGCTCGGCCGGGCCGTCGAGGAGGTCCGGATCACCTGCAAGGCGCTGCTGGAGCTGCCCGATCCGCAGCCGTCTGCGCCGCCGACCCCGAAGCTCCCGGACCATCCGGCCTACCAGCAGATCATGACGGTGTTCACCGCGGTCGACACGCCGCAGCGGGCACGGCAGGTGTGCGAGGCGATGGACCTGGAGATCGCACCCAACAACATCGACAACACCCGCCTGAAGCTCAAGCGGCTGACCGAGCGCGGAATCCTGGTCGAGACTGAGCAGGGCTTGTTCACCCAGCCGCGGCCAGCACGCTTGCCCCGCCCGAAAGCGCGGAACGGACATCAACTTACGCACCGCCTATCAGCTCCTGAACTGCGTCGATCACGCTGTCCACCACCTCGGTCACCGGCTTGGACGCATCGATGATCGTCGCGCCACGGCTCTCGTAGATTGCTCGCATCCGAGGATTCCACTTCAGGGCCGCTGCGAGCTCTTCGGGATGTTGACCGAATGCGTTCGTAGTGCGGGTCTCGAGCCGGTGGCGGAGGATGTCCTCGTCGATCACCAGGCACACGGTGAGGTCGAAAAGATCGCGGACGTCTGCCTCGTTCTCCGCAGACCCACACAAGAACGCGATTCGGAAACGAGACTCCTCGACGAGGGTCTCAACGCGCTCGCGGACGATCGCCCACCCGTATCGATCGAGCCAGCCCCCAGGAACCGGATACGGAGGATCCATCACGATCTCGCCCTTGGCTCGGTCGATCCAGCGACTGAAGCCGTCCTCGTCGGCGTCGAGCGCGGCGTAGCCACGCTCTCGCAACACCCCGCAGACCGTGGACTTACCAGTCCCTGAATTGCCCGTCACCCACACCACTGTCACGCCGCCAGCGTAGACATGACCACCCTGGGCCGGAGACGCTATCGCCGCGATCAGGCAACCGAGTGACTGCTCGGAGCTGATGTGAGTCCCGGCAGGGCCGTGGATCAGGGCGCAGGCCTGTGTGCCGGACGGAGGCGAAGCGGTAGCTGCGGTGCAGGCGTCCAGTGCAGCTCCCCGGTGTCCGGTCGCTTCGAACGCGGCCGGCTCGTCGAACGCCCCAAGGTTCACGCAGCCTGACCCTTGATGGCGCTAGACCCGTTCCGCTGGGGGTCTGCGGAAGTGGTCCACCGCCATCGTCCGTCATGTCGAGTCAGATGCCTGGCCGGCGCTCATCGGGGCGCCGACGAGGGACTGCAGGGTGCGGACCAAGCGCGTGGCGTCTGTGCTGGAGAGCGGGGCGAGGAAGCGGCGTTCCATCTCCTGGCGGGCAGATTCGGCGTCGTGCAGGCGCTCGTGTCCGATCGGCGTCAGTTGCACGATGTTCTTGCGTCGGTCCTGGGGACTGCGGCGCCGCTCGACGAGTTCCTTCTCCTCCAGGGCGTCCACTAGGGCCACCATCGTGGTGCGGTCGATGCCCAGTTTGCCCGCCGCTTCCAGTTGAGACAGCTCGGCATGCGCGTCTAGGACGGCGAGAACCGCCAGTTCGCGGCCATCGATCCCATACGGCGCCAAGGCTCGCGAGGACTCCTCGGTCAGCCGCAGGTACGCATGCTTGAGCAGATAGCCGAGGCGGGAGGTGAGGACCTCGGCGGGCGCGTCGCGAGTCATGGCCGCAGCGTATATCCCCTGCCTGATAGTCAGCGATGCTGACGATCCGCTACGGTGACGGTAGTGTCGCCGTCACCGGTGACGCGTCGACTCGAAGGGCACGTGGCAACCATGTCCGACCAGCACCTCCCCTCCGATCCCTCCGTGACGTTCGGAATCAAGACCACCCCGATGCGGGTCCCCTACCAGGACATCCTCCGCGTGTGGGAGGAGGCCGACGACCTGCCCGAGATCGCGGACGCCTGGCTGTGGGACCACCTCATGCCGATCGCCGGCCCGAAGGACGGGCAGATCCTCGAAGGGTGGACGCTGCTGAGCGCCCTGGCCGCCAGAACCCAGCGGCTGCGCTTGGGCCTGCTCGTGACGAGCAGTCGGATCCGGCCGCCCGCCGTCCTCGGCAAAATCGCCACAACAGTCGACGTGATCTCCGGGGGCCGCCTGATCATGGGCCTCGGGGTGGGCGGCACCGTGCAGCCACCCAACGCGGGCGGCATCGCCGGCGAGAACCCGGCCGCTGCGGAGTACGCCGCATACGGCCTCACGCTCGTCCCGCCCGCCGAAGGCATCGCCCGCCTGGAGGAGACCATCGCCATCCTCCGCGGCATGTGGACGCGGGACGTCTTCGACTTCCACGGGCGCTACTACACCCTGACCGGCAACCGCAACGAGCCGAAACCCCTCCAGCAGCCAGGCCCGCCCCTGCTGATCGGAGGCTGGGGAAACCGAACGCTTCGCCTGGTCGCCGAGCACGCCGACATCTGGAACATCCCCGGCCCGCCGCACAACACACTGGACTACATCACCGAGCGCAGTGCCGTCCTGGACGACCACTGCGCGACCATCGGCCGTGATCCGCGGACGATCACCCGCTCCGTGCAGTACATCGTCTCCTACGACGACCCGGCCGCCGACCGCAAGGCCATCACGGAACTCATCGCCGCAGGCGTGACGCACATCGTGCTGAGCCTGCGGAGCCCCTATCCCTCACAGGCCGCGCGATGGCTCACCGACGAGATCATCACACCCGTGCGCAGCGCAACCGGAGAATTCTGCTGACGGCCGCTGACCACTCGGGAAGGCACTCCTCCTTGCCCGAGCGACCTCACGGAGTCACCTGAACCGATCCACAAGGTTTGACCATTGGGCGGCTCCTGCTCCAGGCCCTGCAGATGGCCGACTACGCCGTCACCGCCGACTTCCAGGCCGCTCGCCGCCGCTACTTCGGCAGACCTGCCGCCGAACCGCCGATCGTGGTGGGGTTGATCTCGGGCGGGCGTTGGCGGGCGAGAGCGGTGGCGGTCAGGGCGGTGACCGCCACCGCGGCGATGCCGACCAGCGCCGCGGTGGTGTAGGCGTGGTCGTTCGGGAAGAGATGACCGGTGCCGGTGCCGGTGCCGGTGCCGGTGCCGGTGGCCAGGACCAGGCCGCCTATCGCGCTGCCCAGGGAGTACCCGACGCTGCGGACGACGTAGTTGAAGCTCATCGCGCTCGACGTCTCACTCTTGGGCGTGACGGCCAGGATGACGCCGGGCATGGCGGCTGAGAAGCCGCCGACGCCGAAGCCCAGCACACCCATCGCGACGAGCAGTTCGGCCAGGTTCGACCGGGCCGCGGCGAAGAGGACGAACCCGCCGCCGACGATGACAGCGCTGCCGGCCAGGAGCACGGGTGCGTCGATCAGCGTCCGAACCCGGGGCGTGAGTTTGCCGGCGACGAACCCCAGCACCGAGAACGGGACGAGGACCAGCCCGGCGACGAAGGTGGTCAGCCCGAAGCCGTAGCCGGCGCTGTGCGGCGTCTGCGCGTACCGCGTGATGAGCGTGAGCAGGAGGTACATGCCGATCCCGCCGACGAACATGGCGATGTTCGCTCCGGCGACCGCCGGGTGCCGTACCGCCCGGACATCGACCAGGGGGTTCTTGCTGCGCAGCTCGGAGGCGGTCCAGACGCACAGCAGGAGCACAGCGACGACGGCGAGGATCACCGCCACGGCGAGGTGACGGCTCCACAGGCTCCGCTGGCCGGCCAGGAACAGGACGAGGAACAGCCCAACCGCGAGGACGAGCGCGCCCGGAACATTCACGTGAGCGGAGCGGCCTTCGGGAGCCGCGGGTATGGAACGCCACGCGGTCAGGAGGGCGACAGCGGTGACGAACAGACCGAAGCCGTAGGCGGCCCGTACGCCGCCGATCTCGGCGAGCAGTGCGGTGAGCGGGTAGCCGACCCCGGCGCCGATGATCGAGACCACCGAGATCAGGGCGATCGTTGCAGCGCTGCGCTCCTCGGGAAGATGGTCCCGGGCCACGCCCATCATCAGCGCCGTCAGACCGAGCCCGACGCCTTGGGCCGCCCTGCCGATGAGCAGCCCCGCGAACGGCAGCGGCAGCACGGTCAGCGCACTGCCGACGACGACGATCGCCAGCGTGGCGAGGATCGTGGCCCGTCGGTGCGGGCCGGCTCCGAGCCGGCCGAGGACGGGCGTGGCGACGGCGCCGCTCAGCAGTGCGACGGTCAGCGTCCACTGCGCGCTGTCGAGCGAGACGTGGAACGTGGTCGCCACACTGGTGATCAGCGGCGTCCCGAGGCTGGCGACCGCCGCCACGACCAGGGCGATGAACATCAGGGCGGGGACCAGCAGCCGCGCCTCGGAGCGCTCCGGGGGGCGCCCCGTCACCGCTTCGGTCCTTCGCGGTCCTGGCTTTCGAGCTCTGCCAGGTGCGCCAGCGCCGGAAGCGCCGCCACCAGGGCCTCGACCTCGTCGTCGGCGAGTTCGTCGATCAGCCGCGCGAACGCATCGACGCCCGCCTGGTGCCGCGTCTGAACGTACGACGTGCCGGCCTCGGTCAGACACACCAGCGTGACCCGCTTGTCGGAGGGATCGCCCTTCCGCTCGACCAGTCCGGACTCCTCCATCACCCGGACCAGCACGGTCATCGCGGGCTGGGTGACACCCTCGATCACAGCCAGATCGGTGATGCGTCGCGGACCGGTCCTGTGCAGGGTGGCCAGGGTGGCGGCGGACGTGATGCTCATATCGCGCGGAAGGCGTCTCACAGCCCGGGTGGCCAACCCGTAGAGGGCCGACCCGATCGCAGTGGAAGCGCCACGAGGGGCGTCTTGACGGCTCATGCGTAAAGCATACAATATTTATATGAATACTTTATGTATCTCTCGCCCGGAACGCCGTGCCCCAGCCCCGCAGTCGGCGCACGAGACGGCGGTCGCCGTCGGCGCCATGGCGGACGCCGTGCGCCGTGCCCTGGCCGCAGACTGCGCCGAGGACGACATCACCACCCGCTGGGCGGTGCCGGACGGCACCCGCGCCCGTGCGCGCGTCGTCGCCCGCCAAGACGGCGTGATCGCCGGCACGGCGATCCCAGCCGAGGTGTATCGGCAGCTCGGCAGCGACGTCGTCGTCACCGAGCACGTTCAGGACGGCGACCGCGTCCACGCCGGGCAGGACCTGCTCACGCTGGCAGGACCCGCACGAGAGGAGCGGTATGCCCGCCCCGGCGTCGACGCCGTCGCCCGGCATGTCGCGAAGCGCGACCCCGCCGCACGTCGCCGGACGTGAATCCGCGTGTGCGGCTGCTGACAGCCTTCTCAGCTGGTCTGGTCCGGCTTCACCGTTTTCGGCTGCTGCCTCGTTGCGGAGTCCCGAACGCTCGGCCGCCTGCGGCTATGAGGGGCAGAGGGCGGCGTTCATCAGGGCGAGCACCGCGGGGCCGGCGTCGGCGTCGGTGCCCCAGTCGGTCCAGTCCACTGTGACTTGGCGGGTGCCGTCGAGGGTGTGGAAGGAGATGGTGCGGTAGCCGGGGGTGCCGCCGCCGTGGCCCACGATGGTGCCGCAGGGGAGCGTGGCCGTCTCCAGGCCGAGGCCCCAGCCGGCGCCGCTGGGGTCGGTGGTCATCTCGCGCAGCTCGGCCGGGCGCAGGAGGCCGCCGCTGAGCAGGGCGCGGAAGAAGTGGTCGAGGTCGGCGGTGGTGGAGATGATCTCGCCTGCGGCGCCGGCGACGGTCATGTTGACGGTGGTGTAGTCGACCGGGACCAGTGTCCCGTCCGCTGTCTTCACCGGTTCGTAGCCGTGGGAGTGGGGCCCGGTGATGAAGGGGGAGGAGCCCGGCAGGCGGGTGTCCCGGAGTCCGAGGGGCCGGATGATGCGCTGGTCGATTTCGGTTCGGTACGAGTGGCCGGTGACCTTTTCGATGATCATCCCGAGCACGATGAAGTCCGTGTTGGAGTAGTGGTGATCGGTGCCCGGCGGGAACAGCAGAGGGCGGTTCCGGTCGCCGTCCTTGACGGCCCGTCGGACCAGCTCGGCGGGTGTCCAGGTGCGGAAGCGGTCGTGGGGGGCGTCGCCGTCGAGCAGCCCGTCGGTGTATTCGGGCAGGCCGCTGGCGTGCTGGAGCAGTTCCCGGACCGTGATCCGGTCGCCTCCGGGGGCGGGGACGAGGCCGGGGAGCCACCGCTCGGCGGTGTCGGACAGGCTCAGCCGCCCCTCGCCCACCAGTTGGAGGACCACGGTGGCGGTGAACGTCTTGGTGATGCTTCCGGCGCGGAAGCGGCCGTCGACGGGGGCGGGCTGTCGGCCGTTGAGCCTGGCCTTGCCGCTGCTGCCGCGCCATACGGCGTCGCCCTGTCGGACCTCGGCGACGGCGCCGACCGCTCCGGTCGCGGTCACCTGGTCCAGCGCCGCCTGCAACGCGGTTGTGTCCGGTGCCGCGGCGGGCGGTGCGGCGATCGCACCGCCCGCCGCGGGAACCAGCGCGCACACCGTCAGCAGCGCCAACGCCCCGAATCGTGAGCCTCTCATCGTTCTCCTGCCCTCGCTGTTCCCGGCGGTCCCCGTCGTACTGGCGTGGACGATGGTGCCCGTCCACGTCGGTGCGCCGGATCCATCCGGGGAACGAAGGGGTTTCCCGTATTGAAGGGCCACCTGCCCTGACGCCGCGATCAGGGGTTCACCTAGGGCGTGTGTCGGGAGTGCTCTAGGTTGGCTGACGTGAGTGGGTGGGGGCGGAGTTATCGATATGTCGGACCGGTCGAGCTAAAGGCTGCGGTCCGGCCTGGTGACGGCGGGCGTCGGATCGGCTCGGCGGGTGACTTCGGTGGCTGGATCGTGGAGCAATCGGCGGCGGAGCTGGCCGAACCGTTCACCTTCGTGGTCGGTATCGACGGTGTGCTTCGGCTGGCGCCGCGGCGAAGTGAGCACGTGGCCTGTGCCGACGGAGACATGGTTCTGAGTGCCGGCGAGATCAGCTTCACGCGCGAGGCAGACCGGTGGACCGTGAGCGAGGTCAGCAATCAGTCCACCGGGTACTGCCCGGACGTCAGCTCCTGGGTGGAGGTCGCCCGTGCTCTGGACGCTGTAGAGCTCCGGCGGCCTTCCGGCTTCACCCACGAGGTTGTATTCCGGCGGTGCCCCGACTGCCAGGAGCACAACATCGTGCGTGAGGACGACTTCGTCTGCGTCTTCTGCGGCAGCGATCTGCCCGCGGCGTGGAACGTGGATCCGAACGCGTGACGGCCGAGGGTCACAGCCACTCGTTGATGGCGGCGACGAGGACGGTCGCCTCGTAGCGGACAGCAAGCTTGTCGTAGCGCGTGGCGACAGCGCGGTGTCTCTTGAGTCGGTTGATCCCGCACTCGACCGCATGGGGCTCGCGGTAGTCGGCCGGGTCGAAGCGCGGAGGTCGGCCGCCGCGGGTGCCGAGCTTTTGGCGGTTACGTGCCTGGTCGGCCTTGTCCGGGATAGTGCGTCGGATCCTGCGGCGGCGTAGGTAGGCGCGGTTTTTGCGGGAGGCGTACGCCTTGTCCGCCCGCACGCGATCGGGATGGTCGCGTGGTCGGCCCGGCCCGGCCCGAGGCGGGGCAGGCGAACTTTTGCCACCACGGGTTTCGAACTGCGGCGAGTCTCCACGCTGTCCTGCCGTCACCACGATCGACATGGGCTTCTGACCTTGCCGCGCGGCCGACCGTGGAGTCGACGCTCAGATCCCACGTGATCGCACCCTTCGCATCGGCCAGGGACTGGAGCCTGGTGAGGATCCGGCGCCAGGTGCCGTTCCGCTGCCATCGGCGGAACAGGTCGTAGACCCGGCTCCACGGTCCGCACTCGACGGGCACGTGTCCCGCCACGGAACACCAGTACGGACCCGGAACCGTATGCCGTCGATCAGCTGCCGCCGGGGCCAGACGGGCGGCCGCCCCGCCTTGGCACCCTTCGGCAACAGCGAATCCAGCGCCGCCCACTGGTCATCCGTGAGATCTCCCCACCCCATGAACCGTGATCATTTACAGCCCAAGATCCACTTTCGATGCACGGCCTAAGGGTGCCGTGCTCCTACGCGCGGTACCCCGCGCGGTGTCATGCCGGGTCGGTTGAGAAGGGGGGAGCCCCTGGAGGACCCCCGGTGCACGCCGGGCGCGATCTCCCCGGCCGTCACGCAGGCGAACCTGACGAAGCTGCACACCGCCGTCTGCAAGGGCCAGGTCGCGCTAGCGGCCGCGCAGCAGGCCATCGTCACCGACTGGACCACCGCCCTGGCCACCCTTCACCTCGGCTGAAGGCGCGGTTGACAGCGGGGAGCACCTTGGGGAGCACCTTGTCGTACGGGCGAGGTGTCCCCCGGCGTGCCGGTGCCTGTCGGGGACGTGTGAAAGGCCCCGGCTGGACGGGGGAGACCAGCCGGGGCCGGAGGGCGGTCGCCTCGCGGCGAGGTGCTCCATGGGGCTTCAGCCGGACGATCGTCCCCATGGGCAATAGGTGAGGCCCGGGGACACTGTCCCCTCCGCTAGCCACGTAGGCGTCAACTCCCCACCCTCCCCACGTGTTCCCGGCGCACCGCCTTCACCGCGGTGAGGTGCGGCACACCCGGGAAGGGGCGATCCGCAGTCGTTCGTCAAGGCATAGTCGCCTCCGCGTTGGATGCGGGAAAGCCGCATCGGATGCGAGTCCGCGGACGATGCGCTGGTCCCCGGGGACGCCGGGTGAGCGACGTGAGCAGCGACTGGGGCGTCCAAGAGGCGAAGTCCCTGGAGGGGCCGCAAAGCCGCCACCAGGACGTGCGGTGGCAGAATGGGCTATAGAGCGGCAGACTAAAAAGGGAGATTGCTCAAGCGCTGCGAGCGCCCGGCTGCCGCCCCGGCCTTGTGAACCATTAGACCTGGCGGGCGGAACGCGGGGTCGTGCAGGGTGTCTCCGCCGGACGGGGGCTTATCGCGGGGGGATTGCATCACCCACGCCATGAACGATGTTCCCGTAAACAGCCAAGGCACTTTTCAAGAAAGGCCAGCTGGCAATGAGTGGAGAAGATGGCAGTGTCGTCACGCTACCAGAAGTGATTGTCGTAGGGGACCCTGACCGGTCACCCATGACGGTAGCTGACTGGTTCGCCGAAGGGTTTTACGTCGGCTGGAATCTCCAGAATGGCACACCTGAGGCGCCAGCGTTCCTCAATGGGCCCTTCCTGCAGGCGTACTTGGACGGCGCCTCAGCCGCGCAGGGCAAGCGTGCCGATTTCGACCAATTCCAAGGTCCTGCAATCGGCCCCGATGTCGGTGGCGTGCCCTTGGAAGAGTTCGAGCGTGGCTTCCGCGAAGCGCTCGAAGACCTTTTCCGCGAGGAGGATAAACATATCGAGAGCGAGCCGACGATCGAGATCGTGCCGGGGCCGGGCGTCTTGTAGGTCATGTCTACGGACGTGCTGTAAGCGCACGCGGCCGTTCCCGGTACGTACCCAGGGCTTCGCTCAGGGCATTCCCGCGCCGCCACCGCTTAGCCTCGATTCGTCAGCGGGGTTCGGTGGCTGACTTGCTCGGCAGTTCGCCCGTAATGTCCTCGGGCCGTTCGAGGTGGGCCGTCGCGTGACG
>NZ_JBVIJX010000031.1:0-66781 GCF_055581185.1 Streptomyces sp. NPDC031474
GTTGATAGGCCGGATGTGGAAGCCCAGTAATGGGTGAAGCTGACTGGTACTAATAGGCCGAGGGCTTGTCCTCAGTTGCTCGCGTCCACTGTGTTAGTTCTGAGGCAACGACTGTTGCCGGCTAGAGCTGAAAACAAGTAAAAAGTGTGCTTGTTCGCTCGAAACCATTAGGGTTTCGGTGGCCATAGCGTGAGGGAAACGCCCGGTTACATTTCGAACCCGGAAGCTAAGCCTTACAGCGCCGATGGTACTGCAGGGGGGACCCTGTGGGAGAGTAGGACGCCGCCGAACAATCTTTGGAAGGACCCTTGGTCCCAGCGTTCAGCTGGGACCAAGGGTCCTTTTTGTTTTTCTGGAGCGCGCCGGGTACCCGGGTGCGCGAGAATATATGCGGTACCGAAGACAGGAGTCACCGATGTCCACCAACTCTCCCGACGACCGACCGGAGCGCGACCAGCGGCGACGGGACAGTGGGGACCGCGGCGAACGCAGCGGCAACCGCGGGGACCGTGGCGGCGACCGGCCCGCCTTCCGCCGCGACAACGACCGTGCTGGTTACGTCCGTCGAGACGACCGCCGTGATGACCGCGGTCGTGACGACCGGAGCCGCGGTGAGCGTGGTGACAATCGTGGTGGCTTCCGTCGGGATGACCGTGGCGGTGACCGGCCGGCCTTCCGACGCGATGAGCGCCGTGATGACCGGCGTGATGACAACCGTGGTGGGTTCCGTCGCGATGACAGTCGTGGTGGCGGCTTCGGTGATCGGGACCGTGGTGGCTACGGGCGTCGTGATGACCGGCGTGATGACCGGCGTGAGGGTGATCGTGGGTCTCGTCCGGCGTTCCAGCGCGACGACCGTGACCGTGGGCCCCGTCGCGACGACCGTGGGGACCGGCCGGCCTTCCGGCGCGACGACCGCGGCGAGCGTCCCCCCTTCCGCCGGGACGACGACCGTGGTGGATCCCCCCGGCGTGACGACAACCGTGGCGGCGGTGGCTACGCCCGTCGCGACGACCGCCGGGACGATCGTGACCGTGGTGACCGTGGTGGCTTCCGTCGGGATGACCGTGGCGGTGACCGGCCGGCCTTCCGACGCGATGAGCGCCGTGATGACCGCCGTGATGAGCGCCGTGATGACAACCGTGGTGGGTTCCGTCGCGATAACAGTCGTGGTGGCGGCTTCGGTGACCGTGACCGTGATCGGGACCGTGGTGGCTACGGGCGTCGTGACGATCGTCGTGATGACCGGCGTGAGGGTGATCGTGGGTCTCGTCCGGCGTTCCAGCGCGACGACCGTGACCGTGGGCCCCGTCGCGACGACCGTGGGGACCGGCCCGCCTTCCGGCGCGACGACCGCGGCGAGCGTCCCCCCTTCCGCCGGGACGATCGGCATGACGAGCGCAGGGATGACCGCCGGAGCGACGACCGTGGTGGTTTCCGTGGGCGGGACGACCGGGGTGCCCGTGGCCCCCGTCGGGACGATCGCGGTGGGCGGCCCGGTGGTTTCCGCGGCCGTGACGGGCGCGACGACCGTCGGGACGACAGGCGTGGCGGCGGCAGCCGATTCCGCGACGAGCGGGACCGGGACCGTGAGCCGATCAAGCGGCTGCCGATCCCGGAGGACGTCACCGGCGACGAGATCGACAAGGACGTACGGCAGGAGTTGCACAGCCTGCCCAAGACGCTTGCCGACGACGTGGCCAAGAACCTGGTGATGGTCGCCCGGCTGATCGACGAGGACCCCGAGAGGGCGTACGCCTACTCCAAGGTGGCCCTGCGGCTGGCCTCGCGCGTCGCCGCCGTGCGGGAGGCGGGCGGATTCGCCGCGTACGCCAACCAGAAGTACAGCGAGGCGCTCGCCGAGTTCCGGGCCGCGCGGCGTATGACCGGCAGCGTCGAGCTGTGGCCCGTCATGGCCGACTGCGAGCGTGGGCTCGGGCGGCCGGAGAAGGCGCTGGACATGGCCGGCGCTCCCGAGGTGAACAAGCTCGACAAGGCCGGTCAGGTGGAGATGCGGCTCGTCGCGGCCGGCGCCCGGCGGGACATGGGGCAGCTGGACGCGGCGATCGTGACCTTGCAGAGCCCCGAGCTGGCCTCCAACTCCGTCCAGCCGTGGACCGCGCGACTGCGGTACGCGTATGCCGACGCACTGCTTGCCGCCGGGCGAGAGGGTGAGGCCCGGGAGTGGTTCGCGAAGGCCGTGGAGGCCGACCGGGACGGCAGCACGGACGCCTCCGACCGGCTCGCCGAGCTGGACGGTGTCGACTTCGTCGACGCCCTCGACGAGAGCGAGACCGAGGGCGAGGGCGACGGCGAGAACGAGAGCGACAGCGAGCCCAAGAGTGAGGCTGAGGGAGTCGTCGTGGAGAAGGCCGAGGACGAGGCCGACCGCGACGAGGACTGAGGCACTGAAGGCAGTGAAGTGAAGGGGCGGGATCCGGTGCACGGCACCGGATCCCGCCCCTTCGTGCGTTCAGGGCCTGCCGCCTGCCGCCTGCCGCCCGCCGCCTGCCGCGTGCTCAGAGGTCCAGTGCTCGCAGGACCAGGCCCGAGGCCGGCTTCGGGCCGAACGACGTCGACTTGCGGGGCATCGTGATGCCCTGGCGGGCGAGGTCGCGGACGACCTCCTCGCGGACGGGGTGGAGCAGGACCGCGGTACCGCCGTCGCGTTCCGCCTTCCTCACCGTCGCGGCGGTGTCGTGGATGTAGGCGATGCGGGTCGGGTCGTCCTCGGGGATGTGCCATATGTGGTCGAGGAGCGTGGCGTGCAGGACCGTCGCGTCCAGGGTGCGCCAGGCCGTCGGACGGTCGGCGGGGATCGTGCGGTCGAGGAGCGCCGGGTCCGGCCGGTCGAGGAGGTGGAAGGCGCCGTCGCCCGCCAGGAGGAAAGCGTTGCCGGAACCGGCCGCGTCCGCCAGGGCGTCCAGGGCCTCCGAGAGGGGGACCGGCAGGCGACGGACGCGGAACCGGCCGTCGAGCGCGGTCACGGCCTGCGCGACCGGCAGACCGTGCAGGAGGCGGTGGATGGCGCGGACGCGCAGGGGATAGCGGGCGGTGTCGACCAGGAGGACCAGGCCGTGGTCCCAGGGGCTGGGGGAGGGGTGCTCGGCGCGGAGCCGGAGGTAGGTGGCCCAGCGGTGGTGGCCATCGGCGATGAGAGCCTGGTGGCGGGCGAGGTCCGCCTGGACGAGGGCCGTCTCGGCGGGGTCGGTGAGCGCCCAGAGGCGATGGCTGTAGCCGTCCTCCGTCGTGGTGGACAGAAGCGGGGGGCGCTCCGCCGCGCGGTCCACGATCTCGGCCGCCGTGCCGTCGCCGCGGTAGGTGAGCAGCAGGGGTTCGAGGTTCGCGTGCGTGGCGCGCATCAGGGCCGCGCGGTCGGCGACGATGTGCGGCATGACGTCCTCGTGCGGGAGGACGACCCCCTCCGACGGCTCCGAGACGCGCAGGGCCCCGATGAGGCCGCGCTGCAGCATGCCGTCCGCGTGCCGTTGCTCGTAGACGTACAGGGCGGGCTCGGGGTCGGCCGTCAGGATGCCCTCGGACAGCCAGCGGCGCAGGGCGTCGGCGGCCAGTTCGGTGCGCGCCGTGGGGGTGGTGGCCTGAGGGAGAATCAGCCGGACGATGTTGTACGGGTCCGCGTCCTGGAGGTGGTGCAGGCCGTCTGGGCGGACGACGACGTCGTACGGCGGGGAGGTGACGGCGGCGAGGCTGCCGACCCGGTCGGGGTCGTAGCGCAGGCCTCGGAACGGGGTGAGTTCCAGGCCTCGGGGCGCCGTTGCCTCAGGGTGACCTGCTGAGTTCATCCCGGCATCGTACGTGTGTCAGTGGCATGCGGGATGATCGGGGGAAAGCGGACCGAACGAGGAGCGATGTGGAATGAGCCGGAGCGTCAGGACGAGGCCCGAGGGCAGTGGGCAGGCCCTGAGCGAGGCGTACGACACGGCGCTGCTCGACCTCGACGGGGTGGTGTACGCGGGTGGGAACGCGATCGCGTACGCCGTCGAGTCGCTGGCCGTCGCACGGGCGGGCGGGATGCATCTCGCGTACGTCACCAACAACGCGCTGCGGACGCCGGACACGGTCGCCGGGCATCTCACCGAGCTGGGGATACCGACGGGCGCCGAGGACGTCATCACCTCGGCGCAGGCGGTCGCACGGCTGATCAGCGAGCAGGTGCCGGCGCGGTCGCGGGTGCTGGTGATCGGCGGGGAGGGGCTGCGGGTCGCGCTGCGCGAGCGCGGGCTGGTCCCGGTGGAGTCGGCGGACGACGATCCGGCGGCCGTCGTGCAGGGGTTCGGCGGGCCGGACCTGCCGTGGGGGCGGTTCGCGGAAGCGTCCTACGCCGTCGCGCGCGGGGTGCCCTGGTTCGCGTCCAACACCGACCTGACGATTCCGAGTGGGCGGGGGATCGCGCCGGGCAACGGGGCGGCGGTGGAGGTCGTGCGGATCGCGACCGGCGCCGAGCCGCAGGTCGCGGGCAAGCCGCTGCCTCCCATGCACCGGGAGACGATCCTGCGCACGGGCGCCGAGCGGCCGTTGGTCGTCGGGGACCGGCTGGACACGGACATCGAGGGGGCGTTCAACGGGAACGTCGACTCGCTGCTCGTCCTGACCGGTGTCACCGACGGGGCGCAGCTGCTGGCCGCGCCGCCGCAGCACCGGCCGACGTATGTCGACAACGATCTGCGCGGGCTGCTCACCGGGCAGCCGGAGGTCGGTGTGGCGGGCGAGGGCTTCCGGTGCGGTGGCTGGACGGCGACCGCGCGGGCGGACCGCCTGGAGCTGGAGGGGGAGGGCGACGCCCTGGACGGGCTGCGAGCGCTGTGCGCGGCGGCCTGGACGGCGGCGGGGGACGGGAGTTGCGGGTCGGACGGGGGGAAGGCGCTGGCGCGGCTGGGGTTGTGAGTCCGTGTGAGTCTGCTCGAATCGCCTTGAGCCGGGGGTGGTTGAGAGGTCCGAAGCTGTGAACCCGGCAACGGTCATCGCCAGAGGATCGAAGCCGGAGGGGAGGGTAGGCTAACCTAACTGGGTGTTGGTCGACAGTGTTCCCGAACAGCGCGCGGAGACGGCTCCCGCGCCCCCGAATCACCGGGCGTTGCGGCCCGTCGGGCTGCTTGCCGCCGTGGCGGTCCTGGTGCTGGTGGCGGTGGCGAGCATCGCCGTCGGGGCCAAGGAGCTGTCCGTCGCGCAGGTCTGGCACGGCGTTTTCGAGGATTCGGGGACGTACGCGGACGTCGTCGTCGACGAGCGGCTGGCGCGGACCGTGCTCGGGCTGCTCGTGGGGGCCGCGCTCGGGCTGTCCGGGGCGGTGCTCCAGGCGCTGACGCGCAATCCGCTGGCCGACCCGGGGCTGCTGGGCATCAACGCGGGAGCCTCGGCCGCCGTCGTCACCGCCATCACCTACTTCGGTGTCACGAGCCTGAGCGGCTATGTGTGGTTCGCCTTCTTCGGGGCGGCCGCGGTCGGTGCGCTGGTCTGGTTCCTCGGTGGCAGCCGGGGGGCCACGCCGGTGCGGCTCGCGCTTGCCGGCACCGCGATCAGCGCCGCGCTCTACGGCTACCTCCAGGCCGTGATGATCATGGATGACGCGGCGCTGGCCCGGATGCGTTTCTGGACGGTCGGGTCGCTGTCCTCGGCGACCGACGAGACCATCTGGCAGGTGCTGCCCTTCCTGGCCGTCGGCACGCTTCTCGCGTTCGCTCTCGCCCGGCCACTGAACGCCGTGGCCATGGGCGACGACACGGCCAAGGCGCTCGGCGCCCAGCTGAACCGGACCCGGGCGCTGTCGATGCTCACGGCGACCGTGCTGTGCGGCGCCGCGACGGCTGCCTGCGGGCCGATCGTGTTCGTCGGGCTGATGGTCCCGCACGCCGTGCGCTCGTTCACCGGCCCCGACCTGCGCTGGATCATGCCGTACGCGGCGATCCTGTCGCCGGTGCTGCTGCTCGGCTCCGACGTCATCGGCCGGGTCGTCGCGCGGCCGTCCGAGGTGCAGGTCGGCATCATCACGGCGATCATCGGCGGCCCGGTCTTCATCTTTCTCGTACGACGGCGGAGGACGGCCCAGCTGTGAAGACCGCGCAGAAGACCCCCCGCGGCCCGCGTGCGCTGCGCACGCGTGGCGGGCTGTCCGTCCGGCTGGATCTGCGGGCGCTGATCGTGGTCGTGCTGCTGGTGGCCGCCGCGCTCGCCGCGAGCGTGGCGCTGATCGGCACCGGCGACTTCCCGATCTCGTCCGGTGACGTCGTCAGGACGCTGCTCGGCAACGGCACCGCAGGGCAGGAGTTCATCGTCAACGAGCTGCGGCTGCCGCGGGTCCTGGTGGGGCTGCTCGTCGGCGCCTCGCTGGGGCTCGGCGGTGCGCTGTTCCAGGCCGTGTCGCGCAACCCACTGGGCAGTCCGGACGTGCTGGGCCTCGGGCAGGGGGCGACGGCCGGGGCGCTCGTGATGATCGTGCTGTTCTCCGGGAGCACCACCCAGGTGACCGTCGGCGCGCTGATCGGCGGGCTGGTGACCGGCGCCCTGATCTACCTGCTGGCGTGGAAGCGGGGCGTCCACGGGTACCGGCTGGTGCTCGTCGGCATCGGCGTCTCCGCCGTCGCGACCGCGGTCAACGGATACCTGCTCACCAAGGCCGACTTCGTCGACGCGGCGCGCGCGGTCGTCTGGATGACCGGCACCCTCGACGGCCGGGACTGGAAGCAGGTCTGGCCGCTGCTCGCCCTGGCCTGCGTGCTCGTGCCGCTCGTCCTCGCCAACGCGCGGGGGCTGCGGATGATGGAGATGGGCGACGACGTCTCCCACGCGTTGGGCGTGCGCGTGGAGCGGGTACGGCTGCTGCTGATGGTGGCCGCCGTGCTGCTCACCGCGGCCGCCACCGCCGCCGCGGGCCCGGTCGGCTTCGTGGCGCTCACCGCGCCGCAGCTCGCCCGGCGGCTGACCCGTTCGCCCGGGCCGAATCTCGTGCCGTCCCTGTGCATGGGCGCCGCCCTGCTGGTCACCGCCGACTGGGCGGCACAGCGGCTGTTCGGCGACGGGCAGTTGCCCGTGGGCGTGGTCACCGGCGTGCTGGGCGGGCTCTACCTGCTGTGGCTGCTGGTCACCGAGCGCAAGGCCGGCCGGATATGAGCATCCCCGCCCTCGAAAACCGGGGCACGAACCACCGAAGGAGCACCGTGAACCGCCTTGCCGCCGAGAACGTGACCCTCGCCTACGACCAGCGGGTCATCGCCGAACGGCTGTCGGTGGAGATTCCCGACAACTCCTTCACCGTGATCGTCGGCCCGAACGCCTGCGGCAAGTCGACGCTGCTGCGGGCGCTGTCGCGGATGCTGAAGCCGTCCGAGGGCCGGGTGCTGCTCGACGGGCAGGCCATCCAGTCGCTGCCGGCGAAGAAGGTCGCACGGACGCTGGGGCTGCTGCCGCAGTCGTCGATCGCGCCCGACGGGATCACCGTCGCCGACCTCGTCGGCCGCGGTCGCTACCCGCACCAGGGCATCCTGCGGCAGTGGTCGGCCGAGGACGAGCGGGTCGTGCAGGAGTCCATGGCGCAGACCGGGGTCGCCGAGCTCGCCGGCCGGTACGTCGACGAGCTGTCCGGCGGTCAGCGCCAGCGCGTGTGGATCGCGATGGCCCTCGCCCAGCAGACCCCGCTGCTACTGCTCGACGAGCCGACGACCTACCTCGACATCCAGCACCAGATCGACGTCCTGGACCTGTGCGCGGAGCTGCACGAGGAGCAGGGGCGCACCCTCGTCGCCGTCCTGCACGACCTCAACCACGCGGCCCGCTACGCCACGCACCTGATCGCGCTCAAGGGCGGCGAGGTCATCGCCCAGGGCGCGCCGGACGACGTCGTCACGGCCCGTCTGGTGCAGGAGGTCTTCGGGCTGCGCTGTCAGGTCATCGAGGACCCGGAGACGGGCACGCCGCTGGTGGTGCCGGCGGCCCGGAAGACACGCGCGCGCGAGTCGGTCACAGCAGTTTCCTGAGCTGGAACAGGTCCCGCAGACCCGCCTCCAGCTTCACCCGGCCCGAGCCCCACGCCTTCGCGAAGTTCAGCTCGCCGGCGACCAGCGCGACCAGGTCGTCGCCGGTCATGGTCAGCCTGATCTCGGCCTTCTCCCGGGGAGGGCCGTGCAGGGTGTCCCGCACCACGATCCGGCCGCCCGTCATGCGGCCGACGAACGTGACGTCCAGGTCGGTGATCCGGCAGCTCACCGAACGGTCCAGGGCCGCGGCCGCCCGGACGTCCCCTTCGGCGCTGCCCATGCTGTCGGAGAGCTTTTCGAGTGCGGCGCGGCACTCCTCGATCGTGGCCATCGCGATCGACGGTACCCCAGCGGTTCGAGGTAGCGTCTGGGCATGAGCGACACAGTGCCGGAGGCGGAGCCGCAGGCGGGCGCGGAAACGCTGCCGGAAATGTTTCCGGAGACATCGACGGAGACATCGCCGGAGACGTCTTGGGAGACGGTGCCGGCGGAGGCCGCGCCGGAGGACGACCCCGCCGCCCCCGCCCCGCTGAACGTGCCCCGCACCCCCACCGGTGACGCCGAGGTCGACGCCCGTCTGGACCGCCTCGCCGACGCCGACCACCTCGCCACCGACGGCCACGTCGAGGTGTACGAGGATGTACACCGGGGGCTGCGCGACGCGCTCACCGCGCTCGACGCCCGCCCGGGTCCTCCGGCGCCCCTCTCGTCGTACGGCAGTAGGAGCTGAACCGAACGTGGCAGGAGTCGCACGTCGCCGTCTGGACGCGGAGTTGGTCCGCCGCAAGCTCGCACGTTCGCGTGAGCATGCCGGGCAGTTGATCGCCGCCGGGCGGGTCACCGTCGGCAAGAGTGTCGCGACCAAGCCCGCCACGCAGGTGGAGACCGCCGCCGCGATCGTCGTCGCCGTAGACGAGGACAACCCCGACTACGTGTCCCGGGGCGGGCACAAGCTCGCCGGCGCGCTGGCCGCGTTCGTGCCGCAGGGGCTCGTGGTGGAGGGGCGGCGGGCGCTGGACGCCGGGGCCTCCACCGGCGGGTTCACCGATGTGCTGCTGCGGGCGGGGGCCGCGCAGGTCGTGGCCGTGGACGTCGGATACGGACAACTCGCGTGGTCTCTTCGCAGCGATGAACGCGTCACCGTCAAGGACCGTACGAACGTACGCGAGTTGACGCTTGAAGCGATCGATGGGGAGCCTGTGGATCTTGTCGTGGGGGACTTGTCCTTCATCCCGCTCGGGTTGGTCCTGCCCGCCCTGGCGCGGTGCGCCAAGCCGGACGCGGACCTGGTGATGATGGTCAAGCCGCAGTTCGAGGTGGGGAAGGACCGGCTCGGCAGCGGGGGTGTCGTACGCAGTCCGCAGTTGCGGGCGGAAGCCGTGCGGGGCGTGGCCGCGAAGGCGTGGGACCTGGGGCTCGGGGTGAAGGGTGTCACCGCCAGTCCGCTGCCCGGGCCCTCGGGCAATGTCGAGTACTTTCTGTGGCTCCGGGCCGGGGCGCCTGCCCTCGACCCGGCCGATGTTGACCGTGCAGTTGCGGAGGGGCCGCGTTGACTCAGAACCGAGCTCGTACTGTTTTCCTGCTTGCCCACACCGGGCGGCCCGCGGCCATTCGCAGCGCCGAGCTGGTGGTCAAGGGGCTGCTTCGCGAGGGCATCGGGGTGCGCGTCCTGGAGTACGAGGCCGCCGACCTGCCGCTGCCCGACGAGGTGGAGCTGGTCTCCGAGGCCACCCCGCAGTGCCTGGAGGGGTGCGAGCTGCTCATCGTCCTCGGCGGTGACGGCACGCTGCTGCGCGGCGCGGAGTTCGCGCGGGCGTCGGGGGTGCCGATGCTCGGCGTCAACCTGGGCAGTGTCGGCTTCCTCGCCGAGGCCGAGCGCGACGACCTCGACAAGGTCGTGGACCGGGTGGTGACGAAGGCGTACGAGGTCGAGGAGCGGATGACCGTCGACGTCGTCGTGCACCGCAACGGGGACATCGTGCACACCGACTGGGCGCTGAACGAGGCGGCCGTGCAGAAGGCCGGCGCGGAGAAGCTGCTCGAGGTCGTGCTGGAGATCGACGGGCGGCCGGTCACCGGGTTCGGGTGCGACGGGATCGTCCTGTCGACGCCGACCGGGTCCACCGCGTACGCGTTCTCCGCCGGGGGGCCTGTGGTGTGGCCCGAGGTCGAGGCGCTGCTGATGGTGCCGATCAGCGCCCATGCGCTGTTCGCGAAGCCGTTGGTGACCTCGCCGGATTCGGTGCTCGCCGTGGAGGTGCTGCCTCATATTCCGCCGGGCGTCCTGTGGTGTGACGGGCGGCGGACCGTCGAGTTGCCCGCGGGGGCCCGGGTGGAGGTGCGGCGGGGCGCCGTGCCGGTGCGGCTGGCCCGGCTGCACCACGCCTCGTTCACCGACCGGCTGGTGGCGAAGTTCGCGCTGCCCGTTTCGGGGTGGCGGGGCGCCCGGAATTAGCGCTCGGCTCACCGCGTCCCCCGGGGAGGTCCACTCGCCCGGGTGACGGGGTGCCTCGCACTTCCTGCCCCCGACCTCGTAAGGTCTTCCCCGTGTTGGAGGAGATGCGGATACGGTCGCTCGGAGTCATCGACGACGCGGTCGTCGAGCTGTCGCCAGGCTTCACCGCCGTCACGGGTGAGACGGGCGCGGGCAAGACCATGGTGGTCACCAGCCTCGGGCTGCTGCTCGGCGGACGTGCCGACCCGGCGCTGGTGCGGATCGGCGCCGAGAAGGCGGTCGTGGAGGGGCGGATCGCCCTGCCCGCGGGCGCCTCGGTGGTCCTGCGGGCCGAGGAGGCCGGGGCCGAGCTCGACGACGGGGCGCTGCTCATCAGCCGTACCGTTTCGGCCGAGGGGCGCTCGCGGGCGCACGTCGGCGGGCGGAGCGTGCCCATGGGTGTGCTCGCCGAGCTCGCGGACGAACTGGTGGCCGTGCACGGGCAGACCGACCAGCAGGGGCTGCTGAAGCTGTCCCGGCAGCGGCAGGCCCTCGACCGGTACGCGGGGGACGCGGTGACCGTGCCGCTCGCCAAGTACACCGAGGCCTACCGGCGGCTGCGCGCCGTGGCCGTCGAGCTGGAGGAGATCGTCACGCGCGCGCGTGAACGGGCTCAGGAAGCCGACCTGCTGCGCTTCGGGCTCGACGAGATCGCCGGCGTCGAACCGCGCGCCGGGGAGGACGTGGAGCTGGCGGAGGAGGCCGAGCGGCTCGGGCACGCGGAGGCGCTGTCGTCCGCCGCCACGGCCGCTCACGCCGCCCTCGCGGGCAACCCGGAGGATCCTGAGGGCATCGACGCCGCCACGCTCGTCGCGGGCGCACAGCGGGCCCTGGAGGCCGTCAGGTCGCACGATCCGGCGCTGTCCGCACTCGCCGACCGACTCGGCGAGATCGGGATCCTGCTGGGCGATGTGGCGGGCGAGCTCGCGGGGTACGCCGACGACCTCGACGCCGATCCGCTGCGGCTGTCGGCCGTCGAGGAGCGGCGGGCCTCGCTCACCGCGCTCACCCGCAAGTACGGGCAGGACGTGAACTCCGTGCTCGCCTGGGCCGAGCAGAGCGCGGCCCGGCTCACCGAGCTGGACGGCGACGACGAGCGCATCGAGGAGCTGACCGCCGAACGCGACGCCCTGCGGGCCGAACTCGGCGGGCTGGCGCAGGCGCTGACGGACGCGCGCACGGAGGCCGCCGAGCGGTTCGCCGCAGCCGTGACCGCCGAGCTGGCATCCCTGGCGATGCCGCACGCGCGCGTGTCGTTCGACATCCGGCAGACCGAGGACCCCGAGGGCGTCGAGGTCGGCGGGCGTGCCGTGGCCTACGGGCCGGCCGGTGTGGACGAGGTCGAGCTGCTGCTCGCCCCGCACCCGGGTGCGCCGCCGCGGCCCATCGCCAAGGGCGCGTCCGGCGGTGAGCTCTCGCGGGTGATGCTCGCCGTCGAGGTCGTGTTCGCGGGGACGGACCCCGTGCCGACGTACCTCTTCGACGAGGTCGACGCCGGCGTCGGCGGCAAGGCGGCGGTGGAGATCGGGCGGCGCCTCGCGCGGCTCGCGAAGACCGCGCAGGTCGTGGTCGTCACCCACCTTCCGCAGGTCGCAGCCTTCGCCGACCGGCAGTTGCTGGTGGAGAAGACCAACGACGGGTCGGTGACCCGCTCCGGCGTGAAGGTCCTGGAGGGCGAGGAGCGGATCCGGGAGCTGTCGCGGATGCTCGCCGGGCAGGAGGACTCCGAGACGGCCCGGGCCCACGCGGAGGAGCTGCTGGCCACCGCTCGCGCGGACGCGTAGCGGTGGCTCGGCGGACCGGGGGACCGTGGGCCCGGGGGATCAGCTCAGGGTGAGCGGGGTCTCGGCGGCGACGCGGGACAGCTTGGCCGGGTTGCGGACGTAGTAGAGGCCGGTGATGCGGCCGTCCTCGACCCGGATCGCCATGACGCCGTCGAGCTCGCCGCCCAGCCGGGCGACGAGGGCGGGGCTGCCGTTGACCACGGTGGGAGCGAGGGTGAGCGGGCCGCCGTTCTTGGCGAGAGCGCCGATGACGAAGCGGGCCACCTTGTCGGCGCCGGTGATGGGCCGTGGCGCGGCCTGCTTGACGCCGCCGCCGTCGCTCACCAGGACGACGTCCGGGGCGAGCACGTCGAGGAGGCTCTGCGGGTCGCCGGTGTCGAGTGCCTGCCGGAACGACTCCAGAGCCGCCCGGGTCTCGTCGGCGGAGACCGCCTGGCGGGGGCGGCGGGCGTCGACGTGCCGGCGGGCGCGGTGGGCGATCTGACGGACGGCCGCAGGGCTCTTGCCGACGGCGGCCGCGATCTCGTCGTAGCCGACGTCGAAGACCTCGCGCAGGACGAAGACGGCGCGTTCGGTCGGCGACAGCGTTTCGAGGACGAGCATCAGCGCCATCGACACACTCTCGGCGAGCAGCGCGTCCTCGGCCACGTCCGGGGCGGTGAGCAGCGGCTCGGGCAGCCACGGGCCGACGTAGGCCTCCTTGCGGCGGCTCATCGCGCGCAGCCGGTTGAGCGACTGCCGGGTCGTGATCCGGACCAGGTAGGCGCGCTGGTCGCGCACCTGCCCGAGGTCGACCCCGACCCACCGCAGCCAGGTCTCCTGGAGGACGTCCTCGGCGTCGGCCGCCGAGCCGAGCATCTCGTAGGCGACGGTGAAGAGCAGGTTGCGGTGGGCGACGAAGGACTCGGTCGCCGGGTCGGTGGCATGCTCGCTCATGTCCGGATCTCTCCCCTGTCCGTGCGCGGCCTAGGCTCTCTGGTCGGCGGTGGCCCGGTTCTCGCCGCGTCGGTTCTCGCCGCGCCGGCTCTCCAGCAGCAGTCGGCGCCGGGCGCCTCCTGAGACGCGGTGCAGGCGGTAGGAACCGGGCTTGCGTGCCTCGCCGGCCAGATGCCCGACGATGCCGTTGCAGATGAACTCCTTCAGCCTCGCGCCAGGGCGACCGGCGATGTGGAACCACACCGCGACGTCGTACCGGTGGGCGAACTGGAAGATGCCGGCGCGTCGGCCCAGGCTGATGCACTGGCCGGCGAACACCTGGTTGAGGGGCGAGGGCCGCTCACCCGCGATCCGGCTGAGCACCGTGTCGGCGGCCCGGGCACCCAGCGGCATCGCGGCCTGGCAGCTCATCCGCAGCGGCAGGTCCGACGGCGCCGCCGAGTCCCCGGCCGCGACGATGCGCGGGTCGTCCACGCTGGTCAGCGTCTCGTCCGTGAGCAGGCGGCCCAGCGCGTCGGTGCTCAGCCCGCTGCGGGCGGCCAGGTCCGGCACGCCGAAACCGGCGGTCCAGATGGTCACCCCGTTCGGCAACTCGCGGCCGTCACCGAGCCGCACGGCGTCGCGCGTCACGGCGGTCACCCTCGCGTCGGGGCCTTCGAGTACGTTCACCCCGAGTGCGGCCAGCCGCCCGGCGACCGAGCGTCGGCCCCGCGGGTGCAGGTACGGGCCGAGTGTCCCGCCGCACACCAGGGTCACGGGGCGGCCCGTCTCCGCCAGCTCGGCGGCGGTCTCGATGCCGGTGGGACCGGCGCCGACGACGGTCACCGGGGCCGTCGAGGGCGCCGCGTCGACGACCGGCCGCAGCCGCTGAGCGTCCTCCAGGGTGGCGATCGGGTGGGCGAACTCGGCCGCTCCGGGCACGCGCGGGTCGGCGCTGCCGCTGCCGACCGCGTAGACCAGGTAGTCGTAGCGGAGTGTGCCGCCGCTCGCCAGGGTCACGCCGCGCTCGGCCGCGTCGATCCCGGTCACGGTGTCGGCCACCCGCCGGACGCCCGCGGCCAGGACCTTGTCGTAGGCGACGACCGCGTCATGCGTCCCGCCCACCAACTGGTGCAGGCGGATCCGCTCGACGAACGCCGGGCGCGGGTTGATCAGGGTCACGCTCACGTCGGCGCGCTGCGTCAGACGGTTGGCGGCCATGACGCCGGCGTATCCGCCGCCGATCACGATCACATCGGTGTTCTCGCTCATGGTGTCTCCTCCGTTTCCAGGGGTTCGGCCTCAAGACACCGCAGGGTCCGCCGTTGTGACAGCGCGCTCGATCTTTTTTCTCCGTCCTGGTCGCCCAGGGCTTTTCCCTAGGGTGAGGGCATGGTCATACGAAGGGGACGGGTCGCGGCCTTCGCGGCGGCGGCCGCGCTGACGCGGGCGACGACGGCGGTGCTGCGCGCGGCGGCGCCGGGCGGGCGGACGCTGTGGGAGCGCGAGAACCACGCGGGGCGCACGGTCGGGCTGTACTCCGGCCCCGCCGTCGCCCTGGCCGCCTCGGTCGCGGCCGCCCGGGTGGCTCCGGCCGCCGCGCTCGCCGTGGCCGCCGCCGGGACCTGCGGGGCGTACGACGACGTCGCCGGCGTCGGCGATCCACGGCGCGGCTTCCGGGCGCATCTGGGCGCGCTGCGGCAGGGCGAGGTCACCAGCGGGGCCGTGAAACTGGTCGGGATCTCGACGGCCGGGCTGGTCGCGGGGGCGCTGCTGAAGGAGCGGCCCCTGGACAAGGTGCTCGCGGGCGTGGTGATCGCCGGCGCCGCACACTTCGTCAACCTCGTGGACGTGCGCCCCGCAAGGGCCGCCGGCGTCGTGCTCGCCCTGGGCGCGCCGGGGGCGCTGCGCGCGGGGGCGGCCGGGGAGCTGGCGGCCGTGGCGGTCGGGGCCGCGGCGGCGGTGCTGCCCGAGGATCTGGGCGGGCGGGAGATGCTCGGCGACAGCGGGGCGCACGCGCTGGGCGCGCTGCTCGGGGCGGCGGTGGCGGCCGGCAACGGGCGAGCGGGCCTGCTCGCGCACGCCGCCGCCGTGGTGGCCGCAGCGGTCTACGGGGAGCAGGTGAGCGAGGCGGCGAGGTGCACACTCGGGTAATCGAACGGAACCCCGGTTTCTCTCACTCGTGTGGGTGATGAAGGGGGCCCTGTGGCCGGGTGCCGGGGGGCTCGACGGCACGGAACACCCGTACGTGCTGGCATCCTTGGGCGTAGTACGTGGAGGAACGTCAGCGGTCCACCCCTCCGCCGGTCCTTCAGTACGTTTCTTCGTGACCGTCCGACGCCGAATCAGGAGCCCCGGCCACGTGAGCAGCCACTCACCGCACGGCCAGTCGCCGCTGCGTACCGTGCAGGTGCTGGGCGGCGGCAACGCCGGCAGCAGCGCGCACGTGCGCTCCCTGGCCGCGGGGCTTGTCGCGCGGGGCGTGCGAGTGACCGTGTGCGCCCCGGCCGAGGCCGATCGCGCCCATGACTTCACGGGTGCCGGAGCCGAACACGTGCACGTGCCGCGCAGCAGCGACCCGGGGTCCGTGGCAGCGCTGCGGGCGGCCTGCACCGACGCCGACCTCGTCCACGCGCACGGCCTGCACGCCTCGTTCCGGGCCGTCCTCGCGCTGAGCGGCCGGCGCACCCCGCTCGTCGTCACGTGGCACAACCGGGCGCACGCCGAAGGGGCCCGCGCCCACCTGCTGCGGCTGCTGGAACGGCGGGTCGCGAGGACGGCCGCCGTGGTCCTCGGCACCACCTCCGACCTCGTGGACCGGGCGCGCCGGACGGGCGCCCGCGACGCGCGGCTCGCGGCCGTGGCGCTGCCCCGGCCCCGCCGGGTCGAGGGCCCCGACGAGCCCGAGCTGCCCGCCTCCAAGCTGCGCGCCGAACTCGGCGCCATCGGACGCCCGCTGCTCATGGCGGTCGGGTCCCTGGAGCGCCACCGTGGGCACGACCTCCTGCTGGACGCCTCCCGCACCTGGCGCCGACTGGACGCCGGACCGCTGGTGGTGATCGCGGGGGAGGGGCCGCAACGGGCGGAGCTCCAGAGCCGTATCGAGGACGAGGACCTGCCGGTCCGGCTGCTCGGGCGGCGCGACGACGTGAGCGAGCTGCTCGCCGCCGCCGACCTCGCGCTGCTGCCGGGCGGCGGGGAGTCACGGTCGGTCCTGGCGCAGGAGGCCCTGCACGCGCGCGTGCCGCTCGTCGCGGCTCTGACCGGCGGCATCCGCGAACTCGTCGGCGACGCGGCCGAACTGGTACCGCCGGACGACGCCGAGGCCTTCGCCGCCGCCGTGGCACGACTCCTCGGCGACCCCGAACGCTGCGCACTCCTGCGGGACATGGGCGCTCGGCAGGCGGCCACCTGGCCCACGGAGGACGAGACCGTCGCCCAAGTGCTCAGCGTCTACGACGAGTTGACACAGCCCCGGCCGATGATCTGAGCGACGGCCGCCCGCCTCCCGCCTCACGCCCCTGTGCCTTGACGCCTCACGCCCCTGCGCCTCCATGCCTCACGCCCCTGTGCCCCCATGCCTTACGGCACGTGCCGCCGGGCCCGGAGTGCCAGGCTCAACGCCAGGACCGTCTGCGGGTCGTCCAGGTCGGTGCCGAGCAACTCGCCGATACGGGCCAGGCGGTTGTACAGGGTCTGGCGGTTCAGGTGCAGCTCACGGGCCGTCTCCGCCTTGCGGCCCGCGTGCGCCAAGTACGTCTCCAGGGTGGGCAGCAGAGGCGGCTTGGAGCGGTGGTCGTGGTCGCGGACCGGACCGATCGCGCGGTCCACGAAGGCCGCCAGGTCGGGGTGGTCGCGCAGCCGCCACAGCAGCAGGTCGATGTCGAGGCGACGGGCGTCGTACCAGGGGCGATCCGGCAGGCCCTGCGCGGCGGTCGCCGTCTCCGCCGCGTGTCTGAGGCCCGCCGACGCGGCCGCCCAGCCGCCCGCGACCCCGACCACCACCACCGGCGGCTGGGCCCCCGGCCGCTGCATCCCGGCCCGTTCCACCCCGGCCCGCAGCGCCGCCGCCACCCGGTCCGCGACCGCGGACCGCTCCGACTCCGACCGCAGACCCAGCAGCACCGGCACCCGGCCCTCCACCGGACGCACGCCCAGCAGCACCGGCACGCCCACCGACGCGAGCTCCTCCGCGACCGCCCGGGCCAGCACCGCCCAGCCCCCGCCGGGGGAGATGCCGTCGCCCAGCCGCATCACGACCGGGAGCAACGGACCGGCGCCCGGCCGGAAGCCGAGGACGCGCGCCTGCGCCGGGGCGTCCTCCGCGGCGATCCGGCCCTCGGCGAGGTCGGTCAGGAAGTCGCCCCGGCCGCGCGCCGCGAGCTCCTCCTCCTGGCGGGCCTGCATCAGCACCACGGCCAGGATCCCGGCCGCCCGCTCGGCGGCGATCCGGTGCACGGGAGCGAGCGGCGCGCACACGGGCAGCAGCACGAGCCGGGCGCGCACCGACCCCGTCCCCGGCCCGCCGCCGGGCACGTCCACCAGCACCGAACCGGCGGGCGGCGACGCGTCCTTGTGCGGGTCGCGCAGCCCCTCCCAGACCTGGAGCGGATCCGCGCCCTGAGGTCCCTCGCCGGCCGCGTACAGGAGTTGCACGTCGGTCGTCTCCAGGAACACCGGGTTGTCGCTGAAGTCCGCCAGGATGCCCAGCACCTGCGGGATGCCGCCCCCGCCGAGCAGGGCCTGCGTACAGCGGCGGTGCACCTCCTCGGCCCGCTGGAGCAGCGCGTAGTGGCCGTTGACGATCTCGGTGTGGATCTCCTCGGTGACCGTCACGAACGGCACCTCGCGGTGCAGTTGGACCAGGGGCAGACCGGTCGTGCGGGCCGTCTCGACCAGGGCGGCGGGCAGCCGGGTGAAGCGCGGGCCCAGCTCGATCACCAGGGCCGCGATGCCCCGCTCGGCCAGCGTGCGCACGAACGCCCGCTGGTCGGCCGGACGGGTGCCGAGGCCGTAGCCCGTGGTCAGCAGCAGTTCGCCGCCCTTGAGCAGCGAGGCGATGTTCGGGACCTCGCCCGCGTGCACCCAGCGCACCGTGCGCTCCAGCCGGTCGGCGCCCGCGAGGATCTCGGGCAGGCCGCTGCGCAGGCCGGGCAGCTCCAGCGCGCGCTGCACGGTGATGCCGGCGCCCCGGCTGTCGTAACGGTGGTCCGTGCGGCTGTCCATGCAGCGGACGCTACCTGGGCAGACGTCGCGGCAACATCCGCGGACAGGATTGGACGGCGCGCGGCCGGGCAGCGGCGGCCCATGGACTTCAGTGTGGTTGCCGTGGCCCGTGAGGACGACAGCCCGGTCGAGGAGCCGCTGCGGGTCGCGGCGCTCGCCGACCGGCTCGGCTACCGGGAGGTGTGGGCGGGCGAGGGGCCGACCTGGGACGCGTTCGTGCTGGCCGCCGCCCTCGGCCGGGTCACCGAGCGGGCGGTGCTGACGGCGGGACCGGTGCCGGTGTCCGTGCGCGACCCGTACACCCTCGCCCGGGGCGCCGCGTCGGTCGCCGCCGTCACCGGCGGACGGGCCGTCGGCGTGGCGCTGGGCACGTCCAGCAAGCGGGTGGTGGAGGGCGTGCACGGGCGGCCCCGGACGCGTCCCGCCGCCGTCCTCGCCGAGAGTGCGGCAGCCCTGCGGGCGCTGCTGCACGCCGTGCCCGGTGAGCCGGTGGTGCCCGGCAGCCCCTTCCGGCGCCGGCTCCCGCCGCCGGGCGGACCGCTCACCGTGGCCGCGTTCGGGGACCGTGCGATCGCCGCGGCCGCCGCGCACGCCGACCGGATGCTGCTGGACGTCGTCTCCCCGCAGCAGGTGCGCGAGCTGCGCGGCAAGCTGGACGCGGCGGCCCACGAGGCGGGCCGTACGCCGCCCGTGCTCGCCGCCTGGCTGCCCGCGGCCGTCGACCCGGAACCCGCCTCGCTCGCCCAGGTCCTGGGCAGCATCGCCGGATACCTGACCGTGCCCGGGTACCGCGAGGTGTTCGCCGAGGCCGGTTTCGCCGAGGCCGTCGAACGCGCCGCGGCCGGCGCCGACCGCGCCGTCCTGGTCCGCGCCCTGCCCCCGGCGGCCGCGGCCACCGTCGGCCTGGTGGGCGACCTGGCCGCCGTACGCGCCCGTATCGACGCCTATGCCGAGGCGGGGCTCGACGAGATCGCGCTGGTCCCGGCGACGGCCGGTGATCCGGCGGGAGAGCGGACGCTGACGGCGCTCAGGCCGGCCTGATGTTGTGGTTGAAGCGGAACACGTTGTCGGGGTCGTAGCGCCGCTTCAGGTCCGCGAGGCGCCGGGTGTTCTCGGCGCCCAGGCCCGCCACGACCCGGTCGGCGCCCTCGTCGCCGATGAAGTTCAGATACACGTCCCCGGTGCTCCACGGGCGGACGTCGGCGCGGACGTCGCGCACCCAGCGGACGCAGGCCTCGTCGTCCGCGGGGTCCTCCCAGATGCCGAACGGGTGGACCGCCCACGGGGCGCCGCGGAAGGGCACCGGGTACTCGGCCGGGCCGGCGGCGATCGCGCCGCCCTGCGGCCACAGCACGTGCTGGGTGCCCGTCCCCACGGGCAGGGTGTCCGCGCGGGCGCAGAAGACGTCCACCAGGGCGTCGGGGACGCCCGTCAGATACTCGGCCGACCAGTAGTTCCGCATCCCCGGCGGATCGTCGAGCATGCACTGCACATCGGCGTACGGCATCGCCCCGACGATCTCCGTCTCGTGCGGCAGCGCCAGCAGTGGTTCGGCGAGCTTGCGCATGTCCTCCTCGGCGCCCGCGTACGTCAGCAGCGCACCGCACACCAGCGTGCCGACCAGGTGCGGCGGGACGAACTCCTCGGGCGGGCCGGTGAAGAACAGGACGCCCCCGGCCGCCTCGTCGGGGCCCGACTCGATGACGTCGCGGTAGGTGCGGACGACCTCGCGGCCGTGCTCGGGCCGGTACAGGACCAACGCGATGGAGAACTGGGGCAGCTCGTACAGCTTCAGGGTGAGGGAGGTGGCGACGCCGAAGTTTCCGCCGCCGCCGTGCAGGGCCCAGAACAGGTCGGGGTTCTCGTCGGCGCTGGCGTGCACCCGGCGGGCGTCGGCGGTGACGAGTTCCACGCCGAGGAGGTTTTCGGCGGCGAGCCCGCAGCACCGGTCCAGCCAGCCGGTGCCACCGCCCAGGACGAAGCCGCCGACGCCGGTGGTGGAGGCCCGTCCGCCGGTCGTGGCCAGGCCGTGGGGTTGGCAGGCGCGGTCCAGGTCGGTCATCAGGGCGCCGCCCGCGACCCGTACCGCCTCGTCCGCGGGATCGACCATGACCGCGCGCATGTGCCGCAGGTCGACCACCACGGCACCGTCGCCCAGCGCCTGGCCCGCGACGCTGTGCCCGCCGCCGCGCACCGCGATGTGCAGGTCCAGGTCACGGGCGAAACGCACGGCCCGCACGACGTCGGACTCGTCGACGCACTGGGCGATCACGGCCGGACGGCGGTCGATCATCGCGTTGAACACCGCGCGGGTCTCGTCGTAGCCCGTGTCCCCCGGGGCGAACACGTCGCCGACCAGATCCTCGCGCAGCGCGGCGAGGGCCGCGCCCGCCTTCGATGAGGAGGCCATGGGCGCCCCCTTTCGTGCAGGGGCTGGTCCCCCCAGCGTAGGCGGGCGCGCATCGTCGGTCCTGTTCAGCCGCCGTAGGCGCCCGAGGCCGTCAGCCGCAGGGCCGTGTCGATCAGCGGGACGTGGCTGAAGGCCTGCGGGAAGTTGCCGACCTGGCGCTTCAGGCGCGGGTCCCACTCCTCGGCGAGCAGCCCGAGGTCGTTGCGCAGGGACAGCAGCTTCTCGAACAGCTTGCGGGCCTCGTCCACCCGGCCGATCATCGCGAGGTCGTCCGCCATCCAGAACGAGCAGGCGAGGAAGGCTCCCTCGTCGCCGGGCAGGCCGTCGACGCCCTCGTCGCCGCCCGAGGTCGGGTAGCGCAGGATGAAGCCGTCCGCGGTGGACAGCTCGCGCTGGATCGCCTCGATGGTGCCGATCACCCGCTTGTCGTCCGGCGGCAGGAAGCCCATCTGCGGGATGAGCAGCAGCGACGCGTCCAGCTCCTTCGAGCCGTAGGACTGCGTGAACGTGTTGCGTTCCTTGTCGTAGCCCTTCTCGCACACGTCCCGGTGGATGTCGTCGCGCAGCTCGCGCCACTTCTCCAGCGGGCCGTCCGCGTCACCGGACTCGATCAGCTTGATCGTGCGGTCGACGGCGACCCAGGCCATGACCTTGGAGTGCACGAAGTGACGGCGCGGGCCGCGCACCTCCCAGATGCCCTCGTCCGGCTCGTCCCAGTGCTGCTCCAGGTAGCGGATCAGCTTGAGCTGGAGCAGGGAGGCGTAGTCGTTGCGGGCCAGGCCCGTCATGTGGCCCAGGTGCAGGGCCTCGGTGACCTCGCCGTACACGTCCAGCTGGAGCTGGTGCGCGGCGCCGTTGCCGACCCGGACCGGGCCGGAGCGCTCGTAGCCGGGCAGCCAGTCGAGCTCGGCCTCGCCCAGCTCGCGCTCGCCCGCGATGCCGTACATGATCTGCAGGTTCTCGGGGTCGCCGGCCACCGCGCGCAGCAGCCACTCGCGCCAGGCGCGGGCCTCCTCGCGGTAGCCGGTGCGCAGCAGCGAGGACAGGGTGATCGCCGCGTCGCGCAGCCAGGTGTAGCGATAGTCCCAGTTGCGGACGCCGCCGATGTCCTCGGGCAGCGAGGTGGTCGGCGCGGCGACGATGCCGCCGGTCGGCGCGTACGTCAGGGCCTTCAGCGTGATCAGCGAGCGGATCACGGCCTCGCGGTAGGGGCCGTGGTACGTGCAGTGCTCGACCCACTCGCGCCAGAAGTCCTCCGTGGCCTGAAGCGACTGCTCCGGCTCCGGCAGTGCGGGCGGCTGCTTGTGCGAGGGCTCCCAGGAGATGGTGAACGCGACCCGGTCGCCGGGGGCGACCGTGAAGTCGGCGTACGTCGTCAGCGCCTTGCCGTAGGTCTCGCAGTCGGTGTCGAACCACACCGAGTCCGGGCCCGCGACGGCCACCGTACGGCCCTCGTGCTTGTGCACCCACGGGACGATCCGGCCGTAGGAGAACCGCATCCGCAGGGTCGAGCGCATGGGGACGCGGCCCGAGACGCCCTCGACGATGCGGATCAGCTGGGGCGCGCCGTCACGTGGGGGCATGAAGTCGGTCACCCGGACCGTGCCGCGCGGGGTGTCCCACTCGGACTCCAGGATCAGCGAGTCGCCCCGGTAGGTGCGCCGGGCCGCGCGCGGCGGCGGCGCGTCGGAGGCGTGCGCGGGGCCGAGCCGCCAGAATCCGTGTTCCTCCGTGCCGAGCAGACCGGCGAAGATCGCGTGCGAGTCGAAGCGGGGCAGGCACAGCCAGTCCACTGTCCCGTCACGGCAGACCAGGGCAGCGGTCTGCATGTCTCCGATGAGTGCGTAGTCTTCGATGCGCCCGGCCACGTGCAACTCCAGTCGAACGGCCACGTCACCCCCCACGAACACGGGGGGCTGTCGCTTATTGCGGTCAAGGGGTCGTTGTAATGCGTCGTTGAGCGGTGAAGCAAAGCAGTCGCTCACCCGTACAGGCAAAACGCCAATTACTGCTCAACGAACTGACGAGCTCTCGTTGTTCCGGGGGATACGGGCGGGGGTGTGCCGTCTTGTCCGGCCCGGCTCGTCAGCGAGTGTCCGAGCAGGATACGACGCACGTAGATGATCTGCGTGCCGCTCCGGACAACGCGGGTGGGCCGAACGGGTGAGCAACGGGTGAGGAGCCGGTGCGGAAGCGTCCGTGCGTGTCGGTCCGTGCGCGGAGCGTGGCCGGAAGCCAGGTCTCCGAGGCGCTGATACCCTGGTAGCCCGTGGACCGGTGGTCTCGAAGCCCCCGAACCGCACCCACACATCGCGACCACGGGAGCCCCCTCTTGGCCATGCCGCCCGCTGCTTTTCGAAACAGCAAAGCCACGACGACCAAGCACATCTTCGTCACCGGGGGTGTCGCCTCCTCTCTCGGGAAGGGCCTGACGGCCTCCAGCCTCGGCATGCTGCTCAAGGCCCGGGGTCTGCGCGTCGTGATGCAGAAGCTCGACCCGTATCTGAACGTCGACCCGGGCACGATGAACCCCTTCCAGCACGGTGAGGTGTTCGTCACGAACGACGGGGCCGAGACCGACCTGGACATCGGCCACTATGAGCGCTTCCTCGACCGCGATCTCGACGGCTCGGCCAACGTCACGACCGGCCAGGTCTACAACACGGTGATCGCCAAGGAGCGGCGCGGCGAGTACCTGGGCGACACCGTGCAGGTCATCCCGCACATCACCAACGAGATCAAGCACCGCATCCGCCGCATGGCGACGGACGAGGTGGACGTCGTCATCACCGAGGTCGGCGGCACGGTCGGCGACATCGAGTCGCTGCCGTTCCTGGAGACCGTCCGCCAGGTCCGGCACGAGGTCGGCCGGGACAACGTGTTCGTGGTCCATATCTCTCTCCTTCCCTACATCGGCCCGTCCGGTGAGCTGAAGACGAAGCCGACCCAGCACTCGGTGGCGGCCCTCAGGAACATCGGTATCCAGCCGGACGCGATCGTGCTGCGCTGCGACCGCGAGGTGCCGACCGCGATCAAGCGCAAGATCTCGCTGATGTGCGACGTCGACGAGGCCGCCGTGGTCGCCTGCCCCGACGCCCGCTCGATCTACGACATCCCCAAGACCGTGCACGGCGAGGGTCTGGACGCCTATGTCGTCCGCAAGCTGGACCTGCCGTTCCGTGATGTGGACTGGACGACCTGGGACGACCTGCTCGACCGCGTCCACAACCCGGACCACGAGATCACCCTCGCGCTGGTCGGCAAGTACATCGACCTGCCCGACGCCTACCTCTCGGTCACCGAGGCGCTGCGCGCCGGCGGCTTCGCCAACAAGGCCCGCGTGAAGATCAAGTGGGTCACGTCGGACGACTGCAAGACCCCGGCGGGCGCCAAGGCGCAGCTCGAGGACGTCGACGGGATCTGCATCCCGGGCGGCTTCGGCGACCGCGGTGTGCTCGGCAAGGTCGGCGCGATCAGGTACGCCCGCGAGAACAAGATCCCGCTGCTCGGCCTCTGCCTGGGCCTGCAGTGCATCGTGATCGAGGCCGCGCGCAACCTGGCCGACATCCCCGACGCCAACTCCACCGAGTTCGACTCGGCCACCGGCCACCCGGTCATCTCCACGATGGCCGAGCAGCTCGACATCGTCGCCGGCGAGGGCGACATGGGCGGAACGATGCGCCTGGGCATGTATCCGGCCAAGCTGGCCGAGGGCTCCATCGTGCGTGAGGTGTACGACGGCAAGGAGTACGTCGAGGAGCGGCACCGGCACCGTTACGAGGTGAACAACGCCTACCGCGCCGAGCTGGAGAAGAAGGCGGGCATCCTGTTCTCCGGCACCTCGCCGGACGGCAAGCTCGTCGAGTACGTCGAGTACCCGCGCGACGTCCACCCCTACCTGGTGGCCACGCAGGCGCACCCCGAGCTGCGCTCGCGGCCCACGCGTCCGCACCCGCTGTTCGCCGGCCTGGTGAAGGCGGCGGTCCAGCGGACGGTCGAGGCGGGGAAGGCTTCGAAGTAACACACCGGTTGTACGGTGGCCGGGGTGCAAACCTTCAAGGGTTGCGCCCCGGTTTTTGTTTGCGCAGGTGGCACGTGGAAGGACGCACGGCATGACGATCAAGGACACCCCCGAGGCGTGGGAGATCCGGGCCACCCAGACCCCCTTCGTGGGCAACAAGACCTCCGTCCGCACCGACGAGGTGGTCATGCCCGACGGCTCGGTGGTCCGCCGGGACTACCAGGTCCACCCCGGCTCGGTGGCCGTCCTCGCCCTCGACGACGAGGACCGGGTGCTGCTCATCAAGCAGTACCGCCACCCCGTGCGGCAGAAGCTGTGGGAGATCCCGGCGGGTCTGCTCGACGTGCCCGGCGAGAACCCGCTGCACGCGGCCCAGCGCGAGCTGTACGAGGAGGCGCACGTCAAGGCCGAGGACTGGCGGGTGCTCACCGACGTGTACACGACTCCCGGCGGCTGTGACGAGTCCGTGCGGATCTTTCTCGCCCGGGGCCTGTCCGAGGCGGACGGGGAGCGTTTCGCGGTGGAGGACGAGGAGGCCGACATGGAGCACGCGCGGGTGCCGGTCGGCGAGCTCGTCAGGGCGGCCCTCGCGGGCGACGTGCACAACAACTGCCTCGTGGTGGGCGTGCTGTCGCTGGCGGCCGCCCGCGCCGGGGAGGGCGCGGACGCGCTGCGCCCGGCGGAGGCGCCCTGGCCGGCGCGTCCGTTCGAGGCCTGAACGCAGCCGGGCCGAAACCCGCCCGGATCGTCGACAGTGTGACGATCGGCTGATCCGATCGGGGGACGTCCCCGTCGTGCCCGCCGTGCTCCTCCCGGCACGTCGCAGAGCGTGAACTAGGCTCTGGAATCGCCCGATCCGGAGTCCCGGCGGGCTTGCGTGTGCGGTGGGACGGGAGTGTGGCCCGTGACGGATCAGGCAGTGGACACAGGCGGCGCGCAGCTGTCGGGACACGCTGCGCCAGAGGGCCATTTCCTGGGCCGCACCCGGGAGTTGAAGGAACTGCGCGCCGACATCGAGCGCGCCGGGCTGGACACCATCTCCGGGAAGAAGGCTCCGCGCGCGCGGGTCCTGCTCATCGCCGGCCGGCCCGGCTCCGGGCGTACGGCGCTCGCCGAGGAGCTCGTCCGGCAGGTCGCCGGCCGCTACCGGGACGGCGTGCTGCGCGCCCGTCTCGCCGAGCCCGACGGCACGCCCGTGCCCGTCGAGCGCGCCGCCCGTGAACTGCTCGCCGCGCTGGACGTGCCGGCCCCGCCCGGCGCCGACGAGGACGACCTCGCGGCCCTGCTGCGCGAGGCCCTCGCCGAGCGGCGCGCGCTGCTCCTGCTCGACGACGCGACCGGCGCCGAACAGGTCGACGCACTGCTTCCGGACACTCCTCAGTGCCTGCTGGTCGCCGTCTCCGCCGGACCGCTCACCGGCATCGCGGACGTCCGCCCCTGCACCCTGGGCGGCCTGGACACCAAGTCCGCCCTCGACCTGCTCACCGGATACACCGGCTCCGTACGCATCACCGTCGACCCGCGCTCCGCCGAGCACCTCGTGGAGGCCTGCCAGGGCCAGCCCGCCGCGCTGATCCTGGCAGGCGGCTGGCTCGCCGCCCGCCCCCAGGCCGCTGTCGCCGACCTCGCCAAGCAGCTCAACGCCGAGGGCGACGAGGGCACCCCGCTCAGCCGGGTCTTCCGGCTCGTGCACGCCGCGCTGCCCGCCCCCGCCGCCCGGATACTGCGCCTGCTCTGCCTCGCCCCGGCCGGCCTGGCCGACCCGCACACCGCCTCCGCGCTCGCCGGCTGCTCGGTGGGCGCCGCCCACACCGCCCTAGACGACCTCACCGCGCTCGGCCTGCTGCGGGCCGTGGACTCCCCACTGCCCCAGTACGAGGTCCCCGGCTGCCTGCACCCCCTGCTGCGCGCCGCCGCCGAGACCCATGACCGCCCGGCCGAGCTCCAGCTGGCCCGCGCCCGCATGCTGGAGCGGACGGTGCGGCTGCTGCAGTCCTGCCGGGCGGTCACCGAGACCGACAACCCCCAGGCCCGCGAGAAGCTCCAGGGCACGCCCCGCGCCCTGCGCTTCCCCACCCCGCGCGCGGCCGCCGACTGGCTGCGGGCCCGCCGCCCGGCCCTGCTCGCCTCGGCCCGTCTGGCGGTCGCCGACGGGGAGCTGGACACCCTTGCCCGCCGCTTGATGTCCCAGCTGGTCAGGGCGATGGTCGCGCACTTCGGCACCCAGGGCGCCGCACCCGACCTGTACGGCATCCACCAGCTCGTCCTGGACGTCGCCGAGCGGCGCGACCTGCCCCGGGAGCGGGCGGCCGCCCTGCTGAACCTGGCCGACGTCGACGCCAGGACCGGCCGCACCGCGGAGGCCCTGGTGCGCTACCGGGCCGCGCTGGACGCCGGACGCGAGGCGAACGACCCGTACGCGATCGGGCGCGCGATGGAATCCGTAGGCGGCGCGCACCTGGAGCTCGGGGACTACGACCGGGCCGCCGACTGGTTCGGCCGGGCCCTCGCCCAGCGCCTGGCGCGCGACGAGCGCGCGGACGCCGCCCGCCTCTACGGCCGTATCGCCACCGCGCACACCTACGCAGGCCGCTACGGCGAGGCACAGCGGGCCTGGCGGGCCGCGGCGGCCGGGCACCGCAAGAACGGCGACGTCGGCGCGCACGCCAGGGCGCTGAGCGAGCTGGCGAGGGTCCAGGAGTACGCCGGCCGCCCCGAGGAGTCGCTGCGGACCTGCCAGGAGGCCGTGGAGTGGGCATGGCGGGCCGAGGACACGCGGCTACAGGCCGCCGTGCAGCTGAGGCTGGCCGACACCCTGGAGCGCCTCGGCGACCCGGTGGCGGCCCGCCTGCACCGGGGCGCGGCCGAGCGCATCCTGGGAGAGGAGCTCCCGGACCGCGAGCCGGAGCCCGAGCCGGGGCTGGAGCGGCCGGAGCTGCCGGCAGGGCCGGAGCGGCCAGGACAGCCGGAACGGCTGGAACATGGCGCTAACACCTGCGAAATCCGTAGTACACCCGCTGGAGATTGATGCAATGAAAGGCTAGACAGCGGGAACACCTTCATTAGACTGGCTCTGCCGCACGTTCTCCTGCGGTGCATCCCGGTGTGCCCTATACCTCCGGGTATGTCTTCGCTGTACCCCCACACCCTCTGAGCCAAGGACCGTGATCGACGTGAAGGTCGGCATCCCCCGCGAGGTCAAGAACAACGAGTTCCGGGTGGCCATCACCCCCGCCGGTGTGCACGAGCTCGTGCGCCACGGCCACCAGGTCGTCATCGAGCGGGGCGCCGGCCTCGGCTCGTCGATCCCGGACGAGGAGTACATCGCCGAGGGCGCCCGGATCCTGGACACCGCCGACGAGGTCTGGGCCGACGCCGACCTGCTGCTCAAGGTCAAGGAGCCCATCGCCGAGGAGTACCACCGCCTGCGCAAGGACCAGACGCTCTTCACGTACCTGCACCTGGCCGCCTCCAAGGAGTGCACCGACGCGCTCATCCAGTCCGGCGCCACGGCGATCGCCTACGAGACCGTCGAGCTCCCCAGCCGCGCCCTGCCGCTGCTCGCGCCGATGTCCGAGGTCGCGGGCCGGCTCGCCCCGCAGGTCGGCGCCTACCACCTGATGCGCTCGGTCGGCGGCCGTGGTGTGCTCCCCGGCGGCGTCCCCGGCACCCAGCCGGCGCGGGCCGTCGTCATCGGCGGCGGCGTCTCCGGCTGGAACGCCACGCAGATCGCCGTCGGCATGGGCTTCCATGTCACGCTGCTCGACCGCGACATCAACAAGCTGCGCGAGGCCGACAAGGTCTTCGGCACCAGGGTCCGGGCGATCATGTCCAACGCCTTCGAGCTCGAGAAGGCGGTCCTGGACGCCGACCTCGTCATCGGCGCCGTCCTCATCCCGGGCGCCAAGGCGCCGAAGCTGGTCACCAACGAGCTCGTGTCCCGGATGAAGCCGGGAAGTGTCCTTGTCGACATCGCGATCGATCAGGGCGGTTGCTTCGAGGACTCCCGTCCGACCACTCACGCCGAGCCGACCTTCCCGGTCCACAACTCGGTCTTCTACTGCGTCGCCAACATGCCCGGCGCGGTCCCCAACACCTCCACCTACGCCCTCACCAACGCCACGCTGCCCTACATCGTCGAACTCGCCGACCGGGGCTGGGTGGAGGCGCTGCGCCGTGATCCCGCGCTGGCCAAGGGCCTCAACACCCATGACGGCAAGGTCGTTTACCGCGAGGTCGCAGAGGCGCACGGACTGGAGCACGTGGAGCTGGAGACCCTGCTCGGCTGAGCCGCCCACCCCATCGAACGGCCAAGTCGACGCTGGAAAAAAGCGATACGTCAACAGAGTCCGTCAACCTCGCGCACCCGGCCGGACCTTGCCCGACAAGGTCCGGCCGGATGTGTGTATGGTCACTTTGCGGCTCTCGGTCAACTCGCCTCGAACGTAACCCTTCGACCGATTCGCACACCGGTGAAACCTGCCGTGCGACGGCCGTACGCCCTTGACAGCGGGATGTTTCATTGCCGACACATCGGGCCGGGTCCGGCGGATTGTGTTGCTGCGGACGCCCGACACGCCATAGAGTCGCCAACCGTCGGCATGGTGCCACGCTGACCTTGTCTAGAAGTTTCCTGGTCACCAAGGAGGTAAGACGACTTGTGAATGAGTCGACATTTTCTCCCGGGGGTGGTCATCCAGGAATGCCTACGCGGGGCCAGGGTTCCGCGGGGCTCGAGGCTGTCGGCTCCGTCGCTGTCCGAACCTTCGCAGCCCATCAGAGCCAGACCAGCCCCCTATTGGCTCAGCCAGCACTTTCCCAGAGCATGGATGGCCATCACGTGAACGCCATGGCCGGCGACGGAAGTGGCGCGCCCCACAACCACTTCGCCGACTACGACGAACTGCCCGACGGGCACTTCTACGATCCCGATGCCGAGTACGAGCCGGACCCGGAGTACGCGGCCACGCTCGCGCCCGACGCGGCCCGACAGCGCCGTGAGCGCGTCGGTCCGACCGGACGCCCGCTGCCGTACTTCCCGATCCCGGGCCCGCTGACCCAGCACGGTCCCGCGACGATCATCGCGATGTGCAACCAGAAGGGCGGCGTGGGCAAGACGACGTCGACCATCAACCTGGGTGCCGCGCTCGCCGAGTACGGCCGTCGCGTGCTGCTCGTGGACTTCGACCCGCAGGGCGCGCTGTCGGTCGGTCTCGGCGTCAATCCGATGGAGCTCGACCTCACCGTCTACAACCTGCTCATGGAGCGGGGCATGGCGGCGGACGAGGTGCTCCTGAAGACGGCGGTCCCCAACATGGACCTGCTGCCCAGCAACATCGACCTGTCGGCCGCCGAGGTGCAGCTGGTCTCCGAGGTCGCGCGCGAGTCCACGCTCCAGCGTGCGCTCAAGCCGCTGATGGACGACTACGACTACATCGTCATCGACTGTCAGCCCTCGCTCGGCCTGCTCACCGTCAACGCCCTCACGGCGGCGCACAAGGTGATCGTGCCGCTGGAGTGCGAGTTCTTCGCCCTCCGAGGCGTGGCGCTGCTCACCGAGACCATCGAGAAGGTCCAGGAGCGGCTCAACCCGGAGCTGGAGCTCGACGGGATCCTCGCCACGATGTACGACTCGCGCACCGTGCACAGCCGTGAGGTGCTGGCACGGGTCGTCGAGGCGTTCGACGACCACGTCTACCACACGGTCATCGGGCGCACGGTCCGCTTCCCGGAGACCACGGTCGCCGGTGAGCCGATCACCACGTACGCCTCCAACTCCGTCGGCGCCGCCGCCTACCGTCAGCTCGCCAGGGAGGTGCTCGCCCGGTGTCACGCCGAGTGAGTCTGCCGGGGGCCGACGAACTCTTCCGTACGACAGGGGGAATGGCACTCCAGCCGTCCGCGCCCCGGCGCTCCGTCAACGGTGAGGCGCGGGTGCCCGCGCCGGCCGGCGAGAGCGACGGGGTGGCGGCCGGCGGTGCGCAGGACGCGCCGCAGGCCGTGCCGGCGCAGGGCGGTGACGGCGAGGGCGCCGAGCACGCGCCGGCCGAGGCGGGCCAGAGCGACGCCGGGGAGTCCCGTACCCGGGGCACCGCCGGGGAGCGCTCGGAGCGCCGTCAGGGCGCGCAGGAAGGTTCTGCCGCGGACGCCTCCGGCGAGGGGCAGCCGCGCAAGCGCGGGGGCCGGGCGGCCTCCCGGCGGCCCAGCGGCCGGGAGCGGCACGACGAGAAGATCACCGTCTATGTCTCCGCCGAGGAGCTCATGGACCTGGAGCACGCCCGGCTGGTGCTCCGCGGCGAGCACGGGCTGGCCGTGGACCGGGGGCGCATCGTCCGCGAGGCGGTCGCCGTGGTCCTCGCCGACCTGGAGAGCCGCGGGGACGCGAGCATCCTCGTACGACGACTGCGCGGGCGCTAGCGGTAGCCTGCGGGGGCCATGACCTCGAACGACGTCCCAGCCCCCGGCCCCGGCGCAGCAGCCGGCCGTCGGCGTGCGCTGGGGCGGGGACCGGGGGCGGCGCCTGATCCGACTCCGGTTCCAGCCCCGACTCCACTTTCGGTTCCGGTGCCAGTTCCGGTTCCGGTGGAGGAGCCGGTGGAGGAGCCGGTACCCGATGCTGCGGAAACGGTTGCTCCGCCACCCCTTTCCGAGCCCCGGGAGGCTCCCGGGCCCCAGGAAGCCCCCGACGGTGTCTTCAAGGTCCGGCTCGCCAACTTCGAGGGGCCCTTCGACCTGCTCCTCCAGCTGATCTCCAAGCACAAGCTGGACGTCACCGAGGTCGCGCTGTCCAAGGTCACCGACGAGTTCATGGCGCACATCCGGGCCATGGGGCCGGACTGGGACCTCGACCAGACGACCGAGTTCCTGGTCGTGGCCGCCACTCTGCTCGATCTGAAGGCGGCCCGGCTGCTACCTGCCGCGGAGGTCGAGGACGAGGCCGACCTGGCGCTGCTGGAGGCCAGGGACCTGCTGTTCGCCCGCCTGCTGCAGTACCGGGCCTACAAGCAGGTCGCCGACATCTTCACGCACCGGCTGGAGCACGAGGCCCGCCGCTACCCCCGTACCGTCGGCCTCGAACCGCACCACGCCGAGCTGCTGCCCGAGGTGGTCATCAGCATCGGCGCGGAGGGGTTCGCCAAGCTCGCGGTCAAGGCGATGCAGCCCAGGGCCAAGCCGCAGGTGTACGTCGACCACATCCACGCGCCGCTGGTGAGCGTGCAGGAGCAGGCCCAGATCGTCGTCGCCCGGCTGCGGGAGCTCGGCGAGGCCAGCTTCCGGGTGCTCGTCGAGGACACCGACGACACCCTCACCGTCGTGGCCCGCTTCCTGGCGCTGCTGGAGCTGTACCGGGAGAAGGCCGTCGCCCTGGACCAGGAGACCGCGCTCGGGGAGCTGCTGGTGCGCTGGACCGGCGGGGACGACGACGTGCAGCCGAGGGTCACCGACGAGTTCGACCGGCCGCCCGAGGAGCCCGAGGAGCCCGAGAAGGAGACGAAGACGTGAGCGAGGAGACCGTCGCCGCACTGGACCTCAAGCCGGCCCTGGAGGCCGTCCTGATGGTCGTCGACGAGCCCGCGACCGAGGAGCACCTCGCGAAGATCCTCCAGCGGCCCCGGCGGCAGATCGCCGACGCGCTGCGCGAGCTGGCCGACGAGTACACCGTGCAGGGGCGTGGCTTCGAGCTCAGGCTCATCGCGGGCGGCTGGCGGTTCTACACCCGGCCCGAGTACGCGGCGGCCGTCGAGGGCTTCGTCCTGGACGGGCAGCAGGCCCGGCTCACGCAGGCCGCGCTGGAGACCCTGGCGGTCGTCGCGTACCGCCAGCCGGTCAGCCGCAGCAGGGTCTCCGCGGTGCGCGGAGTCAACTGCGACGGCGTCATGCGCACGCTGCTCCAGCGCGGTCTCGTCGAGGAGGCGGGCGCGGAACCCGAAACAGGTGCGATCCTGTACGTGACGACGAACTACTTCCTGGAGCGGATGGGCCTGCGCGGTCTGGACGAGCTCCCGGAGCTCGCGCCCTTCCTCCCGGAGGCGGAGGCGATCGAGGCCGAGACCCAGGAAGGCGTGCCGTCGTTCGATCCGGACGCTCCGGATTCCGAGGACGCAGACGACAAGACGGAACTTTGATGCGAAGCAGCAGCGGCAGGAACAGCAGCGGAAACAACGGCGGGAGCCGTGGTGGCAACAGCGGCGGCCGCGGCGGGAGCAGCGGTGGCAACAGCGGTGGCCGCGGCGGGAGCAGCGGTGGCAACAGCGGTGGCCGCGGCGGGAGCAGCGGTGGCCGCGGTAACTACCGCGGCGCCGGGAACGGCCGCGACGACCAGCAGGGCGGCCGGCCGAAGAAGCCGCGCCCCGAAGAGCGGCGCTACGACGTAGGCCCGGGCGGCACCCACGAGGGGCCGAAGTCCGGGCGCGGCGCCTCCGCGCGCGGCGGCGCCAAGGGCGGGCCCAAGCAGGGCCAGGGCACCGGGCGCGGCCGTTCGGTCCCGGCGACTTCGCGCGAGTACGAGGCGCGGGCCGAGGAGCGCAACCGCGAGCGGTACGCGAACAAGAAGGACGTCAAGCTCCCCAAGACCTTCCCGGGCGCCGAGCAGGAGGGCGAGCGGCTGCAGAAGATCCTCGCGCGCGCGGGCTACGGCTCCCGGCGGGCCTGCGAGGAGCTGATCGAGCAGGCGCGCGTCGAGGTCAACGGCGAGATCGTGCTCGAGCAGGGCAAGCGGGTCGACCCGGAGAACGACGAGGTCAAGGTCGACGGCCTGACGGTCGCGACGCAGTCGTACCAGTTCTTCTCGCTGAACAAGCCGGCCGGCGTCGTCTCCACGATGGAGGACAACGAGGGCCGTCAATGCCTCGGCGACTACGTGACCAACCGCGAGACGCGGCTGTTCCACGTGGGCCGGCTCGACACCGAGACCGAGGGCGTCATCCTGCTCACCAACCACGGCGAGCTGGCGCACCGGCTGACCCACCCCAAGTACGGCGTGAAGAAGGTCTACCTCGCGCACATCGTGGGCCCGATCCCGCGTGACCTCGGCAAGAAGCTCAAGGACGGCATCCAGCTGGACGACGGGTACGCCAAGGCGGACCACTTCCGGGTCGTCGAGCAGACCGGCAAGAACTACCTGGTCGAGGTGACCCTGCACGAGGGCCGCAAGCACATCGTGCGCCGGATGCTGGCGGAGGCCGGCTTCCCGGTCGACAAGCTGGTGCGCGTCGCCTTCGGCCCGATCACCCTGGGCGACCAGAAGTCGGGCTGGCTGCGCCGGCTGTCCAACACCGAGGTCGGCATGCTCATGAAGGAAGTCGACCTTTAGGGACTCCTGAAGCTTCAAGGGCTTGTGCGTGACCGCACCCTCTTTTTATAGTCGTGCTGACTATTAAAAAGGGGGTGTTGGTCATGCCGGGCTACGACAAGCACGCCCACGAGCCCTTCGCCGTCACCGTCGACCTCGCCGTCCTGACCCTGCGCGCAGGCCTCCTGCACGTCCTGCTCGTCGAGCGCGGCCAGGAGCCGTACGCCGGCCGGTGGGCGCTGCCCGGGGGCTTCGTGCTGCCCGACGAGTCCGCGGAGACGGCCGCCCGGCGCGAGCTCGCCGAGGAGACCGGCCTGAAGGACGTCTCCGGGCTCCACCTGGAGCAGCTGCGCACCTACAGCGAACCCGACCGTGACCCTCGGATGCGGGTCGTCTCCGTCGCCTTCGCGGCCCTGCTGCCCGACGCCCCCGAGCCGACCGGCGGCGGCGACGCGGCCCAGGCGCGCTGGCTGCCGTACGACGCCGTCGAACCGCTCGCCTTCGACCACGACCGGATCCTGGCCGACGCCCACGACCGGGTCGGCGCCAAGTTCGAGTACACCTGCCTCGCGACCGCCTTCTGCCCGCCCGAGTTCACCCTCGGCGAGCTCCAGCAGGTCTACGAGACGGTGTGGGGGACCGGGCTCGACCGGCCCAACTTCCGGCGCAAGGTGCTCGCCACCCCGGGCTTCGTCGAAGCCGTGCCCGGCGCCGCACGTCTGACCGGCGGACGCGGCAAGCCCGCCGCCCTCTACCGCGCGGGCACCGCCACCGCGCTCCATCCGCCCCTGCTGCGACCGCCCCGGGAAGGACGTTCCGCATGACCACCTCCACCACCGTCAGGAAGCGCGCCACGGGGTCCCTGCTGGGACTCGCCCTGGGGGACGCGCTCGGGTTTCCGACCGAGTTCATCGGCGTGCAGAAGATCCAGGAGTGGTACGGGCCCTGGCGCTCGCTGGACCTGCCCAAGCCCGCGCGTGTGTCCGACGACACCCAGATGACGCTGGCGCTGGGCCGCGGACTGCGTGCGGCCATGGACCGCGGGCTGCTCACCCCCGAGGGCCTGGCGCAGCCGCTGCGGAAGGAGTTCGTCGACTGGTACCGCTCGCCCGACAACAACCGCGCGCCCGGACGCACCTGCCTGGAGGCGTGCGGTCTCCTGCAGAGCGGCATGCCCTGGCAGGACGCCAGCCGGATCGGCTCCAAGGGCTGCGGCGCCAACATGCGCGTCGCCCCCCTCGGGCTCGCCCCCGGGCTCAGCGACGAGCAGCGGGCCGGGGCCGCCCAGCTCCAGTCCGCCCTCACCCACGGGCACCCCACCGCGCTCGCCGCCTCCGACCTCACCGCCCACGCCGTGCGGCTGCTCGCACACGGCGCCGACCCGGCCGCCCTGCTCGGGCTGCTGCGCGCCTACGCCCTCGACAACCGCTCCCACTACCACCACCGCTGGCTCGCCGACCTGTGGACCCGCAGCCAGGACCCGACCCCTGAGCACTTCATCGCGCGCGGCTGGGACGACTGCCTGGGCGTGCTGGAGCGCCTTGAGCAGACGCTGCGCGATCCGTCACCCGAGACCGATCCGTGCCTGGTCGCGGGGGAGGGGTGGATCGCCGAGGAGGCCATGGCCGCCGGCCTGCTGTGCTTCCTGCTGTTCCCCGACGAACCGGTGACCGCGTTGCGCCGGGCCGCCTGCTCGTCCGGGGACTCCGACTCCATCGCCTGTCTGGCGGGCGCCTTCGCGGGCGCGTACGCCGGGGCCGACGCCTGGCCGACGGAGTGGGCGGACCGGATCGAGTACCACGGGGAGCTGATGACGCTCGGGGCCCTCTGGGACCAGTGATCACGCCAGCTTGATCGTGCCGCCCGTGACCGTGATCTGCTCCGTGGGCAGCGGCTTCGGCGCCGGACCGCCGGCCACCGAACCGTCGGCGATGTGATATTTGCTGCCGTGGCACGGGCAGTCGATGGTGCCGTCCGCGACCGTGCTCACCGTGCAGCCCATGTGGGTGCAGATCGCGGAGAAGGCCTTGAAGTCGTCCTTCGTCGGCTGGGTGACGACGACCTTCTCGTCCGCGAAGATCTTGCCGCCGCCCACGGGGATGTCGGTCGTCTTCGCCAGTTCCTGGCCGGCGGTGGCCGACGGCCTTCCGGACGAGGACGACGAGCCGCTGTCACCGCAGCCCGCCGTGAGCGCTGCTGCCGCTGTCGCGCCTCCCGTCGCCAGGAGGACCGTGCGCCGTGTCGCGGGGAGAGTCATGTCGTCACTCCGAAGGTGCGGAAGAGCCAGAGGGTTGAGGTCGGCGGGAGTCGCTCCGAACGGAGCAGCAGCATCCTGGCACCGAAGGCGCCGAAGATGAAGCAACCCGGGAGGGAGCGCCACATAACGCGCGTTCCATTGCGGAGTGTCTCAGCGATCGGGCGACGCGCACCGGTCCCGCGTGGGCTGACTAGGCTGGACGTGCCAAGAGCCGTACATCAGCACTTCAGCGAGGAGCAGCGCCGTGGCGGTACGAGCGGTCCGGGGAGCCGTCCAACTTCAGCGCGACGAGGCCGGGCACATGGACGAGCAGGTCGCGGCCCTGCTCACCGCCGTCCTGGAGCGGAACTCCCTCAGCGCCGACGACCTGATCAGCATCTGGTTCACGGCCACACCCGACCTGCACAGCGACTTCCCGGCGGCCGCGGCCCGGGGGCTCGGCATCGTCGACGTGCCGCTGATCTGCGCCCAGGAACTCGACATCGAGGGCGCCATGCCGCGGGTCGTCCGCATCCTCGCGCACATCGAGTCCGACCGGCCGCGCGCCGACATCCACCACGTCTACCTCGGCGCCGCGGGCGCCCTGCGCAAGGACATCGCCCAGTGAGGACCGCGCTCGTCCTCGGTACGGGGCTGATCGGCACGTCCGCCGCGCTGGCTCTCGCCCAGCGGGGCGTCGTCGTCCACCTCGCCGACCACGACCCCGAGCAGGCCCGTACGGCCGCCGCGCTCGGCGCCGGCACCGACGAGGAACCCGAGGGCCCGGTCGACCTCGCGATCGTCGCCGCCCCGCCCGCCCATGTCGCCGGTGTCCTCGCCGACGCGATGCGCCGCGGGGTGGCCCGCGGCTACCTGGACGTGGCCAGCGTCAAGGGCGGGCCGCGCCGTGAGCTGGAGGCGCTCGGCCTCGACCTGTCGGCGTACATCGGCACGCACCCCATGTCGGGGCGGGAGAAGTCCGGGCCGCTGGCCGCGACCGGCGACCTCTTCGAGGGCCGGCCCTGGGTGCTGACCCCGACCCGGGACACCGACACCGAGGTGCTGAACCTCGCCCTGGAGCTCGTCTCGCACTGCCGGGCCGTGCCGGTGGTCATGGACGCGGACGCCCACGACCGCGCGGTGGCCCTCGTCTCCCACATGCCCCACCTGGTCTCCAGCATGGTCGCCGCGCGCCTGGAGCACGCCGAGGAGGCCGCCGTACGGCTGTGCGGGCAGGGCATCAGGGACGTCACCCGGATCGCCGCCTCCGAACCCGGGATGTGGATCGACATCCTGTCCGCGAACCCCGGGCCGGTCGCCGATCTGCTCACCGACGTCGCCGCCGACCTGGAGGAGACGGTGCAGGCCCTGCGCGCCCTGCAGTCCTCCGACGACGCCAAGCGCCGCGAGGGCGCCGGCGGCATCGAGGACGTCCTGCGCCGCGGCAACGCGGGCCAGGTCCGGGTCCCCGGCAAGCACGGGGCCGCTCCGCGGGTGTACGAGGTGGTCGCGGTGCTGATCGACGACCAGCCGGGGCAGCTGGCCCGTATCTTCGCGGACGCGGGGCAGGCGGGCGTCAACATCGAGGACGTACGTATCGAGCACGCGACCGGGCAGCAGGCGGGCCTGGTGCAGCTGATGGTCGAGCCGAGGTCGGCGCCGGTTCTCACGGCGGCGTTGCGGGACAGGGGCTGGGCGATCCGGCAGTAGGCACCCGGTGTTGGTGTGGGCCCTGCCGGGGACTGCCGCCCCCAGACCCCCGCGTGCTGAACAGGGGCGGCCGGACGAGTGACGAGTGCCCGGTAACCTTGTGCGGGGCACAGTCGCGCCCCGTACCTCCACCGCCTCGCACCAGGAAGGTGTCCACCCGTGGAAAACGGCGCCGCCCAGCCCGTGATTGTCGCCATCGACGGTCCCTCCGGCACGGGCAAGTCGAGCACGTCCAAGGCCGTGGCCGCCCGGCTCGGGCTGAGCTACCTGGACACCGGCGCCCAGTACCGGGCCATCACGTGGTGGATGGTGAACAACGGGATCGACATCGAGGACCCCACGGCGATCGCCGCCGTCGCCGGCAAGCCCGAGATCGTCTCCGGGACCGACCCGGCCGCCCCGACCATCACGGTCGACGGCACGGACGTGGCCGCGCCCATCCGCACCCAGGACGTCACCGCCAAGGTCAGCGCGGTGAGCGCCGTACCGGAGGTGCGGGCCCGGATCACCGAGCTGCAGCGCTCGCTGGCGGCCTCCGCCGAGCGCGGGATAGTCGTCGAGGGCCGGGACATCGGTACGACCGTGTTGCCCGACGCCGACCTGAAGATCTTCCTCACCGCCTCGCCGGAGGCCCGCGCCGCCCGCCGCAGCGGCGAGCTGAAGGGCGCGGACGTCCACAGCACCCGCGAGGCGCTGATCCGGCGGGACGCGGCAGACTCCTCCCGCAAGACCTCCCCGCTCGCCAAGGCGGACGACGCCGTCGAGGTGGACACCACCGAGCTGACGCTCACCCAGGTCATCGAGTGCGTTGTCACCCTCGTCGAGGAGAAGCGAGCCGCGAAGTGAGCGAACTGCCCACCGAGAGGGGCGCCGAGATCGGGCGGCGGATCGGCGTCGGCCTGATGTACGGGCTGTGGAAGCCGCGCGTGCTGGGCGCCTGGAAGGTGCCCGCGAGCGGCCCGGTGATCTTCGCGGTCAACCACTCCCACATGGTCGACGGCCCGATGGTCATCGGCGTGGCGCCCCGGGCGTCGCACTTCCTGGTCAAGAAGGAAGCGTTCGTCGGCCCGCTCGGCCCGTTCATGACCCGCGTCGGCCAGATCAAGGTCGACCGCGACACCACCGACCGCACGGCGATCACCCACGCGCTGGGTGTGCTGGAGAACGGCGGGGTCCTCGGGATCTTCCCGGAGGGCACCCGGGGCGAGGGCGACTTCGCCGCCCTGCGCGCCGGGCTCGCCTACTTCGCCGTCCGCAGCGGCGCGCCGATCGTGCCCGTCGCCGTGCTGGGAAGTTCCGAGCGGCGCGGACGGTTGATAAAGGCGCTGCCCCCGCTGCGCTCCCGCGTCGATGTCGTCTTCGGCGACCCGTTCGACGCGGGCGACGGCAGCGGACGGCGTACCCGCAAGGCGCTGGACGAGGCGACCGAACGCATCCAGAAGCAGCTGGCCGCCCACCTGGAAAACGCCAGGCGCCTCACCGGGCGCTGAGCGACACTGAATACCGAGTAGTGGATCAACCCGAACGAAACGGGTGCTCCACCGATCACCACGAATGAACGACGAGGTACGGACTTCATGAACGACCACACCCAGCCCGACGGCTCGGACGGCTTCGAGCACGATCACGGGGCGCTCGGCGACGCCGAGTACGCGGAGTTCATGGAGCTCGCCGCGATCGAGGGCTTCGACCCGGAGGACGTCGAGGGGGCGATCGAGGCCGCCGGCCACGGGCCGCTGCCGGTCCTCGCCGTCGTCGGCCGCCCGAATGTCGGCAAGTCGACCCTCGTCAACCGGATCATCGGGCGGCGCGAGGCGGTCGTCGAGGACAAGCCGGGCGTCACCCGTGACCGGGTCACGTACGAGGCCGAGTGGGCGGGCCGTCGCTTCAAGGTCGTCGACACCGGCGGCTGGGAGCAGGACGTCCTCGGCATCGACGCCTCCGTGGCCGCACAGGCCGAGTACGCGATCGAGGCGGCCGACGCCGTCGTCTTCGTCGTGGACGCCAAGGTCGGCGCCACCGACACCGACGAGGCGGTGGTCCGGCTGCTGCGCAAGGCCGGCAAGCCCGTCGTGCTCGCCGCCAACAAGGTCGACGGCCCGAGCGGCGAGGCCGACGCGGCCTACCTGTGGTCGCTGGGTCTCGGCGAGCCGCACCCCGTGTCCGCGCTGCACGGCCGCGGCACCGGCGACATGCTGGACGCCGTCCTGGAGGCGCTGCCCGAGGCGCCCGAGCAGAGCTTCGGCGCCGCGGTCGGCGGGCCGCGCCGCATCGCGCTCATCGGCCGTCCGAACGTCGGCAAGTCCTCGCTGCTGAACAAGGTGGCCGGCGAGGAGCGGGTCGTCGTCAACGAGATCGCGGGCACCACTCGGGACCCGGTCGACGAGCTGATCGAACTCGGCGGCGTCATCTGGAAGTTCGTCGACACGGCGGGCATCCGCAAGCGCGTCCACCTCCAGCAGGGCGCCGACTACTATGCCTCGCTGCGTACCGCGGCCGCCGTCGAGAAGGCCGAGGTGGCGGTCATCCTGATCGACGGCTCCGAGTCCATCTCGGTCCAGGACCAGCGGATCGTCACCATGGCCGTCGACGCGGGCCGCGCGATCGTCATCGCCTACAACAAGTGGGACACCCTCGACGAGGAGCGCCGCTACTACCTGGAGCGCGAGATCGAGACCGAGTTCGGCCAGGTGGCGTGGGCGCCCCGGGTGAACGTCTCGGCGCGCACCGGGCGGCACATGGAGAAGCTGGTCCCGGCGATCGAGACCGCTCTGGCCGGTTGGGAGACCCGCGTCCCGACGGGCCGGCTCAACGCCTTCCTCGGCGAGCTGGTCGCCGCCCACCCGCACCCGATCCGGGGCGGCAAGCAGCCGCGCATCCTCTTCGGCACCCAGGCCGGCACCAAGCCGCCGCGGTTCGTGCTCTTCGCCTCCGGCTTCATCGAGGCGGGCTACCGGCGCTTCATCGAGCGCCGGCTGCGCGAGGAATTCGGCTTCGAGGGGACGCCGATCCATATCTCGGTGCGGGTGCGCGAGAAGCGCGGCGGCAACAAGAAGAAGTAGCGGTGACATGACTGGAGGGCGGCACCCGCGACGGGTGCCGCCCTCCAGCCACGTCCGGACCGCACGGACCCGCAACGGCCTCGAACGGCTCTGGCCGACCCTGGTAGGGCCGGGTCAGAAGGTCCTTCTCGGGGCCGGCGGGAGTGCCGCCGGGACGTGGTGCATCGCGGTGGGCGTGGGCTGCTGGCCGATCTGCCCGACCCGCTGCCACTGGGACTGCTGCCCGATGCCGTGCCGCGCGCTCTGCGCCCCCGCGCTGTAGGCGCTGTACGAGCTGCTGAACGAGCCCGGGCGGGGCGGCGCGTACGAGCCCGTGCCGTGCGGGATGTTCCCGAAGGCGGTGAACCCCAGATCGTCCTCGCCGCTGCGGTCACCCGGCAGCGAGCGGAACGTCTTGACGTACTCGGAGTAGAGAGCGTCGTAGATCGGCGTGGCCGATGGGCCGCCCTGGGAGTCCTGAGCCGGTCGCGCGGACGGGATCGACTGGTAGGACGGGCGGCGGGGAACGTCGTAGGTGTGCACGTATGTCCAAACGACACGTGACGTGAAGAGATGCGGTTGTGCGGTGCACCCGAAGGGGTGCGGGGCCGCGGTTCGGACGGCCTTTCAGCCGCCGTGCGCCCGCAGTCCCCGCCCGGTCCTCGCCCGGCCTCGCCCCGTGGGCGGACTCAGGTACCGGCGAGAGGAAGAGCCGCTCCCACCAACTGCCCGTTCGCCGCGGCCTTGTCGAGCGCGTCCCGCAGCAGGTCCTCCCTGGGCTGGCGCCCGATCGAGCCGACCGGCGCCGCGAACATCAGCACCTGCTGGTGCTTGTTGGCGGCGGCCCGCCACCCCTCCGTCACCTGCAGCGGCTGGTGCGCCTGCCACCAGGCGACCGGCTGCCCGCCGGTCGACGAGGGCTGGAGGACGGCGTGCAGCTGCCCCATCGCCAGCAGCACGGACCAGCCGTGCTGCACCGGCGGCACCTCGGTCAGCTCGCTCAGCGGCATGAAACCCTGCTCGATGAGGAGGGGCAGGAAGTCGTCGCCGGCGCCGGTCGTGCCGGGCCGCACGATGGGCGCGGTCGGCTCGACGACCAGGGCGGGGTGCAACTCCCCGGCGATCAGGACGAGTCCGCTGGTCACGCCGAGCACGGCCTGCTCGGGTACGACCTTGTCCGGGTCCAGGTCGACGGTGTCGCCGCTGATGGAACGGACCGCGCCCTGGAGCTGCTCCTCAGTGACCTGGACGACCTGCGAGGGCAGGCAGGTCGCGTGGGCGAAGGCGAGGACGGCGGTCTCGTCCCCGATGAACAGGACGGTGCTGGTGCGCTCGTTCTCGGAGTCGCCCGGGGTGCGGCAGGACGTGCAGTCGTAACTGCCCGGGGCGTTGTCTCCGGCGAGCAGCCGGTCGGCTTCTTCGTCGCCGATCTCGGCGCGTACCTCGTCGCTGACGTCGAGCATGCGCGGCACGGGTGGCTCCCTCGGATGCGGTGCGTGGGCGAGGCCGGGTGGCTCCGGCTCGTGGTCCGGGTCGATCCCCGGCTCATGAAGGAGACAACGGGCGATCTGTGGCGGGAGTCACGCTGCACGGCGAACGGAATCGAACCATCTTGCACGAGTGGTCACACTGTGTGCAGACCCCATTACTCCATGTCAAGTAACGGGGAGGTTACGGAACTTGGCCCGGTGAACTGACTCACAGTTTGTTCGAGTACCTGGTCGACAAAACGCGAAATGAGCGAATGAAGTAGGTGGCCGGAATTGGCCGCTACCTGCGGTAACTGCCAACTGGCCTGGGACAACAGGGAGTTGGTTGATAACGGGTCGTCAGGGTCCCTAGATTGCTCCGCCGTGTGCAGCGAGCACCGCTCGGGTACGTCCGCCGGCCGCGCAGAGCCAGACAACGCGCAGCACGACCGTCGGCGGACGGGACGGAGCGCGACGACCGCGTCCTTGCGCGGCCGATGCGCTCCGGTCAGGGGGAAGCCCGGGTCCGTAGAGAGGGATCTACATGTCCGAATGTGCCGATAACCACACCCGCAAGTCGTCGCTCAAGACGGCGGTCCTCGCAGGGGCGGTCCTGCTCGCCCCCCTCGGACTGCTGTCCGCGACCGGCAACGCCGCGGCGGCCGACAGCGGGGTGTGGGACCGCATCGCCCAGTGCGAGAGCGGCGGCAACTGGCACATCAACACCGGCAACGGGTACTACGGCGGGCTGCAGTTCTCCGCCTCCACCTGGGCCGCGTACGGCGGAACCGCCTACGCGTCCACCGCCGACAAGGCCGGCAAGGCACAGCAGATCTCCGTCGCGGCCAAGGTGCAGAAGGCACAGGGCTGGGGCGCATGGCCGACGTGTTCGGCGCGCGCCGGAGCGTCCGGCAGCGCTCCGTCCAACGGTTCGTCCTCCGGTACGTCGGGTTCCGCCGAGTCGAGCTCCTCCAGGTCCGGTTCCTCGAAGTCGTCGGGTTCCTCGAAGTCCTACTCCGGCTCCTCGAAGTCCGGTTCGTCAAAGTCGCCGAGTTCCTCGGCGGCGGCGGAGCGCTCGACGAGCCAGACCTCGCGCGGTACGTCCCGTGGCGACTACACCGTCCGCCAGGGCGACACCCTCAGCACCATCGCGGCCCGGCACGGGCTCACCTGGCAGCGGGTCTACGCCGCCAACCAGGCCGTCGTCGGCGGCGACCCCGACCTGATCGTGCCCGGCCAGCGCCTCGTGCTCTGACCCTCCCCCGCCGGGACCAGGTGGCCCCCTCCGGTTCGACGACCGGATGGGGCCACTACGGCTCTACGGCCGCGCCGCGCGCGGGTCCGGAGCGGCGGCGACGGGGTGCGGAGGCGGTGTGGGCAGGCCGTGTATTTCCTATGAGCAGTCAGCTCCGGGACCCGCCCGGAATCGAAATGCGACGGGGTCCGAAGACAGTTCTCCGCGCGCTTTCCTCCGGGATATTCGCGGCGGCAGCCCGACACGCGGGAATTGCGTTCGAATACACGCGGAAGGCCTAGGGAACCGCCCGTACGTGTGAGGGACCGCCGCGCAGGAACTCATGTTCCGGCGGTCGAAACGCGTGTCGTGATCCTGTGACAGAAGTGTGACCGGAGTGATCCACGGCACCGGTTTGGGGTTCCCGGAGCGCGGCTCGCGGCCTAGCGTGGCGGTATGGCACCGAATCCCACTCCGCCAGCGGAGCCCCAGGACAATCCGGACGGGTACGTCGGCCTTGAGGCCGCACGCGCCGAGCGGCTCGCGCGTGAACGGGGGTGGTCGACGGTGCGTTCCCTGGCGCCCGGCACGATCGTCACCATGGAGTACCGCTTCGGGCGGCTGAACTTCGAGGTGAGCGACGGCCACGTGACCCGCGCCTGGAAGGGCTGAGAGAGGTACGGCGAAGCGCTGAGAGAGACACGGCGAAGGCCCCGGTTCCTGGCTTGGGAACCGGGGCCTTCGTATGGGGGACCGGGTTGTGCGTACCGGGGTTCCGCCGTCGTGGGGTGGCGTGGGGCGGTGTTCGCGGAGGTCAGCCGCCCGTCAGGGGGCGGGTGGCCGTCGCCGAGGCCGCCGTGCCGCGCGGGAGACGGTCGGCGTGCGGGGGGCGGCGGCTGCCGGCCGGCGTGACCGGGGTGCGCTCCGAGCGGGTCGTGTGCGGGCCGGGGGCCAGGTAGACCGGCGCGCGGGGCGAACGCGCCGGAGCGACCGGCTCGTGCGCCGCGGGCGGCTCGTCCGGGACCGTGGTGCGCGGCTTGAGCGGCACGGACACGGCGACGGGGGCGGGGGCGGGGGTGGGGGCCGCCGGAACCGGAAGGGGGACCGGGAGCGTGCCCGCGCGGCGCGCACGTCGGCGATCGCGCAGGGCGAAGATCGAGACCTCGGCGCGGGCGATCAGCGGCTCGCACCAGGGCAGCGCCAGCAGGACCAGCAGACCCGCGGCCCAGCCCAGCACCACGTCGCTCAGCCAGTGCGTACCGAGGTAGACGGTGGTGAGGCCGACGCCCAGCGAGACCACCGCGGACGCGGCGGACAGCCAGCGGCGAGCCCTCGGCGTGGAGGCCAGATACGCCAGGATTCCCCAGGTCACCACGGCGTTGGCGGTGTGGCCGCTGGGAAATATATCGCCGCCCAGGCCCATCTCGTTCGAGCCGATGGTGGTCGCGTAGTGCGGTCCGAGCCGCCCCATGCCGAGTTTCGCGGTGCCGACGGTGATGTTCAGCAGCAGCAGCGAGGCGCCCAGCGTGAGCATCGGGCGCAGGGTGTGCTGACGCCAGGATCTCCAGCCGAGCCAGGCGGCGACCATGACGGCGGTCGGGCCGCGCTGGCCCAGGACCACGTAGTAGTCGAGGAACGCGTGGATCTCCGGCCACTGCTGGTACGGCCGGAAGAACATGACCTGCCAGTCGAGGCGGACCAGCCACGAGGTGATCACCACGAGCCACACGATCGCCAGATAGAACGCCAGGGTCGCGACGAGCAGGGCGACCCGGTGCCTGCTCATCTTCGGCACATCGATGTGGGCCGGTCGTTCCGGCTCACGATCGAGCCTCGCGAACACCCGGTCCAGACGGGTGAGGTTTTGTTCGGTACGCACCTAAACGACGTTACAGCGAGTGAGCTCGCGACCCGGCCGATTCCGTCGGTTTGTGATGACGATGTGATGTGGGATTGCTCTCAAAGGGGTGTTAATTCCTCTGGAATCACTAATCGCCCGGTCGTCGTTCCCCGTAATTCCTTTGATCATTCCACGGGATGGCTTTAGGGAACTCACGAAAGGATTCACCGAAAAGCAGGAGTCCTCTTACTTCTCTTACGGAGGGCCCGAGTCCTACGGAGGGCCCGAGCCGTTCAGCCACCACGCGCCGTACACGGCCGAAGCCGCCGCGACGCACCCCACCACCAGCGCCGACCTGGACGTCCGCAGCCGGGCGAGAGCCAGGGCGAGCGGCAACAGCAGCGGGAAGGCGGGCAGCAGCAGGCGCGGCTTGGAGCCGAAGTAGCTCGACGCGCACAGGGCGAGCGCGAGGACGACACCCGAGTACACCAGCAGCGGGAGCGGCTGAGCCTGTCTTACACAGACGACGTACAGCCACAGCAGCAGGGTGACGCCGACGATCAGTCCGAGACCGGCGAGGGCCGACGGGAACGACGTGAACTTGTCGGCGACGAAGCGGGCGAAGGCGTACCCGCCGTCGAAGCCGTTGTGCCAGCCCGCCTGCACGTCGAGGTAGCCGAGCGGGCCCTTTCCGGTGTGGTGGCCGACCCACAGGACGTACCCGGCGGCGCCGAGGGGGGCGAGCAGCATGCCGAGGGCGCGGCGGGCGGCGTGCGCGCCCGGTTCGAGCGCCGTGCTGCGGGTTCGCGCGAACGAGACCGCCGCCGAGACCCATACCGCCGCGACCACCGCGAGCCCCACCGGGCGGGTCAGTCCGGACAACGACGCGAGCGCTCCAGCGGTCACCCAGCGGCCGGTGAGTACCGCGTACAGCGACCAGGCGGCCAGCGCGGTGAAGAGCGACTCGCTGTACGCCATCGACTGCACGATCCCGACGGGCAGGACGGCCCACACCAGCACCGCGCACACCCCGGCCCGGCGGCCGTACACGTGATCGGCGACCGCGAAGATCCCCCCGGCCGCGGCGAGCGAGGCGAGCAGGGACACGACGAAACCGGCGTCGGCGTACGACAACGGGGTCACCGCGTGCAGAAGCCTTTCCAGCCAGGGCAGCAGCGGGAAGAACGCGAGGTTGGAGTGCACGTCGCCGTTCGGGAGGCGGACCTCGTAGCCGTATCCCAGCTCGGCGACCCTCGTGTACCAGAGGGCGTCCCAGCGGGCGGTCAGCAGCGTGTACGCGTTCTTGTCGCGGGCGGCGCTCCACCCGACGAGGGCCAGCAGACCCAGGGCGCGTACGGCCGCGTACCCCAGGAGGGCGGGGGCCGCCCGGCGCAGGGTCGCGGAGCCGGGGGGCGTCACGCGCGTCGCAAGATCGGTCACGGGCTCGATTATCGACGGCGTGCCCGGTGCCGGGGACCGCCGGCGGCCGCCGGGGCGCGCGGGCCGGCGCGGAAAGCGGCGCGAGGAGTGGAGCAGGGAGGGAGCGGAGAGGGAGCAGAAAGGGGGCGGAGAAGGGGGCGGAGAAGGGGGCGAAGAGGGGAGCGGAGAGTGGCGTACGCCACATGGTTGGCCGTGGACGGTGAGAGGTCCGCCACGTGGCCGTGGCGCGAACTCGCGTACGCTGCGTTCCACTCGTGTTCGTTTGCGCGGGCCGGAGACCACCGCTCCTCTCCGGCCGAGTCGCGGGGAGTCCCCACCCCGTGAGCCCGCCGGACCGAGGGATCACCTGGGAGGTACGTACATGTCCGGGACGACCACGGCCGCCGCTGCGCTGCGCCGGCGGGCGGCCGGGGCCGGTGCCAATCGCTGGGTCGTCCTGGTGGTGCTGTGCGTCAGCCTGCTCCTGGTCGCCGTCGACGCGACCGTGCTGCACGTGGCGGTGCCCGCCGTCACCGAGGACCTGCGTCCCGACGGCATCGAACTGCTCTGGATCGTCGACACGTATCCGCTGGTCTGCGCCTCGCTGCTGATCCTCTTCGGCACGCTCGGCGACAAGGTCGGCCGCAGAAGGATCCTGCTGCTCGGGTACGCCCTGTTCGGCGTCGCCTCCGCGCTGGCGGCGTTCGCCGGGAGCGCGCAGGTGCTGATCCTGGCGCGGGCGCTGCTGGGCGTGGGCGGCGCGATGATCATGCCGGCGACGCTGTCGATCCTGCGGCAGGTGTTCCCGGACCGGCGTGAGCGCGCGCTCGCGATAGGCATCTGGAGCGCGGTGGCGGCGGTGGGCGCGGCGGTGGGTCCGCTGCTCGGCGGCTTCCTGCTCGAACACTTCTGGTGGGGCTCGGTCTTCCTCGTCAACATCCCGTTGATGCTGGTCAGCCTGCCGGTGGGGAGGCTGCTGCTGCCCGAGTCGCGGGGCGCGGGGGACGGCCCGTGGGACGTCGTCGGCGCGCTGACGGCGGCTGCCGGGCTGTTCGCCGTCGTCCTGGGCGTGAAGCGGCTGGGCGCCGGCGAAGTGGGCCCGTTCACCGTGCTGCCGCTGGCGGTGGGCACGATGCTGCTCGTGTGGTTCGTACGACGTCAGCGGCGTCGCGTCCATCCGCTGGTGGACCTGAGGATGTTCGGGCGGCCGGCGTTCACTACGTCGGTGGGGTGCATCGTGCTGGCGATGCTGGCGCTGGTGGGGCTGGAGCTGATCGCGGCGCAGTACCTGCAACTGGTGCTGGGACTGTCCCCGCTTCAGACGGGGCTACGGCTGCTGCCGCTGACCTTCGCCGCGATGGCGGCGGGGCTGGCCGGGGCGCGGCTGCTGCGGCAGTTCGGGCCGCGGCGGATGGTGTGCGGGGGGTTCGCGCTCACCGCGGTCGCGGTGCTGACGCTCACCGCGATGGGCGGGTCGGACAACGCGGGGCTGCTGCTGGCCGGGTTCGTGCTGCTGGGCTTCGGGCTGGAGACGACGTTGTTCGCGGCGTACGAGTCGATGCTGAGCGAGGCTCCGTCGGAGCAGGCGGGCGGCGCGGCGGCGATCGGGGAGACGTCGTACCAGTTGGGGGCGGGGATCGGGATCGCGCTGCTCGGAAGCGTGATGAACGCGGCGTATTCGCCCGGGTTGGCGTCCGTGCCCGGGGTGCCGGCTTCCGCGTCGGCGGCGGCCGGGCATTCGCTGGGCGAGGCGTATGAGGTCGCCGGGCAGTTGGGCGGGCCGGCCGGGGTCGCGCTGCGGCGGGTCGCGAGGGACAGCTTTGTGCACGGGCTGCATGTCACGTTGTTGGTGAGTGCGGGGTTGTTGTTGCTGGGGGCTGCGATGGCGTTGCGGTTGCCGCGGGTCATGCAGTGCGAGGTCCCTGCGGTGGAGCTGCCCAAGCCCAGGGAAGTCGCGGAGTCCCGCGTCTCGGTGTAGACCTCCCGCCCACGCGCCGCCCGTGCCCCTCGGACAAGCGCTGTCGGTGGCGGCGGTGGGCCGGTGTTCTGGTGGGTGTGCGGTGGGGTGGACTTGTGGGGGACTGGGTCGTAACGTCTCGGGGGATGGTGTGACTAGCGGTGCTAGTTTTTCGGAGGCTTTCTCATGTCCGCGTCCTCGACGTTGCCGCCCTTCGACCCCGCCGACCCGCTCGGGATCGACGATCTGCTGGAGCCGGAGGATCTCGCGGTCCGTGACACCGTGCGGCGCTGGGCGGCGGACCGGGTGCTGCCGTATGTCGCCGAGTGGTACGAGCACGGGGAGCTGCCGGTCATCAGGGAGCTCGCACGCGAGCTCGGGGGGATCGGCGCGCTCGGGATGTCGCTGAAGGGGTACGGATGCGCCGGCGCCGGCGCCGTGCAGTACGGCCTCGCCTGTCTCGAACTCGAAGCCGCCGACTCCGGCATCCGGTCCCTCGTGTCCGTGCAGGGATCCCTCGCCATGTACGCCGTCCACCGGTTCGGCTCCGAGGCGCAGAAGCAGCAGTGGCTGCCCCGTATGGCCGCCGGCGAGGTCATCGGGTGCTTCGGGCTCACCGAACCCGACCACGGGTCCGACCCCGCCGCCATGCGGACGTACGCCAAGCGCGAGGGCGGGGACTGGGTGCTCAGCGGGCGCAAGATGTGGATCACCAACGGGTCCGTCGCCGGCGTCGCCGTCGTGTGGGCGCAGACGGAGGAAGGCATCCGCGGGTTCGTCGTGCCCACCGACACCCCCGGGTTCTCCGCCCCCGAGATCAAGCACAAGTGGTCCCTGCGGGCCAGTGTGACCAGCGAACTCGTCCTCGACGACGTACGGCTGCCCGCCGACGCCGTCCTGCCGGAGGTCACCGGGCTGCGCGGCCCGCTCAGCTGTCTGTCCCACGCGCGCTACGGGATCGTCTGGGGCGCGATGGGTGCGGCGCGGTCGTGTTTCGAGACCGCCGTCGAGTACGCGAAGACCCGGGAGCAGTTCGGGCGGCCCATCGGGGGGTTCCAGCTCACCCAGGCCAAGCTCGCCGACATGGCGGTCGAGCTGCACAAGGGGATTCTGCTCGCCCATCATCTGGGGCGGCGCATGGACGCAGGCCGCCTGCGTCCCGAGCAGGTCAGCTTCGGCAAGCTCAACAACGTACGGGAGGCGATCGAGATCTGCCGGACCGCCCGTACCATCCTCGGCGCCAACGGGATCTCGCTCGAATACCCCGTCATGCGGCACGCCACCAACCTCGAGTCGGTGCTCACCTACGAGGGCACCGTCGAGATGCACCAGCTCGTGCTGGGCAAGGCGCTCACCGGACTCGACGCCTTCCGCTGACCCGACCCCAGGGGCCGGGGCAGGGCCGGTGAGCGGCCCTGCCTCAGCTCTGGTTGAAGAAGCCGTCCGTCCGGTGCCCGGCCGGATCGCCGTTCACGATCTCCGTGTTGGACGGGGTCAGCAGGAACACGCGGGTGGAGACCCGCTCGATCGAACCCCGCAGGCCGAAGATCAGCCCGGCCGCGAAGTCGACGACACGCTTGGCGTCGCCGGGCTCCATGGCCGTGAGGTTCATGATGACCGGCACACCCTCGCGGAACAGCTCCCCGATCGCCCGCGCGTCCCGGAAACTGTCCGGGGTGACGGTGCCGATCCGGCGGCCCTTCTCCTCGGCCGTGTCCGTGGCCACCTTCACACGGGGGTCGGTGACCCAGGCGTCCCCGGAGTCGGTCCCCTCGGAATAGTCGTCGTCGTAGTAACGCTCGTCATCGTTGTCGTCGACGAGGCCAAGCCAGGCACTCGCCTTGCGCACCGATCCCATGGACGCCTCCTCTCACAGCGGTCTTTCTGCTTTCCGCATTCCCCATGGTCGTCCATGATGCGGATGTCGCGCCAAGTGGATAGACGCCGCGCGGGGGGTTTGTGACGGTACTGGTGCACAGCGAATCCGTCGAGAGCCCGCGTCTCCCAAGGGTCCTACCGCATACGGCTGCTGACTGTGAGTGAAATATGATTCTTCGTGGCGGATGGGTGACGCACGGTGCGTCCGGGTGAACCGAGTGCCCCCGATCCGACGTGACAATCGGTCGATAGCATGCCGATAGCATGCGGCAGCTCAATGTCCCAAAGATGACGGGGGTTGTCGTGTTCGGAATTGTCAGGCCGTGCAGTCACCGGCTCGGAGAGAGCCTCAAGACCCAGTGGATGGCGCACCTGTGCGGGCTCTGTCTCGCACTGCGCGGCGACCACGGACAGTTCGCGCGGGTGGTCACCAACTACGACGGTCTGCTCATATCGGTTCTGACGGAGGCTCAGGCCGAGCGGGTCACCGACGGTGGGTGGCGGCGGACGGCGGGACCGTGTCCGCTGCGCGGGATGCGCACCGCGTCCGTCGCGCAGGGTGAGGGCGCCCGGCTCGCGGCCGCCGTCTCGCTGGTGCTCGCCTCGGCCAAGGTGCGCGACCACGTCGCCGACGGGGACGGGCTGCTGGCGCGTCGGCCGGTCGCCGTCGCCGCGCGCCGGGTCGCCGCGAGCTGGGGGCGGGCCGGGGAACGCGGCGGGGCCGCCGTGGGGTTCGACACCGCCGTCCTCGTCGACGCGGTGGACCGGCAGGTCGGCATCGAGGCGCTCGCCGGGCCGGGCACCTCGCTGCTGGCGGTCACCGAGCCCACCGAGACCGCCACCGCCGCCGCGTTCGCGCACACCGCGGTGCTGGCGGGCCGGCCGGGCAACGCCGCGCCGCTCGCCGAGGCCGGCCGCCTCTTCGGACGGCTGGCGCATCTGCTGGACGCCGTCGAGGACCGGACAGCGGATGCGGCGGCCGGCGCCTGGAACCCGCTGACGGCCACGGCCACCCCGCTCCCCGAGGCCCGCCGGCTCGCCGACGACGCCCTGCACGGCATCCGGCTCGCCCTGCGCGATGTGGAGTTCACCGACGGCAGGCTGGCGCATCTGCTGCTCGCGCACGAGCTGGGACGGTCGGTGGACCGGGCGTTCGGCACCTCCTCCTGCGGGCACGCGCACGGCCCGCAGGGAGCCTTCGGACCGCCCACCGGCCCGTACGCCCCCCAGGGACCGGCGGATCCGAACGCCCCCGGCAACCCCTACGGCCATCCCCACGGCAACCCCTTCGGCGGTGAGCCGCCGCGTCCCGACAAGCGGGGATTCTGGGCCGGATGCGCGGTCGCGCTCGGCCTGTGCTGCACGTGCAAGGTGTGCTGCGCCGACGAGTTCGAGGGACCGTGGTCGCGGAAGAAGCACGACGGATGGTGCCGCGACGGCTGCGACTGCGACTGCGGCTGCTGTGACGCGTGCGAATGCTGTGAGTGCTGCGCCTGTGACTGCTCGTGCTGACGTGGCGTCACGTCCCGTGTGCGGGTGCTCATCGTCCGTCGCGGACGCCGTCACGGTGAGCGGTGAGCACTCCCGGGACGTATCTCCCGCCAAGGACGCGGACGCTCGAAAGGACCAGGGACCATGCCCGGGCGCTCTGACAAGACCGTTCCGCTCGCCGTGAAGATCGTGGTGAGCGGGGGCCTCGGGGTCGGCAAGACCACCTTCATCGGGGCCGTCTCCGAGATCGAGCCGCTCGACACGGAAGCGGCGATGACCCAGGTGTCGGTGGGGGTCGACTCGCTCGAGGGCGTGGAGTCCAAGACGACGACCACCGTCGCGCTGGACTTCGGGCGGATCAGACTCGATCCGACCATCGCGCTGTATCTGTTCGGGACGCCGGGCCAGGACCGCTTCTCGTTCCTGTGGGACGACCTGGTGGAGGGCGCGCTGGGAACGGTCGTCCTCGCGGACACCCGGCGCATCGAGGAGTGTTTCCCCGCGCTCGACTACTTCGAGGCCCATGACGCGCCGTTCGTCCTCGCGGTGAACCGCTTCGACGGCGCCGAACGGTTCGAACTGGAGGAGGTGCGGGAGGCGTTGGGGCTCGGAGCGGACGTTCCCGTGCTGGAGTGCGACGCGCGGGAGCGGGGGTCCGTGCGGGATGTGCTGGGGGCGTTGATGGATCGGGTGATCGGGACGCGGGCCGCGCCCCGGCGTCGGGCTGTGGTGGCACGAGGATGAGGGGAGGGTGAGGCGGGAGTGGCGCGTGGGTGAAGGCGGAACTGGCGAGGCGGGAACGCGAAGAGGCGCCCGACAACCGGGCGCGCAGTGGGTCAGCTCAACAGGAACAGGACCACACGCGACCGAAGTCGATGTGGGAGCGGGTGACCAGCCACTGCTGCGGATGCATGGGCCAAGTGGAACAGGTCTCCGGTTACCCGTCAACTGAGCTGAGACGTATGGCTCACAGTTCGGACAGCCTTGACAGTGAGGGGAAACACCCCCGTACTCTCGCTGTACGGCCCTGCTGAGGGGCTCGGCCGTATCTCCTGCCGTGTGGTGAAGGCGCCCACCCGTGTCACGGAGCCTTCGCATGCCTTCCGAGCCCCCTGCCGTACCCCCGACCCGCCCCCCGGTGACTCACCCGACCGACCTGACTCATCCGTCCCACCCGTCTCGCTCGATTCACCCGACTCACCCGACGCGGCGGTCCCTCGTGATCGTCGGGGCCGGGCCGCGGGGGACCGGTCTCATCGAGCGGATCGCCGCCAACGCGCCCGAGCTGTACGCCGGTCATGCCGGTCACGCCGGTTCGGGCCTCGACATCCATCTCGTCGACCCGCATCCGCCGGGCGCCGGGCGGATCTGGCGGGCGGCCCAGTCGCCGCTGCTGTGGATGAACTCGCACGCCGAGGACGTCACCATGTTCACCGACGAGACGGTGGAGATGGCCGGGCCCGTGCGGCCCGGACCCACGCTGCACGAATGGGCCGGCCTCGACGGGCGCACCTTCGCCGACCGGCAGATCCAGGGGTCCTATCTGCGCTGGGTGCACGAACAGGCCGTCGCCGCCCTGCCCCCGTCCGTCGCCGTCCATCACCACCCACGGCGCGCCCTGCGGGTGAGCGGCTCCCGCGAGGGACGCCAGCAGGTGTGGCTGGAAGGCCGCCCCAGACCCCTGCTCGCCGACCTCGTCGTCCTCACCCTCGGCCATCTCGACGCCGAACTCGACGAGGAACAGCGCGCGTTGGCGGCATACGCACGCGAGCACGATCTCGTCCATCTCCCGCCCGACTTCACCGCCGACAGCGACCTGTCCGCACTCCGGCCGGGCGAACCCGTCCTGGTGCGCGGCTTCGGGCTCGCCTTCGTCGACCTGATGGTGCTGCTCACCGAGGGACGCGGCGGACGCTACGAGGGGGACACATACGTGCCGTCGGGGCGGGAGCCGGTGCTGTATGCCGGCTCGCGGCGCGGAGTGCCGTACCACTCGAAGATCGGCTACGACTGGACGGGGGAGCGGCCGCCGCTGCCCCGGTTCCTGGGGCCCGCCGAGATCGACGGGCTGCTCGCGCGGCCCGGCGGGTTCGACTTCCGGCGGGACGTGTGGCCGCTGGTGGAGAAGGAGCTGGGCTTCGCCCACTACCACCGGCTGTTCACCGTGCACACCGAGCGGACCGCGATGGCCTGGACCGACTTCGAGGAGAAGTACGCGGCCGCGTCCGAGGGGGCCGAGCGCCAGGCGCTGGTGGCGTCCGCCGTGCCCGATCCGCGGGACCGGCTCGACCTGGCCGCGCTCGACCGGCCGTTGGAGGCGGTGACGTACGGGACCTTCGAGGAGTTCCAGGAGGGGCTGCGCGGATACGTCGAGGGTGACCTCGCTCGCCGTCACGATGCCGGGTACAGCCCCGACCTGGCCGTGTTCCTCGGGTTGTTGTCCGTCTACGGGCAACTGGTCCGGCTCGGCGACATCGGGTCCTGGTGGCACGGGTTCTTCAGCTACCTCGCCTCCGGGCCGCCCGGACCCCGGCTGCGGCAGCTGCTCGCGCTGTCCCGGGCAGGGGTGCTGAAGTTCGTCGGCGCCGACATGGCCGTACGCGCCGAGGACGGGGTGTTCCGGGCGTCCGGGGCGACCGTGCCCGGTTTCTCGGTCGAGGCGCGGGCGCTGGTGGAGGCCCGGCTGCCCGAGCCGACGCTCAGGCGCGCCCTCGACCCGCTGCTGCGCGCCCTGCACACCGACGGCGCCGCCGAGACCGCGGACGGGCTGCTGCGGGTGGACCGTGCCGACGGGCGGGTCCTGGACCGGGCGGGCCGGCCGCACCCACGGCGTTTCGCGCTCGGGCCGCACACCGACGGTCGTACGCCGGGAGCCTTCACCCGGCCGCGCACGGGCGGTCCGGCGTTCCGGCAGAACGACGCCACCGCACGGGCCGTCCTGGTGTTCCTGCGGGACCTGGGCGCCGACGCCGTCGGGTGAACCGGCCCCGTTCGGTCGGCTCAGGTTCGTTTCGAAGCGCCCCACACAAGCGTCACAGAAAGGGTTCTCCCATGACCTCATCGTCGACCTCATCGCGCGGCCGGGGCCTGCTGCACCTGGCCGCCGCGGTCGACCTGCCCGGGGTGCACGACATCGGCCCCCACGTCGAGCTGGCGCGGCTCGCCGAGCGCGGCGGGCTCGACTTCGTGACGCTGGACGACAGCTTCGCCCGGCCCGGCCCGCACGCGTCGGCCGTCCTCGCCCAGGTGGCGCCCGCCACGCACCGGGTCGGACTGGTGCCCACGCTCACCACCACCCCCACCGAGCCCTTCGACGTCCAGGCGACCATCGCCACCCTCGACCGGGTCAGCCGGGGCCGGGCCGGCTGGCGGATCGACGTGTCGACGACTCAGGCCGGTGAAGTCGCCGACGCGGTCGCGAAGTCGTGGGGCAGCTGGGAGGACGACGCCGAGACAGGGGAGGTGCCGACCGGCCGTCTCATCGACCGCGACAAGCCGCCCCAGGTCGGCTTCACCGCCTCGACGTTCTCGGTGCGGGGTCCCTCCTCCAGCGTGCCCAGACCTTCGCGGGGACACCCCGTGCGCGTCATCGACGCCACCGAGGGACACGCGCGGTCCACCGCCGCCCGCCACGCCGACGTGGCCCTCGTGCGCGCGACGAGCTCCGCGCAGGCCCGGGCGGTCCGCGACCAACTGCGGTCCGACGCGGCCGGGTTCGGGCGTGACCCGAACTCCCTGCGGGTCCTGGCGAGCCTGCTGATCGACCTCGGCGACGGCGAGCACGCCGCCGAACCCGGCCACGGCGGAGGCGGCCCCCGGCCGACCGCGCAGGGCCCGCTCTACCGCGGCGGCCCGGTCGACCTCGCCGACCTGATCGCCTCCTGGCACCAGGACGGCACCGTCGACGGCTTCCACCTCACCCCCGTCGAACCGCGCCGCGACCTGGAGCGTCTGGTCAACGGCACGGTGGGGCTGCTGCAACACCGTGGCCTGTTCCGCACCTTCTATCCGGGCAGTACGCTCCGCGAGCACCTGGGGCTGACCCGGCCCGCCCACCAGTACGTGGGAGGAGCGCCATGAGGTCGGGCCGCTGCCCGAGATCGTCCCGGCGCCGGTCCCACCCGGAGAGCTATCCGGACGGTTGACTTCCGGACATCCGGCGTCGCGCGCCCCGGCGCACCCGACGCGGCCGGATGCACGAGGGTGGGCGATCAACCTCCTGTACTGCCTCCGTGCGCCTTGCCGTCGCATTGGGCTGTGCCGCCGCGTCGCCGGGGAACACCTGTGACGTGGTGGTCGAGGCAGGAGAGCGCAACCCGGTCTGAGCTGGGGCAAGAGGGGCTGTAAGAGGCCTGCGGGAGGGCGGCGAGTGGACTCGACTCACGCCGCTCGTTCAAGATCTGACGGCCGAAAGGCGCCCTTGCGCCGACCGGCCGTTCGGCCGAATACTCCCCCTCAGCGCTTGTCAGGGTCACGGCGTGTCCGGAATTCGGACGAACGTCGGTCCTGACTGCGCCTCACGGGCCCCGACCCCACACGACGGGCCCCCGACTTCCCCTGGGAGGGAACGAAACGTGAGGATCAAGCGCACCACCCCCACCACCCCCACGAGCGGCATCTCGAGACGGATCCGGCTGACCGCCGTAGCGACCGGACTCGTGGCCGCGGCCGCCATCGCGATCCCCAACGCGAACGCGGCCGACACCGCCACCTTCAGCACCGCGCAGCTCAAGAGCGCGAGCACCTCGGTGCTCAACGCGGACGTCCCGGGCACCGCCTGGGCCGTCGACAGCAAGACCGACCGGCTCGTGGTCACCGTCGACAGTACGGTGTCGCAGGCCGAGATCGCGAAGATCAAGGAGCAGGCGGGCAGCAACGCCGGCGCGCTCACGATCAAGCACACGCCGGGCCAGTTCAAGAAGCTGATCACCGGCGGCGACGCCATCTACGGCGGCGGCTACCGCTGCTCGCTCGGCTTCAACGTGCACAGCGGGAGCACCTACTACTTCCTGACCGCCGGCCACTGCGGTGAGGTCGCCTCCACCTGGTACTCCAACTCGGGCCAGAGCTCGACGCTGGGCACGAACGTCAGCTACAGCTTCCCGACCAACGACTTCGCCCTGGTGCGATACACCAACTCGTCGGTGGCCCACCCGAGCTCGGTCGGCAGCCAGACGATCTCCAGCGCGGCCACCCCGAGCGTCGGCACCACGGTCTACCGCCGCGGTTCCACGACGGGCACCCACAGCGGCCGGGTCACCGCCCTGAACGCCACCGTCAACTACGGCGGCGGCGACGTCGTCTACGGCATGATCCAGACCACGGTCTGCGCCGAGGGCGGCGACAGCGGCGGCCCGCTGTACGCGGGCAGCGTGGCCTACGGTCTGACCTCCGGCGGCAGCGGCAACTGCAGCTCCGGTGGTACGACCTTCTTCCAGCCGGTCACCGAGGCGCTGAGCTACTACGGCGTGAGCGTCGGCTGACGGTCCCGGCCGGCGAGTCCCCCGAGTTCCACGAGCTTCGCGATTGAGGGGCGAGCCCCCGTACGCAACCGGCGTGCGGGGGCTCGCTCTTGTCCGTTGGGCGGAGTTACCGTCGGAGTACAGGCAGTGATGCGCAGTGCTGCGCAGAGTGCTGCACCGAGTGCTGCGGACCCTTGGGGGCCGGCATGGTCGAGGAACTGGTGGCGGCGGGAGTCGCGCTCGTGTCCGCCGGAGCGGTGTACGTGATGGCGGCGGCGCGAGTCGTCAAGCAGTACGAGCGGGGCGTGGTCTTCCGGCTCGGGAAGCTCCGGCCCGAGGTGCGCGGCCCCGGGCTCACCCTGATCGTTCCGGGCGTCGACCGGCTCCGGAAGGTCAACATGCAGATCGTCACGATGCCGGTGCCGGGGCAGGAGGGCATCACCCGGGACAACGTCACCGTGCGGGTGGACGCCGTCGTCTACTTCAAGGTGACCTCGCCGGCCGAGGCGGTCGTACGGGTGGAGGACTACCGCTTCGCGGTCTCCCAGATGGCCCAGACCTCCCTTCGGTCCATCATCGGCAAGAGCGAGCTGGACGATCTGCTCGCCGACCGCGAAAAGCTCAACCAGGGACTGGAGTTGATGATCGACAGCCCGGCGGTGGAGTGGGGCGTGACCATCGACCGGGTCGAGATCAAGGACGTCTCCCTGCCCGAGACGATGAAGCGGTCCATGGCCCGGCAGGCCGAGGCCGACCGTGAGCGACGGGCCCGGGTCATCAACGCCGACGCCGAACTCCAGGCGTCGAAGAAGCTCGCCGAGGCCGCCAAGGAGATGTCCGAGCAGCCGGCCGCCCTCCAACTGAGACTGCTGCAGACGGTGGTGGCGGTGGCCGCCGAGAAGAACTCGACGCTGGTACTGCCGTTCCCGGTGGAGTTGCTGCGGTTCCTGGAACGGGCCCAGCAGCCGCTGCCCGCGCCGCCCGCGCCGGGGACGCCCGCGGCGGAGAAGCCCGCGGCGGAGAGGCCCTCATCCGGGCCGGCCGCACCGGAGATGAAATCCGGTCAGGCCCAGACCTCGCCCGTCCGCACATGATTACTCGCACGTAGCATTTGCAGTGCGAATCCTCAAGCCTCCTGTTGGCCCTTCTGTGGCGCCGGGGTGGTGAAGGCGCGAAGGGCGCGCCGTGCTCACCCTGTGCGCGTCCCGAAGGCGACCTTGTGTGCTCCCTGTGTCGTTCGGAAGAGTGGGCGCCCGCCAACCAGCCTTCCGGCCCGGCGCGGTCCCCACAACCGTCCGGGCCGACCCCCACAGGAGGACGCGAGTTGAAGCACCGACGTATACCCAGGCGGCGGGCGGTCATGGCGGGAGCGGGTGTCGCCGCGCTCGTCGCGGCGGGAGTCAGCTTCCAGACTGCGAACGCCGGCGAACCTGCGAAGACCCCGCAGCCCGCCACCCTCTCGGTCCTCGCGGCCGGAAAGCTCGCCTCGACGCTCGGCGAGGCCCTCGGCGTCGACGCGGCGGGCACGTACTACGACGCCCGGAGCAAGAGCCTCGTGGTGAACGTCCTCGACGAGGGCGCCGCGAAGACCGTCGAGGCGGCCGGCGCCAAGGCCAGACTCGTCGAGAACTCCCTCGCCGAACTGACCGGAGCCCGTACGACGCTCAAGACGGACGCGACCATCCCGGGCACCGCCTGGGTGACCGACCCGACCGCCAACAAGGTCGTCGTGACCGCCGACCGCACCGTCTCCGACGCCGCGTGGGCCAAGCTCGCCAAGGTCGTCGACGGGCTCGGCAAGGTGGCCGAACTCCAGCGCACCAAGGGGGAGTTCAAACCCTTCATCGCCGGCGGCGACGCCATCACCGGCGGCAGCGGGCGCTGCTCGCTCGGCTTCAACGTGGTCAAGGGCGGCGAGCCGTACTTCCTGACCGCAGGGCACTGCACCGACGCCATCTCCACCTGGTCGGACTCCTCCGGCGCGCAGCTCGGCGCCAACGAGGTCTCCAGCTTCCCGGGCAACGACTACGGCCTGGTCAAGTACACCTCCGACGTCGACCACCCGAGCGAGGTCGACCTCTACAACGGCTCGGCCCAGCGGATCACCGGCGCCGCAGGGGCCACCGTCGGCATGAAGGTCACCCGCAGCGGCTCGACCACCCACGTCCACTCGGGCACGGTCACCGGACTGGACGCCACGGTGAACTACGGAAACGGCGACATCGTCAACGGTCTGATCCAGACCGACGTCTGCGCCGAGCCCGGCGACAGCGGCGGCTCCCTCTTCTCGGGCAGCAGCGCCATCGGCCTGACCTCGGGCGGCAGCGGCGACTGCACCTCCGGCGGAGAGACGTTCTTCCAACCGGTGACCGAGGCCCTGTCGGCGACCGGCACACAGATCGGCTGACGCCCCGCTCACGGAGGTCCCGCCCGCGCGAGGGGGTGGGACCTCCGTCATGAGGCCGTGCACTGGACATGGCCGCCGGAGACCAGACCCACTGGGGACCCGTCTGGAGCGTGATGCGGACACTCAGCGAACTGCACGGAGCGGAGAACGTCCGGATTGTCGTCGGGTTCCACTGACCCCACACCCGCGACAGAGCACCGCCTGCCCCATGGGAGGAGAGCAGTCAGCCGGCCCAGGTAATTCGCGGGCAGTGCGCCCAGTGACCGCCCTATCGTGTACCGCTGCCGTCCAAGCCGGGACGGCCCGACGGGAGAGGCGGCGGAGTGCCGGACGCATACGAGGTCATGCTGAACGCCGAGTTGAGCAAGGCCTTCGACGTGTGGTCCGGCTATCTTGACGCCCGGACGGGTGAGGACCCCGAGGTCCGTGCCCGACTGCGCTCCATGTTGGAGTCGGCCCGCGCGGCCGCCGCCGAGGGCGATCCCGTATCCGCGCGCGCCTTGGTGGCGGACATGTATGACGACGCCCGGGAAGCCGCCCTTCCCTGGGCTCCCTCGCCGCCCCGCCCCTGTGAGGCGGACCGGCAGGCGCGCGACTACGCCAAGGACGCACTGCCGCAGGTGCTTCCTCTGGGCTTGCGGGACCGTCTCGACGGCATCGTGCTCTCCCTGTACGTCCTGGGCCGCCGCCTTGAGACCGTCCCCGGCCTCGACGCGGCCACCCGCCAGGACGTCCTCTACATCACCGCCCGCGCCGGGATGGCACTCGACCTCGCCCACCCGGCCGCGGCGCGACGTGAACTCGAACGCCTGAAGGCGATCGGGCGACGCTGGGGCGTGGAGCCCTGAGAGCCGAGTCGGAACAGGTGAACAGGTGAACAGGTGAACAGGTGGGGGAGAGGTACCGATGAGTGACGTCTTCGCGCGGCTCGACGCCATCGACTGGGCGGCGCTGAGGCATGCCTATGGTGCGGCCGAAGACGTGCCCGGCATGCTGCGGGATCTCCACCGGCCGGAGAAGGCCGTCGACGCTGCCGACGATCTGCTCACGCACGTCCACCATCAGGGCGGCGGGGTCTACTCCTCGGCTCCGGCCGCTCTTCCCTACGTCGTCGAGGCCGCCGCGGACCCGGCCATCGCCGCGGACGTCCGCCATGAGCTCCTCTACCTCGTCGGGGCTCTGGCGTACGCGGCGAACACCGCCGAACCCCGCTTCGTCGACTCGGCCTGGCCCGCCGCGTGGGACGTGGCGGTGGCGGACCTGCTGCCGCTGCTCGACGCCCCGGTGGCGGTGAACCGTACCGCTGTCGCGGACGCCCTCGCCGAGGCCCACCACCGCGCCGACGAGGTGATCGCGGCGCTGCGGGCACGGTGGGCCGTGGAGCCCGACCCGGAGACGAGGTTCCAGCTCGTGGACTCGGTCGGCTCGTTGGCCGCCCACGCCGGTGAACAGCGGGGCGCCGCCCTCGGCTGGCTGCGGGAACTCATGGACGGCGCCGAGCCCTTCGTACGCCTCGTCGCGGTGCAGGCACTGCGCCGCGCGCTGCCGGGGCAGGACGACATCGTGCACGCGCGGACGGTGTGCGAGGTGCTGTCCGGCAGTGAACCGGAGACCTGGCGGCCTGATGGAGGCACGGCCAAGCCGACGGTCGTCTGGGCCCTCGGCCTGCTGGGAGAGGACCGGGCGGCCCTGGCCGACACGACCCGCAGACTGCTCGGGCACCCGGACCCCGCCGTGCGCGCGGGCGCACTGGAGACGGCCGCCATGGCGCTCAGTCGTCGGCGCTCCGCGGTACCGGAGCTGCTGCCGGCCGTAGCCCGTTCGCTGTCCGACCCCGAGCCCGACAACCGGCTCTTCGCCGCCCGGGTCCTCGGCATGTGCGGGTACGCCGCCCGCCCCTGGGCAGACGCGCTGGCGGCCATGGTGACGGACGAGGGTGAGCCGTACCTGGCCGCCCAGTCCCACGCGATCTGGGCACTGTCCCGGCTCGGCGACGTGCGGTGCGTACCACCGTTGGCGCGGCGCCTGGCGGCCGGGGCGCGGCTCGGGTTCGCGCACCACTCGTCCTACGCTGACGGCTGGTGGACGTACGAGCTGAGCCTGAGCGAGGTCGCCGGGGGGCTCGGCGCCCATGCCGACGTGCTGCTGCCCCCGTTGCGGGCACGGCTCGCCGCCGCCTCCACCCTCGACGAACGCCGCGGGCTCTGCCAGGTGCTGGAGTCATGGGGCGCCGCGGCCGACTCCGCGATCCCGGACCTACTGGGCCTCCTGGACACCGACGCCGCGGTGTGGGCGCTGGACGCCCTCGCCGCGATCGGGCCGTCCGCGGCCGAGGCCGTGCCCCGCGAGCGGCTGCGCGCCCTGCTCGACGCCCCGCCCGCGGGCCAGCTGTTCGCACCGCGCTGCCTGGCGCTCGCGTACGGGCGGCTGACCGGCGACCGGGAGCCCGCGCTGGCGCTGCTGCTTCCGCAACTGGGCGAGCCGTATGGCAAGGAAAACGCCGTCATGCTACTGGGGGAACTGGGGCCGGAGGGCGCCCCGTACGTCGGGCAGCTGCGCGAGCTCCTCCCCGTGCTCAAGGTGGGTTGGCTGCCGCTGCGCGTCGGCGAGGCGCTGTGGCGGATCACCGGACGGGCCGACGAGGTCGTTCCGGTCCTCGTCCGGGCGATCACCCCGTTCGCCGAACGGGGTGGCGCCTACCGTGCGGTCGCCGAGACGGTGAAGCTGCTGGCCGAGATCGGCGCGGACGCCGCCCCTGCGGAGCCTGCCCTGAGGGCGTTCCTCGACACCGACGAGCGGCCCGTCCGGCACGGAACCTGGCGCTCCGTCCCGGAGGACGACGAGCTGTGCGACGCCGCGCGCGCCGCACTCCTCGCCATCTCCGCATCCGACGGCGCCGCCTGACGCCGCGCGGGTGGGCGCAGATGACGCGTCTCTGCGGCTGGTCGACCTCTGCCTTGCGGCGCACGCGGACTCCTCGTCGGGACGTGGGTGTGCCGAGATGGAGCGGACCGCGCGTGAGTGTGGATTCGTCCCTGGGGCCTTGTTCCCTGCGCTCGACCGGTTGGAGGCATCCCTCGTCTCGTGGAGCGTGGCCCTCGACTCGGGAGATCTGTGCTCGTCAGTGGGCAGTCGACCGGTCCGACAGCGATGTGAAGCCCGAGGGCTGATGCGACCGGCCTGACACTCGATCTGTTACGGAAAGTGGCGGTCCTGCTGCAAACCGTTGTTGATCAGTCCATGTCGAGTCACTGATATGGCGGCCGGCGGGGTGCATGTCGCAGGGGTCATTTCCCCAACCCAACTGATCTGCCTGGTGGGCGAGGTGACGGACTGGCGCCTTTTCGGCCACTGCTCACCTCGCCAAAGAATCGCTTACGTGTTCGAATCTAGTCGCTGACCGGGGCTGATGGGGCTAGAGTAATCGAACGAGCGTACGATGAGTATATCGGGCTTATGGCTGAAAAGGGGTGGAGTGATGGAGGTGCGACATGGCGGGCTTCGCTCATCTGCACGTCGCGTCCGGTTACTCCGAGCGCTACGGCGCGGCCCATCCCGAGCATCTCGTTCTGCGGGCGGCCGAGCGGGGCGTGACGGCGCTCGCGCTCACCGACCGGGACACGGTCACCGGCGCCGTCCGGTTCGCGCGGGCCTGCGCGGGAGCCGGGGTCCGGCCGGTCTTCGGTATCGACCTGGCGGTGGAGGCCCTCGCGCCCCCGCCGCCCGCACAGCGACGCCGCACCCCGGTACGCGGTGGCGCGCACGTCGTCGAGCCGCCGCTGCGGTTCGTGCTGCTCGCGCAGAACCGGGCCGGATGGGCGCGGCTGTGCCGCATCACGTCGGCCGCCCACGCCGGTACCGCGTCCGGGGAGGCCCCGGTGGTGGTGCCGTGGGAGGCGCTGCGCGAGTACGGCGGTCCCGGTCTGACCGTGCTGCTCGGGCCGCTCTCGGAGCCGGTGCGGGCCTTGGCGGCCGGGCGGGAGGACGTCGCGATGAAGCTGCTGGCGCCGTGGAAGGAGATCTTCGGGAGGGGAGTCAGGTTGGAAGCCGTTGCGCAGAAACGTTTCGGCATGGCCCCTGGGTCCCTGCGCCTCGCCGCCCGCACCCTCTCCCTGGCCGACCGCACCCGTACCCCCGCCGTCCTCACCAACGCCGTCCGCTACGCCGACCCCGACCAGCACCGCCTCGCCGACGTACTGGACGCCGCACGACTGCTGCGGCCCATCGACCGGCGCCACCTGGACAGCGGACAGCGCTGGCTCAAGGACGAGAGCGGAATGAAGGTCGTCGCGCGGATGGTGGCTGAGTGCGCCGGAGCGGACGTTCAAAGGGCCCGCCGCCTGATGGCGGACACCACGGACACGGCTGCGGCGTGCATCGTCGACCCGGTAGCGGACCTCGGGCTCGGCACCCGGCACTTCCCGGAACCGTCGCTCTTCGGCGCCGAGCCTCGATCAGGCGGCGCCGCACAACTGCTGCGCAGGCAGTGCGAGGAGGGCCTGGCTCGGCGCGGCCTCGACCGCGACCGTGCGGTGCTCGAACGGCTGGCCGAAGAGCTTAAAGTGATTTCCGCGCTGGACTACGATTCGTACTTCCTCGCCGTCGGCCAGGTCGTGACCGACATTCGGGCCAAGGGCATTCGGGTCGCGGCCCGCGGCTCGGGCGCCGGTTCCATGGTCTGCCACGCCTTGGGCATCGCCACCGCGAACCCGCTCGATCACCGTCTGCTGTTCGAACGCTTCCTGAGCATGCGCCGGGCATCCCTGCCCGACATCGACATCGACGTGGAGTCCGCCCGGCGGCTGGAGTGCTACGACGCGATCTTCGACCGGTTCGGCAAGGAACGGGTCGCCGTCACCGCCATGCCCGAGACCTACCGGGCCCGCCGCGCCCTGCGCGACACCGGCCTCGCCCTGGGGATCGCGCCCGCAGACGTCGACCGGATCGCCAAGAGCTTCCCGCACCTGCGTGCCTCCGACATCAGGGGCGCGCTCGCCGAACTGCCCGAACTGCGGCAGCTGGCGGCCGAGGCGCACCGGTACGGACCGCTGTGGGAACTCGCCGAGGGCCTCGACTCCCTGGTCCACGGCATGGCCATGCACCCCTGCGGCGTGGTCATCAGCGACGCCACCCTCCTGGATCGGCTGCCGGTGCAGCCCACCCCGCAGGGCGACTACCCCATGGCGATGGCGGCGAAGGAGGAGATCGAGGACCTGGGCAACATCAAGCTGGACGTCCTGGGCGTACGCATGCAGTCCGCGATGGCCCACGCCGTCGCCGAGATCGAACGGACCACCGGCAACCACATCGACCTGGACGACCCGAAGCAGGTGCCGCTCGACGACGTCTTCGCCTTCAAGCTCATCCAGGAGAGCCAGACCCTGGGCCTGTTCCAGCTGGAGTCGCCGGGACAGCAGGATCTCCTGTCCCGGCTGCAGCCCCGGGATCCGCAGGACGTCATCGCCGACATCAGCCTCTTCCGCCCCGGCCCGGTCGCCGGTGGCATGCCCGAGCGGTACATCGCCGCCCGCCACGGCGGCACACCGTCGTACGCCCACCCGGACCTGGAGCCGGTGCTCGCCGACACCTACGGCGTGACCATCTGGCACGAGCAGATCATCGAGACCTTCGCCGTGATGACCGGATGCGACCGCGCACTGGCGGAGATCGCCCGCAGGGCACTCGGGGACAAGGGACGCCTGCCCGGGGTCAAGGACTGGTTCCATCGCCGAGCGCAGGTCCGTGGCTACAGTGCGACCGTGCGGGACGAGGTCTGGAAGACCGTCGAGGCCTTCGGCGCCTACGGCTTCTGCCGCGCGCACGCGGTCGCGTTCGCCGTACCGGCTCTGCAGAGCGCGTGGCTCAAGGCGCACTACCCGGCGTACCTGCTGGCAGGTCTTCTCGAACACGACCCCGGTATGTGGCCCAAGCGGGTCCTGGTCTCCGACGCCCGTCGGCGCGGCGTGCCGATCCTGCCCGTCGACATCAACTGCTCCCAGGTGAAGCACACCGTGGAGAAGACCGACGCGGAGCAGTGGGGTGTGCGGCTCGCGCTGTCCGCGGTGCACGGCATCAGCGAGGGGGAGTGTGCTCGGATCGAAGAGGGGCAGCCATACGGATCGCTGTCGGACTTCTGGCAGCGGGCACGCCCCAGCAGGCCGGTCGCCGAACGCCTCGCGGAGATCGGTGCCCTGGACTGTCTGCACGACGGCCGACTCACGCGCCGCGACCTGCTGCTGCAGATCGCCGAACTCCACCGGGCCTCCCACGCCCGGTCCGCGGGCAAGGGCCAGCTACCCATCGACACGAACGCCGTCGGCGGAGCGGAGCCGACCGGCCTGCCGGAGATGAGCGGACGCGAAGCCCTGAGCGCCGAGCTGAGCACCCTCGGTATCGACGTCTCCAGGCACCTGATGGAGCACCATCACCGGTTGCTGCGCGAGATCGGCGCGACCGACGCGGCCCACCTGGCCGGACTGCGCGCCGGTCAGCAGGTCCTCGTCG
>NZ_JBVIJX010000032.1:0-57819 GCF_055581185.1 Streptomyces sp. NPDC031474
CGGCGTCACGCGACGGCCCACCTCGAACGGCCCGAGGACATTACGGGCGAACTGCCGAGCAAGTCAGCCACCGAACCCCGCTGACGAATCGAGGTTAACTGCGGAAACGCGGCATCAGAGCAGTCATTCCGGAGAAGAAGGATCAGACCGCCAACCGGAAGAAGAAGGGCTCCACGGGCGGTCGGCCCGACGCTGGAGCAGACCGAGCCCCGCGACGGGGACGAAGCCGTACGCGACGAACTCACCCGCCGTGCGGGCGGGTACGTCCAGGCCGACGTCGACGCCTGGCTCGCCCACGCCGTCGCCGCGCACCTCGGGCACTACCGCGACCCGGCAGCACGCGAGGCCGCCGCCGGCCTTCTCGCCCCGCCGGTCCTCGCGCACGCCGCGCTGCTCGCCGAACTCGCCCGCCTTGTCCCCGGCGTCGACGTCTGGGAGACAGACCTGTGAGGGACCTGGGGGACAGGGGCCGGAAATACCCCGGAACACCTGCGATGTCTGGGAGGTGGGGTGGCCGTTTCCCCAGGCAGACGCGTTCCTGGGAGGTGACCTGTGAGCCTGTGAGGGACCCGGAGGAACAGACGCGCCCGTGATCACCGAGGGTGACTGTCACGCTGTCACGGTCACCGGTGTCACGCACCCCGATCCGGTTGTCACGTTGAGGTGTCACGCTGGCGATTCGGCCCGGAATCACGGGCCCTACCCCCGGATTCGGGCCACCTTGCCGATCAGCGTGACAGCACTCTCAGAGCGACTACGGTCCGTATCGGATCCGGTCCCTCGCCCGCCTGGACAGTCCGGCCTATCTGTGTCATCGCCCCCCTGCTTTCCCAGGTGGACACACTCACTGTGTCACCGTTCAGCTGATCTGTGTCATCGTGCAGCGGGCCGGCACCGGACCCAGCTGTCCCGTCTCTAGGGATCTGGTCCCCGTCTCAGGTGATCTGGTTCGGGCTAGCGTCGACTGCCGCGCGATAGTCTGAGAACGCGGTCGGCCCCGCCGCGAAGCTGAGAGCCCGTATTAACACGTAGGCGAGTAGACAGGGCGGTTTCCATCGGACGGACTCCTGGAAGGAGTCCGTCCGATGCTGAAGTATCCGCCGAACCGTTTGCCGCTATCGGTGCCGAAGAAGTTACTTCGAACTGCGTAGAGCTGGCATCGTTGCGCCGGATGCCGTGCGTTGGGGGCGGACTTGTCCTCGTAGCCGACGCGAAGCCCCCGGTCAGACGACGCCGAAGCCCTCGCATTCATCGAACACAGTCAGAGTGACGGCAACATTGACGGGAGTGTCCGTGTTGTCAACGTGCACTACGTACTCGATGCCCGTGGCCTCGCTCGGTCCGCCGTGCGGGACGATGTTGGAGACCCACACGATGGGGCCATGGACCTGCAGCCGGAGATTGAGGTCCGGACCGAAGGAGCCCGGACCCCCCGGAAAGATCGCCGCGGTGGCCAACACGGCGTGACCGTTGGAGATGTCGAATCCGTTGATGTTGAAGTTCTTGGCTTGAGCGCCAGGCGACTGATTCGGATGGAACACCCGAAAACTGCGTGCCATGATCCCCTGCTTCTTGTGCCTCGGTTGGAGCTGATAGGGCGGCTTCTACGTCGCCCGATCAGAATTGTTGCCTATGTGTGCCAATTTGATGCGGTACGGCACGATTGCATCCGAATCATGCAGATATGCCCGAGGTGGCCTTGACGCGCCCGGCTGAGTCTTCGCCTCAGTGATCAGGGCTGGGGGAGCTCCGACGACGCTGCCGAGTTTCGCGACACATCGCCACCTTCCTCGCATCTTGTCTTCGAAGGGAATCCGGACCAGGACCGGATCAGCTGAGACACCATCCGACATTCACCTGCCCGGGACCACATCACCTGAGATCCCCAGCATCTCCACGTCTCATCTGAACTGGTCGTCGCAGGTCAGGACCCCGACTCGGAGTCAGATCATTTAAGACGGGACACCAGCAGCGCCCCCGGGACCGGGGTCTCTGGGTCCTGGCTCCTGGATCCCGGCACCCTCGTTCGAGCCGGTTCGTCCGGAGTGGTCCCCAGGGCCCGGGGCGGCCGATACCGTTGGAGCAGACGCCAGTTCTGCCCTCTGGAGCCCTCGATGAGTGAACAGCCGGCCACCGCCGACCACGCCCGGCAGCAGCTGGAGCCCGCGGCCGCCGACGCGGTGCGCGCGTACGCGGCCCAGACCCGCGAGAAGGCCGACCAGTTCGCCGCCGTCCTCGAGGACATCGCGGCCAACGGTCTGCCCGCGGTGGAGGACTGCACGCCGTGGGAGGAACTGCGCGAGGCCCACCTCGCCCGGCTCGCAGCCCAGCGCGCGGCCGTCGCCTGATGCCCCCGCAGCACGGCCCGCGCCGCGCACGGATCGCCTTCTCCGACTCCGCCGCCAAGCAACTGGAGAACGTCACCAGCGAAGCGGAGGTCCACGCCCTGGACCGCGCCCTGGTCGTCGTCTCCGTCGACCCCGACATCGGTGAGCCGATCCCCGGCGACGCCTCCGGCCCCCAGCTGCGCCAGTACCTCGACGAAGTCGAGTCCGTCCGGGTCCTGTACTTCGTCACCGCGCTGCGCACCGTGGTGGTCGTCGCGTACATCGAAGTCTGAGCAGCGAAGGAGCCGCAGTGCCGTCCATCGTCCAGGAGCTCTCCGGTCACCGCGATCTCGGCGGGCTGCGCACGGTGGTGGAGTGTCCCTTCAAGGCCACCGTGCTCCGCGAAGGCCCGGCGCAGGACACCGGGCCGGGTGCAGCCTGGCTCGCGTACCTGTGCCCCGTGCACGTCGTGGACCTGGACGGGTGGCCCGGCGTCGCGGACCACGCCGACAACGGCACGATGCCGTGCGGCGTCTCGCAGTACGCGAGGGATGTTGTCGCCACCCCGAGGTCGATGTTCTGCAGCGGGCTGTCCTCGCCGGCTGCCGAGGCCTCTTCGACCCGGGCGACCGCCGTCGTGCCGCAGGCGCATGGCGAGCCCTTGCACCCCCCTGAGAGCAGAGCTCGCAGAACGGGGCTCGAACATCTGCCCTCACCTGTGACGACAGGTCGCCAGTGTTCGGCGCACATGATCCCGCCCCGTACGGCCGTCTGCGGCGTTCTGAGGCACTCCGGGCCCCCGAGTGGCTTCGTAACTGACGTGCGACACCGTTTATCACCGAATCAGGGCAGCACTTGGTGATCACAGGGCCGGAAAATGTCGATGAGAACTGACCCCGGTCAGGTGCTCACGTCCTTGGTGTCGTCATGGTGGCTGGCATCGGAGGGTTTCAAGGATCAGCGAAGTAGGCTCCTGCCTATGGGTGCGTTCTTACCGTTCCTGATCTTGGTTGCGATCCTCGCAGTGGTCCTGGGCTTCTTTGCATGGCTGGCATCACGTATTCGTCGCCGGGGCCTCGCGGGCGGGGCCATGAGTGCAGTCTTGGCCTCGTATGAGGAGGCGTTCCGTATCACGGCTCACGAATCTCACGTTGAGATCCGAGCTCAAGCGGAGCGCAGGGCGCCGATCCTGTCGCCTGACGATCACTGGGGGCGATGCCCCGGAGAAGCCGGTCCTGCGGGAGCAGAGGATCGCCGGCCGCTTCGGCCGCGTTCTCGCCGGTCACGACGGGGCCCTGGCCGCTGGGTCGATCGGCTGAGGCGCGGTCGTTGACCAGTGGACACAGTGTTGGTGGTTGCGGGAGTAGCGGTTGCTCTGGGCGTCGCGGTGTTCCTGGCGGATCGTGTTCTGCTGGCGATGGAGGCACGGGGCTGGATCTACTGGCGCAAGACCAAGGGCCTGTCGTCCATCGGTGTCGACCTCATCCAGGAGGGTGACCCCAGAGTCCCACCACAAGAGCCCACGTGGTGTCAAAACTCGGTTCTGGCACAGATCTTGGGGAGCGATCGCGGAGAGTGACGGCAGTGTGCGCTTGCAAGCGATAGTCACGCACCCTGGGCCCGTCACCGCGGGCCACAGGCGTCCTGTCCGACCCAGCGCGCACGCTGTCGCCCCGGAACTGCGATCTGGAGGTGGAGGCGGCATGTCGTTGACGTGGCTGGAGACGGAGGGCGGCCCGTTCATCGTGGTTCCACGCTCCGCGCTGGCGCACTGGTCGGGAACGGAGGGCGACTACGACCGGGCCTGCGAGGTAATGGATCTCGTTGGAGTCCTTGCACTGCCCGACGGAGCCGAGGCCCTCGTCCCCGGGGACGAGCCTCGATCCTGCGCGAGCTGAGCGAGGACACCGACCCGCCCGGCGGGCTCATGGCGTCCCTCGCGCAGCTGGTCACCGTCGCCGCACGGCGGGCTGAGCAGATCGAGCTCGACCGCGACGGCGACGCCTCGTGTCCGCTGCACGAGGCTGCCGAACTGATCACCGACAACGCCGGGATGCGCCTGCTCTGGGCAGCCAACTCCCTTCACCCCCAAGGAGATACCGCATGACCGGTCTGACGCGGCAGTACCCACACCTCGGCCGCACCGCGGATTCGCCAGCTCGACCGTCGTTGTCCCGCCTAGCCGCCTTCAACACCCCGGCAACCCCAACCACCCTGCCTGGGCGTCGCTCTGCCCGCTCACAGCGATCTGGAAGGACTTCCTCGTGCTCATCCCCCCGTCCACGCCGCCGCATCGGCCAACCCTGTCTGCAGCGTCCCGGCCCTCGTTACCACGGCGTCCCGCCCAACTGCCACCTTCCTGGCAGGTGATGCCGCGTCCCCTGCACATCCGGATTGGCCTCCCGCCGGGCAGCGCGCTGTGCTATCACCGTGTAGTCCAGGGAAACGGTTGTGAGCAACGGGGGCCGGATGCCCGGAGAGGCAGGCGACGCGAGCGCCGTCGAACGCGTGCCCCCGCGCGACCCGGCCACGGTCGCCGAGGAGTGTCGCCAGGTCGAGGCCCGCATCGCCGCCGAGCTGCAGCGCTTCACCCGCCCCCGCCGTGCCGCAGACACCGTGCTGCCGCCGCCCCCGTACGTACGGAGACACGCGGTCGAGCACGCGGCGGCCGGACGGACGCTCGACGAGTCGCTACTCTCCGACGGGTTCCTGCCCTTCGTCGATGCCGAACGGCTGCGCGCCCTGTCCCTCGACGGCGGCGGTGGCATGGACGGACCCGCGGACCACGCCGCGCTGATGCGGGTGTGGCGGAAGGTGGCGCATCGGTGGAGCTGGGAGTCTCCGGAGGCGAACGCCAACGCCCTCGCCTTCTGGGCCTCTTGCGCGGGGCTGAGCCCGCGGGTGCCGGCCGAAGAGCTGTTCTGGACCCCGCATTGGGCGGACTGGCATCTCGGCGACAGCGAGATCGTCATCCGCCTGCGCGCGCCGGTGGTCGACGTGGCGGCAGCCGTGCTGCCCGACGGCAGGGCTGTCGGACTCGTCGCGACCAGCGTGCTTTCCAGGACCGTACAGGCGTGGGACCTCTCCACTGGCGCCCGCCTCGGCGAGCCCCTCACCCTGCCCAACTCGCGGGCGGTGGCCACCGCCGTACTGGCCGACGGCCGGGTGGTCGCCGTCACCGGCGGCCTCGATGGGACCGTGCACGTATCGGACCTGACCACCGGGGAGTGCGTGGGCACGCCGCTCACCGGCCATACCGGCGCGGTGCTCGCGTTGGCGACGGCGGTGCTGCCGGACGGCCGGGTGGTCGCAGTGAGCGGCAGTGCGGACGGCACCGCCCGGGTGTGGCACCTGGAGGCCGGCACGTCGGTCGGCGGTCCCCTCGCCGGGCACGCGTATGACGTGACGGCGGTGGCGACGGCGGTGCTGCCCGACGGCCGGGTGGTCGCCGTCACCGGCAGCCAGGACACCACGGCCCGGGTCTGGGACCTCTCCGCCGGCACCCCTGTCGGAGAGCCCTTCACAGGCCACACCAACTGGCTGTCCGCGGCGGCGACGGCGGTGCTGCCGGACGGCCGGGTGGTCGCCGTCACGGGCGACTGGGACGACATGGCACACGTGTGGGACCTCAGCACCGGGGAGGCCGTGCTCCCGGCCCGTACCCACGTGACCGACCGGATCGCCGCGCTGGCCACGATGGTCCTGCCGGACGGCCGGGTGGCCGCGGTCACCTGCGGGTGGAGCGTGCAGGCCCGCGCCTGGGACCTAGCCACCGGCGAAGCGATCTGCGGCCCCCTCACCGGCCACACCGACCGGGTGGTCGCGGCGACGACCGTTCCTCTACCCGACGGCCGCCCGCTGTTGGTCACCGGCAGCCACGACGGGACTGTACGCACCTGGGACCTTTCCGCTCCGCAGTCGGAAGCCGCACCGTCCGGCAGGGTGGTGGGGCCAAAGACCGCGCTGGCGACGGCCGTGCTCCCAGATGGCCGGGGCGTGGCCGTCACCGCGGGCTGGGACGATCGAGTGCGGGTGTGGCACCTCGCGGACGGCGGGCTGCTGGACGAGACCCGCATCGAGGCCGTCTGGTCCGTTACGTCCGTGACGGGGCGGCCCTGCTTCGCCTCCGGCCGCTGGGGTGGGACGAAGCGCTGGTGGGACCTGGTCAGCGGTTACCCGATGGGCGCCGACGACCCGGAGCACCCGAGATCGCGATCGCTGCACGAGCCCCCGAAGATCGCGGCGGCGACGGCGGTGCTGCCGGACGGCCGGGTGGTCGCCGTCCTCATCGGCTGGGACGACATGGTCCACGTTTGGGACCTCGCCGCCGGCACCCACCTCAACGAACCCCTCGCCGGCCACATCGACACGCCGCTCGCGGTGGCGACGGCGGAGCTGCCCGACGGCCGGGTCCTCGCCGTCACCGGCGGCACGGACCGTACGGCCCGGGTCTGGGACCTGATGGCCGGGGCGCCCGTTGGCGAACCCTTCACCGGCCATGCCGGGGACGTCACCGCAGTGGCGACGGCGGTGCTCGGGGACGGCCGGGCGGTGGCCGTGACCGGCGGCCGCGACTACAAGGCGCACGTGTGGGACCTCCTCACCGGGACGCCCGTGGGCGGACCCCTCACCGGCCACACCGCGGAAATCACCGCGCTGGCGACCGCGGTGCTCTCGGATGGCCGGGCGGTAGCGGTCACGGGCAGTGCTGATCGCACGGTGCGGGTCTGGGACCTCGTCACCGGAGCCCCCGTGGGCGAACCCCTCGACCGCCATCTGGGAGGCATCACCAGCCTGGCGATCACCGAAGTGCCCGACGGCCGGGTCCTCGCCGTCACCGGCAGCCGGGACATCAGCGCACGGGTATGGGACCTCGCCACCGGCGCCCCAGTCGGACCGCTCCTGCGGTTGCCGGCCGTCCCCACGGGCGTCCGCGCCGGGGTGGTGGGCGGCCGGCTCGTGATCGTCCTCGCGGGGGACGGACTCGCAGTGGTGTCGCTCTCGTTGCCTGATCCGGAGCCCCGGCCGTCGCAGCAGCCGCAGCCGCCGTCGCTGACGGCTGGTGGAGACACATGACATGACCGATTCGGAGGTGGTGCGGTGACCGCGATCGTAGGGATCCACGGCATCGGCAAGCAGCAGTCCGGACGTCATCAGATGGCGCCCTCCTGGAGGGCCGCCCTGCGCGACGGCCTGGAACGGGCGAGCGGCTCCGCCATGCCCGAACCTCCCCTGGACCTGGCCTTCTACGGCCACCTCTTCTCGCCGGCCGCGAGCACGTCGGCCGGGCCCCGGCCGGGTCCCGGCCGGAAGGGGCCGGGGCGCGCCGAGCCCGGGGAACTCTTCGCGGGGCTCGACGGGGAAGAGCTCGAAGACCTCCTGCAAGCGGCCGGTGAGGCCGTCACCCCGGAGGAGGTCGAAGCCGCGGCCGCGTCCCCCGCGAAGGCGTACACCCGGGTGCCAATACCGCTCCAGGCCGTACTGAGGGCTATGGACCGGAAGTTCGGCCCCTCGGCCGGAGTTCTCTACCTCGGCGCGCTGCGCGAAGTGCGGCAGTACCTCAAGGACGCGGAGCTCAAGGAGTGCATCGACGCCGCGGTGCGGGCCGGTGTGAGCCCGGCTTGTCGGGTGCTGATCGGCCACTCGCTAGGCTCCGTCATCGCGTTCGAGTACGTCCGGCAGAACCCTGGTCACCGTTTGGAGCGCCTAATCACACTGGGCTCCCCTCTGAGCCTGCGCATGGTGAGCAGACTGCTGCCCAACCCGCACTACGGCCGCGTACGTGGCCTGCCGGTAACCCTTGGCTCCTGGGTCAACATCCGCGATGCCCGGGATCCCGTGACCTGCGGCGGAGCCCTGCGGCGCTGGTGGCCCGGAGTGGACGACCGGCCGCCGGTCGACAACCGGGGCGACGCGCACGCCGTGGAACGCTACCTCGGAAAGCGGGAGACGGGCTCAGCCGTCCTGGAGGTCATGCCCGGCCTGGCACCGTGACGGGTGAACCGGCCGAAGCAGCGCCCCCGTTCACCGGTCCGACGGATGATCCCGACGGACACATCTTGCGTAGGCACTTCGTGGCGGTGGCCACCTCCACCTACGACGACCCGCTGTGGGAGCCGCTCGGCGTCGACGGGGAGGTCCGCGCCATGGCCGACTGGCTGTGCGCGGACGGCCTCGGTACCCGCAGGTTCACACACGCCCACCCCCATCTCGCGTACGACCCCACCGAGGACGACATCCGCAAGGCGCTGCGCAACCCCCCTCACTCCGAGCGCTGGAGCGCGGGGGACGCCGCCGTTGTGTTCGTCACCGGGCACGGGACCACCGGCGACGGCAGCCACTGGACGGCGCTCAAAGCCACCGAGAGCAACCGCCTCCAGGCCACCGCCCTGCGCACCGCCGACCTGGTGGGATGGCTCTCCGAGACCGACGTCCAGCACCTCTTCCTCGTCCTGGACCTGTGCTACGCGGGCCACACCATCGCCGAGACCGCGGTCTTCGCCCGGGAGATCCCCGGCACCTGGCTGGTACTGCCGAGCGCGACGAAGAACCAGGAGGCCGTGACCGGCGCACTCACCACGGCGATCGCCGAGTTCCTTGCCGAATTGGCCTCCCCCGTCGGGCAGAAGTACGGCCTGGACCAGCACCTCGACGTCACCGTGTTCCTCGACGCGGTGGAACGCCGCCTGGGACCGGGTCAGCGCCTCATACCGCTCCCCGGGAGCCAACGTTCGGGACCGCACCCGTGTCTGCCCAACCCACACTACCGGGAGGCGAGTTCCGTACCCCTGGAGCCTGCGCGCGGCGATCTCGCGATATCCCGGCAGGACTTGGAGACGCACTGGGAGCCTCGCTCCCGGGGGGTCACCGAAGCCGCCTCCCCGGGCTGGCTGTTCAGGGGCCGTGAGCGGATTATGCGGGGGCTCGTTGACGCCACGGAAGCGGAGCCCGGCGCTGTACTGGTGACGGGCTCCGCAGGGAGCGGGAAGTCCGCCGTCCTGGCCCGGCTGGTGACCTTGAGCGACCCGGTATTCCTCGACCGATACCGGGCGGAGGCCGCCGCGGTACCTCCCGGACTGGCGCCTAGGCCGCGCGCGGTTGACGTCGCGGTCCTCGCCACCGGAAAGATCGGCCAGGAGGTGATAGCCCAGATCTTCCGGGCCCTCGACGTGCCGGGCCCCGGCGGGCTCGGTCACGGCCACGGCTCGCCCGGTTCGGTGCAGGACCTCGACGGGTGGATGTCCGCGTGGCAGTGCTGGCTAGAGCGGCGGGAGCGGCCCGTCACCATCGTGGTGGACGCCCTGGACGAGGCAAGCGATCCGGACGGCCTGCTGGCCGGAGTTCTGGCCCGGTTGGACCCTGGCGCCCCGACCCACCGCAAGGTGCGCCTGTTCGTCGGTGTCCGCTCCCCGGGCGGGCCCGACGGCACCGCTCCAAGTCCGGTTGGCGGAGGCGGCGGACCGCCCCTCGCCGACCGTGCCGAGCGGCTGCTGAGCGCCTGTCGGATCCGTGTGGACGAACAGCCCTGGTGGGACCCGCAGGACATGGTCGACTACGCTACGGAGATCCTGCTGCACGAGGGGGACTCCCCCTATCGCGACCACGCCAGGGGTCTGGCCGCCGAAGTGGCCTCCGTCCTGGCGGCGCAGGCGGGCACCTCGTTCCTCGTGGCACGGATCGCGGGCACCTCCCTCGCGCGCCGGTCAGACGTGGTGGACCCGGACGATCCACGGTGGCGGGCCGCGATCGGAGAAGGCGTCCTCGGCGTGTTCCGACATGACCTGCACCGCACGCTCCCCGACGGCGAGGACCGGGTCCGGGCGGTGCACCTGCTGCGTGCCGTGGCCTTCGCGTACGGGCGCGGACTGCCGTGGCCCCAGATCTGGCCGGCCGTCGCCAACGCTGTCGCCGACGAACCGGGAACGGTCGAGACCCCGCCGCGCACCTACGGGGACAGCGACATCGCCTGGCTCCTCGGCTCCCGCCTGGGCGCCTACCTGGTGACCGACCGCGAGGACGAGGTCACCGTGTACCGCCTCTTCCACGACGCCCTGCGTACCATCCTGCGCAAGCGGTGGCGCGAACTCCTTGAACCCGCTTGACGGAGGAGGTGGGGCGGAGGGCGGGCTGCGGCCCGGCGGGCGCGCGGACGGGGCCACGGTGCTCGGTCGTGGCCCCGCCGGTGGTGCCGCCCTGAGGCTACTCAGGGGAGCATGAGGATCCCGTCGCGGTCTCGTCCACCTCGACGTACGAGGCGGGCCCGATATCCGCATTGAGGCGGCCGACCGCCTCCAGGGAGCCTCGTCCGCGTAGATGGCGCCCCGCGCGGGCAGCGCCAGGGTGGCGAGGTAGTCCGTGACCAGGGCGCTGACACACGCGCTGCCGTTGTACACGGTGTGCCCCTCACCTGCGAAGGTCAGCAGCCGCCCGTCGTCGAGCGTCCCGGCGAGCGCCGCCGCTACCCGAGGTCACAAGGTCTCGACGCCGGACGACTTGGCGGAGACCCTCTCGGAGCTGGAGCCCACCACCGGCCGCTCGTCGCAGGACGAGCAGAACCCGCTCGACTGCACCACGATCACGGCCGTCCCGCATGCCGGATCGGGTCTGTCAAACGAGCGGCCCTGTCTCACATTCGGTGGTGACTGAGCGTGCTGCTATCCGAGGAGGATGCGGTGCCGAAGCAGGGTGAAGCCTGCTCGTCCGTGCATCTGGCGTGCGATCCGTTTGGTCTTGGTGTTGACGCCCTCGGTGGGGCCGTTGCTGTTCGGAAGCGTGAGCCCGGCGATCACTGCGTCGATGTCCCGGTCGAGGCCCCGGGTGAAGGCATGTAGATGGGGCAGGTCGGCTGCTCGGACTTGGGCTATCCAAGCACGTGAGCGCGTCGGCGTTGTCGGTGTACGGCGTAGGGAGCGGGGCGAAGTTTCTGATACGGGTCGCGTGTTGGGCTGTCTCGGGGCAAGCGGCGGTGAACTTGGCGAGGAGCTCGTGTTGCTCAGCCTTGAGGTTGTCGGGCCGGGTCAGCCGCATCCGGGCGAGCCTGCGCGGGGAGATATGGCTTCGGTCGGCGTCCGCGCGCCCCTGGTTGATGGACTTGGTAAGGAGGTTCAGGCAGCCCGTGAAGCCGAGGGCTTTGATCTCCTCGAAGACGTGCTTGACGGGGACGGCGGGGTCCTCGGCTCGGCGTTTACGCAGGTGTTCGCGGTAGGGGTCGACGAGGCTGGCGCGGTACTCGGGAACGCGGAGCATGCGCTCGGGCCGATCGGCTCGCGCGTAGCGTTTGACGGTATTCAGAGCCAGCTGCAGACGGCGGGCGCACTCGAGCAAGCCGACGCCCTGGTCGAGCAGGCCGTGGACCTGGTGCCAGCGTTCCAGGCTGGTCTGGGCGCCGGCCCGGCGTAGAGGGGTGCATCCAGCACGGTGGCCCAGCAGGCGCTGTGGGCCTTGACCTCTGAGCTTCCCCCGAGATGCGGAGGATGGTGACAGAGGGTCAGATGGTTCTCATGAGAGGAACATCGACCATGGCTGCCCCCAGGAAGCACTCGTTGGAACTGCGTGAGCGTGCGGTGCGGATGTAGCGGACCTCCGACCCGAAGCCGCAGATCAAGAAGCTGGCTGTTGACCTTGGCGTGCATTCCGAGGCCCTGCGCGGCTGGATCCGGCAGGCCGAGGCGGATGCAGGCGAGCGCGACGACCGGCTCACCCGGACGAGCGGGCCGAGCTGGTGGCCCTGCGCAAGGAGAACGCCCAGCTCAAGCGGGCCAACGACGTGCGGCGGACGGCCTCGGCCGTTTTCGCGGCCCAGCTCGACCCGACCCGGCCCAGGTGACGGCCCTCCTCGATGAGCATCCTCGCCTGGGAGCAGAGCCCGTCCTGCGGGAACTGCACATCGCCTCCTCCATGTACTACCGGTGGCGCCGCGCCGAACAGGAGCCGTGCGAACGGGTGCGCCGTGACGCCGAACTCACCGAGCAGATCAAGGAGATCCACGCCGACTCCGGCGGCGTCTACGGCTCACCGCGCGTCCACGCCGTCCTCAAACGCGAGGGCGTCCACGTCGGGCGTAAACGCGTCGAACGCCTGATGCGCGAGGCCGACATCGCGGGCATCAGCCCACGCCGGGGCGGCTTCACGCGCCGCGACCCAAGGCCGCCCTGGCCCCGGACCTGGTCGAGCGCGACTTCACCGCGAAGGCCCCGAACCGGCTGTGGGTCACCGACCTCACGATGATCTCGACCGGCGAGGGGCCCCTGTGGCTCTCCGCGATCCGCGACGCGTTCTCCCGCCGGGTGGTCGCGTGGGAGACCTCCGCCCACGCGGACGCCGACCTGGTGCTGACCACGCTGGAGTACGCCCTCGCCTCCCACGAGGTCGAGCCCGGCAAGCTCGTCCACCGTGCTTCGGGCGCAGAACGCGCGGCCAGGGGCGCGAGGCTGCGCAGATGCTCGTGTTCCTCCTCCCTCAACTGCATGGCGCGGGCCAGCGCGTCCACGACGGACGGGCTCGGCCGGATCTCCTTGCCGCGCTCCATGCGGGTGTAGTAGTCGATGCTGATACCGGCCAGGGTGGCCAGTTCGATACCGTCCAGTTTGCGGACCCCTTGACCTGTGCGGGCACGTGAGGGGCCCTGTCACACCCCGGGACGCCACTCCCCGGCACGGCGCGGCCTGCCACCGGACGCCCGGGACCCTCACTCTGGAAGGGGCTGAAGATCGATCTTTTCTGTCCGCGGTCTCCGGCCCCGTCAAGATCAACCCGGCGGACACTCGCCAAACGGAGCACACCATGAAGCACATAGAGCTCGGCGATCTGGACGTCTCGCGGATCGGCATGGGCGCGATGCCGATCAACGCGCTCTACACGGGCGCGAACGCGGACGATGAGGAAGGCATCCGCGCCATCCACCGCGCCCTCGACCTGGGCGTCAACTTCATCGACACGGCCGAGGCGTACGGCCCGTTCCTCAACGAGGAGCTGGTCGGCAGGGCCCTCAAGGGCCGCCGCGAGCAGGTGGTCCTGGCCACGAAGTTCGGATTCGTCTCACACACGGGCCGCAAGACCGGTCTGGACAGCAGCCCGGACAACGTGAAGCTCGCGGTGGAGGGCTCGCTCAAGCGCCTCGGAACCGACTACGTCGACCTGCTCTACCAGCACCGCGTCGACCCGACCGTGCCGATCGAGGAGACCGTCGGGGCCATGGCCGAGCTGGTGCGGGAGGGCAAGGTCCGCGCACTCGGTCTGTCCGAGGCCGGCCCGGGCACCATTCGCCGCGCCCACGCCACGCACCCCCTCACCGCGGTACAGACCGAGTACTCCCTGTGGTTCCGTGAGCCGGAGCAGGAGATCTTCCCCGTGACGCGCGAACTGGGCATCGGCTTCGTGCCGTGGGCCCCGCTCGGACACGGCTTCCTGGCAGGCGGTTTCCGCACCACCGACTGGTTCGACCCCGAGGTCGACCTGCGTGCGACGATGCCGCGCTTCAACGACTCCCAGCTCTTCCAGCAGAACCTGCACATCGCCGACGAGGTCAAGGCCATCGCCGACGAGGTCGGCGTCACCCCGGGACAGCTGTGCCTCGCCTGGCTGATCGCCCAGGGTGACGACGTCGTCCCGATCCCAGGCTCCCGGCGCGTGGCCCACGTCGAGGAGAACACCTCGGCCCACGACATCCAGCTGTCCGCCGACGTGCTACGGAAGCTCGATGACCTCACCCCGGCCGTCGGCGACCGCCTCGGCAAGGACCACATGGACATGATCGACCACAACTGACCGTACGCCGGATGGCCTGCCGTCGTGAGCGCGATCTCCCGGCTCTGGGAGATCGTCGAGACTCGGGTCACCGGCTACGACCGAACAACGGCAGCAAGGAACAGCACCGTGGAAATCCTCAAGCGACAGCCCACCAGCAAGGCCCCGGCAGACTGGTTCACCGGTGACGTGTGGTGGGACGTCGTCTACGCAGGGCAGGAGCCGTCCCACGCCCGCCTCAACCTCGTTCGTTTCGCGCCCTGCGCCCGCACCGACTGGCACTCCCACGCCCTCGGCCAGACCCTGCACATCGTCTCCGGCGTCGCCCTGATCGGCAGCCGCGACGGCACGGTCATCGAGGCCCACCCGGGCGACACGGTCTACACGCCGCCGGGCGAGGAGCACTGGCACGGTGCCGCTCCGGACGCCTTCATGGAACACCTCGCCCTGTGGGAAGGCCGCGGCGACGGCACCCCGGAGACGAACTGGCTGGAGAAGGTCAGCGACGAGGAGTACGCGCGGCCGCGCCGCAGCACCCGCTGAACGCCCGCCCCGGAGGGGAGAAGAAACATGCGCACCACGACGCTCGGCAGCAAGGGACCGGACGTCGGTGTCATCGGCCTGGGCTGCATGGGCATGTCGTACGGCTGCGACATGGGCACCCGGCGGGACGAGGACGCGTCCATCGCGGTGATTCACCAGGCACTCGATCCGGGGATGACGTTCCTCGACACCGCGGATGTGTACGGGCCGCAAGCGAACGAGGAGCTGGTCGGGCGCGCGCTGGCCGGCGGCCGTCGCGAGCGGGCGGTGCCGGCCACAAAGGCCGGCGTGGTCCACGGAGGCTCAGCAGGCTCGTCGCGTCCGATGCCGAACGGCAGCCCCGACCACATCCGTCGCTCGATCGACGACAGCCTGCGCCGTCTCGGTACTGATCATGTCGACCTGTTCTACCTGCACCGCGTCGACCCGGAGGTGCCGATCGAGGAGAGCGTCGGCGCACTGTCCGAGACCGTGGCTGCGGGCAAGGCGCGTCACATCGGCCTGTCCGAGGTGACCGTCGAGCAGATCAAGCGAGCCCAGTCCGTCCACCCGATCACGGCCGTGCAGTCGGAGCTGTCGCTGTGGACCCGGGACTGGATGCGGGAAGTACTGCCTTACCGCCAGGAACAGGGCATCGCCTTCGTCCCCTGCTCGCCGCTCGGCAAGGGCTTCCTGACCGGCCGCTTCACCTCCTTCGACGACCTGCGGCAGGACGACTTCCGCCGCGGTCCGGCCCGCTTCCAGCAGGACGCGCTGCGGCAGAACCTCGCCGTCGCCGTCACGGTCAAGCAGATCGCCGAACGTCTCGGGGCTACACCGGCACAGGTCGCGCTGGCCTGGGTGCCGGCCCATGGCGAGTACGTCGTTCCCATCCCCGGCACCAAGACCCCGAAGTACCTGCCCGACAACGCCGGCGGGGCGGACGTCGAGCTGACCTGGGGCGACCTCGCCGAGCTTGAAGCGCTGCCCGTCCCGACAGGCGGCCGCTACTTCTGAGGCCCAGTACTGATACATCGTCAACTCGCCATTGTGCAAAGGAAGATCTCATGCGAGCAGCAGTGATGTACGGCGCCGGTGACGTCCGTGTGGAGAACGTCCCCGACCCCAAGATCCAGAACCCGACCGACGCCGTGGTCCGCGTCGTCCGCTCCTGCGTCTGCGGCAGCGACCTATGGCCGTACGCCCAGATGCCCGCCACCGTCGAAGGGCGCCGCATGGGCCACGAGTTTCTCGGCGTGGTGGAGGACGTCGGCGCGGAGGTGTCCGGGCTGCGGTCCGGTGACCTGGTGGTCGCGCCCTTCGTCTGGGCGGACAACACCTGCGACTTCTGCCGTGAGGGTCTGCAGACCTCCTGTCGCCACGGCGGCCAGTGGGGCCCGAACGGCGTCGACGGCGGCCAGGGCGAGGCAGTCCGTGTTCCGCAGGCCCAGGGCACGCTGGTCAAGCTGCCGGTCGGCGAGGACTCCACACTGCTGCCTTCCCTCCTCACCCTCTCCGACGTGTACTGCACCGGCCACCACGGCGCGGTGACCTCCCAGGTCGGCCCCGGAAAGTCCGTCACGGTCATCGGCGACGGAGCGGTCGGCCTGTGCGCAGTGGTTGCCGCCAAGCGGCTCGGCGCCGAACAGATCATCCTCATGGGCCGGCATCAGGACCGCACGGACCTCGGCCGGGACTTCGGAGCCACCGATGTCGTCGCCGAACGCGGCGAGGAAGGCGTCGAGCGCGTCCGGGACCTCACTGGTGGCGACGGCACCCACGCGGTCATCGAGGCCGTCGGCACCGAGCAGACGATGGGGACGGCACTCGGCGTCGTCCGCCACGGAGGCGTCATCAGCCGTCTCGGGGTCGCCCAGTACACCTCAGTCCCGCTGGGCTTCGACACCATGATGGGCAACATCACCGTCACCGGCGGCGCCGCCCCGGCCCGCGCCTACATCGAGGAACTCCTCACCGACATCCTCGACGGCACCGTCCGGCCGGGCCGGGTCTTCAACCACTCCGTCGGATTCGAAGGCATCCCCGACGGCTACCGCGCGATGGCCGACCGCACCGCGCTGAAGGTCCTCATCCAGCCCTGACCACGGGTGGTCGGCTCAAACGGCGCGACACTCCCCATCACTCGGTGGATGCGAGCCGGCCGCATTCTTCGCCCGCCCACCGCCCGTAACCCACGCCGCAAGGAGCGTCCACCCAATGACAGCCTGGACCGAAGACGAACTCGATCGCGTCGGGGGCGCGGAGGAACTGCGGATCGCGTCCCTGCGTGGGAACGGCGCACTCGGCAGCCGGCGCACCATCTGGGTGGTCCGCGACAGCGACGACATCTACGTGCGCTCCGTCAACGGGCCCGGCTGCGGCTGGTATCGCGGCACCCTCCGCCAGAAGGGCCGGATCCGGGCCGGAGGCGTGGAGAAGGACATCACCTTCGTCGACGCGGACCCGTCCCCCAACAACCGGTTGGACGCCGCCTACCGCAGCAAGTACGGCCGTTACGCCGACTACATCATCAAGGCCATCACCAGCCCCGAAGCGAGTTCCACCACGATGCGGCTCAAGCCGCGCGCGTAGTGGACCACATACCGACGAGTCACGTACCGACGAGACAGGAACCACCAGCCATGACGACCCCCGCACCCCTGCTGAAGCTGAACAACGGCGTCGAGATGCCCGCCCTCGGTCTCGGCGTGTACCAGAGTCCCCCTGAGCAGACCGTCCCGGCCGTCGAGGCCGCACTCAAGGACGGCTACCGGCTGATCGACACCGCCGCCGCCTACGGCAACGAGAAGGAGGTCGGCGAGGGCATTCGCCGCTCCGGCATCGACCGTGGTGACGTCTTCGTGACCACCAAGCTCTGGCTGGACGACTACGGCTACGACTCGGCCCTGCGTGCCTTCGACACCAGCCTCGCCAAACTCGGCCTGGATTATCTCGACCTGTACTTGTTGCACCAGCCCGTTCCGCTCGATCCGGAGCCGTGGGTGGCCGCGTACAAGGCCGCCGAGAAGCTGCTGGTCGACGGCCGGGTGCGGGCGATCGGCGTTTCCAACCACACGCCCGGTCTGCTGCGCACGCTGATGGACCGCACCGAGGTGGTGCCCGCGGTCAATCAGGTCGAGCTGCACCCGTACTTCATCCAGCGCGAACTACGCGCAGTGCACACCGAGTTCGGCATCATCACCCAGTCCTGGTCGCCCATCGGCGGGATCACCCGCTACTGGCAGCACGCCCCGAACGGCGGCCGGAGCGCTCTGGCGGAGTCGGTCGTCACCGAACTCGCCGCCAAGTACGGCAGGACGGCGGCCCAGGTCGTGCTTCGCTGGCACATCGAGCACGGCCTCTGCGCGATCCCCAAGTCGGTCAAGGCCCACCGCATCACGGAAAACTTCGGTGTCTTCGACTTCGCGCTCACCCCCGATGAGGTGGCCGCCATCGACGCGCTCGACACTGGACTGCGCAGCGGACCCGACCCGGAGAACATCAAGCTCGACTCGTTCGGACGCCGCACTCGGTAAGTCCACCCCTCCACTGACGAGGGTCAGCGCAGACGCCAACCAACTACGGCAACGTCGGCGACTTCTCCGCGAGGGGCATGTCGAGGAGGACCAGCTTGTCGTGGTCGGGCGTGCCGGGTTCGGCGTAGTAGGCGATGAACCGCTGCCCCGGGGTGCCCTCGACCAGCATGGACTGGTAGCCAGGCGTGACGTCGCCGACCTCGGGATGGTGGAAGGTCTTGCTGCCGTGGGTGTGCCAGCGCACGTCGTAGCGCTCCCACAGGTCGGTGAACTCCGGGCTCTTGGAAAGAAGTTCGCCGACCAGCTGGGCCAGGTCGGGAGCGTCCGGCTCGATGCCGGCCAGGGCGCGCAGCCGGCCGACGCAGGCCCGAATCTGCTCGTCCCAGTCGCTGAAGAGGTCGCGGGCCTGCGGGTGAAGGAACACGTAACTCACCACGTTGCGCTTGCTCGCAGGCCAGTCGCCCATACCCGCGAACAGACGCAGCCCGCTCGGGTTGCAGGCGATGATGTCCATCGTCCGGCTGATCACGTACGCCGGGAAGGGCCGCAGGTTGTCCAACAGGAGCTGTACCCCCGGGCTTACGGCGCGGTCGAGCTCGCCGGGGGACTCCGGTACGGCGTTGCGTGCGGCGCGCGCAACGAGGTCGCGCAGGTGCTCGTGCTCGGCCTCGCCCAGCTGCAGGGAACGGGCGAGGGCGTCGATCACGGACTGGCTGGGGTTGCACTCCTTGCCGCGTTCCAGGCGCGTGTAGTAGTCGATGCTGACCCCCGCCAGGGTGGCCAGCTCCTCGCGACGCAGGCCGGGGGTGCGGCGCAGGCCGGGCCCGACGGGCATTCCCGCCTCTTCGGGTGTTACCCGCGTGCGGTGGGCGCGCAGGAAGCGCCCCAGTTCCGTGCCGCCGCTGCCGCCCTGCCGCTCACGTGCCATGCCCCCAGTGTTGCAGGTCGCCTGTGGCGCGCCTGTGAACAGTCGGAACAGAACGTGGGGGGCCCTGACACACCCCGGAACGCCGCTCCCCGGCACAGCGCGGCCTGCCGCCCATCGCGCGTTGCGAGCAGGCTGGATACCGCCGGAACCCACCCCATTCACTGGAGAGACACCCGTGTCCAGTCCCGTCACGCCCACTCGGCCATCAGCCGGCGCCAAGAGGAGCCGTCCAGGCGGTGCCGATGCCCGCTGGGCACTGGCGGCCGCGCTGCTCGGCTTCTTCGTGATGACGCTCGACGCCCTGATCGTCAACGTCGCGCTGCCCGAGATCGGCCGCGGCTTCAATACCGGCATCACCGGGCTGCAGTGGGTCGTCGACGGCTACACCCTGATGTTCGCCGCGCTGCTGCTGTCCGCCGGGTCGATCGCCGACCGGATCGGCGCGCGGCAGGCGTTCGGCGGCGGGCTGGCCCTGTTCACCGCCGCCTCGGTGGTCTGCGGCCTGGCTCCCGGCCTGGGCGTGCTGGTCGCGGCGAGGCTGGTGCAGGGCGCGGGGGCCGCGGTGATCGTGCCGCCTCACTGGCCCTGATCCGCGAGGCGTACCCGGACTCCGCCAGGCGGGCCCGGGCGATCTCGCTGTGGGCGCTGGGCGGCTCGGTCGGGTCGGCCGCCGGTCCGGTGGCCGGTGGCGTACTGAGCCTGGTCAGCTGGCGGATGATCTTCTTCGTCAACGTGCCGGTGGGCCTGCTGGCGCTGTTCCTGCTGTCCCGGACTCGCCGTTCCCCGCGCCGCGCGGGCACCCCGTTCGACTGGACCGGGCAGGTGGCCGCGGTGGCGGCGATGGGTGGCCTGACGTACGCCGCGATCGAGGCAGGCGCTGCCGGCCTCACCGCTCCCCGGGTCCTGATCGCGCTGGTGGTCGCCGTGATCGCGGGTGCGGTGTTCGTGGCCGCGCAGGCCTTCGGCCGGCACCCGATGGTGCCGCTGCCCCTGCTCCGCGAACGCACGATGGTGATCTCGGCATCGGTCGGCTTCGCCCTCAACGTCGGCTTCTACGGCATGATCTTCCTGCTCAGCCTGTACCTCCAGCAGGAACACGGCCTGTCGCCGCTGGCCACCGGTCTCGCCTTCGTACCGATGACCCTGCTGACCGCTTTCGTCAGCCCCACGGCCGCCTGGTTCGCCCGGAAGTTCGGCCCACGCATGCCCATCATCACCGGTCAGCTCGCGATGGCCGGCGGCCTCGTCCTGCTGTGCCTTCCCCAGGCGTCAGCGCCGACCTGGCTCATGATGCTGCTGATGATCCCCGTCGGTACGGGCGGCTCCCTCGCCGTGCCCGCGGTGACGTCTTTGCTGCTCGACCGCGTCCCGGCCGAACGTGCGGGCACCGCCAGCGGTGTCCTGAACACCTCGCGCCAGCTGGGCGGCGCCCTCGCGGTGGCGGTCTTCGGTGCCCTGGTCGCCCAGCACGCGACCTTCTTCCACGGGTTGCGTTCCAGCCTCCTGACCGCCGCGGTTCTCGTCCTGATCTCCGCGGCCGCCAGCCTGCTGCTGCGGCCCGCCCCGCAGCAGTGAGCGCCCTCCCGGAACCACGCAAGGAGTACCACCCATGACCACCACGACGACCTGGACGGACGACGAACTCGACAGCGTCGAGCACGCCGAGGAACTCGACGTCGCGTCCCTGCGTCTCAGCGGCACACTGAGCAGTTGGCGCACCATCTGGGTGGTTCGCGTCGGCGACCACATCTACGTCCGTTCCGTGTACGGCCCCGGCTCCGCCTGGTACCGCGGCACCCGCGCCCGCCAGGAGGGACGCATCAAGGCCGGCGGTGTCACCAAGGACGTCACCTTTGTCGATGCCGACGAAGAGATCAACGAGGCCGTCGACGCCGAATACCGTCGCAAGTACGCGCACTACGCCGCGTCCATCATCCAGGCCGTCACCAGCGACGAAGCGAGGTCGACGACCACGCGGCTCGTCCCGCGCTGATCACCGGTCTCTGCGGACTCCGGCTGCCGGGGCCCGGCCGCCGGACTTGGGAAACATCCGACCCCACAGGAGAACTGTGCTTACCGCAAACGCGTACGCCACCACGTCCGCGACCGAACCGCTCACCCCGATGACGATCGAGCGACGCGAGGTCGGCCCGCGGGATGTCCTCATCGACATCGCGTACTGCGGCATCTGCCACACGGACATCCACTGGGTCCGCGGCGACTGGGGCACCAACGACTACCCCGTCGTCCCCGGCCACGAGATCGCCGGCGTCGTCACGGAGGTCGGCTCCGACGTGTCGAAGTACGCCGTCGGCGACCGGGTGGGCGTCGGCTGCATGGTCAACTCCTGCCGGGAGTGCGGGCCGTGCCGGGCCGGCGAGGAGCAGTACTGCACGAACGGCACCGTCCTCACCTACGGTTCCGTCGACCGCGACGGCACCCTCACACAGGGCGGCTACTCCACCCACGTGGTCGTCGACCAGGACTTCGTGCTCAGGATTCCCGAGGGCATCGGGCTCGACGAGGCCGCCCCGCTGATGTGCGCCGGCGTGACGACGTACTCGCCTCTCAAGCGCTGGGGCGCCGGCGAGGGCAAGAGGGTCGCCGTCATCGGCCTGGGCGGCCTCGGCCATGTGGCCGTGAAGATCGCGAAGGCGATGGGCGCGGAGGTGACCGTCCTGTCACGCACGCCGGCGAAGAAGGACGACGGCCTGAGCCTGGGCGCGGACCACTACCACGCCACCAACGATCCGGCCACATTCGAGCAGCTGGCGGGCACCTTCGACCTGATCGTCAACACGGTCAGCGCCGAACTCGACGTCGACGCCTTCATGTCGCTGCTCGCTGTGAACGGCACCCTCGCCATCGTCGGCGCCACGCCGAAGTACTCGCTCAACCGCTCCAGTCTGGTCCGCAACCAGCGCGCCTTCGCCGGTTCACAGATCGGCGGCATCCCGGCCACCCAGGAGATGCTGGACTTCTGCGCCGAGCACGGGGTCGGCGCGCAGGTGGAGGTCATCTCCGCCGAGCAGATCAACGAGGCGTACGACCGCGTCCTCGCCTCGGACGTGCGCTACCGCTTCGTCATCGACACCGCCACCCTCTCGGACGTGAACGCGTCATGACCACCGTCTCCGTCATGGGAGCCGGCACCGGCCTCGGGGCCGCCGTCGCCCGCCGGTTCGGGCTGCGAGGGTCACGAGATCGCTCTCGTCGCCCGCGACCAGGCCCGGCTCGACACCCTCGCGGCGGAACTCGCCGGCGAGGGCGTCACAGCGCGCGGTTTCTCCGCCGACGTGCACGAGACCAAGTCCCTCGAGGCCGCGCTGGACGCTGCGCACGCCGCGCTCGGCCCGATCGAGATCCCGCAGTACAGCCCGGTCCATCGCGCGGACTTCATGCGGCCGGTGCTGGAGACCACACCGGCGGACCTGACCGGAGGACCCGTGGAGTTCTCCCTGTACGGCCCGGTCGCCGCCGTCCAGGAGGTGCTGCCGGACATGCGCGCCCTGGGCCGCGGCACGATCCCGTTCGTCAACGGCGGCACCGCGGTGGTCCCACATCCCGAGCGGGCGGGCACGTCGATCGCCTTCGCCGCGCAGAGCGCATACGGCCGTCTGCTGCCCCACACGCTTGCCACCGAGGGCATCCATGTCGGCCAACTGGTCATCCCCGGTGCGATCATCCCCGGGCACCACCGGAAGGACCCGCCCGTGCTCGCGGAGACGCTGTGGTCCCTGCACGTCGACCGCGACGGCTTCCGCCACTTCGCCGACGATCTCGATTCCTGAACCGACGGGGGACACACCGTGCTTGGCCTCGAACTCATCGTGGTCCTGGGCCTGGCCCTCCTGCTCGGGGAGGGCATCGGGCACCGCCTGCGCCTCGCGCCGCCTGTGCTGCTGCTCGTCATCGGTGCGCTGCTGGGCTTCGTCCCCGCACTGCGCGAGGTCCACCTGCCGCCGGAGGCCATGCTCCTGGTGTTCCTCCCGGCGCTGCTGTACTGGGAGAGTCTGACCACCTCGCTACGGGAGATCCGCCGCGACCTGCGCGGCATCATCCTGCTCAGCACCACTCTGGTGATCGCCACTGCCGGCGCCGTCGCCGTCGTGGCACACTCCCTGGGGCTCAGCTGGGGCCCTGCCTGGGTGCTGGGCGCGGCTGTCGCTCCGACCGACGCCACCGCCGTCGGCGTCCTCGCCAAGGCACTGCCCCGCCGCAACGTCACCCTGCTGCGTGCCGAGAGCCTGATCAACGACGGCACCGCGCTCGTCGTCTACGGGCTCGCCGTCGGCGTCACGGTGGGCGACGAACACTTCACCGCCCCGCACGTCACCTGGCTGTTCCTGGTCTCCTACGTCGGCGGATCGGCGGCCGGAGCGCTCACGGCCTGGCTCGGCATCCGCGTGCGCCGCGTCTTCGACAACCCATTGCTGGGGAACGTGGCCGCCCTCATGACGCCGTTCACGGCCTTCCTCCTGGCCGAGCTGATCCACGCCTCCGGTGTGCTCGCCGTCGTGGTCGCCGGGTTGATCATGAGTCAGGCGAGCCCGCGGCTGGTCGGGGCGGCGACCCGCCGTCAGGGCGAAGAGTTCTGGTCGCTGGCCACCTTCGTGCTCAACGGAGCCCTCTTCGTCCTGGTCGGCCTCGAGGCGCAGTCCGCCGTACGCAGCCTGAACGGTGACGACCTCACCCATGCGCTGATCGCGGTCGGGGCCGTCTCCGCGGTGGTCGTCGCAGCGCGCTTCGTCTTCCTGTTCACCGTGGTGTACCTGATCCGCCTGGTGGATCGCCGCCCGCAGCAGCGTCTGCGGCGTATGAACCACCGCGCCCGCGTGGTCAGTGCCATGTCCGGCTTCCGCGGCGCCGTGTCGCTGGCGGTCGCCCTGTCGGTGCCGACCGTTCTGGACTCGGGGGCGCCGTTCCCCGACCGGGACATGATCGTCTTCGTCACTTCGGGTGTCATCGTCACGACCCTCGTGGTGCAGGGTCTGCTCCTGCCGGGCGTGGTCCGCTGGGCACGTCTTCCCCGTGACACCTCCGTGGAGGAGGAGCGGTTCCTCGCGGAAACCACGGCCACCGAGGAAGCCCTCAAGGCACTTCCGCAGGTCGCAGCCGGGCTCGGCACCGACCCGGCGGTCGCGGAACGCATGCGCCAGGAGTACGAGACCCACCTGCAGTTCCTGCGTGCGAGCGGCGGGGAGACCGAGGACGAGGAAGTGCTGCGCCACGACCAGCACTACACCGCGCTGCGTCTTGAACTCCTCGCCCGCAAACGCGCCGCCGTCCTGCGCCTGCGTGACGAGCACGCGATCGACGACACCGTGCTGCGCCAGGTGCAGCGGCGCCTGGACATCGAGGAGGTACGCCTGTCCCGGCGGCCGCCGGCCGAGTGACCCTTCCGGGTCACCGTGCCGCTTCGGCCTTGATTCGATCGAGGGCGTCGTTGAAGCCGTCGGGCGTGCCGCTGGACCCCGCCACGCGGGAGACCCGCACCTCGTGGATGTCCTTGCCGACGACGATGTCTCCGATCGCCTCGGCAAAGCGGCGCTGGTAGTCGAGCGAAGTCGGGTCCGTCGCGTTCGGGGTGACCTCGGCATCGGTGATCACATCGTGGTCGAGAGTGACCGCGACGTCGATGCTGGAGGGCAGGCTGCCGTACCAGCCTGTCGCACGGTAGGTGCCGTCGGTGTAGCCCGGGTTCCGGGTGGACGCCGAGGGAGACGACGAGGCTGAGGCTCGTTGCGAGCCGGCGCCGTCCTGCTCATCCGCGGCGGAGCAACCGGCGACGGCTGCGGAGACGGAGGCTCCGAGCATCGTGGCGGTCGCGATCTTCCTGTTCAGGGCGGGCATGGAGGGTTGTTCTCCCTGGGTGAGGTTGGATTTCGAAGCGATCACAGAGCGGGGGAATGGCCGTCCGGGGCCGTCAGCAGCTTCAGATGGGCGAGGTCACCGGGCGGAGGTGTGGTCACCGACCAGAGCGGCGCCGGCGATCCGTCGGCGACCGCGGCCGGTGCGTCAGTCAGATTCATCCGCTCGCGCAGACGACCGTAGAAGTCCATCGGCCCCAGCCGTACGGCCCGCAGCCGGCGCGGAGCGGCGTACACGCCGATCCAGTCCCCCGGGTCGAGCACGCCGCGCAATTGACCGTCGATGCTGACCGCGGCCTGCCCTGACCGTTCCAGGACGCGCAGCCCAACGGGCTCGTCGGGGGCCGTGACGACCGACCGGTCGAACGCCATGTGCGGGGCGACTGGAGTGAAGACGAGTGCCTCCGCACGGGGTGAGACGACGGGTCCACCGGCGGCGAAGCTGTAGGCGGTCGATCCGGTCGGCGTGGCCACCAGCAGCGCGTCGGCCGAGTAGGAGGCGAGGAGTCTGCCGGAGACGTAGACCCCGACCGACACCTGGCGGTCCCTGGCCAGCTTCTCCAAGACGATGTCGTTGAGCGCTGTGACGTCCAGGGGGATGCCCCACTCGTCGTCGGTCTCGCAGTCGGAACGTACCTGGGGAGGAGGCAGAAGCGGTCCGCGGCCGTACTCAATCAGGGCTTCCATGCCCGCCGGCACCTCCAGTCGACGGGAGGCACGGAGGGTGAGCAGCATACGGCTGTCGACATTGAGACGGTCCTCGCGCACCGCGTCCAGCGCCGAGCGCACTTCGGAGGCGGACACCTCCGTCAAGAAGCCGACCCGCCCCAGGTCGACCCCCAGCACGAGGGCGTCGTTGGCGGCAGCCAGCCGGGCACCGCGCAGAAAGGTGCCGTCTCCACCCAGGGTCACGACGAGATCAGGATCGCCCGCGGCCTCGACCTCCTCCCGGGCGCTGTGCCGGCCGCCGTCGTGCCACACGTCGATGTCCGCGCACCGCACGGCGTGCTCCTGGCACCAGTCCCGGACCACACCGGCGGCTGCCACGGCCTCCGCGCGCCCGCCGTGTACGACCAGGCCGAGCCGTTTCACTGTCACATCTGCCTCCAGAACGCGATGTCACCAGGTCGTGGCGACGGTGCGGAGCGTGGCCCACGTGTCGCCTTCGCGGGCGTAGTCGGTGGCCAGTTGCAGCCGCCAGTTCGCGCGGGTGCCGTACACCGTCGCATCGGTGACGGTGCGAACGACAAGCCTGGCCGTGTCGCCCTCGATGTCGAGGGTCATGCTCTTCTCATCGATCGTGTGGTAGATGAACCGGCCTTCCCGCATCTGCGACAGCCACTCCTCCTTCGGCTGCACGTATCCGGTCATGTGGGTGAGGGTGAAGCCGCCGTCGAGCAGGTCGTCCAGCGCCTTGGTATCACCCTGGTCCATGGCTTTCACATAGGCGCGGTGAGCATCGAGGATGTCCTCGTGGGCGCTCTGCTCGGCTGACGGCTGCACGATGGCTCCTGTTGTTGCGGGGGACCTGGACGGGGACGTGCTCCCAAAGGCGTGCCGGGGTATGAGAAGCGTGTGGGCGGCGCGCTGGCCGTCGCGGCAGTACGGAGGTCAGCGACGGGACCGCGAGAGCGCCGCCCGCTCCGACCGGGACCATGAGCAGGGCCATCAACCAAGTTGCCGTCGTCGATGGCAGGGCACACAGCACGACCAGGCCCACGGCCATGAGAAACAGTCCGCCTGCCAGCGGCACACGGGTGCCGCACGTCTCGGCCGCTCGGGTGGCGACCAGGTTCATGAAGGCGGTCACGATGGTCGTCGGCAGGAACGCGAGGCCTGTTCCGAGGGACGTCAGGCTCCGCAGCTCCTGGAAGTACAGGCTGAGGAGGAAGACGAGGCCGTAGAAGGCGACGGTGAAGGCGAAGGCCGCCCAGCAGCGGAATGACGACGTTCCGGGAGCGGAACAGGTCCAACGGGACCATCGGGTGGGCTCCGCGCTTCTGCGCGGTGAGGACGGCCAGTGCGATCACCGCCACCGTGAGGGCGGCCAGAACACGCGGTGTGCGCCGAAACCGTCGGCGCCCGCCTCGATCACGCCGTACGTCAGGCCCCCCATGGCCGGCACGCCGACCGGCAGGTTGATGAAGAAGATCGTCCGCCGGCTCAGCTCGGTGAGGAAGCCACCGAGCACAGGTCCGGCGGCCGAGGCGACCGCGCCGCCCATCGCCCAGACGGAGATCGCGCGAGCCCGCTTGGCCGAGTCCTGGTACGCCTCACGGATCAGCGCCATGGAAGCCGGAAGCATCACCGCCGCGCCCAGTCCCTGCACCAGCCGCGCGCCGACCAGCCCGCCCAGGCCAGGCGCGAACCCACAGGCCGCCGAGGTGACGATGAACAGCGTGAACCCGCCCGCGTACGCCTGGCGTGCGCCGGTCCGGTCGGACAGCGCCCCGGAGGACAGCAGGAGCGCCGCGAACATCAGCGTGTAGCCGTCCATGACCCACTGCAGGCCGGTGACGCCGCCGCCGAGATCGTTCTGGATCGACGGCAGTGCGACATTGACGACCAGGGCGTCGAGAGTGATGACGAAGAAGCCGAGAACGGCCGCCGTCAACGCGGCGGTCGGCGATCCCGAGCCTCGTTCCCCGGCTGCGGTGCCGACCGGTTTCCCGGCGGGTGTCAGCGGAACGGGCATGAGGCGTTCTCCTGAGGGACGGGTATCTGCGACGTGATCCACCTTGCTGGCCGCAGGCGCCGGGTGGCAGGCCGTGTTGTTCGGGGGTGTGACAGGGCCCCCCACCGGATGTCTTCCGTATGTGGGGGGCGAATCACCGGTGTGCGGCCGTACCTGCTGGTGCGAGGGCGGGGGTGCGACGGCGGCAGCCAGGCTGGCGTCGCGGGGTGCCGCCTCTCACGTGGCAGTGTGCCTCAGCCCTGGGCAGAGTCCTGTGCGGCGAGGTTCTCCGTGAAGAACGGGGTGGCTTCCTCGATGGCACGGTCGACGTACTTGGGCACGTCGTAGAAGTCCATGTGGGCGCCGCCCTCGACGACGACGAGCTTCTTGGAGCTGCGGGCGCGGCCGTGGAGTTCGATGGACATCCACAGTGAGCCCGCGTCGCTGCCGGCGATGACGAGGAGCGGTTGGGTGAGCAGGTCCTCGACCATGTGGAAGGCGTCGAAGGTGAAGAGGCGGGAGACGCTCTTGGTGAACAGGAACTTGTTCTTGGCGTTCGGGTGCTGGGCGCGCGGGGTGAGGTAGTAGTCGTGGGCCTCGACCAGGTCGCGCGGCGTGTTCTCGTCCGGCTCGGCCGGAACGTAGGGGAGGTAGGCGGTCTCGGCGCCCAGCACCTCGGCGGTGCGCTGCTGGGCGACAGCCTCGAGGGTGGGCACGGCGGCGGCATCGGAGTCGGTGCCGTACCAGCCGCGGCGGAAGGAGGTGCCGATGTTGACGGCGCTGACCGTGGTGACCGCCTTGATGCGGTAGTCGGTCATCGCGGCGTTGACCGTGTAGCCGCCACCGGCACAGATCCCGAGCGCGCCGATGCGCTCGGTGTCGACGTAGTCGAGCGACTGGAGGTAGTCCACCGCGGCACGCACGTCGTCGACGCGGGCGTAGGGGTCCTCGAGGTGGTGCGGCTCGCCGCCGCTGTCACCCTGGAAGGAGGCGTCGAAGGCGAGCGCGACGAAGCCCTGCTCGGCCAGCTTGCTCGCGTACAGACCGGAGGCCTGCTCCTTCACGCCGCCGCCGGGGTGAGCGGTGATGACCGCGGCATAGCTGCCCTGGGGGTCGAAGCCGACGGGGAGGTAGAGGTTGCCGGCCATGGTGATCGTGCCGTTGGGGAAGGTGATGGCTTCCATCGGTGGTCCCTGGTGTTGTGGTGGTGCACTCGACCGGTCGGTCCGAGCGACACCACCCACACTGAGCGGTTTCTCGTGGGCGTGGGAGACGCTGCCTATAGGGGTACCAGCAGCCTCTGCCTCGGAGGGGAGAGCGGGCCTAGCCTGGCGTCATGGAGATTGCCCAGGACATCAAGCACTTCCTGATGACACGCCGAGCGAAGATCACCCCCGCTCAGGTGGGCCTGCCGACGAGCTCACGTCGTCGCGTCACAGGCTTGCGCCGTGAGGAGGTCGCGGTCCTGGCAGGCGTGAGCCCCGAGTACTACATCCAGATCGAGCGCGGGGACATCGCCGGCGTGTCCGAGCAGGTCCTGCTCGCGATCGCCAACGCATTGCAGCTGGACGAGGCGGAGACGACGCACCTGTTCGATCTCGCCCGGGCTGTCACCGGGAAGTCCGAAAAGCGGGCGACACAAAAGCGTCCGTCCTTCCAGCAGGTCCCACAAGGTGTTCAGGCACTCATGGACGCGATGGTCACCGCCCCGGCGCTCGTGCAGAACGGTCACCTCGACATCGTCGGAGCCAACGCACTGGGCCGGGCCCTGTATGCGGGCGTCTACGAGCGAGCAACCGGGCGGCCGAACCTGGCCAGGTTCGTCTTCCTGAACGACCGTGCCGAGGACGTGTTCCCGGAGCGGGAGAAGGTGGCCGACGTGGTCGTTGCGCTGCTGCGCGTCGAAGCGACGCGCTCGCCCTACTCCAAGGCGGTCACCGGGCTCATCGGGGAACTGGCCACCCGCAGTACGGAGTTCCGCACCCGCTGGGCCGCACACGACGTACAGGCCCACCGGCGCGGCACCAAGCAGTTCCGCCATCCCTTGGTCGGCGACCTGACCCTCGCCTTCGAAGCCCTGGAGATCGCCGGCACCACCGGTCTGACGCTGATCGGCTACACCGCGGAACCCGGCTCGGCCTCCCACGAGGCCCTCCAACTGCTGGCCAGCTGGACTGCAACCGGACAGGAAGCGACCGCTCCCCAGCGAGCCGACAGCGCGGCGCCGTCCCCTCGGACGGAGTAGCCGCGCCCTGCGGTAGGACGCACAACTCAGCGGGTTGGACAGCGTGTTCGGACCAACCAACGAGCCGGTATCGGCGTGGCTTCTCACAGCACAGCGGAAACCGGCCCACCGGGCGCCGGCCCTGGGCTCACGACGCGCTCAAGCGGCCGGGACCAAACGGTCAAGGAACGGTCAAGGGCAGGGTTGCTCAGGGGTGGACGAGGACCTTCAGGGCTTCGCGGTCGGCCATGGCTCGGTAGCCGTCGGGGACTTCGTCGAGGCCGACAGTGCGGTTGAACACCCGGCCGGGCTCGATCTTCCCTTCCAGGACATCGGGCAGCAGCTCCTCGATGTACGTGCGGGCCGGCGCCACACCACCGGTGAGGGTGATGTTGCCCATGAACTCCGCGAATCCCAGAGGCACCTGGTCGTACTGCGGCGCACCGACCCGGCTGACGGTGCCGCCCGCGCGGACCGCGCCGATCGACATCCGGTACGCCGGCAGCGTGCCGACACACTCCCGCACGGTATGGGTGCCGGCGCCGCCGGTCAGCTCCCCAACGCGCTCGATGCCTTCCTCGCCCCGCTCGGCGACGACATCGGTGGGCCGCCACGATCTCTGCCATGGCGCCCCAGGTCTCCTCGACGGGCACTGCGGGGTCGACCCGGTGCAGCTGATAGAGATCGACACGGTCGGTGCCGAGCCGACGCAGGCTCTCGTCGATGGATTTGCGTATGTGCTCGGGTCGGCCGTTGTTCGCGTATGAGGGGGTGTCACCGGGACCGCCGATCGGGTCGTCCACAGCGAGGCCGACCTTGGTGGCCAGCACGGCCCGGTCGCGGTAACCGCCCGAAAGCGCCCGCCCGACCGGTTCCTCGTTGGTGTACGGCCCGTACACATCGGCGGTGTCTATCAGCGTTGCGCCCAGGTCGAATGCCTGGCGGATCACCGCGACCGACGTCTCGTGGTCACGCGGGGTTTTCAGGCCATAGCCATGGGTCATAGCCACGGGCCATAGCCATGGGTCATCCCCATGCACCCCACGCCGATTACGCCGACCTCGGGTCCCATGGTGCCGAGTGTGGTGGTGCGCATGCTGTCTGTTCCTCTCGGGTCGTGTCGGTTGATGGCAACTGGAAGCGGACTTCGCCTGGCACGCCCCCGTCGGTGCCGTCCTGCCCCCGCTTCGGCTCCGGCTCCGGCTCCCGGGCAGCTGGGCGGCGTTCAGCCGAAGGCCGCCCAGCGCCCCATGGCCGTGACGGCTCATCCACCAGGGGCGGCCCGTGTGTCGCGTGGATGTCTTGCGTCGCGTGCATGTACTGAGGCACGCATCTCCGGTTGCCGGGTCGGAGGCGGACCATTCGCCCTCGCGTTCCTCGCATCACAGGGTGACTATGAGCGGGCGTGACCTTTGTCCGGACCGCCAGGTCAGCGCGAAGCGTGGCGGCGTACCGAGCCACTACGGACAGATCGCCCCGGCTCGCCAAAGGGGAAGGAAGTATTCCACGCCCCTAGGCTTGCCCCGCGAGGGCACGTCCTGGCAGGCCGTGCTGTGCCGGGGAGTGGTGTTCCGGGGTGTGACAGGGCCCCCCACACGCCCGCCATGCAAGTGCCGGCGGCCCCACACTGGAGGTCATGACACGTGAGCAGACCACCGGCGGTGGCACCGAGCTGGGGCGCTTCCTGCGCGCCCGCCGCGCCCGGGTTACCCCCGCCGAGGCCGGCCTCCCGACCGGCTCCGGGCTGCGCCGCACGCCCGGGCTGCGGCGCGAGGAGTTGGCCACACTTGCCGGGATCAGTATCGACTACTACTCGCGCCTGGAACGCGGCAAGGAGACCCGTCCCAGCATCTCCGTCATCGATGCCCTCGCCCGCGCCCTTTTCCTGGAGGAAGAGGAACACCAACACCTGCGGAGCCTCGCCTCTCTCGCCGCCCGCAGCGCACCCGAGCCGCCGACCTCGCCGAGCCGCGCCGTGCGGCCCGGTGTCAGCTTGCTGCTGGGGAGCCTGCGGCCCAACGCCGCCTACGTGGTCAGCCGCACCACCGACCTGCTCGCCTGGAATCCCGGCGGGCTCGGCCTGTTCGCCGGGATGACGGACTGGCCGGCCAAGCAGCGCAACATCGCCCGCTACGCCTTCCTCCACCCCGCGGCCCGCGAACTCTTCGACGACTGGGAGAGTTCGTTGCGTGGTTGCGTCGCCCGCCTGCGCGCGCTGGCCGGAACCGACCCGGACGCCCCCGATCTGGCCGCTCTCGTCGGCGAACTCCTCCTCAAGAGCCCGGAGTTCGCCCGCCTGTGGGAGCGCTACGACATCCGGGGGCACGCCAACGGCCGCAAGACCTACAACCACCCCGAGGTCGGCACCCTTACTCTCGCCTACCAGTCCATGCAACTGGAAGGCACCCCGGGCCACCGCCTCGTCACGTACTACGCGGAACCCGGCACCCCCGAGCACGACACGTTGGTGCTCCTCGACATGGCCGCACACGAGCCGTCTTCGCCGGCGGTGGAGCCTGTGGAGAAGCGGGCGTGACAGGCCGAGCCGCCCGCCCGGGTGCAATGTCTTGGGCAGCAGATGGGAAGAAGGCCGGCTGATCGGCCGCCGAAGCACCCATGGTCACCCTGGCCAGGACGCCGCCCCTTCTCGCCGCCTCTGGGAGCCACGTTGTCTCTACCCGGGGGGCCCTGTCACACCCCGGAACGCCACTCCCCGGAACAGCGCGGTCTGCCGTACCGCGCGCGTGGCCAGCAGCCTGATTACTGTGAATCACGACAAGCTGGCGACCAGCGACTCTTCAAGCCCGGCCGAGCCGTACGGACCGGACAAGGGGGCCTGCCAGTTCACCTTCGACGCCATCGGCACCCGTTGGCAGATCGACAGCGAAGAATCGTTGAGCAGCGATCTGCGCGACCACATCCTCGACCGGATCCGGCGGTTCGACACCACGTACTCCCGCTTCCGGCCCGATTCTCTCGTGTCCCAGATCTCCATTGCCCCTGACGGGGGCCGGTTTCGGTTCCCCGAGGACTCGCTCGCCCTCTTCGACCTCTACGACCACCTCCACGCGGCCACCCAAGGGGCTGTGGATCCGCTCGTCGGCCGCCAACTCGAGCTCCTCGGCTACGACGCCATGTACTCGCTCGTACCCGCCCCCGACGCGGTATGGGCCGAGGAGCGGGCCCGGGGGCGGGCGACCTGGGCGGCCGATGTAGTCAGGGACGGCACGACACTGGTCACCCGTCGCCCGCTGGTGATCGATGCTGGAGCAGCGGGCAAGGGTTACCTGGTCGACATCGTCTCGGCGATCCTCCAGGAGGCCGGAATCGCCCGGTTCGTCGTCGACGCCGGCGGCGACCTCCTCCATACCGGCCGGCACGGTATCCGGGTCGGTCTGGAGCACCCCTTCGATGCACGACGCGTGATCGGCGTGGCGCGCCTGGAGGGCCGCGCGCTCTGCGCCTCGGGCACCACCCGCCGGGCCTGGGGCGACGGGCTGCACCACGTCCTCGACGCCCGGACCGGCCTCCCCACCCGAGAATCGGCCTGCGCCGCACACCCGGGCTGCGCCGCGAGGAACTGGCCACGCTCGCCGGGGTCAGCGTCGAGTACTACACGCGCCTGGAGCAGGGCAGGGAAGTACACCCGAGCGCCTCTGTCATTGACGCCCTCGCACGTGCCCTCCACCTGGGTGAACACGCGCACGAACATCTGCGCGAGCTCGCTATGCGCGCCGCGCTCCCCGACGCTCTCGGGTCCGCTCGAGCAGACGGCGCCGCCACCGCACCCCAGGAGTCGACCGCGCCGAGCCGGGCCGTACAACCCGGCGTGAAGCTGCTGCTGGAGGCCCTGCGGCCCAATCCCGCGTATGTCGTCAACCGCACCATGGACGTACTCGCCTGCAACCCGAGCTGTCTGCGGCTGTTCGCCGGACTGGACGAGTGGCCTGCCAAGAAGCGCAACTTCGTGCGCTACCTCTTCCTCCACCCCCAGGCCCCGAAGCTGTTCGACAGGTGGGACGAGCAGATCCTCGTGTGCCCCGGCCGCCTCCGCGCCCTGGCCGGCACCGCCCCCAAGACCCCCGACCTTGTCCCGCTCGTCGACGAACTCCTGCTGAACAGCCGGGAGTTCACCCGGCTGTGGGAACGCTACGACGTGAAGCCGCACGCCCATGGTCGCAAGACCTTCCACCACCCGGACGTCGGTGACCTCACCCTCGGCTACCAGTCCCTGCCGCTGGAAGGCACCCCTGGCCACCGCCTGGTCGCCTATTACGCCGGCCCCCAAACCTCCGAGCGCGACGCTATGGTCCTGCTCGACAGACCCACGGACCCACACAATTCGCAGTCCCCTGCCGGCCACCACCGCTGACCCACGTCGAGCAGCGTTACGGGTACCGAGCTCCTCGATCGGCGGCATGTGTACGTTCCGTGTACCTGGCCAACCTCGTCTCGGAAGCCGGACGTGCGTACCGCGCCACTGAGGCAAAGGCTGCGCAGGAGCACCCACCCTGGAGGGCCTGGAGAGTGGACCGCGGGTCGTCTCGACGACGCCCGCTGCGTCCAACCGGGCCAACCAGTGCGAGTACGACAGCGGGCCAGGACACGCGACTCCGGGGCGGCCCGCGCCTGGGCCGCCGGGTCGGCTTTTGGCTCGTCGGCTGAGAAGCAACCTCTGTGGGGGGCTCTGCCATGCCCCGGAACCGCGTTCCCCGGCACGATGCGCCCTGTTACAGGGCACCACCCTCGGGAAGCGTTGGTGACCGGCGAACCGAGTCTGCCAGGTACCGGGCACTGCTGTTCCTGCCGCACTCCATCAGTAAGACCAAGGTACGGAGTTCCACATGTCGCATGCTGGACCTATAAGAGTGCTCGTTGTGGGCGCGACCGGCAGCATCGGCCGACTGGCGGTCGGCGAAGCGGTCAGGCAGGGGTTCGTGACGCGAGCCCTCGTGCGTGATCCCCGCCGCGCCAGGCGATCTCTACCCGAGCCTGCGGAAGTCGTCGTGGGTGACCTCACCGCCCCGGACAGCCTGCGGCAGGCCGTGGCCGACGTCGACGCCGTCGTGTTCACCCACGGCTCCCACGGCGGCGCCGGCACCGCTGAGGCCGTCGACTACGAGGGTGTCCGCAACGTCCTCTCAGCGCTGGGTTCACGGCCGGCCCGCATCGCCCTCATGACGGCCATCGGAGTGACCGACCGCGTTGGGGCACACGACTGGAAGCGCCGGGCCGAACGCCTGGTGCGTGCGAGCGGCCGCCCGTACACGATCGTGCGGCCCGGTTGGTTCGACTACAACGACCCCGACGAGCTGCGCCTGGTGCTGCTTCAGGGCGACACGCGCCATGCCGGCAATCCGAGCGACGGCGTCATCTCCCGGCGCCAGCTCGCCCAGGTTCTCGTCACGAGCCTCGTGTCCGAGCCGGCCGAACGCAAGACCTTCGAGCTGGTCGCCGAACGCGGTCCTGCCCCAGATGACCTCGCCCCGCTGTTCGCCGCTCTTACATCTGACACGCCTGGCGCGCTGGATGCGGCTCTTGACTCCGCGAACATGCCCTTCGAGGAGGAACCCGACCGGGTGCAGCACGATCTGCGGCTGATGAGGGGGAGTCACAGCGAGCCGGTCGAGTAACGGCGGAAGGGACTGTTGGACAGCGGCGCGTGACCGTTGGTCAGCGAGGTCGGACGGCGTCGGCGAGCAGGCGGCGGGTGAGGACGAGAGCAGCGTCGGCGACCTCGGGCCCACCGGCGTAGACACCCTCGACGACAAGCCAGACCTGGTCGGTGAGCGCGTCGGGATCGTCGGCGTCGAGCCGGGCTGCGAGCGAGCGGACGAACTCGCGCGAGTCCGTCAGCCACGACCGCGCGGCGCGGACGGGCTCGTCGTCGTCGGCCCGCGCCTCGCGCATGTAATTGCGCACCGGGCAGCCGGCGAAGCGGGGGTGTCGGGCCTGACCGACCGCCTCGGCGACGTAGGCCTCGAGCGCGGCCGCGGGATCGTCGCCGAGGTCTTCGAGCGCGGAAGCGATCTGGGCATCGCGACGGGCTGCGAATTCCGTGAGATAGGTGGCGACGAGGCCGGCCTTGCTGGGAAAGAGGCGGTAGGCGGCGTTCTTGCCGCAGCCGGCCTTGTCGACGATCTCGGCCATGCCCACGGCGCGCACGCCGCGTTCGTAGAAAAGCTCCCCCGCGACGGCCAGCAGGCGGTCACGAAGTCCGGGCGTGGGTGGGCGAGGCACGTGACCAGAATAACGGACCGATCGTTCCCCATCCATTGACGAGCGCCGGTACGCACACAAGCATGGGATCCATATCGGACCGATCAGTCCGTATCGAGCTACCAAGGGGAACTGCCGTGCGCGATGCAGTCACCGTCGACGCCGTCCGTACGTCGATCGCCAAGGGCACGGTCGGCGAGGCGTACACCCCCATCCATCGCGTGGACATCCATACCTCCGACGACATGACGCGCCACGGACGAGCCTCACTGACCGGGCCCGTCCAGGATCGGTCCGTGGCTCGGTGACGGTTTCCCTCGGACAGCGATCCGGTCCCGACACGTCGCCGGCAGCGGTGCTCGTGATCGTGTGCACGGGCGTCATCCTCGCAAGCCTCGATCTGTTCATCGTCAACGTCGCGCTGCCGGACGTCGCGGCCGACCTCGGCGTGCACAGCCTCGCTGACCTGTCGTGGGTGCTCAACGCCTACGCGGTTGTCTATGCCGCGTTCCTCGTCCTCTTCGGACGGCTCGCGGACCGCTTCCCTCGTGAGCAGGGGTTCCTGCTCGGGGTCGCGATCTTCGTACTGGCCTCAGCGGCGTGCGGCATGGCCACGAGCCTGGTCATGCTGGTCGCGTTCCGTGTCGTGCAGGCGGCCGGAGCCGCGCTTCTGACTCCCACCTCGCTGGGCCTGCTCCTCGCGAGTACTCCGCCCGAACGACGCCACTCCGCGGTACGCACCTGGGCCGCAGTCGGCGGCCTGGGCGCGGCGCTCGGCCCGGTCGCGGGCGGACTGCTCGTGGCAGCCGACTGGCGATGGGTGTTCCTGGTCAACGTGCCCATCGGGGTGGTGGCACTGCTCGTCGGCCGCCGCAAGCTCCCGCATGTGCCGGGCCACCCGGTCCCGGTGCCGGACTTGCTCGGCGCATTGCTGATCACGGGCGGTGTGGGGCTGCTGGCCCTCGGGCTCGTCAAGGGCGCGGACTGGGGCTGGGGCAACGCCACAACGATCGCGGTGCTCTCGGCCGCGGCGGCCGCTGTCGTCCTGTTCGTGATCCACACGGCTCGCCACCGCAGCCCGCTCATCGACCGCAGTTTGTTCGCGCTACGCACGTTCACCGGTGCCTCGACCGTGGCGCTCGTATTCTCCGCGGCCTTCGGCGCGATGCTGCTGTCGCGCGTGCTCTGGGCCCAGGACGTGTGGGGCTGGTCTCCGTTGCGGACCGGCCTGGCGATCGCTCCCGGCCCACTGATGGTCCCCCTCTTCGCCTCCCTCAGCGGCCGTCTGGTTCCCAGGTTCGGACCGGGGCCGCTGATCGCCGCGGGGTGCACGGTCTTCTCGATCGGCGCGGCCTGGTGGGGGGTCGCCGCAGCCGCACGACCGGACTATGTCGGCGAGATGCTCGGCGGCATGCTGTTGACCGGAGTCGGCACCGGCCTTGCCCTGCCGACGCTCATGGCAACCGGATCGGCGTCCCTTCCGTCCCACTCGTTCGCGACCGGCTCAGCGGTGGTGAACATGCTGCGACAGATCGGCATGGCCATCGGCGTGGCCGTGTTCATCGCCGTCCTCGGCACGCCGCAGGGCCCGAGCGATGTAGTGCACGCCTATGCCCTCACGTCTTTCCTCATCGCGGCGATCGCGCTCGCCGCGGGGGCCCTCGCGCTCATGCTGGTGCGGCCCCGACCTGACGCTTGACCGCATCGCGGTCAAGGTCGCCCTCGCGGCCCAAGGTGGACAGCACCTTGGGTACCGACGGCCCCATCCCCTCGATGTGCGCCAGGTACAGGCACCGGACCGTCCCGGACCTGTCCTCCCGCTTCGTCGTCATCGCTGCACGGCTCGGGACGACAGGCCGAAGCCTCCGGCCAGCGAGGGCAAGCTGAGAAGATCGCGTCTCCAGGCGCTCGCGGGCCATAGGTCCAGCCCCATCACACTGACCTGGGCTCCGCCCCGCCGATCGTTTCACCACCCGAATTGCGCGGAACGCGAGCCACGGGACCCCGACAGCTGGCTGAGCGGTCGGCCCACAGCGCCCTCGCTCGGGTCGACGTCGTCCCAGGGAACGATCGCTTCGGCCGTGCAGCGCGCCATGACCTGGAAGGGCAAGCCACGAGGGTGGCCCTGTCATACCCCGGAACACCACTCCCCGGCACGACACGGTCTGCCACCCGGTGATCGGCGCCCGCACGCTGTAACCGCGCTGGAGATCTCTCCGAATCTCTCTGCATTCATCACCATCTCAAGCATTCCCAGCGCGCTCTTACGAAGAAGGGCACCTGATGGCCAAGGAACCCAGCCGCGCGCAACAACTCCTCGGTGACTTCGCTCCGAAGCTCGTCGAGCTGACCGACGACGTCCTCTTCGGCGATGTTTGGAAGCGCCCGGGTCTGTCTCCGCGCGACCGCAGCCTCGTCACCGTCGCCGCTCTCGTGGCCCTGCACCGTCCCGAGCAGCTCGAAAACCACCTGCGCCTGGCGCTCACGAACGGACTGAGCCAAGAGGAACTCGTCGAAGCCCTCACCCATCTGGCGTTCTACGCCGGGTGGCCCAGCGGGATGGGGGCGCTCACCCGCTTCAAAGCAATCGTCGACAACGACGCCACCCGATAGCCGCGGCGCCCTGCCGGCCGCCCGTGAGCATGGCTCACCGCTGCCGCTACGGGATCAGCGGCCCGACTCGGCTTCGGGGCGCGCGCCTCCGCTACAGAGACAGGCGCCGACATGACAACTGATTCGAGCAAGGGAACGTCCATGGAGGTCCTGCCGAAGAACCCCTCGACGAAGGGTCCGGCGGAACGATTTACCGGGGACGTCTGGGTGGACGCGATCACCGAAGGTACGGCACCCTCGCGGTTGCGCGTGGCCATGGTGCGGTTCGCGCCCTGCGCCCGCACCGCATGGCACCGGCACGCGGTCGGACAGACGCTGCGCGTCACCGAGGGTATCGGGCTGATGCAGGCCCGCGGCAATGAAGTTGTGGTCATGCGCCCGGGTGACACCATCCACACGCCTCCGGGCGAGTGGCATTGGCACGGCGCCGCAGCCGACCACTTCATGACCCACCTGGCGCTGTCCGAGAGCTCCGGTGATCCGGCGGTGCCCGACGTCGAGTGGGGCGAGCACGTCAGCGATGACGAGTACAGGAGCTTTCAGTGAAACGCAGGAACGTCGTCATGGGACTCACCGCTGCCGCTACGGCTTCAGCGGCCGGACTCGGCTCCGGGGCGCGAGCCTCCGCTACAGAGACAGGCGTCGACATGACCGCAGCTGACCCCCGAGGTGGCTTCGCTCCACTGACAGTCCGGGAGCAGGGAGGCTTCGCCGTCGGTGGCTCGGTGATCACCACCCCCGGGACTTTCGATCCCCGAAACCCGACCGATCCCGCCGGCCAGACGCTGCACGGAGACCACGCCCGCGTCTTCTACCAGGTGCCGATGCGCCCGCGGAAGCTGCCACTGGTGCTGTGGCACGGGTACAAGCAGTCCGGGGTCGGCTGGGGAACCACCCCGGACGGACGCGAGGGCTTCCAGACCATCTTCCTGCGCCGCCGGTTCGCTGTGTACACCCTCGACCAGCCGCGCAGGGGCAGCGCCGGGCAGACCACGGTGAGCACCGCCACCGACGCCTCGACCTCCGATCAGTGGTTCTACAACCAGTTCCGGTTCGGCCTGTGGCCCGACCTCTACCCGGGCGGGCAGTTTCCGAAGGGCGAGGAAGCACGCGAGCAGTTCTTCCGGTCGATGCTCCCCGACACCGGCCCGATCGATGGCGAGATCCTCGCGAACAGCGTCTCGGCACTCTTCGACGAGATCGGCCAGGGCATCCTCGTCACGCACTCCCACGCCGGCGGGTTCGGCTGGGACGCGACGATGAGGAATCGGAACATCAGGGCCGTGGTCGCGCTCGAGCCGGGCAGCGGCTTCGTCTTCCCGGAGGGCGAGGTGCCGGACCCGATGCCGAGTTCCGCAGGCACGCTTGCGGGCGAGGCTGTGCCGCGGAAGGAATTCCGTCGGCTGACCGAGGTCCCCATCGTCGTGTTTTACGGCGACAACATCCCCACCGAACCGACCGAGATCGCCGGACGGGACAACTGGCGCGTCCGACTCGCGATGGCCCGGCTGTTCGTCGACGCCATCAACCGCCACGGCGGCGACGCCACCCTCGTGCACCTGCCGGAGATCGGCATCACCGGCAACACGCACTTCCTCTTCTCGGACCTCAACAACGTGCAGATCGCCGACCAGATCTCGGACTTCCTCGCCAAGAAGGGCCTGGCCTGACCCCGAGGCCACGCTCCAACCCCCGAAAAGAGCCAAAATCGAAAAGGAAATCCAACATGTCTCAGGGCACCGGCGTGACCAAGCAGAAGGTCAGCTTCCCGCACGGTCGGCACTATGTGGTGGGCAACCTCTTCCTGCCCGCCGACTTCGACGAGAGCAAGAAGTATGCCGCCGTCGTCGCGACGCACCCGTTCGGCGGCGTGAAGGAGCAGACCTCCGGCCTGTACTCGGAGAAGCTGGCGCAGCAGGGCTTCATCGCTCTGGCCTACGATGCCTCCCACTACGGCGAGAGTGGCGGCGAGCCGCGTCTGTTCGAGGTTCCTGGCGACCGTGTCGAGGACATCCGTTGCGCGATCGACTTCCTCAGCAACCACCCGCAGGTGGACCCGGAGCGGATCGGCGCCCTGGGCATCTGCGCGGGCGGCGGCTACACCGTCAACGCGGCGCAGACCGAGGCGAGGATCAAGGCGGTCGCCACTGTCAGCGCCTTCGACGTCGGTGACGCACGTCGTAACGGCGTCCCGCGCGGTCTGTTCTCCGAGGAGTTCCGCGTCCAGCGTCTGAAGGAGATCGGCGAGCAGCGCACCAAGGAGGCCGCCGGTGAACCACTCCGCCTGATCAACTTTGTACCCATGTCCGCCGAGGAGATCGACGAGAACACCCCGGAGCTGTACCGCGAGGGCTACGACTACTACTGCACGCCCCGCGCGATGCACCCGAACGCGCCCGGCAAGTACGTTTTCACCAGCCTGGACAAGCAGATGGCGTTCGACGCCTTCACGCATGTCGAGTCGATCTCGCCACGTCCGCTGCTGATGATCGCCGGTTCCAAGGCGGACACCCGCTACTTCAGCGAGGAGGCCGTCGCCGCCGCCAAGGAGCCCAAGGAGGTGTTCGTCGTCGATGGCGCCACGCACATCGACCTGTACGACAAGCCGCAGTTCGTACCCGAGGTCCTCGCCAAGCTGACGGACTTCTTCGGCAAGCACCTCTGATGCCCGCCCCGGGCGACCGTCGCTGACTGCATGAACGCCGAACGCGGCCTCCTGCCCAACTCGGCTGACCCTCCGAGGCCGTTGACGTCTGGCGAGCGACACCGACCGGGGCGCCCCGACGCACCACGGCGCACCTGGAACGCGGACACGACCACCTCCAGGTCCAAGAGCCCCAAGGTCAGCGGCGCCGTGCATCTCGCCGCTGGTCGGCACGCACGCAGCTGACAGGGCCCGTCGGGACGTGATCAGAGCAATCCGCTCGACCGTGCGTTCATGATGAGTTGGGCGCGGTTGCGGGCGCCGAGCTTGTGCATGACCTCGCGCAGGTAGGTCTTGACGGTGTTGACGGACAGGTTCAGCTCGGCGCCGATCTCGGGGTTGGTGTGACCTGCGGCGACGAGCCGGAGGACGTCGTACTCAAGGGCGGAGACCGGCGCGCCGGCGGGCTTGGTGAGGGCGGCGTGGTAGATCCCGGTGCGGACGACACTGCGGATGGCGTCGCGGACGGTGATGCCGTTGGCGTCCTTCACGAGCAGGCCGCAGGCGCCTGCGGCGAGTGTGGGGGCGACGGCGGCATGCTCGGGGAAGGCGGTGAACACCAGCACCCGGCTGTCCGGGGCGGTGCGGCGCAGCTCGGCGACCACCTTGGCGGCGGGGGCGTCTGGCAGGCGCAGCTCCAGGAGTACGACGTCCGGCTGCTCGGCCGCGCAGACCCGCAGTCCGTCGGCAGCGGTGACGGCATATCCGACGACTGTCATCTTGCGGTGCTGCTGGAGCTGGGCGGCAACCCCGTCCCGGACGACTGGGTGATCGTCGATAACCACGATGCGGATGGGCTCGGTGGTCAGCATGGCAACCGAGCCCGCCAGGCCGTACCGCCGTCGGCATCGGAGGCTACGGTGAGCGAGCCGCCGAAGCGGGCGAGGGCGTCGCCGGTGCTGGTCAGGCCAAGTCCGGGCCGGTGGTCGTGGCCGAGTCCCACCCCGTCGTCATGGACGGCCACGGTGAGCGCCGACCCGAACCGTCCGACGGTGACCAGGACCGCGCTCGCCCGCGCGTGCTTCTCAACGTTCAGCAGGGCCTCCCGCACCGCGGCCACCAGGACCTCGGACCGGGACGGAGGAAGCTCCGGCGGGGCTTGGTCGAGGATGACGAGCTCGGCGGGTGTGCCGGTGCGGTCGACGCAGCTGCGACTTGAACCAGTTCGCGTCTTGCAGATCTTCGTTCTCAAGCTGCTGCTGCTGCTGCCGACGACGCCGCGGGCCCCAGTCGCGAATGATTCCGAGAATTGCACACCGACTACTTCGCCGTCTGGGACCGATCCCGCGTGTACGCGGCCGCCGTCCTCGCCTCGCTGCGGGATCGTTCGTAACGCGGCCCGCTCGGGCAAGGTGAAGGGGCTTGGTCCGTGCTCACAGGGGGGGAGGTGAGGTTGCGTAGTTGGTCGACCAGGGCGGGCTGGGGGAGGGGGATGATGCCGATCTCGCAGTGGTGCCGGCAGTAGTCGGTGTCGTGGTACTCGCCGCTGTGGGCGTGTTCGAGGAAGAGGCAGTACTCGGCGAGTTGGTGGCCGGCGCCGGCGGCGAAGCGCCACCAGAAGCGGGCTCCGCCGCTGTCGTCGGTGAGGTGGAGCAGGCAGGCGAAGACGAGTGCCCCGGCTTTCTCGGCGTACTGACTGATCATGAAGTCGGCGAGGTGGCTGTCGGCGTCGGGTCCGAGGACCAGGAGGCAGACGGCGTTGAGGTTCCACCAGGCGCGGTCGGCGTCTGGGGTGCTGTCGTTCGCGGGCGGGGTCCACGCGGTGTGGGCGAGAGCGGTGTCGGTGGTGCGCTGCCGGAGCGGCCGGTGGCGGGCGGTCTGCCGGGTGCGCAGCCGGGTTTCGGCTGCGGCCATGTTGTAGGTGGCGTACCGGTCACGGGTGCGAGCCTTGGCGAGCAGGTCGTCGATGGTTCGGTGGTCGGGCGGCTGCAAGAGCCACCTTTCGCAGAACTCATGGGGACCACCGCCGTGAGCGCTGAGCCAGCGTGAAAGTGATACCGAGGACTCCGCCTGCGCCGCTACCGAGCGTCAGACCGATCGCCGCGTTGTCGAAGACGGACACCCCGAGCGCGAGCCCGATGGCGATGCCGATCAGCATGCCGTCAACGAGGCCCGTGCCCAGATCGTTCCCGCCTTGCTCGGGCTCCTCTGGCTCGTCGCTCTCGCGTCCAATCCGATCGCCCCGTGCGGCCCCTCGGCCGAGCACCCCGCCCAGACCATCACCGACCACCTGCGCGCCATGGCCAACCACGCCCGGGCGGTGGCGGTGCTGATCGCCCGGAAGTCCGGCGCGGGAGGCGACAAGTAGATCGTGCCCCGGCGGCAGGCGCTGTCCGTCGGGGCACCTCGCATCGGCCGTCGGTGTAGGCAGTCGCAGATCTACCGCGCCGTACGCACTTTTGTGCGGACAGCTACAGAAACGCTGTTCTCCGGTCAGGCACCCCGGTCAGAGCACTAGCTAGAAGGTCAGGTTCCAGGCGTCGATCTTGCCTGTGTCGGAGGCGGCGTTGTCGTTGACGCGCAGCTTCCAGGTGCCGTTCGCGACCTCCGAGGAGGCGTTCACGGTGTAGGTCTGGGCGATGTTGTCGGCGCTGCCGCCGGCGTGGTTGTGCAGCGTGTAGACGGTGCCGTCCGGCGCCACCAGATCGACCTTCAGGTCACCGATGTAGGTGTGCTTGATGTCTACACCCACCTTGAGGGTGGCCGGGGCGTTGCCGGTCACACCGGTTACGACGATCGGGCTCTCCACGGTCGCGTTGTCGTTGATGGCGAAGTCCGCGAGGTTCTCGAAGTACGTGCCGGGCGGCGGGGTGGTCCCGACGGCCTTGAGGGCGTCGACCTGTCCTTCGCCGAAGAACGAGTTGTTCGCCGTCGTGCCCGTGCAGCGGCTGTCCGAGGGGCAGGCGATGTCGTTGGCCTGGGCGGCCAGCTTGGCGCGGAGCTGCGCCGGGGTGATGCCCGGGTTGGCGCTGGCGATGAGTGCCGCCACGCCGACCACGTGCGGGGTGGCCATCGAGGTGCCGCTCTTGCTGCCGTAGCCGCCGCCGGGGACTGTGGAGTAGACGTTGCTGCCCGGCGCCGCGACGTCGATGACGTCCTGCCCGTAGTTGGAGAATGAGGCCTTGGTGACGCCCGTGCCGTTGGCCGCGACCGTGACCACGCCCGGCAGCTCGGTCGGGATGTCGAGGCAGGCGTTGGTGATGGTGCGGGTGACCGGCGTCGAGTCGTTCGGGCTCGCGGAGTCGGTCGTCTTGTGGGCGAGGTCGTAGTTCTCGTTGCCCGCGGCGGCGATCTGGAGGGAGCCCTTGCCCTCGGCGTACTCCTGGGCGCGCTTGACACCCTCGATGATGGCGGCCTGGTCGATGTTGTCCGGGCAGTTGAACTGCCACGGGTCCGTGAAATAGCTGTTATTGGTGACCTTGAAGCCGTGGTCACCGGCCCAGACGAAGCCGCAGATGGTGTTCTCGGCGAAGAAGAAGGAGTTGCCCGGCTCGGCGACCCGGACCGCGGCGATCTTCACCCCGGGTGCCACGCCGACGACGCCCTTGCCGTTCTTGGCCGCGGCGATGGTGCCCGCTACGTGGGTGCCGTGCGTGTCGACGTCCCGCCAGGCGCCGGCACGGGTGTCGGGCTTGCCGTAGGCGCAGGAGACCGAGTCGGCCGCATCGAAGTTGGGCGCCAGATCCTGGTGCTGGTCGTCCATACCGGTGTCCAGGATGCCGACCGTGACGGAGGCGGAGCCCGGGTTCACGGCCCAGGCCTGGTCGGCCTTGATCTGGCTCATGTCGGCCCGGACCGGTTCTCCGGCCGGGGTCGAGGCCTGGGCCGGATTTGCCGGGAGCGCCGGGGTGTAGGCGTCGGCCGGGACGTCCGAGGTACGCGTGGCGCCGACCTGCTGCACGCCGGCAACGCCGCGCATGGTCGCGGCGAATCCGCTGGACGCCGAGTGGGCGACGATCACGCCGATGGCGTCGAAGTTCGAGAAGACGGTGCCGCCGTTGGCCGCGATCGCGGAGCGGACCGCCGAACTGTCACCGGGGGCGGTGATCACGAGGTAGGCACGCGTGCCGGCCACCCAGGTCGCACTCTGGGAAGCCGGCACGGCGGCCGGAGCGTGGGCCTTGACGGTCGGCGCGGTGGAGGGGGCGACGGGGAGCGTGCCCGCGAGGGCGCCCGGGACGCCGAACGCGAGGGCGGCGCCGAGCGTGGCCGCCAGCACTAGCGTGCGTCTAGGTCGGCTGGATATGTGGGGTATCAATGCGTCCTCCGGAGACGGCCCGGCCGTGCTGAGGGCACCGGCGGGGCCGTACGAAACGAGTGGTGGATGCAAGATGTCAGGTGCATGCTCCTGTGCGGAAGTACCTTTCCGTACAGGGACGTTATGGGGGCATGGCTGAAAAGAGACGTACTCCGGGCATCGGGGGGTCGAGATCCGCCGGGAGTTCGGCGACGTCGACCGCGCCCTGGCTTACGCCGCGGCCTGGTGCCGGCCGTGCTGCCGCACCAGAGCGCCGGACCCGCGGGGCGACCGACACCGCCCGCGCCCTGGTGGCCGTCGGCGACGTGCCGGCCACGTCCGTCCAGCTGCAACTCGTGGAGCGGACCGCGCCGCAGCCTCATTTGCTGGCGACGTCTCAACAGGCCCAAATCGTGGTAGAGGTCTCGGACTGGCCGAGGAAGTCTTCAGGCCGACCGGCGGTCAGCGCCTCGATCAGTGCGATGTGACGCAGGGATGCCACAGCGGGAAGCCCCAGTGTGCTGCGCCAGGATTTCTGGCGCAGCAGCTAAGGCGTGTACCGAAAGTGGATCAAGATACTTGTTCTGGCCCTCGCATGTGTCATGCGATGCTCACGTCATGACTGATCAACCCGAGGTCGCCATCGTTCGCTGGCCAGGTCAGGCCCCTTCCGTCCAGGATGGGCTGGCAGATCTGCTGGCGGCCTACCATCTGCAGACGCAGGCCGAGAAGGGTGAGGCCGTCGCCGGTGTGGATGGGTTGCCGGACCGCTACCGGATAGAGATCGCGGATCCACAGGCCGTGTTCGTTGACGATGTCGTGCTGCTGGCGTTGAGCGGGGACACCGCGGTGGGCTGCCTGGTGGTGACCACCTCTGTCGACGGACGGTCCGAGGTCAAGAGACTCTGGACGGACCCGGCGTTCCGGGGGCAGGGTATCGCGTCAAGCCTGGTCAGCGCCGCGCTCGTGCATGCTGCGGAAAACGGCGTCAGCGCGGTGCGGCTGTCGGTGTGGAAGTGGCGGGCTGGCGCGATCGCCTTGTACGAGCGACTTGGATTCACCGTCACCGAGTCGTGGGACGAGCGGGACCAGCTGGTCTGCATGGAACGAGCCGTGTGAGTGGTCACAGCCATTCGTGATGGCCGCTACGAGGACGGTCGCGTCGTAGCGGACCGCGAGCTTGTCATAGCGCGTCGCCACGGCGCGGTGCCTTTTGAGGCGATTGATGCCGCACTCCACTGCATGCCGCGCCTTGTAGTCCTCCGGGTCGAACTTCGGCGGCCGGCCGCCGGGGGAGCAGCGTTTCTTGCGTTGCGGGCGTGGTTGGCCTTGTCCGGGAGGGTGCAGCGAAAGGGCTGAGCGGGTGTGCGTGGAGCCGTTCCCGGAGCTGCAGGTGATGTGGTTCGTCGGTTGTGGGTCGTGCGGGTGCGGGGTGGAATCGGCGTATGCAGGTCGTCCGTGGTCGTTGCCTTCAGCCGAGCGCGTGTCGGCGACAGCGATGGACTACCGCACCAACCTGACCATGCGCCAACTGGAAATATGCATTCCTCTGTTCAGACAGGGATGACCAGCTGATCCAGAAGCTGTGCCACGCTCGCCGTCAGATCTGCCGCAGCGTTCTCGCGACCGCTCAGATGCTTCAGCAGCGCCTGTTGGAACAGCCCGTCGAACAGCGCGTACGCGACGGGAGATGACACGGCCGGGGACGAGCCGACCAGGTCCGCGAATTGGCTGACGATGCGCCAGATCATGCGTTCCAGGCTCTGGTCGATGTCGAGGACGTCGTCTCGGAACGACTCCTCGAACAGACTCTGATTGCGCAGGTCGTACCAGAGCCGGTGCATCGCCGCGTCCTCGCGCAGAGTGGCGGTCATCGTCTCGGCGAAGCCCCGCCTGAGCTCCTCGGCCGAGTCGGCGCTGACGACGATCTGGTCGTAGCGCGTGACGCACTCCGCCTTGTACTGCCGCATGCAGTACGTGATCAGCTCCACCTTGTCGCGGAAGTAGTAGTGCAGGACGCCGTGCGAGAACTCGGAGTTCTGAGCGATCTCGCGCAGGCTCGTACGGGCATAGCCCAGTTCGGAGAGGGTCCGCAGCGCGGATGAGGCCAGCTGGGCCCGTCGCGCGGCGAACTTGTCGACCTGTCGCCGGGAGATCCGGTCCGCGTTCTTGCCGTCCTTGCGCACGGTCTGGGTCACAGCTGTATTCCCGTCAGCCTCTCCGACAAGGTCCCGCCCCGTGCGGGCTCCTGCGCCAGGCTATCGCGGCCGGGGACGGTCACGCAGCGAGATTCTTGACACTCGTCCAGCAAGACCAGTCCGAGCGTCCAACAAAATCTTGACACTCGTCCAAGAAAGTCTTGACGACTGTCAAGAAATGCTCGACGCTGACGCCACTCAGCCATCTCGACGAGGAGAGGTTCCATGAGCGTGTACGACCTGACCGGGCGCAAGGCGCTGGTGACGGGCGGGGCCCGAGGACTGGGCGCGGGGATGGCCGAGGCGCTGGCCCGCGCCGGTGCCGCCGTCGTCATCGGCGACATCCAGGAGGAGACGGGCAAGGCGACCGCCGACTCGCTGAGGGAGTCCGGCGCGACCGCGGGGTTCGTCTCCCTCGACGTGACCGAGGACGCGAGCTGGGAATCAGCGGTCTCGCAGACGATCGATGAACTCGGCGGCCTGGACATTGTCGTCAACAACGCCGGGATCGAGATCTCCGGCCTGGTCGTCGACCTGGACCCGGCCGATATCCGCCGGATGCTCGAGGTGAACGTCCTGGGGACGGCACTCGGCATCAAGCACGCGTTCCGGGCGATGCGCCCCGGCGGTCCGGCCGGCGCCGGCGGTTCGGTCGTCAACATCGCGTCGGTCGCGGCGACCATCGCCTTCCCCGGCATCGCGGGCTACTCCGCCACGAAGTCGGCGGTGGACCGGCTGACCCGGGTGGCCGCGCTGGAGTCGGGGAAGCTGGGCTACGGCGTGCGCGTGAACTGCGTCTACCCGGGCCTGGTGCCGACCGAGATGGGCGCCCGGCTCGCCGCGGACATGGAGACGCTCGGGCTCTTCCCCAGCGCGGAGGCCGCGGTCGGCGGCGTGATCGGGCTGACCCCGCTCGGCCGGCTCGGCGAGGTGGCCGACATGGCCGACGCCGTGGTCTTCCTCGCCTCAGACGGCGCCCGCTTCATCACCGGGGCCGGCCTGCCGGTCGACGGCGGCATGGGCATGTGACGGGCTGCCCTCAGCGTCTCCCCCTACGAAAGGTCGATCGAACATGAGCAGCAGCAAGCCCGTCGTCGTCTACGGGGCCTCCGGCTACACCGGCCGCCTGGTCTGCGAGTACCTCCGCGAGTACAACATCCCCTTCATCGCCGCCGGACGCGACAAGGCCCGCATCCAGGAGGTCCTCGACAAGGTCCCCGGGATCGACACCGTGGAGCACGAGGTCGTCGAGGTCGAGCACGCGGTCGGCCCGCTGACCGAGCTCTTCCGCGGCGCCAAGGTGGTGAGCAACATGGTCGGCCCGTTCATCAAGTACGGGCCGGAGGTCGTCGAGGCCGCCCTCGCCGCGGGGTGCCACTATCTCGACACGACGGGCGAGCAGGACTGGGTCCTCGACGCGCAGGCCCGGTGGGGCGACCGGTACGCCGAGAAGGGGCTGCTTCTTTCTCCCGGCGTGGCGCAGATGTACACCACCGGTGAGATCGCGGCCAACATCTGCCTGGAGACCCCCGGCCTGGACACCCTCGACATCGCGGTGCTGTGGAAGGGCTTCCCGACCTACGCGTCGACTCAGACGATCTTCACCATCCTCAAGGCCGACTGGCACTACCTGGAGGAGAACCAGTACCGCAGGTGGGACCCGCTCACCGCCGTGGAGATCGCCGTCCCCGGACAGCACGAGACGGCACTCGCGACGCCGTGGGGCGGCACTCTCCATCCCGTGTGGTTCAAGAACGACCCCCGGGTGGCGACCTGCAAGGTCCTCGGCGGCGTGATGGACCGTGGCGTCATGCAGGGCGTGGTGGAGACGGTCAAGATGGTCGAGGCCCAGATCAAGACCCTCCCCGCCGACCAGCAGGACGCCGCCCTCGCCGAGGTGGCCGCCTCGGTACAGGCCACCATGCCGCCCCGGGAGAACCCGCGCGTCAACACCTCCGTGGACTCCGTCCACGCCTCGGGCCCGCTGGGGCGTGCCCACTGCGTGATCCACGGCAACAGCAACTACAAGCAGACCGGGCTGCTGCAGGCGTATGCCGCCTACAGCCTGCTCCAGCAGCCGCCCCGGCGCGTCGGTCTCGCCTCGGCCTGCCAGGCCTTCGGTCACCGCGAACTGCTCGGTGTGCTCAAGGCGTTCGGGCTCGTGCTCGACCCCGTCGTGACCGTCCACAGCTGAGCCGCAAGAACCTCAGAAACGAGGATGACGCCATGCGTCTGACCGACTATCTCGACAAGGGCGCGTCGCTGGGGCCCGGTGCCCCCTGCCTCACCACGGCGGGACACACGCTCACCTATGGCGAGGTCCAGGAACTGTCCTGGCGGGTGGCCCGGGCCCTGGACCGGTCAGGCGTACGGCCCGGGGACAAGGTGGCGGTGCTGTCCGCCAACGACCCCACGGCCTTCTCCTGCGTGTTCGGTATCTCCCGGGCGGGCGCGGTGTGGTGCCCCGTCAACCCGCGTAACGAGGCCGCCGAGAATCGCGAGTTGCTGGATCTCTTCGACTGCGTCTGCCTGATCTTCCAGGAGGCCTACGCCCCCTTGGTTGCGAAGATCCTTCCCGACCTGCCGAACCTGACCATGCTGGTCTGCCTCGACGGGTCTCCTCCCTTCGCGACCTCCCTGGACACATGGCTGGCAGGCCTGCCCGCCGGCCCGTGGGAAGCGGCACCGGCCGACGACACCGTCATGCTCGTCGGCACGGGCGGTACCACGGGCCGGCCCAAGGGCGTGATGCTGACCGACCGGAACATCGAGACCATGTCGGCGCTGACGCTGATGAGTTACCCGTTCGGCACCCGCCCGGTCTACCTTGCGCCGGCCCCGCTGACCCACGCCGCCGGGGTGCTGTGCTTCCCCGTCATGACGCTGGGCGGCGAGATCGTCATCATGCCCACGCCGGACCTCACCGAGTTCCTCGCGCTCGTCGCACGGCACCGGGTCACCCACACCTTCCTGCCGCCGACACTCATCTACATGCTCCTCGGCCACGCCGACCTGCCCTCCACGGACCTGACCTCGCTGCGCTGCCCTGGTACGGCGCCGCTCCCATGTCGACGGCCCGGCTGGAGGAGGCCATCGAGCGGATCGGCCCGGTCATGGCACAGCTCTTCGGCCAGTCCGAGGCGCCCATGATGATCTCGACCATGTCCCCGGAGGACCACCTCCACCCCGACGGTTCACTCGCCGTGGAGCGTTTCGCCTCCGCCGGCCGGCCCACACCGCTGGTGAGCGTCGCCATCATGGACGCCGAGGGGAGACTGCTGCCGCCCGGCGAGCGCGGCGAGATCGTGGTGCGCGGCTCACTGGTGATGGCGGGCTACTACAAGAACCCCTCGGCCACCGAAGAAGCGTCCCGGCACGGATGGCACCACACCGGGGACATCGGCTACCTCGACGCCGACAACTACCTGTTCATCGTCGACCGCGCCAAGGACATGATCATCAGCGGCGGATTCAACGTCTACTCCACAGAGGTCGAACAGGCGGTGATGCAGCACCCTGCCGTCCAGGACTGCGCGGTCATCGGGCTGCCCGACGGCAAATGGGGCGAACGCGTGACCGCCGTCGTCCAGCTCCACGCCGGAGCGAGCGCCACGGACGTCACCGCCTTGGGCATACGCGACTTCGTCAAGGCCCGGATCGGGAGTGTCAAGGCTCCCAAGCAGGTCGAAGTATGGCCCGACCTCCCCCGCTCCAAGGTCGGCAAGGTCCTCAAGAACGAGGTTCGATCCCAACTGCTCGGGAACGCGCATGACTGACATGGCAGCCAAGGTGCACGTGGCCGGGGTCGGCATGATCCCGTTCCGCAAACCCGGAGCCGGCGAGAGCTATCCCGTCATGGCCGAGCGTGCCGCCCACGCGGCCCTGGATGATGCCGGACTGCCGTACGACGTCGTCCAGCAGGCCTATGCCGGATACGTCTACGGGGACTCGGCCGCCGGTCAGGCCGCCCTCTACTCCCTCGGCCAGTCCGGCATCCCTGTCATGAACGTCAACAACAACTGCGCCACGGGTTCGTCCGCCCTTTGGCTCGCCCGTCAGGCGGTCGCCACCGGCGCGGCCGACTGCGTGCTGGCCCTCGGCTTCGAGCAGATGCGGCCCGGAGCCCTCGCGAGCGTATGGGACGACCGGCCCGACCCGTTGGGCCGCTTCCTCGACCGCATGACCCACTTGCAGGGCCATGACGAACGGACACCGATCGCGGCCCAGCTGTTCGGAGGGGCCGGAGTCGCCTACATGAACAAGTACGGCGCCGATCCCGCCACCTTCGCCAAGATCTCGGTGAAGGCCCGCCGTCACGCGGCGGGCAATCCGTACGCCGTGTTCCGAACCCCTCTCACTGAGGAGGAGGTCCTCGCGTCGCCTCATATCTACGGCCCTCTGACCCGGCTGCAATGCTGCCCGCCCACCTGCGGGGCCGCCGCAGCCGTGCTCTGCAGCGAGGACTTTGCCCGCCGGCACCGGGTGTCCTCACCGGTAGTGATCCGGGCCCAGGCCATGACCAGCGATTCACCCAGCACCTTCGCTTCCGACGAAATGATGCGCCTGGTGGGTTACGACATGACGCGAGCCGCCGCCCAACAGGTATACGAAACAAGCGGATACGGGCCGGAGGACATCGATGTGGTGGAGCTGCACGACTGCTTCACCACCAACGAGCTGATCACCTACGAAGCCCTCGGTCTCACCCCGGAGGGCACCGGCGAGAAGTTCGTGCTCGACGGCGACAACACCTACGGCGGCAAGGTCGTCACGAACCCCTCCGGAGGCCTCCTCTCCAAAGGGCACCCCCTCGGAGCGACCGGCCTGGCCCAGTGCGCCGAGCTCGTCTGGCAGCTCCGTGGCCAGGCCGACACCCGCCAGGTCGAACACGCACGCCTCGCGCTCCAGCACAACATCGGCCTCGGCGGGGCCTGCGTGGTCACTCTGTACGAGAGCGCCCCCAGGGCGCGGCAGAGCCACCAATAGTTGTAGCGTTTGGCTTTCTGGAATCACAAGGACACCTGCTCAGCATTGGAATTGCGGACAAGGTCGGCGCTACCCGGCGTCGTCCTGCTCGAACAGCAGCCGTACGAAATCGGTGACCGGCCCCACGATGTCGAGGTCCTGGTCGAGACCCACTGCAGCTGGAGCCCGTTGAGTACGGCCTGGAAGAGGGCCGCGGCACTCTCGGGGCTTACTCCCTCGCGGAGCCTGGCGCGGGCCGCCTCGTCCGGGGAAGCCGTCGGCGAACTGGGCGCGGCTGCGCTTGCAGCGCTCGACGAAGTACGTGTGCGCGGGATGGTCCGGCCGTGAGGCCGCGGCCGCGAGCTCGATGCACGGGCGCAGCAGCTCGGGCGCCTTCTGATGGTGGCGGATCAACTCGCCGAGGCAGGGCCCGAGTTGGTCAGGGCTGTCGACCTCGTCGAGGGCCTGTTGCCACTCCTTTGAGTCCCGCTCGGCGAGTACCTCGGCGAGGAGTTCGTCCTTGTTGCGGAAGGTGCAGGAGCCCGGCGTGGGTGATGCCGGCCCGTTCCGCGATGTCGCGCAGGGAGGCATTGGCGTACCCGCGCTCGGCGAAGCTGTCGCGTGCCGCCCGTACGATCTCCGCCCGGCGGGCCGGTGTCTTGACGTATGGCCCCCGCGCTCTTGCCTGGCCCACGGTGTGCTCACTCTCCTGGACGACGCCGGCCTGAATCGGTTGTGCGCGTCAATCCGACCTTAAAAGTTGCCGCGCGGTCAGTATTCGAGCTCCTGCGGTATTGGGTGAGAGGTAACGCTTCGCAGGCGAGGGGCTCGGCTCCCGCCACCCTCGGGCCGGCCATCAACGGCGTGTGGGCCTGGAACACCTGGAAGTTCGGGAAGCAGGTCGACCCCTCCGCCATCGCCCCGCTGCCCTCGACCATGCGGTCCATGGGATCCAGACCGACGATGTACGTGTAGGACGTGTGACCTTCTCGGCCAGGGCGTCGAAGGCGGCGTCAGTGCGCAGCGCGGAGGTCAAAAACCCGATCCTGGCCTTCACACCTGCGTGGGTCAGCGCGGCGCGCAGGGAGACCAGGTGGGAAAGCGCGGCCTCCTCCCGCTCGAAGCAGCCGGTCGAGACGGTGACTTCCGTCAGTTCGGAAAGGTCGTGGCGGGGGTGCTGTTCGACGAGGGCGAGCAGCAGTTCGTCCAGGCCCTGGTCCTCGCCCATCCGCGGATCGGCGGCTGCCTCCAGCGTGTTGGGGCAGAAGGCGCACCCCACGCAGCGGCTGCGCGCGTTGGGGTTGAGGGTCGCGGCGCGGCCGTTGTTGCGGAAGTAGCCGCCGACGGCCTCGTCGGCATTGATTCGCTCGATGTGAGCGATCACTTTCCCGTCGAGTACGAGGTCCTCATCGCGCAGCCGGAACGGCGAGGCGGGCTGGTTCAGGGGCACGATCACCTGCCATGCCACGGCTGGCTGCCGCACCAGACGCAGATTGATCCGGGCCCGGTGGCGCTCCTGGTGCTCGGAGGTGATGCCGAAGAGGTTCACCGCGATCAGCAGAGCGTCCTCCACCGGCACGCCGTACTGCAGGGCGCTTTGTTCCAGGTCCCGGAGCCTGTTGTCGCCCGATAAGGGTTCGTGCAGCATGTGCGCTCCCGTCATCCAGACTGTGGGTCGAGCAGGCCGGGGCTCCGCGCCACGCGGAACCAGACCTGCTTGCCGACCGGGGTGTACTCGACGCCCATGGCGTCGGTCAGGGCACGGACGAGGCGGCTCTCATCGACATTTCCGAGCGATGTGATCGTCAAGTGCTGCCCAGAACCAGCGATATACGTTGCTCGCCCAGTGGGGTGTCCAGCCTATGAGCCAGGGCTTCGAGCCACGAGTCGAGGGCTTCGCCGGGCAGCTTGAAGCCGCCCTGGAGAAGCGGCGACTGACCAGCCGGCCGCAGACCGCACGCAGGAAAACGGTATGACCGGTGCTCCAAGGACGCTGCCGATCCGGATCGACCCGGCGTCGCCTGAAATCCGTCGGACCATCAACGACCAGGTGAAGTGTCGCCGCGGGGCTGTCTGTCCAGGTATTCGATCAACCTGGTCTCGCTCCGCTCCAGATGCTCCCGCTGATCACGTGGCAGCGACGCCAGGGCATCCACCAGGACACGTTTCCGCGGAACATGAACCATTGAGCCGGAGTAGACCTTGCAGCCGGAACACCATGCGAACCCGATACACCGCTCGAACATGGAGGACTCGGGCGGATAGAAGCGGTACTGGTATGAGCGGACAGGCGTCCCACAGGCCGCGCAGACCCGCCTGTCCCCATCGGAGACCGTCTCCCAGGTCCCGACCTTGAACCAGCGTCTCCGCTCGTCAGGTGCTCTTCAAATCGTCATGCCGAGCATTCTTCCCCATGGCGGACCCGTCCTGCCGGCAAGCCCCGAACTTCTGTAGGCAGCTTTGTACTTTCATTCGTATCTGGTGCTGCACTCCAACTCGTACGCCGACATCGGAGCTCACACCGAGTCGTCCAGACGGCGGAAGGCCCCATCGAACTCTCCCGACGCAAGCAGCTCGGTGATCACTGTCACCATCTTCCGGATGCCCGGATCTCGAACGATCAGCCCGTCCGAGCACCAGAAGCACCGACCATTTGCTGCTTCTCCTGTCTCCTCCCACCTCTTCATCAACCGGCTGACCTCGGCGACTGTGAAGATCGTCGCACTCCAGCGTGAGCCATCGGGGAGGCGAACTTCAGCATCGACGTTGCAGACCTCGTCGAGTACCTCATCAGGGTTCGGGAGGAAGAAAGCCTCGAAGCCATCGGCTCGGACGCGATAGTAGGGATCGTCCCATCCGGCCTCGGATCCAAGTTCCGTGCTCATGCTGGTCATCTGGGGAGGATCCCAGCGCGCGACACCGGGCACAACTGGCTTACGGGCAGCTGATCACACCGGTGACATCCATGCCAGTGAGCAGGTAGTTTGCGGGAGGACAGAGAGAAGAGTTCGCATGGGCTCCCGGATCGCCCGCATCCGACGCAAGCTGGCCAAGGTGCCCTACGCCGCGCTGCGAAGCCACTCCTTCGGTGAAGAGAAGCACGGGTTTCGCCTCGAACCCCCGTTGCCGGACGCGAAGGTCGCCGAGTTCGAGGCCGATCACCACATCGAACTGCCCGATCCCTACCGCAGCTTCCTGACCACACTGGGCGGAGGTGGAGCATCGCCTTTCTACGGACTGCTGCCGTTGCAGTCATGTCGGCTGTTCACGATGGACCCCCAAGGCGATCCCAGCCGCCCTCGAGGTTTCACGTTCGCCGGCGGCCCGCCTCACCGAAGTGACCTTTTCCTGCACATCATCGAGGCCGGGTGCACCGACTTGGTGCTTCTCGGCATCACCGGTCCACTGGCCGGCCGTGTCGTTACCGGAAACGCCGATGGCTTCTGGGGCCCCAACGTCTCGTCGGCCACCGACTTCCTGGCCTGGTACGAACGCTGGCTCGACCACATGCTCGACGGCCGCGACAACCGTGACCTGGAACTGACCTCGCCCGCCCTGCGAGCTCCCCTCGACCGCGCCCTGAGGAGGCACCGCAGCCGAGAGGATCTGTCACGCAACTGAGAATCCGGAGTCATGTCATCCGGTTGAGAACGGACCGAAGATGCAGGTCGTGAGGTCAGTCACATGACATGGAGGCTGAAAACCTACACCTCCTGTGGGATCCCGGATCCCGTGTCCTCTTCCCATCGGCGATGTCCACCGCGTGGCCAATCGGACAGGGGAATGGGATTCATGCTGCCCTGACGCGCTGAGGCTGTCAGGTCGGTAGTTCTCCTTCGTGGCGTCCGCTCTGGCTCCAGTGGCTGGTCAGCGCTCCAGCGGATCAAAATCCAGGTGCGTATGAGCTGATTCGCGCTCGTATACTCGTGCGAGCTCATGGAGGGGGAGGTGGACACGGTGAAGCTTGCTGAGGCACTGGCGGAACGTGCGGAGGCGACGCGGCGTGTAGAACAGCTGCGAGCGCGCGTCGTCAGTAGTGCGCGTTACCAGGAAGGGGAGACACCCGCCGAGGATGCAGCACAGCTGTTGGCTGAGGCCGGTGAGGTGCTGGATGCCCTGGAGACGTTGATTCGGCGGATCAATCGGACCAATGCCACCGTGCAGATGGGTCCGGATGGGACGCTCACCGATGCCCTCGCACGCCGGGATGTCCTGCGGTTGCGTCACTCTGTGGTCACTGCGGCGGCGGACGCGGCGGCGGGTAAGGGTGAGCGGGGATACGGTCGGCAGCTTCGGTCCGAGCTGATGATGCTTTCCGCGCTTCCGGTCGCGGAACTGCGCGGTCAGGCGGATGCAATCGCCCGAGAGATCCGCGAGGTCGATGTGCGGATCCAGCGTGCGAACTGGGAGGTCGATCTGCTGGACTGAGTAGTCCAGCAGGCTGGAACGATGTGGGAGTAGGTAGCTGCTTCGGAGGCGTGCACACACCGAGGGTTGGCGGTTTTCCAGCCCACTCCTGGCGCGTGAAGAGCAACGCGGGGGTTCGACTCCCCAGATAAACAGTGCAGCTCAGCACCGCGTACAGGTAACAGTGCACATCGCACAGCACATCACCACGTGCAGATCCAGGCGGCGAGGGCGGGTTCGGGGCTTCCACATCCCAGCGCCATGGAGAACGGCGATTTCCGGCAGACGCTGTTGGCGACTTCGGCGGTTCTCCTGCATCTGTCGCGAACGAGACTTCCGCGAAAGCCGGGTCGTCTGAGAGCGCTGGCTACCGGCGGTCTCAGACGACCTGGCAGCTGCGCAAGTCGGCAGCCCGCCAAATGCCACACGCCAAACGCAGTGCAACAGGACACATACGGCGTGAGCGAATAATTCCCCTCTTCGTGTACGGAACCACCTTGATCGTCGTCTTCGTGTGTATCAGGGGCAGGACCTCGGCGGTCGGCGGCTGAGAGGGGGCCTTGACCCCGGATGTTGAACACACGAGACACTGGATCCTGAGGATCTGAGAACGGACATCTCGTGGTCATGAAGAACTACCCGCCACAGTT
>NZ_JBVIJX010000033.1:0-56843 GCF_055581185.1 Streptomyces sp. NPDC031474
CGGATACGATCTAGACACTCGCATCCTCGCAGGTCAACGGCACCTTTCTGCTATCGGGACGTCAGCCCGCCCAATTCCGCTGAATACCCAGGGTTGAACTTCGCGGCGACCTCGGGCGCTTCCTGAGGTGAAGGTCGCCAAATCTTGAGCCCCTTCATTCTCGGCCTCAGAAACATCACCTCCACATTGCCGACGTAGATCTCAACCCTGGTGCCGAACTCATCGCCAGGACTCGGGTTGCTGCGCAGCGTCAATGTGCGATGCGATGGGCTGAAGCTCCAGACCTCGAACAGTCTGTCCGACTCATACGCTGACACTACTGACCTGCCAAACCTCTCAGAGTTGCCCAGTCGGGCTCTTCAATATCGACTGGATCGCCTCTCCAATGGAACTGAGGGACGACCAGGGCCTACCAAACTCGCTGTCCACGTTGTTCAGGTAGGCATTTCGTCCAACTACACTCATTTCCCAGGGTGTACCATAGCCGCCTTGAGTGGCCCCTTTCGCGCCGGCCCCCACCCCACGGATGTAAGCATTCTGGAATACCTCTTCTGGCGTTGCGCCGGGGAGCCCGTCAAGCGTGATGCTAAGCCTGGTGTCCGGGCTTCCAGCAGTTCGCATCACACCATGCATCCACTCCGGAATACCGCCCTCTCCGACGTCTCCCAAATGCCGGGAGCAGGCCCATCTCGACCTGGGCGTCGACGACTTGGACGCGGCCCAGGCCTGGTTGCTCGCCCTGGGAGCGGTCGAACCCGCCGTCCAGCCGGAACCCGACACCCGACCGGTGGCGGGTTCTGCTGGACCCCGCAGGCCACCCGTTCCGCATCTCCACCCTCGTCTGAGCAGGTTCGGCCGAGCACTGTCTGATCGCGCAGATCCGTGTGCCCGACCACCCGGAGAGCGTCAGCGCAGTCGGGACGACGACAGGATCGACAGCAGGTGGGCCGGGACCATCAGCCAGGTGATGACGGCGATGGCGGCGAGCGCCCAGCGGGTCGGGTCGACGGAGTCGGTGGCCGCGTCGGCGAACGCCACGACGACGAGGACCAGGGACGCCTCGATGCCGTTGGTCACCCGGTGGATCTTGAACGCGGCGGCGAGCCGGCGCAGTGAGGCCACGCCCTGCGAGCGGGGCGCGGTGGACTCGTCGTCGGCGACGGCCAGCCCGCGGCGGGCGCGGGCCACGTCCACCAGGTCGGTCGAGGCCTTCAGCAGCACGACGCCGAGCGCCGTCGCGAGGCCGAGGGACACCCAGCCGTTGAAGCCCGCCCAGCCGCCGAGGCCCGACTCCGCCGCGCGGAAGCCGAAGCCGATCATCAGCGCCGCGTCGGCGAGGTACGCGCCGAGCCGGTCGACGTAGATGCCGGTCGCGCTGTTCTGCCCCTTCCAGCGGGCGACCTCGCCGTCCACGCAGTCGAACAGCAGGAACAACTGCATGAGGAGGGCCGCGAGGACGGCCCCGGCCAGGCCCGGGATCAGCAGCGCGGCCCCGGACAGCACCCCGCACCCCACCATCGTCCAGGTCAGCTGGTCAGGGGTGACCCGGGTGCGCACCAGCTGGCGGGTGAAGCGGAGCGAGACGCGACGCATGTAGAGCCGGCCGGCCCAGTGTTCGCCGTTGCGGCTCGCCAGCTTCGCCTGCGGCTGACACACCTCCCGCAGCTCCTCCAGAACAGGAGCAGCAACCATGACCTTTCCTTCCGCCCGGGGCTCAACTGCCGCGCCTGCGGCGGTGATCGGCACAGGTTACTTGACCCGCCCCTGGACATTTTCTGGGGGATTTTGACACGGTTGGATGCACCGACCCGGAATCGAACACGCGGTCGATTACGTTCCTGGGAGCCTCTGTGTCCCTCGCTTTCCACGCCTCGCAGAGCACGTTCTCCGACCCCGGCGATCTCGCCGACCTCTACGCAGGACTGCCACGCGACCCCGCCCAACTCGCCCGTATCACAAGGGACTTGCTCATCCACCGGCTGGAGGGCGGGATCTTCGGGCACACCCTCGCCACCGACCGCCTCCACAACGACGCCGAGACCCGCTACATCGACGACATCCTGCGGATCGTCGTCGCACGTGACGACACCCCACTGACGCGACGGCGCGAGGTCGGCGACCGGTTCGTCGGCGTCTGCCGCGACTTCTCGCTGCTGCTGTGCTCGTTCCTGCGCCACACGGGCACTCCGGCCCGCATCCGGTCCGGCTTCGCCGACTACTTCGGGCCCGGCGGCTCCAGCAGCTTCCATGGTGACCATGTCGTCACCGAGTACTGGGACGGGCAACGCGGCTGGCTGCTCGCCGACGCCCAGCTCGCCGACCCGTATGTCGCCGACCACTGGAAAGTGGACTTCGACCCCATGGACGTACCGCGCGACCGTTTCCTGGTCGCGGGACAGGCATGGCGGGCCATCCGCGAGTACGGAGCCGACCCCCGGAGCTTCGGGCTCCATCCGCCGGAAGAGGGGCCGCTGTGGGGAGAGCGGTTCGTGGCGGGCAACATCCGGCTCGACCTCGCCGCCCTGAACAAGGTGGAGACCCTGCTGTGGGACCTCTGGGGCGAGGAGGCTTACGCCTGGACGGAGGACGAGACGGACGGTGACCGACCCCCGATGACGGACACCGCCCGTGCGGTCTACGACCAGGCCGCCCGGGTGACCGCCGGCGACGTCGACTTCGACACGGCACGGCAGCTGTTCGCAAAGGAGGACGAGCTGCGTACCCCGAAGGCGGTGCTGTGCCTGGCTCCGTTCAACGGACCGAGCCGCGTCACCCTGCGCTGACCCCGTCGGACCGCCGACCGCGACCCCGGCGCGGCCCCCGGCCGCGGGCTGTCGGGAGCGTGCGTTCCGCATGTCGCCCTCGTCTTTCCGGCACAGTGGGGTCGTGAACCTTTTGGATCAGGCGACGGCACGCGTCTGGCTCGCCACCGCCGTCGAGGAGGCCCGCGCCGGGCTCGCCGAGGGCGGCATCCCGATCGGGGCCGCGCTCTACGGCCCGGACGGCGTCCTGCTGGGCCGCGGGCACAACCGCCGCGTCCAGGACGGCGACCCCTCGATGCACGCGGAGACGGCCGCGTTCCGCGCGGCGGGGAGACAGCGCACGTACCGCGGTACGACGATGGTGACGACCCTGTCACCCTGCTGGTACTGCTCCGGACTGGTCCGCCAGTTCGGCATCTCGCGGGTCGTGATCGGCGAGGCGGTCACCTTCCACGGGGGCCACGACTGGCTGGCGGAACACGGCGTCGAGATCGTGCTCCTGGACGACCCCGGGTGCGTCACGATGATGCGCGACTTCATCGAGACCAACCCGGCCCTGTGGAACGAGGACATCGGTGAGTGAGCCCCAGGCCCCCCAGACCCCGGCCCCCCAGACCCCCGCCCCCCAGACCCCCCATACCCCCCGACCGCCCCGCATCCCGACCGTCGACCTGCGCCCCTGGCTGGACGGCGATCCCGAAGCCCGGGCCGCGATCGCCCGTACCGTCGACGAGGCCCTGCAGAGCGCAGGGTTCCTGCTGGTCACCGGGCACGGCGTCGACCCCGTCCTGCGGCAGCGCATCCGGGAGGTCGCCCGGGCGTTCTTCACCCTCCCCGTCGAGGCCAAGCAGCCGTACGCCGCGAAGGTCGGCGGACGGGGCTGGCTCGGGCCCGGCGCGGAGGCCAACGGCTACGCGGAGGGGACCGAGACGCCCCCCGACCTGAAGGAGTCCCTGACCTTCGCCACCCACGAGCCCTTCGACGACCCGGTGATCAACGCCGAGTGGTACGCGCCGAACGTCTGGCCGGCGCAGACGCCACTGCTCAAGGTGTTGTGCGAGGAGTACCTGGAGCGGATGGCCGAGCTGGAGAAGGAACTGCTGTCCCTGCTCGGCCAGGCCCTCGGCCTCGAACCGGACTTCTTCTCCCGCCACATGGACCATCCCACCTACGGCTTCAACATCAACTGGTATCCGGGCACGGAGGCCGTCGGCGAGCCGCAGCCCGGTCAGTTCCGCATCGGCCCGCACACCGACTTCGGCACCGTCACCATCCTCGACCGGCAGGCCGGAAAGGGCGGACTCCAGGTCTTCACGGATGACGGCGGCTGGGAGGACGCGCCCTTCGACCCGGATGCCTTCACCGTCAACGTCGGTGATCTGCTGGCCCGTTGGACCGGCGACCGCTGGCGCTCCGGCCGCCACCGGGTCCTGCCGCCCCCGGCCGACGAGCCCGCCGAGGAGCTGATCTCCCTCGTCTACTTCGGCGAGTGCACCCCGGGGACGCTGGTGGAGTCGGTGCCCGCCCCGGTCGGCCGGGTGGCGTACGAGCCGGTCGACTCCCATGTGTACCTGCGGGAGAAGCTGGACTCGATCACCGTGCCCTAGGTGTTGCCCCAGGTGTACACCTAGACCGTCAGCAGCAGCTTGCCGGTGCTCTTTCGTGCCCCCATCAGCCGGTGTGCCTGTGCCGCTTCCTCCAGGGCGAACTGGGCGGTGACCGGCAGGGACACCGTCCCGTCGGCGGCCTTGGCGAACGCCCGCTCGACCAGCGTCCGCAGCTCGGCGGGGGCGGTCTGGGCCAGCGTGAGGATCGAGAAGCCGCCGACCGACAGGCCGGTGGGGTACAGCTCGGGCTGGCCCACCTGCCACGGCTCGGCGGAGCTCGCGTTGCCGAAGGAGACCAGGCGGCCGAAGACCGCGAGGGAGGCCAGGGAGGCCTTCAGCGTCTCGCCGCCGACCGGGTCCAGGGCGAGATCGACCCCGCGCTCGCCGGTCGCCGCCCGTACGGCCTTCTCGAAGTCGCCGACGAACACCTCGTCGTAGCCGTGGCCGCGGGCGTACTCGGCCTTGGCCGCCGACGACACCACGCCGTACACCGCGCCCGCGCCCGCCGCCTTCGCCAACTGGCCGGCGACGGTGCCGATCCCGCCGGCCGCGCCCTGCACCAGGACGCTCTCGCCCGGCTGAAGCCGGCCCACGGTGTGCACCAGGGCGTACGCCGTCGGCAGCACCGCCAGGAGGCTCGCGGCCGTGCGCAGGTCGACGCCTTGCGGCAGCGGGAAGACGGTCGCCGCCTCGGCCACGGCCACCTCCGCGTACGCGCCGCTCTGCGTCAGGGCGGTCACCTCCTGGCCCACGGACAGCCCGGTCACGCCTTCGCCGATCGCCCGCACCCGGCCGGAGAGCTCCAGTCCGGGCCGGAACGGCAGTGCCGGGACCCGGTAGCCCTCCGCGCGTGCCTTGAGGTCCGCGAAGTTCACCCCGGCGTAGGCCACGTCGACGCTCACCTGGCCGGGGCCGGGCTCGGGCACGTCCGCCTCCACCGCCTCCAGAACCTCAGGGCCGCCGTACTGCTGGAACTCGATCGCGCGCATGCCGGACTCCTCGCCCATCTGTTCAATGAAAAGCGAACACTCGCGAGTGTATGGTTTCTGTCGAACACTCGGCAAGCAGCGCGAAGGAGTCGGGCGTGGCAGAGCGCAGCGTCAGTCATCGGGCCGCACCCGAGCATGTTCACCCCGACGACGTCCCGGTCCTGACCGCGCTCGCCGCGCTGGCCGACCCCGTACGACTCACCCTCGTCAGGGAGTTGGCGGGCTCGCCCGAGTGGACGCGGGCCTGCGGCAGCTTCGACGTGCCCGTCGGGAAGGCGGCCCTCAGCCACCACTTCGCCGTACTGCGCGGGGCCGGTCTCGTCGAGCAGCGCGACGAGGGGCCCAGGCGGGTCAACCGGCTGCGGCGGGAGGAGTTCGACGCCCGCTTCCCCGGACTGCTCGACCTCGTCCTCCGACGCGACTGACAGCATCCTCCGACCCGTCCGACCCGTCCGACCCGTCCGCCCGTGCGGGCACGGCGGTCTGCCTGGGGGCATCGGCTGCCTCGATGGGCCCATCGGCGGGACGCCCCACTGGCTCGTGGACCGGCCTGCCCGCCCGCTCCTACCTTCGGGGCATGACCTCACAGAACACGGCCTCGGGGACCATGACCTCGGGGAACACGGGCTCGGAGAGCAAGGGCACGGCCCAGCTCACGGCCGCGATGGTGCTCTCCGGCACCCTCGGCGTCTTCGTCGTCGAGTCGGGCGCCTCGCCGTTCAACGTCGTCTTCTTCCGCGTCCTGTTCGGCGCGCTGGCGCTGGGGACGTACGTCGTGTCCCGCGGCTGGCTGCGCGACCACGGCTTCACGCCCCGCACCCTCGGACTCGCCGTGCTCGGCGGGGTGTTCATCGTCTTCAACTGGGTCTTCCTCTTCCAGTCGTACGAGAACACGTCGATCTCCGTCGCCACGGTCGTCTACCACACCCAGCCGTTCTACGTCGTACTGCTGGGAGCCCTGCTCTTCCGCGAGCGGCTCACCGCCGCCAAGGTCGGCTGGATCGTCGTCGCCTTCGCCGGGCTGATCCTCGTCTCGGGCGTCAGGCCGTCCGACTTCACGAGCGGCGGAACGTATCTGACAGGCGTCGGCCAGGCCCTCCTCGCCGCACTCCTCTACGGCCTGTCCACCCTGGTCACCAAGCGGATCACCGGCGTACGCCCGCACCTGATCGCCCTGGTCCAGGTCGTCGTCGGCATCCCCCTCCTCCTCCCCTTCGCCGACTTCGGCGCGATGGGCGGGACCGGCGCGGACTGGGGCTGGCTGGTCGGGCTCGGCGTCGTCCACACCGGGCTGATGTACGTCCTGATGTACGCCGCCTACGCCCAGCTGCCGACCGCGAAGATCGCCGTCCTCGCCTTCACCTATCCGGCGGTCGCGATGGGCATGGACTGGCTGGTGTACGGCCACCACATCGGCCTCGTGCAGGCGCTCGGCGTCCCGCTGATCGTGACGGCGAGCCTCAGGGTCACCCTTGCTCGGCCACGAGCCGCCGCGCCTGTTCGAGGAACAGTCGGGCATGCGCCGGAAGCCGCTTCCCGGCCCGCCACGCCAACTGCGTGCGAAGCGTGAACGGCGGCTCCCAGGCCAGCCGCAGCAGCGTCCCCTCCGCGAGTTCGGCGGCGACCGTCACCTCGGGCAGCAACGAGATCCCGAGGCCGGCCGCCGCCGCGCGTTTCGTGGCCTCGATCGTGCCGAACTCCATGAACTGCACGTCGGGATCGGCGGACTTGAGCTCCCGCTCGAACAGGTCGCGGTAGGCGCACCCCGGTTCGGTGGCGAGGAGCGGTTGCCGTACGAGGTCGGCGGTCGTCGGCTCCTTCCCCGCGAGGGCGTGTCGCGGCGAGGCGACGAGGGCGAGCGGCTCCACCGCCAGCACCTCCGCCTCCAGCCCCGGGTGCTCGGTCTCCGCCTCCATCAGGAATCCGAGGTCGTACGTCCCCTGCCGCAGCGCCTGCCGGGTCTCGTCCCCGAGGGTGGGGCGCAGCGAGAGGCGGACCTTCGGGTAGCGGTGGTGGAAGAGTTCGAGGAGCGGGGGCAGCCGGTACGAGGTCAGCGACTCCATCGTGCCGACGGCGAGCGTGCCGGAGGGCTCCTGCGGGCCGGTGACCGCGACGCGCGCCTCCTCGGCCAGCTCCCGCAGCTGCCGGGCGTAGGGCAGCAGCCGCTCACCCGCCTCGGTGAGCCGGATGCGGCTGCCGAGCCGGTCGAAGAGCTCGACGCCGAGGGAGTCCTCCAGGGCGCGGATCTGGCTGGTCACGCTGGACTGGGCGTAGTTCAGCTCGGCCGCGGCCCGGGTGAAGCTCAGGACGGCGGAGACCTTCTCGAAGGTGGCCAGCAGCCGCAGCTCCATCAGCTGTCCTTGGGGCCCTCGCCGGACTCGCGGCGCTTCAGCTCCTCCTCGCGGCGGCGCAGGTCGGCCTCCCAGTCCTTGAGGAGTTTCTCGTCCTTGTCGTTCTCGTCCTTCAGGGACTTGAGGAACTCGGGGTTGTCGTCCGGCGCGACGAACTCCGTGCGGTGGCTGCGGTGCCACTGCGACGGAGTGGTCCCGCCTGCCGGCGCGTGCCGCACCTTCCCGGCCACCAGCCAGGCGATCGGACCGACGAGCACCTCGCCGAAGAGCAGGATGATGATGACCCACACCACCTTCGGCAGCCCCCGCACCTCCTCCTCGGGAGTGTTCACGCAGTCGATGAAGGCATAGATCCACAGCGCCAGGACCAGCAGGAACGGCAGATACCTGAGCATGGTGGTGGGATCTCCCAGAAGACGGCGGCGGGGCGCTGGGCAGCCCCGGTGACGCGGCCAGAGTAGCGGGTGGCCGCTGTGCCGCCCCGGGGGGACGAGCCCGGACCCCCGGCACAAAGCAGGGGGCGGGCGTCAGGACAAAGCGGTCCCTCGGTGATACTGGGACACATGGCTTACGACGATCTTCGTTCCCTGCTCAGGGCACTGGAACGCGAAGGCGACCTCAAGCGCGTCAAGGCCGAGGTCGATCCGTATCTGGAGGTCGGGGAGATCGTCGACCGGGTCCAGAAGTCCGGTGGCCCGGCGCTGCTCTTCGAGAACGTGAAGGGGTCGTCGATGCCCCTCGCGATGAACGTCTTCGGGACCGACCGGCGGCTGCTCAAGGCCCTCGGCCTGAAGTCGTACGAGGACATCTCCGACAAGATCGGCGGGCTGCTGCGCCCCGAGCTGCCGCAGGGGTTCGTCGGTGTGCGCGAGGCGTTCGGCAAGCTCGGCGCGATGACGCACGTACCGCCGAAGAAGGTGAAGGCCGGCGACGCGCCCGTCCAGGAGGTCGTCCTGTACGGCGACGACGTCGACCTCGACGCCCTGCCCGCCCTCTTCACCTGGCCGCAGGACGGCGGCTCCTTCTTCAACCTGGGCCTGACGCACACCAAGGACCCGGAGAGCGGGATCCGCAACCTCGGCCTGTACCGCCTCCAGCGCCACGACAAGCGCACGATCGGCATGCACTGGCAGATCCACAAGGACAGCCGCAACCACTACCAGGTCGCCGCGCGCAAGGGCGAGAAGCTCCCCGTCGCGATCGCCTTCGGCTGCCCGCCCGCTGTCACCTACGCCTCCACCGCCCCGCTCCCCGGTGACATCGACGAGTACCTCTTCGCCGGGTTCATCGCGGGCAGGCGGATCGAGATGGTCGACTGCAAGACCGTCCCGCTCCAGGTGCCGGCGCAGGCGGAGGTCGTGATCGAGGGCTGGCTGGAGCCGGGAGAGATGCTCCCGGAGGGCCCCTTCGGCGACCACACCGGCTTCTACACCCCGCAGGAGCCGTTCCCGGCTCTGAAGATCGACTGCGTGACGATGCGGAAGCGGCCGCTGCTCCAGTCGATCGTCGTCGGCCGTCCCCCGACGGAGGACGGCCCGCTGGGCCGGGCCACGGAACGGTTCTTCCTGCCGCTCCTGAAGATCATCGTCCCGGACATCGTGGACTACCACCTGCCCGAGTCCGGCGGTTTCCACAACTGCGCGATCGTCTCGATCGACAAGAAGTACCCCAAGCACGCGCAGAAGGTCATGCACGCGGTCTGGGGCGCTCACATGATGTCGCTGACCAAGCTGATCGTGGTCGTCGATTCCGACTGCGACGTCCACGACCTGCACGAGGTCGCCTGGCGGGCGCTCGGCAACACGGACTACGCCCGCGACCTGTCGATCGTCGAAGGCCCCGTCGACCACCTCGACCACGCCTCCTACCAGCAGTTCTGGGGCGGCAAGGCGGGCATCGACGCCACGAAGAAGTGGCCCGAGGAGGGCTACACCCGCGACGGCGGCTGGCCCGAGATGGTCCTGTCCGACCCGGAGACGTCCGAACGCGTGACGCGACGCTGGAAGGAATACGGACTGTGAGCGCCTCCGCCGCCGCGATTCCGCAGCCGGGCAGAGCCCGCGCGTTTCTGCGTCTGGTGATGATCGAGCACTCGATCTTCGCGCTGCCCTTCGCCTACATCGCCGCGCTGACCGCGATGTTCCAGAGGGACGGCAACATCCACTGGGGCAGGCTGCTGCTGGTCACCGTCTGCATGGTGGGTCTGCGCACCTTCGCGATGGCGGTCAACCGGATCATCGACCGCGAGATCGACGCCCGCAACCCGCGCACGGCCCACCGCGAGCTGGTGACCGGCGCGATGTCGGTCAGGCACGCCTGGACGGGCGCGTTGATCGCCGTCGCCGTGTTCCTCGGCTCGGCGGCCATGCTCAACCCTCTCTGCCTGGCCCTCGCCCCCGTCGCGGTCATCCCGATGGTGGTGTACCCGTACGGCAAACGGTTCACGAACTTCCCGCAGGCCATCCTGGGCCTCGCCCAGGCCATGGGTCCGATCGGCGGCTGGCTGGCGATCACCGGCGAGTGGTCGTGGGACGCGGTGATCCTCGGCCTGGCGGTCGGCGTCTGGATCGGCGGCTTCGACCTGATCTACGCCTGCCAGGACGTCGAGACCGACCGTGAGATCGGCGTCATGTCGGTTCCGGCCCGCTTCGGCATCCCGGCGGCGATCTGGGGGGCGCGCGCCTGCCACGCGATCACGACGGCCCTGTTCGTCTGGTACGCCCTCGCCACCGGCGCCGGCGCGTTCTTCTGGCTCGGACTGCTGATCGTGGCGGGCGCGTTCGTCTACGAGCACACCATCGTGCGGCCCCATGACCTGTCCCGTCTGAACAGGGCGTTCTTCAGCGTCAACGGTTTCATCGGCATTGCCCTGTTCGGGTGTGCGTTGCTGGATCTCCTGGTTCGGGGTCTGAGCGTCTGAGTACGTTGCGGCCTACCATCGAGTGCAGGAACCCAAGGAGGCCAGCGTGAGCGTCTCGGACCTTGACCGCCTGCACTCACAGCTCAGCGAGCTGGAGGACATGTTCCCCGGCTATCTGACGGAGATTGTCGAGGGCAGCATCGTGATGAGTCCGGTCAAGCCACACCACGCGGAGACCCTCCGACTGGTCTGGAACGCCCTCCGCGAGCAGGTGGCCGAGGAGTGGGGCTTCACAAGCGACGTCGCCTTCCCGTTCGACGAGGACAACGAGTTCTGCCCCGACCTGGCGATCATCCCGGCATCGGAGGTGGCGAAGAACGAGGGCGCGTACTCGCCAGATCTCGTCGAGCTGGCGGTCGAAGTCGTCTCCAAGGGCAGCATCCGCCGCGACTACGAGGTCAAGTCGCGCTGGTACGCCTCCCGAGGCATCGCCAACTATCTGATTTTCGACCCTCTCCAAGGGCATGTCGTCACGCTGTGGAACCCCGGTGCCGACGGTTATGCGGGCAGAGACACCATCCCGTACGGTCCCGAACTGATCGTCGCCTCGACTCTCGGCAAAATCACCCTCGCCACCTCCGGCCTCCCCGTCGACCCCCACGCGCCCTACCGGTCCTGAAGACCTTTCCGCCCACCGGTACGCTCAAGGTGTGAACGCAGGAGAAACGCAGCGCGTGCCTTGGATCGTGGGGGTGTCCGGGGCGTCCGGTACGCCCTATGCCGCCGCCGTGCTGCGTGCGCTGCTCGCCGCGGGGGAGAGCGTGGACCTGGTGGTCAGCCGGGCCTCGCGGCTCACGCTGCTCGACGAGACCGGGATCTCCTTCCGGGACGCGCACTGGCGGGACGACCTGCGGGAATGGCTGACGCGGGGGGCCGACGGCAAGCCGGGCACGTTCGAGGTCGACATCGAGGCCGGAGCCGAGGTCGACATCGAGGCCGGCGTCGAGGCCGTGCGGTACTGGAGCGCGGGGGACCTTGCGGCGGGGCCGTCGTCGGGGTCGTATCCCGCGAAGGGGATGCTGATCGTGCCCGCCTCCACCGCCTGCGTCGCCGGTGTCGCCCTCGGTCTGTCGAAGGATCTCCTCCAGCGTGCGGCGAGCGTCACGCTCAAGGAGCGCCGGGCGCTCGTCGTCGCCGTACGGGAGACCCCGTTGAACGGGCAGACGCTGCGGCATCTGGTCGCTCTCGACGACGCCGGCGCGAGCGTCGTGCCGGCCTCGCCCGCCTTCTACGCGGGGGCCACCCACATTCAGGACCTGGTCGACTTCGTCGCCGGGCGGGTCCTCGACGCGGCGGGGGTCGCGCACGGACTGTACCGCCGGTGGGACGGCGAGCTGGGCACGGTCCGGGACACCTGAGCACGCCGTACGTCGTGGCACCTCTCATCTCTTCAGGAACTTTGACCGGAAGGCTTCGATTCGCATGGACGCGGTGGACAGGCAGCTCATCCAGGCCCTGAGGGAGAACGGCCGGGCCTCCTACGCGGAGTTGGGACGCCTCGTCGGACTGTCGGGACCCAGTGTCACCGACCGCATCAACCGGCTGGAGGCGGCCGGCGTCATCACCGGCTACCGCGCCACGGTGAACGCCGCGCAGCTCGGCCTCGGCGTCACCGCCCTCATCGGCATCTCCCTCTCCGACGCCGCCGACCACGAGGACGTGGCGAACCGGATGAAGGACCTCGGCGAGATCGAGGACTGCTGGTTCATCGCCGGCGACGACTCGTTCATGCTCAAGGTGCGGGCGAACGACGTGGACGGGCTGGAGAAGATCATCCGGCGGCTGTCGGGAACGAAGGGCGTCTCCCGGACCCGTACGACCATCGTGCTCTCCACGAAGTGGGAGAACCGGGTGGGTGAACTGCCGGAAGAGGTCTGAGGCAGCGGTCGAAGTCCGAAGGCGTACGGTTTAACAGGTCTGTCTGCGGATCTGTCTGCGGATCTGTCTAGGAGAGGGTTGATCATGGACGTCGGGCTCAAGCGCGAGCTGGAGGAGAAGGTCAGGGCCGGTGAGCGGCTGACCCGTGAGGACGGCATCGCGCTGTACGAGTCGGACGACCTGGCCTGGCTGGGCGGTCTCGCGCACGAGGTACGGACGCGGAAGAACGGCGACGTCGTCCACTTCAACGTCAACCGTCACCTCAACATGACCAACGTGTGCACGGCGTCCTGCGCCTACTGCTCGTTCCAGCGCAAGCCGGGCGAGAAGGACGCGTACACGATGCGCATCGAGGAGGCGGTGAAGCTCGCCAAGGCGATGGAGGGCGAGAACCTCACCGAGCTGCACATCGTCAACGGCCTGCACCCGAACCTGCCGTGGCGCTACTACCCGCGTTCGCTGCGGGAGTTGAAGGCCGCCCTCCCGAACGTCTCGCTGAAGGCCTTCACGGCCACGGAGATCCACCACTTCGAGACGATCAGCGGTCTGTCGGCGTCGGAGATCCTCGACGAGCTCATCGACGCGGGCCTGGAGTCCCTCACCGGCGGCGGCGCGGAGATCTTCGACTGGGAGGTCCGCCAACACATCGTGGACCACCGCACGCACTGGGAGGACTGGTCGCGGATCCACCGCCTGGCGCACGAGAAGGGTCTGAAGACCCCGTGCACCATGCTGTACGGCCACATCGAGGAACCGCGCCACCGGGTCGACCACGTCCTGCGCCTGCGTGAGCTGCAGGACGAGACGAACGGCTTCCAGGTCTTCATCCCGCTCCGCTACCAGCACGACTTCGTGGACATGAAGGACGGGAAGGTCCGCAACCGCCTTCAGGCGCGGACGCAGATGGCGACGGGCGCGGAGGCGCTGAAGACCTTCGCCGTCTCCCGTCTGCTCTTCGACAACGTCCCGCACGTCAAGGTCTTCTGGGTCATGCACGGCGTCCAGACCGCGCAGCTCGCGCTCCAGCACGGCGCGGACGACATGGACGGCTCGGTCGTCGAGTACAAGATCACGCACGACGCCGACAACTACGGCACCCCGAACAAGCTGACCCGCGAGGACCTCCTCGACCTCATCCGCGACGCGGGCTTCCGTCCCGTGGAGCGGAACACGCGCTACGAGATCATCCGCGAGTACGACGGCCCGGACCCGGCCCGCCGGGACGCCCCGCAGCCGATGCGGGTGTGACCTTTCAGCCGGGGTGAGCGTGGGGTCCGAGCCCACGGCGGGTACTCGGGCCCCATGGTGACCACGCGAGCGCCTGAGGACGCCTACACAGCAGGGCCCTTCGTTCCGGAGCGCGGCGGTCTCGCCGCGCTGCGCGAGGCGGCGGCCGGCTGCCGTGGCTGCCCGCTGCACCGGGACGCCACCCAGACGGTCTTCGGCGCGGGGGCGGCCGACGCCCGGGTGATGCTCGTGGGGGAGCAGCCCGGCGACCAGGAGGACCGGCAGGGCAGGCCCTTCGTCGGCCCCGCGGGGAAACTCCTCGACCGTGCCCTCGCGGAGGCCGGCATCGATCCCGGCGACGCCTACGTCACCAACGCGGTCAAGCACTTCAAGTTCACGCAGGCGGAGCCCCGTAAACGCCGTATCCACAAGACGCCGAACCTTCGTGAGATGACGGCGTGCGCCCCCTGGCTCGCGGCCGAGCTCGCCCTCGTCGAGCCCGAGCTGATCGTGGTGCTGGGCGCGACGGCCGGGAAGGCGCTGCTGGGGTCGTCGTTCCGGGTGGGGCAGGTGCGCGGGACGGTCCTGGAGGAGGAGATCCACGGCCGCCGCGAGCGGCTGGTGCCCACGGTCCACCCCTCCTCCGTGCTGCGCGCCGACGACCGCGAGGGCGCGTACCAGGGGCTGGTCCAGGATCTGAGAACGGCGGCACGCGTCCTGTCGTAAGGATTACGATCCCGGTGTGTCGCTTACCTTCACCCTCGATCCCGCCCTCACCCCTGCCCTGCGCGACGGCGTCCTCGACCTGTGGACGGACGTCTCCAACGCGGGCGGAGCCGTCGGCTTCGTGCCGCCGGTCGAGCGTGAGACGGTTCGGCCGGAGCTGGTCCGCCACCTCGTGTCCATGGCCGAGGGGCGGATGCGGCTGCTCGTCGGGCGTGACGAGGCCGGTGAGGTGGCGGCGACCGCGTTCTTCTCCTTCAACGCGCACCGGCTGAAGACCCACTGGGTCTGGCTGTACACGGTGATGGTCCACCCCCGGCACCAGGGCAAGGGCTACGGACGTGACCTCCTGGCGGCCGCCGAGGACGCCGCCCGCGGCTTCGAGGGCATCGAGGCGATCCAGCTCACCTGCCGGGGCGGGCTCGGCCTGGAGCGCTTCTACGGGTCCTGCGGCTACAAGGAGGTCGGCCGGGTGCCCGGTGCCATCAGGGTCGCGCCGGGGGACGACCGGGACGACGTCACCATGCTGCTGCCGCTGACGTGAGACCGCTCCTGTGACGCCGCGGGGGCGACTGCGAGATCGGGAGTCCGGCGTGCTTCACTGGACGCTGGCCCCTTTTGGAAACGGAAGAGTGGATTGACATGCTCCGCTACACACTGATGCGCCTCGGTGTCTTCGCCGGCTGCTTCGTGGTCGTCTGGGGTCTCGTCTACTCGGGCGTCGTCCCGCGCGGCCTCGGCGACTCCAACATCATGTGGATCCTGCTGCTCTCGCTGGTGATCTCCGCGCCGATCAGCTTCGTGGTGCTGCGCAAGGAGCGCGACCGCGCCTCGGTGACGGTCGTGGAGCGCGTCGACCGTATGAAGGCCAACCTGGAGGCCAACCGCTCCCAGGAGGACGCCACGGTCGACGAGGCCACCCGCCCCCAGGGCCAGGCGCAGGGCCAGACGCAGGGCCAGGCGCAGGGCCGGACGCAGACCTCCTGAGGCCGGAGCCTCAGCTCCTGGCTGCTCGTCCGGCTGTTCGTCCGGGGTCGGGTCCGGCCGGGCCCAACTACTCTGTGCTCATGGGTGCCGTGAAGACCAAGCGGATGCCGCGTGCGGTCCGTGAGCAGCAGATGCTGGACGCCGCCGTGGAGACCTTCGGCCGCCGGGGGTACATGGCCGCGTCGATGGACGAGATCGCCGAACTCGCGGGCGTGTCCAAGCCGTTGGTGTACCTGTACCTGAACTCCAAGGAAGACCTCTTCACCGCGTGCATCCGGCGTGAGGCCAAGGCGCTCGTCGAGGCGGTCCGCACCGGCGTCCGCACCGACGTGCCCGCCGACCGCCAACTCTGGGACGGGCTGCGGGCGTTCTTCGCGCACACCGCGCAGCATCCGCACGCCTGGTCCGTCCTGCATCTCCAGGCCCGCACGCACGGCGAGCGGTTCGCGGGCGAGGTCGCGGCGATGCGCGAGGAGCTCGTCGCGTTCGTGACGCAGCTGATCCTGGTCGCGGCCCGGGAGGCCCACCGCGACCCCGACCTGCCGGAACGCGAGGTCGCAGGCCTCGCCGAGGCCCTGGTCGGCGCGGCCGAGTCCCTGGCCGCCTGGGCCAACGCCACCGACGGCACCACGGCCCGCCAGGCGGCGGCGACGCTGATGAACTTCGCGTGGGCGGGCCTGGGCAACCTGATGGAAGGCCGCGCGTGGACTCCGCCGGAGGCCGCGCTCGGCGCATGACATCCGTCATGCTCACCGCTGGACGCGAGGCACTGGGCCGCCCCTGCCCGCCACCCCTACCGTCTTGCTCATGACGAAGCCGGGCAAGGACCAGACGCAGAAGACCGACATCCAGATCAGCCTCATCGGCGGTCACCGGCTGGACGGCGCCACCCTCCACGAGCGGACCCTCACCGTCTCCCTCGTCGGCGGCGCCGACGTCGACCTGACCGACGTGGCGATCCCGGACGGCGCCGAGCTGCGGATCACCAAGCTGAGCCTGATCGGCGGCGTCAGCCTGAAGGTCCGCCCCGACGTCCAGGTCGACGTCCGGGGCCTGCGCCTGGGCGGTGTCAAGGACGCGGGCCCCACCGAGCCGGGCGGCCCCACGGTCCGCATCGACGCCTGGGGCCTCCTGGGAGGCGTCACGGTCGTCCGCGGTTAGTCCTCCGACGGACGATCACGGGACGGTCATGGGACGCTCACGGGGACGGTCATGGGACGAGTGGGTCGACCCTGCCGCTCACATGGACCCGTCCCGCCTCTCCCGTCCCGTCTCCCGTCCCCTCTCCTCTCCCGTCTCCCGCCCCGCGCAGTTCGAACCGGGCGCCGTCCGCCACGAAGGTCACCGTGCTCGGGAGCAGTACCGGGGCCCGGAACTGCGCCCGTACGCGCACTGCCGGAGGGGTGCCGTGGGCGGCGAGGCAGCGGGCGAGGGTCCACATGCCGTGGGCTATGGCGCGGCGGAAGCCGAAGAGGCGGGCGGTGAGGGCGTGCAGATGGATGGGGTTGCGGTCGCCGGAGGCGGCGCCGTAGCGCCGGCCGACGTCGGCGGCGAGCCGCCACTCGTCGAGCACGGGGAGCGGGCCGGGTTCCGGTTCCCTCGGGGCGGGCGTGGTCTCGGTTTCCTTCGGGGCGTGCCTGGCCTCGGTGCGGTGCCGGGCCAGATACCTGCTCGTGGACTCCCACACGACCCTGCCGCCGTTGCGCAGCTCGGTGACGACGACCGCCTCCGTGCCCCGTCGGTGCGGAGTCAACCGGTCGACGTACACGGTGAGTTCGTACGTTCCCGTGGCTGCCAGGGCCGTGTGGCGGGTGATGTCGATCGAGGTGTGGACGAGGCCGAGCAGCGGGAGGGGGAAGTCCCGGCGGCTCATCAGGCGCATGGCCAGGGGGAAGCCCAGGACGTGGGGATAGGTCAGCGGCAGCGAGTCCTCACCGGTCGGGAAGGCGCACACCCGTTCGTACGCGGCGAGGCGGGACAGGTCGACGCGCAGGCCGGGCAGGACCAGGCGGTCGCCGAGGCCCGGGAACGTGACGCCCGGCCGGGGCCGCTTGAAGGGTGAGCGCAGGGCGCCGAGGGCGAACAGCGGGCCGAGGGCGGGCAGGCGGGAGAGGGTCGTGGTCACCGTAGCCACTACGCCCCCAGAAGGCTCTGACCGCACACCCGCACGACCTGCCCGTTCACCGCGCCGGAGGCGGGATGCGCGAGCCACGCCGTCGTCTCGGCGACGTCGACGGGCAGCCCGCCTTGCGCGAGGGAGTTCATCCGGCGGCCCGCCTCGCGGATGAACAGCGGCACCGCGGCCGTCATCTTCGTCTCGATGAACCCCGGCGCCACCGCGTTCACCGTGACCCCGTGCCCGGCGAGCGCGCGCGGCGCGAGGGAGCGGACCAGACCGGCGACGCCCGCCTTGCTCGCGCCGTAGTTCGTCTGCCCCGCGTTGCCCGCGAGCCCGGCGATGGAGGCGGTCGCCACGATCCGCCCGCCCGGCCGCAGGGCCCCCTTGGCGAGCAGCGCGTCCGTCGTGCGCAGCACGCTCGCCAGATTGACGTCCAGGACGGAACTCCACCGCTCCGCAGGCATGTTGACCAGCCGCCGGTCCCGGGTGATCCCCGCGTTGTGGATCAACACGTCCAGCCCGTCGGGGAGTTCGGCGACGATCCGCTCGCCCGCGTCGGCGGCCGTGATGTCGAGCGCGAGAGCGGTGCCGCCCAGCCGCTCGGCGACCCGACGGGCGTCCTCCTCGGCCTGCGGCACGTCCAGGACGACGACATGGGCGCCGTCCCGGGCCAGTGTCTCGGCGACCGCCTCGCCGATGCCCCGGGCCGCGCCGGTGACCAGCGCGGTACGGCCGGCGAGAGGCCGCGACCAGTCGTCGGGGCCCTCGGACCCGCCAAATCCCTCGGACCCGTCGGAGGCCACCGCGATCACCTGGCCGCTGACGTACGCCGACTTGGGGGAGAGGAGGAAGCGCAGGGTCGACTCGGCGGCGGCCGGGTCGCCTCCCAGCCGGACGAGGTTCACGGTCCGCCCGCGCCCGATCTCCTTGCCGAGCGACCGCACGAACCCCTCCAGGGCCTGCTGCACGGCCGCCTGGTGGTGGTCCTCGGGGTCGAGCGGCGCGCCGAGCACCACCACCCGCCCGCTCGCCGCGACCGACCGCACCACCGGGTGCAGGGCCGCGTGCACCTCGGCGAGCGAGTCGACGTCCCGCACGCCCCGCGCGTCGAGCACGACGGCGGCGGGGTCGGCGGGGTCGGCGCGGTCCGTGGGGTCCGTGGGGTCCGTGGCGGCGAGCGGCAGACCGGTGCGGGAGAGGACGGCCGCAAGATCGCCGACGGTGGACCCGCCGGCCGTAAGGTGAGCCAAGCTGCCTGTGAGAGAGGGACGTTCGGGCGAGAAGCGGCTGAGCGCCGCCGGCTGCGGGAGCCCGAGTCGCCGGGTGAGGAAACGGCCGGGTGCGGTGGCGGTGAAGCTCAGATAGCGGTCGGCCATGTGCGTCTCGTCTCCCACGGGCTCGGCACGACGGAAAAATGCTTACTCCGGAGTAAGGTTACCGGGGGTAAGTCTAGGTCACGGGTGAGGAGCAGGTCGAGAATGAGTCCCCTGGAGCTGGTGCGCGAAGGCACCCCGAAGCCCCCGGTCGAGCCCCCGCGCGCCCGCCGCGTCGCGATCGTCGGCGGTACCCGCATCCCCTTCGCCCGCTCCGACGGCCCCTACGCCACCGCCTCCAACCAGGAGATGCTGACGGCGGCCGTGAACGGGCTGGCGAACCGGTACGCGCTCGACGTCCCGGGCGTGGTGGGCGAGTTGGTCGCCGGCGCCGTCCTCAAGCACAGCCGTGACTTCAACCTGGCCCGTGAGACCGTCCTCGGCTCGAAGCTCGACGCCCGCACCCCCGCCTACGACATCCAGCAGGCCTGCGGCACCGGACTCCAGGCCGTGATCGCCGCCGCCAACAAGATCGCCCTGGGCCAGACCGAGTCCGCGATCGCCGGCGGCGCCGACACCGCCAGCGACGCCCCCCTCGGCGTCAACGACCGCCTGCGCCGCATCCTGCTTGAGGCCCGCCGGGCGAAGTCGACGGGGGCCCGCCTCAAGGCGCTCGCGCAGATCCGCCCCTCCCATCTGATCCCCGACATCCCGCGCAACGCCGAACCGCGCACCGGCCTGTCCATGGGCGAGCACGCGGCGGTCACCGCCCGCGCCTGGGGCATCGAGCGCGAGGCCCAGGACGAACTGGCGGCCACCAGCCACCAGCGGCTCGCGGCCGCGTACGAGCGGGGCTTCTTCGGCGATCTCGTCGTCCCGTTCCGCGACCTGGCCCGCGACCAGAACCTGCGCCCGGACTCGACGGCCGAGCAACTCGCGCGTCTGAAACCGGTGTTCGGCACGGACGGCCCCCATCCGACCATGACGGCGGGCAACTCGACTCCGCTGACGGACGGCGCGGCCGTGGTCCTCCTCGCCTCCGAGGAGTGGGCCGAGGCGCGGGGCCTGGAGCCGCTCGCCTACCTGACCGCGTACGAGACGGCGGCCGTCGACTTCGTGCACGGCGACGTCGCCGACGGCCAGGGCCGGACGGGCGGGACGGGCGGGACGGGCGGAAACGGCTCCGGTGGCGACGGGTTGCTGATGGCCCCGGCCTACGCCGTCCCCCGCATGCTGGCGCGCACCGGTCTGGGCATCGAGGACTTCGACCTCTTCGAGGTCCATGAGGCCTTCGCCTCCCAGGTGTTGGCGACCCTCGCGGCCTGGGAGAAGCAGGGTCTCGCGCCCGTCGACCGCGACCGGCTGAACGTCGTCGGCTCCTCCCTCGCGACCGGCCACCCCTTCGCGGCGACCGGGGCCCGTATCGTCGCCACGCTGGCCAAGCTGCTCGCCGAACGGGACGGCCCGGCACGGGGATTGATCTCGATCTGCGCGGCGGGCGGACAGGGGGTGACCGCGATTCTGGAACGAACGTGAAGATTCCTCATATAACCGCCGAGATTGCACATCCCCAGCCCCGGAACATCCCGGAACACGCACAAGCCCCACACGTGCACGCCGTACGATCCCCTACCTAACCGGTGGTAACCCCTGCCTTAAAGAGCCTTAGGACGTCTTAGGGCCTCTTAAAGTCCGTTAGGGGGCATCCTGGTTGAACGCCTCGGTGCGCGAAGCACGTACGTCATGCAGCAAGCAGTTTTTCTCGCTGCACGCTCAGGGAGCCGCCCGTGTCCACCCCGTCCTCAGCCGCCGGCTCGGCATACGTCTCCGCCGGCTACGACGCTCCCCCCGCCCTCGTGGAACCCGAGACGCGACGACTGGACGGCGCGGTACGGGAGGCCTCCGTGCCCGCGTTCGCCCGCCCGGTGACCTACGGCTCGCTCGCCGACCTGCCCTACGACAACGCGGCCGCCGCTCCCCGGACGGTGGTCGTCAGCCGCAAGGACAAGGACGGCGACTGGACGGACATCACGGCCGAGCGCTTCGCCGCCCAGGTCCACGCGGTGGCCAAGGGGCTGATAGCGGAGGGGCTGGTGCCCGGCGACCGCCTCGCCATCATGGCCCGCACGACGTACGAGTGGACGCTGCTCGACTTCGCGGCCTGGGCGGCGGGCCTGGTCACCGTCCCCATCTACCCGACGTCCTCCGTCTTCCAGACCCGCTGGATCCTGCACGACTCCGGCGCGGCCGCCCTCGTCACCGAGACCGTCGGCCAGGCGGCCGCCCTCGGCCCCGAACTCGACCGGCTGCCCGACCTCCGTCACCTCTGGGTCATGGAGAAGGGGCACGTGGACCGGCTGATCGAGGCGGGCGAGCACGTCCCGGACGCCGAGGTGGAGATCCGCCGGGGGATGCTCGTCCCCGACACCCTCTGCACCCTCATCTACACCTCCGGCACCACCGGCCGCCCCAAAGGCTGCGCGCTCACCCACGGCAACTTCTTCGCCGAGGTCGACAACGCGATCGAACTCCTCTACCCGGTCTTCAAGTCGAAGGGCGACGACGTCTCCGTCCTCCTCTTCCTCCCCATGTCCCACGTCTTCGGCCGGATGGTCGCCATCGCCTGCATCCGCGCCCGCGTCCGCCTCGGCCACGCGCCCAGCCTCAAGTCCGAGGACCTCCTGCCGGACCTGGCGGCCTTCAGACCCACCTGTCTCCTTGCCATCCCGTACATGCTGGAGAAGGTCTTCAACACCGCCCGCGCGAAGGCGGAGGCCGGCGGCCGGGTCTCCTCCTTCGACCGGGCGGTCGGCGTGGCCCGCCGCTACGGCGAGGCGGTCGAGGCGCACAAGACCGGCACCGGCTCCGGCCCGGCGGCCACCCTGCGCGCGGCCCGCACCTTCTACGACCCGCTCGTCTACCGCCGCATCCGCAACGCCATGGGCGGCCGGGTCCGGCACGCCATCTGCGGCGGCTCCCCGCTCGGCCGCCGCCTCTCCTCGTTCTACCTCGGCGCGGGCATCGAGATCTACGAGGGCTACGGCCTGACGGAGACGACGGCCGCGACGACGGTGACCCCGCCGCTGAAGCCCCGCCTGGGAACGGTGGGCTGGCCCCTCCCGGGGACGAAGATCCGCATAGCGGCGGACGGCGAGATCCTCGTCGCGGGCGAGCACGTCCTGCGCGGCTACTGGGACCCGGCGGCCGGGGGAGTGGTCCCCGCCGCGCCCGACGGCTGGCTCGCGACCGGCGACATCGGCGAGCTCGACGACGAGGGCTATCTGACGATCACCGGCCGCAAGAAGGAGATGATCATCACGGCGGGCGGCAAGAGCGTCGCCCCCGCGCCCCTGGAGAACTGGCTGCGCTCCCACCCGCTGATCTCCCAGGCCATGGTCCTCGGCGACGACCGCCCCTACGTCTCCGCCCTCCTCACCCTCGACCCCGACGGCCTCACCCACTGGCGTCACATGAACGGCAAGCACCCCGTCCCGGCGGAGCTGCTGATCGACGACGAGGAGCTGAACGCCGTCCTCCAGCGCGCGATCGACGAGGCCAACAAGCTGGTGTCCCGCCCGGAGTCGATCCGCCGCTTCGTCATCCTCCCCTCGGACTTCTCCGAGACGGCAGGCCACCTCACCCCCTCGATGAAACTCCGCCGCGAGACGATCATGCGGGACTTCGCGGACCAGGTGGAAGGCCTGTACGCGCAGCACTAAAGGATTCGCGGACGGCCCCCGGACCAGGGAGCATGCCGCTCGTGAACGGCACGAGCGGCATGAGCGGCATGAGCGGCATCGAGTTCTTCCACTACCCCTGGGACGACCACCCGACCGCCCTCGTCTGGGGCATCCGCGTCGACGGCACGGACCTGCGCGCGCTGACGGCCCGGGCGACGCGTGAGCTGTGGCGACCGGAACTGGAGGACCAGTTCGAGGAGGAGGAACAGGAGCGGGAGTCGGCCGAGCTGATCTGGCGTCAGCACGACGGTCTGGGCGTCCTCGACTTCACCGGGAACCACTTCCTGGACGCGGCCCACCGGACCCCCCTCCTCGGCTGTCCCTGCGGTCTCTGGCAGTGCTGGGCGCTGATGGCTTGTATCGGGACGACCTCCACGACGGTCACGTGGTCCGCCTTCCGTCAGCCCGAACGCGAGGAGTGGGGCGAGCTGCCGATCGGCCCGTTCGCCTTCGAGCGGACGGCGTACGAGACGGCGCTGAGGAACCCTCCGGTACTGCGGGAGGACCCATTGGGCCCGCCTTCATTCTCGGGTTCTGCACGGTAGTGGAGAGCGCTTAAAGATCATGAATTGTTACTTCCGGTTAGCCGTTGACGGAATCATGACAGGTACTTTAAAGTTCATGTTCAACCCCCCATAAGGAGGCGGCCTGACCGTTCGCCTCCTTTTTTGTGCAAGGAGTTCCGCAATGAGCGACCTTGTTACGTTCGACATTCCCGAGCGCGTCACCGGCTTAGCCGACGACATAGAACTCGGGCGGCGAATGGTGAAATCCTGGCAACGGGACGGCATCTATCAGGTAGCCATGAAACCCACCCAGGAAACCGTCGTAGCCAACGCCTACGCGGCAAGCAGGAAGTTCTTCACTCTTCCACTCGCCGAAAAATCCGGATTCGTCAGCGATCTCTCCTACAGCGGCTATGTCGCCTCCGGCGAGGAGGTGACCGACGGCGTCCAGGACGGCTCCGAGATCTTCACGGTCACCAAGGACGTCCCCCTCGACGACCCCCGGGTCGCCGAGAACTGGCCCTGCCACGGACCGGTGCCCTGGCCGAGCCAGCACTACCGGCACGCCGTCAACGCCTACATGGACCAGTCCGGCAGCCTCGGCCACCGGATCCTCCAGCTCACGGCCCTTGGCCTGGGCCAGGACATCGACGCGCTGACCCGCCTCACCGACGACGGCTGGCACCACATGCGGGTGCTCCGCTTCCCGTCCGCGTCCGCCACGAGCGACCGGGGCATCGGCGCGCACACCGACTACGGACTCCTCGTCATCGCCACGCAGGACGAGGTCGGCCAGGCCCTGTACATCCGGCCCCCGATCGAGGGCGAGAGCCGCAACCGCAACTGGCTGCCCGAGGAGAGCGCGGCCGGCGTCTTCGAAGACGACGACCACTGGACTTACGTGAAACCGGTGCCGAGCACATTCACCGTGTTCCCGGGCGACCTGCTCCAGTTCATCACCGGAGGGGAACTCCTCTCCACCCCGCACAAGGTGAAACTCGCCGACAAGGAACGGTACGCGTTCGCGTACTTCCACGAGCCGAGTTTCCAGGCGGTGGCGCGTCCGCTGGGCTCAGCGGAATCGGGGGACGAGGAATCCCTCCACTACGGAAGCCACTTCACCAACATGTTCGTGCGGTGTTATCCGGACCGGGTCACGACCCGGCGAATTCACGCGGAGGACAGGCTTTCGTTGCTCGCGAAACTCCGTGAGAAGGCCACCGCGTAGGAAAGGAATTCCCCCCACGAGGAAGCGGACGAGAAGGTGAGGTGAGGGCCGGTGGGTGTCTTGGAGTCGCGGACGTGGACGGTGTCCGGGCAGACAGCGACTTCGAGGCAGTCGCCGCCCTCGCCGCTGCTGTACGTCGACTTGCGCCAGGTGTAGGCGGCTTCGAGGCACTCGCCGCCCCCTCCGTCGCTGTAGCTGGACTTGAACCAGTCGAGTTCGTGGCTGCTCACAACTCCCCCAGCTTCTTGTCGATCAACGCCCGTGATTCCTTGGGCGAGAGGGCCATGGCTCGGATCATTCCATAGCGGTCGACGATCTTTCGGATCTCCTCCGGGTCGGTGATCAGGCGAGGGAACTCCTGGATCTCCGTGTACGCGACCTGCGGATGCCGGGGCGGGGTCAGCAGGTTGAACGCGCCGCCCATGTTGGGGTGGTTCTCAACGCTGGTCGGCATCACCTGGATCTCCACGTTCCGCAGACCGCTGATGCGGAGCAACTGCTTCAACTGTCCCTCACGGGCGGTCCGGCCTCCGATCGGCCGATCCAGAACGACCTCCTCCAACACGAAACTGCACATGGGGGCGGGCCACTTGTCGAAGACCTGTTGGCGCGACAGCCGGTCGGCGATGCGCTTCTCGATGGTCTCCTCGGTGAGCAGCGGCCGTCGTTGGGAGAACACCGCCCGCGCGTAGTCCGCGGTCTGCAACAGGCCCGGCACTCCTTGGTTGGCGTAGAAGTGCAGCTCAACCGCCTCCGCCTCCAAGGCCGCGTAACTGCGGTACCACTCGGGATGCCGCGTCCGGACCTTGCTCATCGCCTCGCGGACCTCGGGGATCGCCTCCAGGAACAGGCCCCCCGCGTCCAACAGCCCATCCGCCTGCTCCAGAACCTCGGGCCGCATCGTCCGCACCCCACGCTCCATGGAGGAGATGGCATCGGGCCCGTATCCGACGAGCTGCCCGAACTCCTTCTGCGTCAGCCCCTTGCGCTCCCGCAGGAGTTTCATCATCTTGCCGAGCGCGGTGAACAGCCCCGTCGTCCCGTCGGCCTCCGCCGGTGTCTCCGGCCTGCGCTCATCCGTCACTCACGCCACCGCCTTCGCGTCTCCCTGGTCAGGACCGACGACCCGTACGCTCGCCCCACCGCAGCCGTACGGCTACACAGAGTCGTCAAGTCGCCCCTGGCCAGGGTAGATACAACCGGCCACGCTGAGTCAGGTGAACTCCGAAATCTCCACCCAGATCTCCACCCGGAACGCTCCTCCCGGTGAACTGACCCTGCGTTTCAGCTCCACCCCGCGCGGTGCTCGCCTGGCCCGTCGGCTCACCGCGCAGCAGCTCACGGACTGGGGATACCCGCATGGCGGCGACGCCAACTACACGGCGCAGCAGGTCGTCGCGGAGCTCGCCGCCAACGCCGTCACGCACGGACGGGTGCCCGGCCGGGACTTCGAGCTGAGGCTGCTGCTGCTCGGGGACGACACGCTGCGTGTCGAGGTGAGCGACACCCGAGGGGACCGGCAACTGCGGATCGTCACGAACCCGGAGGAGGAGGGCGGCCGGGGCCTGATCCTCGTCTGGGTGCTGGCCCGGACGTGGGGAGTGGCGGAGCGGCCCGTCGGAAAGACGGTCTGGGCCGAACTGCCGCTCGCTCAGGGCAGGTAGCCGGAGGCCACCAGTACGTCACCAGGGCACGACCCCGCTGTCGTCGAACAGCTGACCGGTGGGGCCGTCGTCGGGCAGGGTCGCCAGCCGGACGGCGATCGCCGCGCCCTGCTCCGGGGTCCGCGTGCCGCTGAACCCGTTGAGGTCGGTGGCCACGTAGCCGGGGCAGGCGGCGTTGATCAGGAGGTCGGCGCCGCTCAGCTCCTTGGCGTACTGGATGGTGACGGCGTTGAGGCAGGTCTTCGTCGGCGCGTAGGCCCCGCTGATCCCTCCGAGGTCGACGCCGGGTGTGGTCTGCAAGGTCAGCGAGCCGACATGGCTGGACTGGTTGACGATCCGCGGGTGCGCCGAGCGGCGCAGCAGCGGCAGCATCGCGTTGGTGACCCGGATGACGCCGATGACGTTGGTCTCCAGCAGCCGCCGCACGGTCTCCAGGTCGACGGTCGAAGGCTCCTCGGGCCAATCCCCTGCGACGCCGGCGTTGTTGACCAGTACGTCGAGGCGTCCCGCTCGCTCCTCGATCAGTCGCGCCGCGGCACTCACGCTGTCGTCGTCGGTCACGTCCAGCGGCACGCCGAACGCGTCGACGCCTGCCGCGCGCAGCTTCGCCACGGCGTCCGTCCCGCGCCGCTCGTCACGGGCGCCGACGCCGACGCTCCAGCCCAACGCGCCCAGCCCGGCCGCGATCTCGTACCCGATTCCCTTGTTCGCGCCGGTGACCAGCGCGACCGTCTTCTCACTCATGTCGCTCACGTTGCTCATGCCAGCGAGCATGGCCGGGCATCGGCCGGGCACCAACACCCTCTCGGCAGTGCAGCAATACCCGAACGACATCGATCGCCCGACCGGCCGCCGAAGTTACTGTGCATGTATGGAGATACGGGAGCTGCGGTACTTCGTCGCGATCGCCGAGGAACTGCACTTCGGCAAGGCCGCCGAGCGTCTGGAGATATCCCAGCCGCCCCTGTCCCGCGCCCTCGCCCGCCTCGAACGGCAGCTCGGGGTCACGCTGGTGGAGCGCACCAGCCGCAAGGTCACGCTCACCGAGGCCGGGGCCGTACTGCTGTCGGAGGCGCGCGCGATCCTCGGCGCGGTGGCGGCGGCCGAGCGACGCACCCGGCAGGCCGCGCAACGGCGTCCCCGCCTCGTCCTCGCCGTCAAGTCCGGCACCGCCGGCGAGTTGCTGGCCAAGCTCCTCGACGCCTACCGCGCGGAGCCCGGCGCGGCCGACGTCGATCTGTTGCTCTGCGAGGCGCACCAGCACCAGAAACTGCTCCAGGACGGGCAAGCCGACGTGGCTCTGCTGCACGCGCCCTTCGACTCGGCGGCCGGACTCGACACCGAAATCCTGCACACCGAGGGACAGGTGGCGATCCTTCCAGCCTCTCACCCGCTCGCCGGCCGCTCTGCGGTTCGGACGGCCGAGGTGAGCGCGCTGCCGGACCTCCCGATGGCCCGCTGGCCCGGCCCTGGCGGCGGCTATCCCGAGGGACCAGGGGCGGAGGTGCGGAACCTGACCCAGCTCTTCCAGCTGATCGCGCTCGGCCGTACCACCGTGATCGTGCCCGAGTCCGCCGGCGCCGACCTGCGCCGTGACCTCGCCGCGATCCCGGTCCTGGACGCTCCGCCCGTGACGACGTTGATCGCCTGGCCACCGCAGAGCCGACTGCGCGCGGTCGCCGACCTGGTCCGCGTGGCGGCAGGTCTGTGACCGTTCTCGGCCCCTCGCTCAGGGCGCGTCGTCCCGCAGCACGCTGTAGGACACGGCGTCGCGCCAGCGGCCGTCCCGGAACACGACGCTGCGCAGGACGCCCTCGCGGGTGAAACCGGCTTTCTCCAGCGCACGTTGCTCGGCGAAGTTCTCCACGTCGGTGTTCGCCTCGATCCTCATGACGGGCGTGTGCGCGAACAGGTAGCGGGCCAGGAGGCGTTGGGCCTGGGTGCCGACGCCGCGCCCCTGCGCCTGCGGCAGCAGTTGGATGCCCGTGTTCCAGCAGTAGGAGTTGGGCGCGGTGACGACCTTGCGCCAGGCCACGAAGCCGTGCGCCTCCGCGCCGGACGTCACCATCAACAGGCCGCCGTCGTCGGAGAGCATGCCGTTCTCCGCCCACCGCCGCCTGAAGCGCCCCGGATCCCCCCACCCGAACCACGAGAACGGCCCAGCGGCCTCAGGATCAACCAGAAACACCTCCAGCACCGCCAGATCGCCCTCCCGAACAGGCCCCAACCGCACCCCGCCATCACTCATCCCGCCACGCTAGCCGTCGCCCGCTGCATCACATACGAGTTCCCGGCGTCGGGATCGCTGTAGAAGAAGAACAGCACCAGCTTCTTCTGCGGATTGCGATCGACGAAGAAGCGCCACGTGTACGTCGCGGGCGCCTCGGGCGACGCCGTGGGCGCCGGTGTGGCGGCGCGGGTCGCGACCGCCGTCCGGGTCGTCATGGCGAGGTGGAGCTCCTGGCCTTCGGCGTCGTCGGTCAGTTCCCAGGTCCCCGTGCCGGTGACGCGCCACGCGTCGTCGAAGTCCCATTCCTGGCCGTCGAGTTGCCGGAAGGCGGCCGTCCCGTCCGGGCGGAGCGTCAGTCGTGTTCCTTCCACGCACTCCCAGGTCCCCGCGGCCTCGGCCGCTGTGGCGTCGTGCAGCCCCGTGCCGTTGTAGTACTGGTAGGGGCCTGCGAGGCCGGCGGTGCACGCGCTCAGCAGGACCGTCGACGCGACGCACGCCGCGAGTGCCGCACCTGCGAGGGGCCGTCTCATGCGGACATCCTCGCAGAGCTTTTGAACGTGTTCAACTCAAGTGCGGCGCCTGGCCCTACTCGTCCGCTTCCGCGGGCCGGCGGGCGATCAGGAACGCCTGGGGCACCGCCTCGCCGAGCTCGGGCTCCGGCTCGCGTACGGTGCTCGATCGCATCGTGAAGCCGGCCGACGTCAGCAGGCCGGCCATCTGCTCGGGGCGGCGGCGTTCGAAGTCGAGGGCGACCGGGTGGCCCCAGGGGCGGTCGTGGCGGCGGGGCTCGTCGCCGACCTGGAAGGCGAGGAGGAGATGCCCGCCGGGCGTGAGGACGCGGTGGAACTCGGCGAAGAGCGCGGGGAGTTCGTCCACAGGGGTGTGGATGGAGGAGTAGAAGGAGACGACGCCGTCGAGGGAGCCGTCCGCATGCCCGTCCAGCTTCAGCATCGAGCCCTGCTCGAACCGGATCCCGGGGTTCTCGCGCCGCGCGATCGCCAGCATCGACTCCGAGAGGTCGAGCCCGGACATGTCGAGCCCGAGGGAGGCGAGGCGCCCCGTCGTCCGGCCGGGGCCGCACCCCAGGTCGGCCACCCGGCCACCCTCGCCGACGAGTTCGGCGTACGCTGCGAGCACGGCCCGCTCCAGCGGCCTCGCGACGAGTTCGGCACGGAAGCGCTCGGCGTAGTCCTCGGCGATGGCGTCGTAGAACGTGCGGGTGGCGGTCACGAATCCCGGGGCGGGGGGTGTCGTGCTTCCGTTGGGTTCCGTGATGGGTGCCGTAATGGGTGCCGTGGTGGGGGCTGTCGTGTCGGTCATGGGGCGGGACCCTAGTGGGCGCCACCGACAACCGGGTGCGTTCCAAGCCACGCCCTGGGCCACGGTGTCCTCGCCCGCGCGGCTGCCCGCCGGGATCGAAGCTCCGCGGGCCCGCCCGGCCCGGCCAGGGACCTGGCCTCCCGTGCCCGTATAGGCAGGGAACGCTGCCCCATGGCCTATGACCGGCGCTTGGTGCGTCCGCGTAGCGTCGCGGCGTGATCCTGTGGACTTCCCTGGAACCCGCCTCCGCAACCGTGGACCCGGGCGACACCACCACCGTGCGGCTGCGGCTGCGCAACACCGGCGAGGTCGTCGACGAGTACCGCTTCGAGGCGGTCGGCGACATCGCACCGTGGACCACCGTGGAACCGGCCGTGCTCCGGCTCTATCCAGGGACCACGGGGACAGTGGAGCTGACGTTCGCGCCGCCGCGCACACCCGACGCGACAGTGGGCCCCAACCCGTACGCCGTACGCGTCACGCCGACCGAGTATCCCGAGGCGGTCACCGTCCCCGAGGGCAACCTCACCATCACCCCGTTCAGCGAGGTCCGCGCCGAACTGGTGCCGGCCACCGTCAAGGGCCGCTTCCGCGGACGGCCCAGGCTCGCTGTCGACAACCTCGGCAACACCCCCCTGACGGCGTCCGTCAGCGGCAGCGACAACGGTGACGAACTGTCGTACGACATTGTTCCGGGCAGCGTGCAGATCGAGCCGGGCCGTGCCGCGTTCGTGCGGGCGACGCTCAAGCCGCGCCAGATCATCTGGTTCGGCTCGAAGCAGCGGCGCCCCTACACGCTGACCGTGCAACGGTCGGGGACGACGCCGCTGGAGGTCGACGGCACCTATGTCCAGCGGGGGATCCTGCCCGGCTGGCTCGCCACCTCCTTGGGCGTCGCCCTGGCACTGGCCATCACCTTCGTGATGCTCTGGATCGCGTACACACCGCAGGTTGGCACCGCGGCCGTGGAGCAGCTCCGGCAAGCCGGCGTCAGCGCCCTGCCGCCGCCCGACGCCAAGGAGACCGGCGTGGCCGGCGAGCCTTCGCCGCCCGGCTCGGAGCCGACCGCCAAACCGCCGTTGGAGGAAGCTCCCGAAGACTCTCCGCCGCGCGGCGGAGGCGGCGGCAAGGAAGGCGGGGGAAGCGGCGGAGGCGGAGCCACCGCCCCGACCACCGAGAAGGAGACCGGCCGGCGGACCGTGGACAACGTCCTGCTCAGACTCAGGTCGGTCAAGCGGTGCGCGGACGTCCCGGGCGTGGCCGAGCCCGAGCGGGGCGATCTGGTCACGGTGAAGACCTGCGATCCGAGCTCCAGGGAGAACGAACGCTGGAACGTCGAGGTGGTGGAACCGACGGGCGGTCCCGGAGACACCGCCCTCTTCCAGATACGCCAGGTCAAGGGCGGGCTCTGCATGGACCTCAACGGGTCGGGGGCCAAGCCCGCGGCCAGCGCGGTGTTCACGTATGGCTGCAATGGAACCACCGAGGACAACCAGCTGTGGTGGCTCGACCAGCAGGACGAGGACACCTACTGGATCCGCAACTTCGCCAGCCACGGTGCCTGCCTGGACATGGGGGGCACCAGCGTGGCGGGGAACCCCGACAGGCTCCTCATCAGGGATTGCGTCGAGGGCGAGGCCCAGAGGTGGCAGATCGTCAACCCGACCGTCCCGAACTGGACGATCGTCCACCCCTGAGATCCTCCTCCGGTTCACCGCGGCCGACGGCGGCGTAGGCCGCGGTGACGACGGCGCGGCGGATCAACCCGCCGGCCGGCCCGAAGTCACGGCGCACCCGCCCGGGTCGTCGTCCGCCGCACAGGGCACCCCGGCCCACTTCGGGTGAACGCCTCGTCGGTGGCCCGCAGACTGGTGGTCAGCCGTGCATTTTTGCCCTCGCGGTCAGATGAAACCCTGTCGCATGGCATAGGCCACGGCATGTGCCCGGTTGCGCAGGTGAAAACGGGTGGTCAGCCCGTGCAGCACGTTCTTGACGGCGCGTTCGGAGTACGCGAGCTTCGCTGCGATCTGCGGGTTGTCCAGTCCCTCGGCGACCAGCCGCAGAACGTCCGCCTCGCGTGCCGTCAGCCTCGTTACGGAAGTGCCGGTGTCTTCCGCGGCGCAGCGCCGGAGCGTTTCCACCTGACTCATCAGCCGGCCGAGCAGATCGGCGGGCAGGTCGCCGTCGCCCCGCGATGCCGCGATGACGGCCTGCGACAGCCGCTGTGCGGTCGCCTCGTGGCGCCAGACGACGGCTCCGACACCGCACTCGATGACCGCGAGGAGTTCACCCTCCCGAAGTGCGCTCACCACAAGGACGGTGCGTGCGCCTTCGCCGCGCACGAGTTGGCGCAGCCGCGCGAAGGTCGTCTCGTCCGGTGTCTCCTCGACCAGCACTGCCACGGCCCCGGCCCCGGGCCGGGCCTCGTCACGAAGGTCGATCAGCGGATGTTGCCGCAGCTGACTGACCACCCCCACCTTGGAGATGAGGTCCCGCGCGTGGACCACGACACCGATCCGGTACCCGGAACCGTCCGGTTCCCTGCCCGTGGTCCCTGCCGAACCGATGTCCGAGGTGCCCGACATACCGCTCACTTCGCCCCTGTGTGCCTCTGTGGCTTGCCTTACAAATTCATGACTGACGAACGGCGTTCACATTTCTGTACCTGTCGCGCACGGACAATCGTGGAGAACCACGAGGCGCGCGGTGTCGACCACGGCACTCCACGACAGCAGGAGGCAGTCATGCCGGTAGCGGAGCCCCTTCTCGAGCGCGAGGCGGGCCTGGCGACCGTGGCCGCGGAGGCAACGCGTGCCTGCTCCGGCTCAGGGCGCCTGGTGCTGCTGAAGGGCGCAACCGGCACCGGCCGCAGCGCGCTCCTCGAAGCGGCGGCCCGGCACGCCGCCGCCCAGGGCATGCAGGTGTTGCGGGTTCGCTGCTCGACCGAGCCGCTCGCCCCGCTGACCGCGGTGTGCCAACTGCTCAGCGATCGCCCGGAGTTGGCGTACCCCGTTCTGGATACCGCGGACGCCGGCAGCGCCGACCCTGCCGCGCACCGGGAACGGGCCACGCGGCTGTGGCGTGCCCTGCTCACCTGGACGGAGGAGGCGCCGCTGTTCATGGCCATCGACGATGTCCACCTGGCCGACAGCACATCGCGCGGCTGGCTCGTCGAAGCGGCCCGGCTGGTGGAGCGCCTGCCGGTGCTGCTGGTGGCGACCGAGCGCAGCCAGTACGACGTCGGGCTGCCCGCCCCCGGCCTGGATCGCGCGCTCTCGCCCGGCGTCGTCCGCACCCACACCCTGGCCCCGCTCCGCGCGAGCGCGTCGGCGCGGCTGGTCCGTGCGGCCGTCGGCAGTGCGGTTCCCGATGCATGGGTGGACGACATGGTGCGGGCCGGCGCGGGCAGCCCGCTGTTCCTGCGGGCCCTGCTGGACGACCTGCGCGGGCAGGGCCCGAGTGCGGCAGGTCTCCCGGAGTCGTGTGCCGCCCTGTATTCAGGCGCCTTCCCGGCGGCCGTCTCCTGGTGGCTGGAGTGCGCCGGCGCCGGATCCGCGGAGGTCGCGCGGGCGCTCGCCGTCGTGAACGGTCCCGACGGCGGTCATGAGGACGGCGACGGCGGTCTGCTCGCCGCCATGACGGACTCGGATCCCTCCAGGGTCCGCGGCTGGCTCACCGCCATGACCCACCTGGGGCTGTTGCGTCCTGATGCGGAGGGCCGCCCCCGTTATGCCCACCCCCTGCTGCGTGACGCGGTACTGAGCGGCTGGTCCGGCGACCTGCGAGGCGCGTCCCACGGCAGGGCGGCCGAAGCGATGCTGCGCAACGGCGCGAGTACCGAGGCTGTGGCGGGACAGCTGCTGTCGGCGCCCGCGCCCGTCGGCGCCTGGGCCGCAGATGTCCTGCTGGACGCCGCGGCGCGTGCGGTCGGGGAAGGCCGTACCGCCGACGCCGTCACCCTCCTGCGCCGCGCGCTGGGCGAGGCACTGCCGCCGGCCCGGCAGGCCACCGTCCTCACCCAGCTGGGGTCCCTCGAATTCGCCGCTTTCCCGGCGGCGGCCGGCATACCCCGGCTCACCGAGGCCACCCGGCTGTCCGACGAGCCCCGCAACCGGGCTCGCTCGGCGATCGCACTCGGCACAGCACTGGCCGGACGGGGAGAGGCACGGGCGGCTCTGACCGCGCTGGCCTCCGCGGAGGAGAAGCTGGCGGCCGAGCCGGGGCTGGCAGCCGCGGTGCGGAGCGTGTCCATGCTGGTGTCCGACCGGGACCAGGCCCTACGGCGCGAGATGTACGGCCGGTTGCGTGCGGAGGCGGGGCGCGCGCCCGAGTCGGCGGATCCGGTCGGGCGTGCGCTGGCGACGCAGTACGAGTCGACCGCCGGGCTGCTCTCGGCCAAGACCGCACTTGCCCGGGTCCGGGACCTGCTGCGGGAGCCCGTCGATCCCCTGGCCGAGTGCATTCTCGTCGCGGCGGCCGCGGTGGTCGCCCTGTGGGCCGACGAACTGGACGAGGCGGAGCGCCTGGTCCGGCGTGGCCTGGCCGAGCAGCGTGCCTCGCTCCTGCATCCCGTGCACTCCACCCTCCTGAACATCCAGGCGGAGATCTTCGCCGCACGTGGCGACTACCCGGGCCTCCTGGCCGAGCTCGATTCACGCCGGGCCGCCGGAGCCGGCGCCCCGGGAAGGCCCGGGCACACGGAGGTTCTCGCCGTCGTCGCCCTGGCCGAGACCGGATGTCTGGAGGAGGCCGTCGCGCTCGCGGACCGCTGCGATCCGAGGGACGCATCCGACTCTTGGGAACGGCCCGTCCTGCACTTCGCGCGGGGGCGCCTGCGCGCGGCGTGCGACGACCCGGTCGGCGCGCTCGAAGACTTCCTGGAGTGCGGGCGGCGCCAGTCGGCCCGGGATGTGGTGAGCCCGATCGTCACCCCTTGGCGAACCGCCGCGGCCGAATGCCTGCTGACCCTGGGCAGAACTGACGAGGCCGTCGCGCTGGCCCAGGAGGAGATGGGCTTTGCCGAGGTCTGGAACACGCCCCGCAGGCTGGGCCGCTGCCTGCGCGTTCTGGGCACCGCCACCGGGGGCCGGTACGGCCTCGAACTGACCGACCGGGCGGTGCGGTTGCTGCGGGACACCCCGGCCGAGACGGACCTGATTCAGGCACTGATCGCCCAGGGCCGTCAACTGGCCGCCACCGGAGAACGGACCCGGGCCCGCGACCCGCTGCGCGAAGCGGCCGACCGAGCCGGACGCATCGGCGCGGTCCGCCTTCGTGCCCTGGCCGAGAACGCCCTGCGCGAGTGCGGCGCCCGCCGCCGCACCACACCGCCCGGCGGGCAGGCCGCCCTGACCGACAGCGAACGCCGCATCGCCGAACTCGCCGCTGCGGGCCGCACGAACGCCGAGATCGGCGAGCTTCTGCACCTGGCCCGGCGCACCGTCGAAACCCATCTGACCAACGCCTACCGCAAACTCGGCATCCGACGACGCACGGAACTACCCCGTGCACTTGACCGGTTGCTGGTGGATGCCGGCATGGGAGTCGGGTTGCGGGCCGTTCGGTGAGGGAAGCGGCGGGGATACCGGCCCCGCCGCCTCACAGGGGTGCCAGTTGGCGGCTGAGCCTGAGGACGTTCTCGACGGCCCGTGGGTCTTCGGCGCCGCGTGGCACGGGAACCGGCACGGTCTCGGGCCCGATGAGTATCCCGGTCTGCCCGTTGAGGGAGGCATCAGTGGCGGCGAAGACGGACGACCGGGCGGCCACGGAGGCAGGGGCGGTCGTGGAGCGTTCGAACTTCCGGCGTACCAGTGGCCACAGAAGACGCAGCGGCGGGGAGACGATCTTCGGTGAGGTCATGGTGCCGTTCGTCATGGCGGTCGCTGCGCCGCCGGGGTCCGCGGCGAAGACCGCCACTTGGGTGCCGCGAAGGCTCTCGGCCAGGTGAAGGGTGTAGACAAGGTGGGCGAGCTTGGCCCGGCCGTACCAGTGGAACCCGTAGTAGCCGCCCGGCGGTTCCACGGAATCGAAGGTGCGCTTGGCGAGGCTGACCGCACCGGAGGTGACGTTGACGATCCGGCTCGGTGCGCCCGCCCGCAACTGCTCCAGAAGCAGTTCGGTCAACAAGTAGGGCGAGAGATGGTTGACGGCGAAGGACGCCTCGACGCCGTCGACGCTCTGGTGGCGCCGGTCGAACATCGCGCCGACGTTGTTCACGAGCACCCGCAAGGGGCCCTCGGCGGCCAGTTGCGCGGCCAGGGCCCGTACCTCTTCCAGTGAGGCGAGGTCGGCCGCCACGAAGCATGGCGCCGCTCCGGTCGCGACCGACGCCACCTCCTCGACGGCGCGCGCACCGCGCTCGGCGTTTCGGCCGACGACGGTGACGGCATACCCCCGCTCCGCAAGCCCTTTCGCCGTCTCCAGGCCGATGCCTCCGGTACCCGCCGTTACCACTGCTCGCGCGCTCATGGATCTGCTCCCTGCATGGCCACAAAGAATCGGATAGCTATCCGTTTTTTCGTGGGCATGCTACAGCAACCGGATTGGTATCCGTTTACCCATGAGGCCGCCCGGGACGGCTGCCGCCGTGTCAGCGCGGCGGGCGGAGCCCTTCCAGCAGAACCCCGAGATACAGCTCGCGGGGTTCCCCGTCCCCGGAACGCACCGCGTGCTCCACACCGCACAGCAGGCGGCGCACATCGTCCGCCTCGACACCGCTCCGGATCGCGCCGGCCAGCCGGGCCCGGTCGAGCAAAACGGCTACCGCTTCATCGAGCTCGGCCTTCATCTCCGAGGTCTGGGCGCGCGCATCGCCCGCAGACGACAGCACAGTCGCGAAGTCGGGATCGTCCAGCGCGAGGTCGAGCGTGAACCGCAGCAGTCCGCGCAGCCCCTCCAGCGCGTCCGCAGCCGAGGACGCTGCCCGAGCCTGCTCCACCAGTTCCCGGAAGCGTTCCACCGAGAGCGCCTCGATCAGAGCGTGGCGGTCGGGGAAGTGCCGGTAAACCGTGCCGACGCCCACCCCGGCGAGCCGGGCGATGAGGTTCAGCTGCAACGAGTTGTCACCACCGGCGACCTGATCACGTGCGACCTGCAGAATCCGGGCCCGATTGCGCGCGGCATCGGGCCGCAACCCCGCCTCTTGCCCCGATCTCGCCGCCACGGCCCCAGCATAGGCGGGCACCCCGCCATGAGAGTCATCTGGGCCTCTGGCGGCATCCTCCGCACCGCGGGAGACCTCGGACGGCCCGCCTCCAGCAGGAGGGGTGTGACCCGGATGCGCGTCAAAGGGGAGCCCGCTGTGGCGCGTTCGCCAGGCGCCAGGCGCTCCGAGTTCCGGCTGTCGTGCGGGTGCCGGGGGACGGGGAACAGCCAGGCAGCCCTGACTTGCCCTCCATGCCGCCCTCTTCGCCCTTGCCGCAGCAATGGCGACCCAGCAGCATCAGGGTCTGATCCGTACGTGGCCACAAAGAAGGAGACACCATGCACGCCGACCGGCAGCGACCCGTCGGAGATCCCGATCGCGGCCAGGGGCTTCCTCGGCGTGCAGTCCAGTTCCCGGCGACCGCAGCCCCCCAGCAGGCCGCCCGGCACACGGGGGGCCTGTCGCCCGCCGCCGCACTGTCTCTCCAGCGGGCGATCGGCAACGCCGCGGTCGCCCGGCTGGTGGAGTCGCAGCGCCATCAGCACAGTGCGGACTGCGGTCATGGCCCGACCGTGCAACGAAGCGCCCCTGACCAGACCGTGCAGCGAGACGCCCTGGACCGGGTGGATGCCGTGACGCGGACCTCGGGCAGTCCGTTGCAAACGGACGTCAGGCGCCGGATGGAGAGCGACTACGACGGTGAGGACTTCAGCGACGTCCGGGTCCACGTCGACCGCAGTTCGGCCGAGGCCGTCGGTGCCAAGGCATACACCACGAAAACCCATCACATCGTCTTCCGCAGCGCGGCCGACATGGACGACCACACCATGCGTCACGAGTTGCAGCACGTCCGCCAGCAACGAGAGGGGGGCGTTCCCTCGGGCATCAGCGACCCCACCGACGCCTGGGAGCGCGACGCAGAGAGCGCGGCGACCAAGCTGGGGCAGAGGCCGGCACCCATCCAGCGTTCCACGACCCAGGAGCAGAACCACACTCCGACCCCGGGCGTCGCCGTCCAGCGGATGCCACCGAGCCGCTCGCGAAGCGAGGAGAGACGCTCGCGAAGGGAGGAGAGACGCTCGCGAAGGGAGGAGCGACGCGGCCGGAGCGGGTCGGACTGCCGGATCGAAGGATTCGGCAGCGGGGCCCAGGTGAGGGTCTCCAGGTCCTCCAGTCCGCCACGCTCCCCCCACGAGGAGACCGGGTCGACGATGAACACCTTCTGGAACGAAGAGTCGGTTATCGGGAACCAGGCGGGGGTTATCCGGAACGAAGGGGCGGTTATCCGCAATCTGGGGCGGGTTGTCCCGAACCAGGGGCCGGTGATACATGACGAGACTGAGCCGATGATTAACAACTACCGGAACGAAAGGTCAGTTATCGGGAACCAAGCGGGAGTCATCCGGAACCAAGGGACGGCTACCTACAACCTAGGGCCGGTTGTCCGGAACCAAGGGACGATGACACATGACGAGACCGAGCCGATGATTAACAACTACCGGAACGAAGGGGCGGTTATTCGGAACCAAGGGGCGATGATATATCATGGCGGTCTGTATACCAGAAACTTCTCCGGGAGCGCCATAAACTCGGGTGAAGGGAATCTGTTCTTCGCGAACACCTTCAACCTGTTCGACCGGCACCCCGCCGGCGACCCCAACTGGAGCCAGGAACCCAACTGGGAATTTAACGCCCACATGACAAACAGCCGTGGACGGAGACGGTTCTACGGAAACTCGTTCAACACGAGCCGCAGCGCCATCAGATTCAACGGTGGAGACACGGGCGGCGGCGGGGCCATCCGCTACAACGGTGGAGACACGGGCGGCGAGTTCATCACACCCCACAGTGGGGAGGATGTGATCCGCGAAAATGCCCTCAACACGGGCGGCACACCCCTCACGTTCAGCGGTGGCGAAGATGCGTTCGCTGGAAACACCTTCGACGCGGGCGGCGGGGAAATCCAATACAACGATGGAGGGGGTGTGTTCTACGGAAACTCCTTCAACCCGCGCGGCGGGGAAGTAGCCGGCACGACCTTCCATATGTCGTCCGGCATCGAACAATCCTCCCGCGAGGGTGCCATGTCCCCTCCAACAGCCATGCGCGAAGAATCCCGAGCGCACTGGCGAACGGTCTTGAACTTCGACGGCGACTTCACAGTGGAGGGGAACGCGTCGATGTTCATTGGGAACTTCTTCGACGCCGGCCACTACAACGCGCGGAGCCGGCAGCAAGAGGGCCGCAGTGGTGAGCAAGGTGCCGACTACGCCGCGGGCGAAGCATTTCCCGACTATGCACGCGAAGACTTGTATGTCGGCAACGTGTTCAACATCCGAGGTGGCAGCATCACCCTCTCCGGTGGAGTCTACTTCCGCAACTCCTTCACGGCGGAGAGGATCATCATCCGAGGCAACGCAGTGTTCGTGGGCGGCAACTCGTTCCACGGCGAGGTCGAAGTCGAAAATCCCGACCTGGTAGCCCAGGAAATCCACGTCGGTGACATCGCCGGCGTGCACGCCGATCGGGTCACTCCGCTCTGAACGGGGAGGCCGGGTTGTCCGACGCGGGCTGGGTGGGGTTCTTAAGAGGTGACTCCCTGTCATGTCTGAGGAAGCACAATGAATCGAGGGAAACCGATGACTGTCAGCTCTAAGCTGAAGACCGCTCGAGCGGCTTTCGTTGTGGGGGCTGTGGTTGCTGCTGTCGGCGGGACTGTCGCGCCTGCTCAGGCGGCCACTCCGCACTACTACACAATGTGCAACAACACGACCAACTTCTCCGTGCAGACGGAGTTCGTCGCCTATCCCGGAGAGGGGGCGATTTTCACTGCTTGGCTCAATCCGGGCCAATGCTCGATATGGCTTCCCGCTGAGGATCGGGTGGTGAGGATCTGGGTGAAGAGCGGCAGCGCCAAGCCCGCCCTGGCGAGGCAGTTCGAGTACAAGTACGCCACGGGTGTCGATGTCAACGTCAGGAACTCCAACGACTTCGTGGTCGTCGCCCGCAGTTGATCCCGAGCTTCGGCGGAACGAGCCTGGCCCACCCTGCCTCTGAGGGGCTATTGAGCCGCGCCCAGCGCCCGCAGGGCTCCTGCCGTCGCCGCCGCCCCCAGCACCACCACCGCGAACGGCGCCTTTCGCCACGCCAGTACTCCGCCGGCCAGCACTCCGGCCGGACGCGCCCAGCCGGCGAAGCCGCCGCCCTCGGTGAGCGCGCCCGTCGCCAGCAGCGCGACCAGCAGGACCACCGCCCCGGCGGACAGCAACTCCTGTACCCGGGCAGGCAGTTCCACCCGCCCGTGCAGCACGGGGCCGACCAGCCGGAGTGCGTACGTCCCCAGCGCCAGCGCCAGGATGAGGATCAAGGTGGCCGTCGTGCTCATGCCGCTGCCCTCCCCTCGCTGCGGCTGCGGCCGTACAGAGCCAGGCCTGCCAGCGCGAGCAGTACGGGCGCCCCGGCGGGGACGACGGGCGTCGCCGCCAGGGCGAGGGCCGCGCCGAGTGCGGCCGGGCGGCGTAGGCGTGCGTCCGTGCGCAGGGTCGGCAGGACCAGCGCCACGAGGACGGCGGGGAAGGCCGCGTCCAGGCCGTAGGCCGCCGTGTCGCCGAGGGCGCTCCCGGCGACGGCGCCCGCGAGCACGCCGATGTTCCATACGGCGAACAGTCCGACCCCGGAGATCCAGAACGCGACGCGGCGGCGGGCGGGGTCCGGCTGGGCGAGGGCGAAGGCGACCGTCTCGTCGGTCACCAGGTGCGCCCCGAGGAGACGGCTCGCGCGGCCGGGGCCGAGAAGGTCGGCGACCGCCAGGCTGAACGCGGCGTTGCGCGTGTTGAGGAGGAGCCCGGTCGCGGCGGCGGCGAGCGGACCGCCCCCGGCCAGCACCACACCGACCGCGCTGAACTGGGCGGAGCCCGCGTACACCACCAGCGACATCACCACCGGCACCCACACCGGCAGCCCGCCGGCGACGGCGATCGCCCCGAAGGAGACACCCACCACCCCGCCGGCCAGCCAGACGAGTGAACTGTCACGGACGAGGGGCCGGAGCCCGGAGCTCTCCGAGGACGTGGGTGTTCGTTGTGGCGAACGCATGTTCTCTACAATGGACAGAGCGGCCGCTGTTCGTCAAGCCGAACGACCGTACCGATGGAGCGAACGACATGTCCGACCCGGCGTCCCCGCCCCCCTCCCGCCTGCCCCTGGACTGGATCGCCGCCGCCCTGCGCCGCGAGCGCACTCGTGCCGGTCTCTCCCTCTCCGAGCTGGCCAAACGCGCCGGCATCGCGAAGTCCACGCTGTCGCAGTTGGAGGCAGCGAGCGGGAATCCGAGCGTGGAGACGCTCTGGGCGCTGGGCGTGGCGCTGGGCGTGCCGTTCTCCGTGCTCGTCGAGCCGCCCGTCTCGGCCGTCCGGGTGATTCGCGCGGGGGAGGGGCCGACGGTCGCCTCGGATCGGGCGCCGTACGTCGCCACGCTGCTGTCGGCCAGCCCGCCGGGCGCGCGGCGGGACATCTACCACCTGCGGGCCGAGCCGGGCGCCGCACGGGAATCGGACCCGCACATTCCGGGCACGGTCGAGCATCTGATCGTGAGCACGGGACGGGTGAAGGCGGGCCCGGTCGGGGAACTGGTGGAACTGGAGCCGGGGGACTACCTGACCTACCGCGGGGACGTGCCGCACTCGTACGAGGCGCTGGCGCCGGGCACGACGTTCGTACTGGTCATGCAACACGTGTGACCCCGCACAGGCAGGAGCCCCGTGCCGTATGGCACAGGGCTCCTTGGGTACTGCTCTCAGACTTGCGATGTCACGGGTGCGAGGATCAGACGGGGGTGACGTTCTCCGCCTGAGGACCCTTCGGGCCCTGCGTCACGTCGAAGGAAACCTGCTGGTTCTCCTCGAGCGAACGGAAACCCTGCGCGTTGATCGCGGAGTAGTGGACGAAGACGTCGGGGCCGCCGCCTTCTTGGGCGATGAAGCCAAAGCCCTTTTCGGCGTTGAACCACTTCACGGTTCCGGTAGCCATAAGCCCTCCTTGGGCCCAAAGGGTTGCCCTGCTCCAGATCCTGCAAGTGTGAAAACAGTGCCGCACAACTGCATACGTCTGAAAACGACGAGAGCCTGCGGTTACATGCTCCGCAGGCTCTGTACTGCAAGGGAAACCAAACTGCAACTTGCGGCGAGCCTAGCATGCAGGCAGCCGAAAGCAATAGAGGTCAAGATCACGTCACCCGGATGTTTGAAGATCGCGAAAATGGGTTGACGCGGAGGGGTTCGGGGGTCGGAGTCCGGAGCGTACCCGAAGGGGTCTAGCCTCGCGATGTGGACAATTCTCGCACCCGGCCGCGCGTCGGCCACATCCAGTTCCTCAACTGCCTGCCCCTGTACTGGGGGCTCGCGAGAACCGGCACCCTCCTCGACTTCGAGCTGACCAAGGACACCCCGGAGAAGCTCAGCGAGCGACTGGTGCAGGGCGACCTCGACATCGGGCCCATCACCCTCGTCGAGTTCCTCAAGAACGCCGACGACCTGGTCGCCTTCCCCGACATCGCCGTCGGCTGCGACGGCCCGGTGATGTCCTGCGTGATCGTCTCGAAGGTCCCGCTGGAGGAGCTGGACGGCGCCCGTGTCGCCCTCGGCTCGACCTCCCGCACCTCCGTCCGCCTCGCCCAGCTTCTGCTGGAGGACCGTTTCGGCGTGCGGCCCGACTACTACACCTGCCCGCCCGACCTCAGCCTGATGATGCAGGAGGCCGAGGCCGCCGTACTCATCGGCGACGCCGCCCTGCGGGCCAACCTGCTGGACGGACCGCGCTTCGGCCTGGAGGTGCACGACCTCGGCGCGCTGTGGAAGGAGTGGACCGGCCTGCCCTTCGTCTTCGCGGTGTGGGCGGCCCGTCGGGACTACCTGGAGCGCGAGCCGGTCATCACCCGCGAGGTCCACCAGGCCTTCCTCGACTCCTGCCGCCTCTCCCTGGAGGAGGTCGGCAAGGTCGCCGAGCAGGCGGCCCGCTGGGAGGAGTTCGACGAACAGGTCCTGGAGCGGTACTTCACCACCCTCGACTTCCGCTTCGGCGCACCCCAGCTCGCGGCCGTGACCGAGTTCGCCCGCCGCGTCGGCCCGACGACGGGCTTCCCGGCGGACGTGAACGTGGAACTGCTCAACCCCCGTTCTGCGTAACCTGCTGTGCAGAGACTTACGGGCTCCTTACGGGGCCTACGGGGTCATGGCGGGTGTCCTTACGGGGGAGGGGTGGACGTCCATGCAGGCGCTCGGAGCCGACGAACCCACGGCCGTGGGGCCCTACCGGCTGCTCGGCCGGCTCGGGTCCGGCGGAATGGGCCGCGTCTACCTGGGCCGCAGCGCCGGCGGCCGCACGGTCGCCGTGAAGATCGTGCACCCGCACCTCGCCCTCGACGAGGAGTTCCGCGCCCGTTTCCGGCGCGAGGTCGAGGCCGCGCGGCGGGTCGGCGGAGCCTGGACAGCGCCGGTCCTGGACGCCGATCCGGAGGCCGCGATCCCGTGGGTCGCCACCGGCTACGCGGCCGGCCCCTCCCTGGCCGCCGCGGTCACCTCCGGCGGCGGACCGCTGCCCGAGACCTCCGTACGGGTCCTGGGCGCGGGCCTGGCGGAGGCGCTCACGACCGTGCACGAGCTGGGCCTGGTGCACCGGGACGTGAAGCCGTCCAACGTCCTGCTGACCGTCGACGGCCCCTTGCTGATCGACTTCGGCATCGCCCGCGCGACCGACGGCACCGCCTCCCTCACCTCGACCGGCGTCTCGGTCGGCTCGCCCGGCTACATGGCCCCCGAGCAGATCCTCGGCAAGGGCGCGTCCGGCGCGTCCGACGTCTTCTCCCTCGGCGCGGTGCTGGCGTACGCGGCGAGAGGGCGGCCCCCGTTCCCCGGCGACTCCTCGGCCGCCCTCCTCTACAAGGTCGTCCACGAGCTGCCCGAACTGGGCGAGCCGGACGGCGAACTCCGTGGTGAGCTGCGGTCGGTGGTCGAGTCCTGCCTGTCCAAGGACCCGACCGCACGGCCGTCGCCGTCCGAAGTGGCCCACCGGCTCGCTCCCGAGGGCGCGGCCCGGCTGGTGGCGCGCGGGTGGCTGCCGGGGCCGCTGGTGGAGCAGGTGGGGCGGAGCGCCGTACATCTGCTGAACCTGGAGGTGACGAGTGCGGGTGAGGGTGAGGGCGCGGGGTCAGGCGTCGGTGCGAGTGCGAGTGCGGGTGCGGGTGCGGCCGTTGGCGTGTCCGGGCCGGTGGGGTTCAGCAGTCCGGCGGTGACGTCGGGGCAACCGGCGCTGACGGTGGGCGAGTTCGGGCCGCCGCCCGTGATGGGCGGGAGCGCCGCCGCCACGCCCGTGGACGGGGCGCCTTCCGTGCCCGCGCCCCGGGACGCCGAGCCGGTCGCCGCCGAAGGCGGACGTCCCGGCAAGGTCTCCGTCACCGTGGCGGCCGGCGCGACACCCGGCGAGGGCGGGCGCGGACGACGGCTGAGCTGCACCGTCGTGCTGGCGGTCGCGGGCGCGATGGCGGCGGTGACGGTCGGCTCGGTGTTCCTGTTCGACCTGCTGCCGAACGGCGACCGTGACGCCGGGAGCTCCGGCGCCGGCGCCTACTCGCCCGCGCCGACGGCCGCTTCGAGCTCCGACGCCGAGGACGGCGGCCACGACGGCACCGCGCCCACCGCACTCCCGGCCCGCTACGTCGGCACCTGGGAGGGCCAGGGCACCGGCCTCGACGGCGCCCTCCCGATGGGCACCTTCCGGGTGACGGTCCAACAGGCCGACGTGGGCAAGAAGGTGGGCGAGCTGCGGCAGACCGATGTGCTCGGCGGCGTCTGTGTCGACATCCTGACGCTGAAGCAGGTGACGAAGAAGGACGTCGTCGCCACCTCCGTCGGGGCGAAGAGCAACCACGCGGGCTGCAATCCGACGCCCCACACGATCCGCCTCACCCCGACCGGCGACGACCTCACCTACACCTCGGACAGCGCGGCCGAGGGCAACCCGGTGGCGCGGATGTCGAAGGTCCGATAGGGGAAGGTCCGATAGGGGAAGGTCCGATAGCGGATGACCACACCTCCCAGTGACCTGACGCTGGCCGCCGTCGCCGCACTCTGGGGCGCCGTGGCGGGCGCGCTGCTGCCACGCGCCGCCTACCGGTTCGCCGTGCCCTGGGAGGAGACGGAGGACGGTTCGGAGGAGGACCCCGGCTGGCGGTCGACCTGCCCGGACGGCCACCCGATCCGGGGGTGGCTCGGCCGGGCGAGATGCGGTCGGCGCACCCCCTCCTACGCCCCCGGCGCCCTCCTCCTGCCCGTTCTCACCGCGCTCCTGTGCGCCGCGCTCGCCGCCGCCACCGGGGTCCGGCCCGAGCTGGTCGTATGGCTGGTGCTCGTGCCGGTCGGGGTGCTGCTGGCCGTCGTCGACCTGCGGGCCCGCCGGCTGCCCGATCCGCTCACCCTCCCGCTCGCGGCCGCCGCCCTCGCCCTGCTGGGCCCGGCCGCGCTGCTGCCCGAGCACGCCGGTCACTGGACGACGGCCCTGCTGGGCGCGCTCGCTCTCGGCGTCGGCTACCTCGTGCTGCACCTCGTCAACCCCGCCGGCCTGGCCTTCGGCGACGTCAAGCTGGCGCTGGGCATGGGCGCCGTCCTCGGCTGGTACGGCTGGGCCACGGTCATGCTGGGCACGCTCGCCGCGTTCGGGTTCGGGGCGCTGTACGGGGCAGTGCTGGCCGTCGTGGGACGGGATGGGCGCAAGGCGACGATCGCCTTCGGGCCTTTCATGCTCGCGGGGACGTTCACGGGTCTGCTGATCGGCGCGTACGCGGCCTGAGGTCCGGGTGGCGAAACGGCTGGCGTAGGCTGGTTCGGTCCGTCCACAACCCTTGACGAAAGGGACGCTCCGGTGCCCGAGAAGGCCGACCTCCAGTCTGTGCTCGACCGTGCCGCGGACGGCGGGCGGATCACCCCGGAAGAGGCCCTCGACCTCTACCGCGACGCCCCGCTGCACGCGCTCGGCGCCGCCGCCGACGCCGTACGCCGCCGTCTGTACGCGGGAACCGAGCACATCGCGACGTACATCATCGAGCGGAACATCAACTACACGAACGTGTGCGTCACGGCGTGCAAGTTCTGCGCCTTCTACGCGGCCCCGAAGGACACCGCCAAGGGCTGGTCCCGCGACCTGGACGACATCCTGCGCCGCTGCGCCGAGACCGTCGAACTCGGCGGCACGCAGATCATGTTCCAGGGCGGCCACCACCCGGACTACGGCGTCGAGTACTACGAGAAGCACTTCGCCGCCATCAAGGAGGCGTTCCCGCAGCTGGTGATCCACTCGCTGGGCGCGTCCGAGGTCGAGCACATGGCACGGATCTCCAAGGTGAGCGTGGAGGAGGCCATCTCGCGGATCCACGCGGCCGGTCTCGACTCCTTCGCCGGCGCCGGCGCGGAGCTGCTCCCCGAGCGCCCCCGCAAGGCCATCGCGCCCCTGAAGGAGTCCGGCGAGCGCTGGCTGGAGATCATGGAGACCGCGCACAACCTGGGCGTGGAGTCGACGTCGACCATGCTGATGGGCACCGGCGAGACCAACGCCGAGCGCATCGAGCACCTGCGGATGATCCGTGACGTACAGGACCGGACGGGCGGCTTCCGCGCCTTCATCCCGTACACCTACCAGCCCGAGAACAACCACCTGAAGGGCCGCACGCAGGCCACGCTCTTCGAGTACCTGCGGATGATCGCCATCGCCCGGCTGTTCATGGACAACATCCGGCACATTCAGGGTTCCTGGCTGACCACGGGCAAGGAGGTCGGCCAACTCTCCCTGCACTACGGCGCGGACGACCTCGGCTCGATCATGCTGGAGGAGAACGTCGTCTCCTCGGCCGGCGCCAAGCACCGCTCCAACCGGCTCGAGATCATCGACCTGATCCGCAAGGCGGGCCGCGTTCCGGCCCAGCGCGCGACGACGTACGAGCACCTCGTCGTGCACGACGACCCGGCGAACGACCCCGTCGACGAGCGGGTCATGTCCCACATCTCGTCCACGGCCATCGCGGGCGGCACGGCCCACCCCGAACTGAAGCTCCTCACCTCCAACTAGCCTTCGTATGCTGACGATTCACGCCGACTCCAGGGGCCGGGCGCTCGCCGTCGACGGCGCCTGGATCGCCGACGCCGGGCCGCTGGAGGAACTCGTCGCGGCTCATCCGCGCGCGCGGGTCCGTACCTGGCCCGGCATCCTGACGCCCGGCCTGATCAACCTGCACGGCAACGAGCTGCTGGAGGAGGCGTACCACCCGGATCCGCGCGAGGCCGACCTGCTGGGCACCGCGCCGCTGACCGGGGACGCGCTGGCGGCGCTCACCATGGACGATGTCCGCTGGGGCGCGAGCGTCCGGCGCGGGGTACAGCGCATGCTGGCGCACGGCACGGTCCGGGCGGCCTGCGAGGAACTGCGCAACCGCGCGGTGCGGGACGCCGTGCACCGCTCCGGCCTGGCGGTCATGGGCCGCATCGGGCGCCCCGGCGGGACCCCCGCGCTCGACCCGTACGCCGCCGGGCTCCCGGTCGAGTTCGCGCCGCCACGGGAGCGGCACTCCGCAGCCCGGTTCGCCGTCTTCGACGTACAGGACGAGACCGAGCTGACGGAGCGCGGCGCAGCCACGTGCGTGGCCACGGTGGTGGAGGGCCGCATCGTCTACCGGCGACGGTAGACGGGCGGTGGGCGGCGGGTCGCAGGGAGGGTTTTCTCCTACTTCGAAAACGCCTCCGCAAATGCTCCCGAACTCTGCTCGACCCCACTGCAGTTGGTCAGAGCGTCATCCTTGGCCGAGTCCTCGTCCGAACACTGCTGATCCCGGAACGTCGACCACATGGAAACCCAGGAAATCCCCTTCTGCTCGGCGAACGCCCGTACCTGAGCCGCATCCGCCAGCGAAAACGTCTCGCCCGCGACATCGTTGGTCCCGATCATCGAGGTCAGCGCCATCCCCCTCCACGCGACGGAGTCCTCCGTCCCGAACACCGACTTCAACTGCGCCTGCGCCGCCGTCGCCGAGGTGATCGCGTATCCGCCCATGTCATCGGCGTACGACTCGCCGTAGTTCATTGTCATGAGGTTGACGGTCGACACCTGCACGTCGTACTTGTTCGCGGACGCCAGCAGCGCCAGGCTGTCGGAGTCCAGCCCGGACGGCATCACCGGGAGCGTGAAGGAGACCTCCAGGCCGGGCCGTTCCTTCTGCAGCGCCGCGATCGCCCGGGAGCGCAGGGCGACCGAGGCGGAGTCGGTGAGTTCGTCGCCCTCAATGTCGAAGTCGGCCTGCGTGGAGCCGGCCGCGTCGAGCGCCGCTCCGTACGCCTCGGCGAGTTCCGACGCGCTGTCACAGGTGGCCGCCAACTCCTTGCCGGAGGCCCCGCCGAAGGAGACCCGCACCGTGGCGCCCGACTTCGTCAACGCCGAGATACGGGACTTCACCGCCGAGTCGTCGATGGCGTTCGTCTCGTTCCACTTCGGCGTACAACTGCTGCCGTCGGCGATCACGAACGCCAGGTTGTACGTCGTCGGCGAGCCTGCGGAGTCGTTGACGGAGGCCTCCGCCGCGCTCACGTAGGGCGCGTAGGAGGTGCTCTTGCCCGTTGCGTTGTCCGTGTCGTTGCCCGTTGCACTGTCTGTTGCATTGTCTGTTGCGTTGTCCGTGGCCTTGGGGGCCGCGCCGGACGTGTTGTCGGACCCCGCGGAGCATCCCGCCAGGGCCAGGGCGAACAGGCAGGCGACCCCGGCCGTCGGCATCAGGAAACTCCTCATTGCGTATGCACCCGCTTTCGTGACTTCTCTCTCAGCACCGAAACAAAAGGTGATAACCACCCGCCCAAAAGGGATAATCAACCCTCCCATGGTGAGTGGCGGTTGCGCAGGAGTTTCATGGATCTCTAGGGATTGGACAGGTTCACCCGTTTCTCATGGGCCTCTCACATGAGGCTCAGAGTTTGTGTCACATAAAGGCTCTCTAATATCCGGGGAATGCAATCCGAGCCTGCCATCGAAAGCCGTGCCGCAGCCCGCGGCCGCCGTCGCAGTCGCAAACGTGACGACGCCTCCGCGGAGGGGCCCGTGTTCGTTGACAACTCCGGACGCAGGTCGAAGCTGCTGCGCCGGATCGGTCTCGTCCTGGGAGTCGGCTGCCTCGCGTACGCCGTCGTCCTCGGCGCCGCCTTCATGGGCTGGGGCACGTCCCTGACCCCGTCCTCGCTGCTGCCGTTCGGCGGCGCAGGTCCGAGAGGCGCCCAGAACCCCGGCCCCGGCGGCATCCAGCCGCAGGGCGGTGTCGGCACCCCGCCCTCGAAGCCCACCGGCACCCCGCCCTCGGGCGTCGTCACCGGCGAGCCGCCCAGCTCCGCCCCGACCGCGACCGCCTCCGCGGCCGCCAACTGACCGGAGCGCGGCCACTTCCATGACGACCACTTCCTCCCGCGGCCGCCGCCGCGCCCCGACCCGCATGGAGCGGGCGGCGGGCAAGGCCGCGGCGCTGCAGAAACCGCGTGTCATCCTCGCCCTGCTGCTTCTGCTCGCACTGACCAGCGTGATGCTCCTGGACGGCTATCTGCGCGCCGAGGTCGGCGGCGACCAGCGGGTGCGCACCGGTGCCGCCGCAAGCAAGGTGCCCGAGAAGATCCTCGACGGCGGTCCCATCCTGACCTTCCGGGGCGGCCAGGCCACCACCGTCTCGGTGCCCGACAAGACGATCGCGCTGACCTTCGACGACGGCCCGAACCCGACCTGGACCCCCCAGGTCCTTCAGATCCTCCGGGAGTACGCCGTGCCCGGCACGTTCTTCCTGGTCGGCTCGATGGTGTCGCGCTATCCGGGCATCGTGAAGGACATGGTCGAGGAGGGCAACGAGGTGGGCGTCCACACCTTCACCCACGTCGACCTCTCCTACCAGTCCGACGCCCGCGTCAACCGGGAGATGGAGCAGACCCAGCTCGCCCTCGCGGGCGCGGCCGGCATCACGACGACGCTCTTCCGCGCCCCGTACTCCTCCGAGACGGACGCCATCGACAACTACAGCTGGCCCGTCTACGAGAAGCTCGGCGAGGACGGTTACACCAGCGTCTTCGTCGACACCGACAGCGACGACTGGAAGAAGCCGGGCGTCTCGAAGATCGTCCAGTGGGCCACGCCGAAGGACGGCAAGGGCGCGTCGGTGCTGTTCCACGACGCCGGCGGCGAGCGCTCCCAGACATCCCTGTGCTGGCGCTCTCCTTCGCGCCGATCCTGGTCCTGAACTTCGTCTGGGCCGGCCCGGACAACCGTGTCGGCAGCGCGCTGTGGGACCTGTCGACGTACCTCTTCTGCTGGATGCTCGGCTTCGCGCACCGCGACGGTGTCCTGCAGCGCATGAAGCCTGCCCTGGTGACCTTGGTGTCGCTGGCGGCGATCGGCTTCGGCGGCTGGTACGCCTTCACGCACCAGGCGGACGCCGGCACCTACGACCTGGACGAGATCCCGCTCGCGCAGGCCTTCTGGTCAGCCGGCTTCGTCATGCTGCTGATGTGGGCGAAGGCCTACTTCGGCATCGACTTCGCCTGGCTCACCCGGCTCCGGCGCACGAACCGCGTCGTCACCGTCTTCAACGCGCGCGCGGTGACGATCTACCTCTGGCACGAGATCGCCCTGATCCTCGCCGTCCCGCTGATCGACCGGTTCTGGGACATCCCCGCGTTCGAGACGTACCTGCCGCTGGACAGCCAGTGGTTCATGTTCGGCGTGGGCTGGCTGCTGATCGGCGTCTTCGTGCTGGCGTGCGGGTGGGTCGAGGACGTGGCGGCACGGAAGAAGCCGAGGCTCCTGCCGTGAGCCGGTGAGGGAGGGGCTGCCACAATGGACGGGTGACCCGCGCTTCCCTGAACAAGCAGCCCAACGAAGTCGCCTCGATGTTCGACCGCGTGGCGGAACGGTACGACCTGACCAACGACGTGCTGTCGCTGGGCCAGGACCGGAGGTGGCGCAAGGAGGTCGCGAAGGCGGTCGACGCCCGCCCCGCCCAGAAGGTCCTGGACCTCGCCGCGGGCACTGCCACCTCCTCCCTCCCCTTCGCCCGCACCGGCGCCTACGTCGTCCCCTGCGACTTCTCCCTCGGCATGCTCCAGGTCGGCAAGCGGAACCACGCATGGCTGCCCTTCACGGCCGGGGACGCGACGCGGCTGCCCTTCAAGGACGACACCTTCGACGCCGTCACCATCTCCTTCGGCCTGCGCAACGTGCAGGACTTCGACGCCGCCCTGCGCGAGATGTACCGGGTGACCCGCCCCGGCGGACGCGTCGTGATCTGCGAGTTCTCGCACCCGACCTGGGCGCCCTTCCGGACCGTCTACACCGAGTACCTGATGCGCGCCCTGCCCCCGGTTGCCCGCGCGGTCTCCTCCAACCCCGACGCCTACGTCTACCTCGCCGAGTCCATCCGCGCCTGGCCCGACCAGCCCGCCCTCGCCGAGCACCTGCGCAAGGCCGGCTGGTCGAAGGTCGCCTGGCGCAACCTGACCGGCGGCGTGGTCACCCTCCACCGAGGCTTCAAGGACGCCTGAGGCCCGGTTTTCGGCGTGCCTGCGCGGCCACGCTCCCACGCACCTACCTGCTGATCGCCTCGAAGGGATCCCCGGGCTGGTCCAGCTCGCGCTCCAGCCCGCCCCCGCCCGGTCTCGGCACGCGCGGCTCGCGCACGCCCGCGCCTCCGCCGCCCTCCCCCTCACCGAAGTCGAACCACACGGTGACGACGGCACCACGCGGCACCTCGACACCTGGCGGCGGGTACTGCCGTACGACGTAGTCGACGACCGCGCGATGGAAGTCGGGCCGGTCCGGCGCGGCCAGCAGCACGCCGTGCGCCACGGCCGCCTCACGCGCGTCCACGGCCATCAGACCCACGAACCTCGGCACGCGCACTTCGGGTGTTTTGGGCGGTATGAGCACAGATGTCACCCCCAGCGGTACTGGAAGGGTAACCGCCCGTGGGTGCCGCCCGGAAGCGTCAGGTGTCTTTCTGTAGCCGATAATCGCGCCGGTCGCTACAGAGCGTCACCAGGTGAGGCGGTAGCAATGCCCTTCCCGCTCCAGCTCAGGCGTCAGGAACACCTCCGAGAGCCGCATACCCAGCCGTTGCGCGACGGCGATCGACCGCTCGTTGCGCGCGTCGACCATGGCCACCACCCCCGGCACCCCGGCCGCCCGCACCCGATCCAGCGTCATCTGCGCGGCCGTCGTCGCATACCCCCGCCCCCAGTGCTCCCGCCCCAGCCGCCACCCGATCTCGATCTCGCCCTTGGGACCCCACTCCCGCGGCCACGGCTGGGCGCCCGTGAAGCCGATGACCCGGCCGTCCCGGTCCAGCATCGTCCACAGACAGAAGCCGTGCTCGGCGTCGTGCCGCCGCTGGCGGGCGGTGAGCTCCTCGTAGGCGGACAGCTCCGCGGATCTGCCTCCGTGGAACTCCATCACCTCCGGGTGGTCGAACACCCGGTGCCACGCGACCGCGTCCTCGTCCGTGGGAACACGCAGCCGTACTTCGGGGAGAGCTCGGTTCACTGGGCAGCCCTTCAGCGGGGTGATCAATTCTGCTGAATAGACTGCCCATGTCCAGTGCCGGTCGGCACGCAGATTCCGAACTTGGGGAGATCCCGCCGTGACCGCCGTGAACGAGCCCCACGCCGAGCACTTCTCCGAGAACACCGCCGACGTGATCGTCGTCGGCGCGGGGCCGGCCGGCTCCACGACCGCCTACTACCTCGCCAAGGCCGGACTCGACGTACTCCTCCTCGAGAAGACCGAGTTCCCGCGCGAGAAGGTCTGCGGCGACGGCCTCACCCCGCGCGCCACCAAGCAGCTCGTGGCCATGGGCATCGACATCTCCGAGGAGGCCGGCTGGCTGCGCAACAAGGGCCTCAGGATCATCGGCGGCGGGGTGCGCCTGCAGCTCGACTGGCCGGATCTCGCCTCCTTCCCCGACTACGGCCTCGTCCGCAAGCGCGACGACTTCGACGAACAGCTCGCCCGCCAGGCCCAGAAGGCGGGCGCCCGCCTGTACGAGCGCTGCAACGTCGGCGCCCCGATCATCGACGACCGCACCGGCCGCATCACCGGTGTGCGCGCCAAGCTCGGCGAGGAGAAGCGTGAAGTCACCTTCCACGCCCCGCTGGTGGTGGCCGCCGACGGCAACTCCACCCGCCTCTCGCTCGCGATGGGCCTGCACCGCCGCGAGGACCGCCCGATGGGCGTCGCCGTCCGCACCTACTTCACCTCCCCGCGCCACGAGGACGACTACCTGGAGTCCTGGCTGGAGCTGTGGGACCGCCGAGGCCCCGGCGAGGACCGGCTGCTGCCGGGCTACGGCTGGATCTTCGGCATGGGAGACGGCACGTCGAACGTCGGCCTGGGCGTGCTGAACACCTCCGACTCCTTCAAGGAACTCGACTGGCGCGAGGTCCTCAAGGCCTGGTGTGCGTCCATGCCGGAGGACTGGGGCTACACCCCGGAGAACATGACCGGCCCGATCCGCGGCGCCGCCCTCCCCATGGCCTTCAACCGCAAGCCCCACTACACCAAGGGGCTGCTGCTGGTCGGCGACGCCGGCGGCCTGGTGAACCCCTTCAACGGCGAGGGCATCGCCTACGCCATGGAGTCCGGCCAGATCGCCGCCGACGTCATCGTCCAGGCCCACGCCCGCGCCACCCCCGGCCAGCGTGAACTCGCCCTGCAGCGCTACCCGCAGATCCTCGCGGACACCTACGGCGGCTACTACACGCTGGGCCGCGCCTTCGTGAAGCTCATCGGCAACCCGAAGGTCATGAAGATCGCGGCCCAGCGCGGCCTGACCCACCCCTTGCTGATGAAGTTCACCCTCAAGATGCTCGCCAACCTGACCGACCCCACGGGCGGCGACGCGATGGACCGCATCATCAACGGCCTGAGCAAGGTAGCCCCAAAGGCCTGACCACCAACCACCCCACCCCTGGGACGCCAACCACCCCGATCCGGAGAACACCGGCCGTCCGGCGGCCGGTCCGGCCCGGGGGCGTTGGCCGAGCCTGACTCAGGGCGGTGGCAGGATCCGGATCCCCGACTCAGGGCTGTGGCAGGGTCCGGGTCCCCGGCTCAGGGCTGTGGCAGGATCCGGGTCCCCGGCTCAGGGCTGTGGCAGGGCCTGAGGCCGGGCCTCCTGGGCCTGGGCCTGGGCCTGGCTCAGGGCCGTGGCCTTGGCGGCCCGGCGCGCGAAGACCTCTTCCCGCCGGTCCGCGACCTGCCGCAGGGCGTCCTTCCGGCCCCTCTTCGAAAGCCGGTCCAGATAGACCTGTCCGTCGAGATGGTCACTCTCGTGTTCCAGGCACCGCGCGAAGTACCCGCGCCCCTCGACGACCAGCGGACGGCCCTCCCGGTCGTATCCCCGCACCACGGCCCGGTCCGGCCGCGGTACGTCCATGACGGCGCCCGGCACCGACAGACACCCCTCGCCCTCGTCGAGCAGCCGTCGCCCGTCCGGGTCGAGCCGGTCCAGCACTGGATTGACGATGTGTCCGACATGTCGGACACCTTCGTCGTCCCAGCAGTCGTAGACGAAGACCCGCAGTCCGACACCGACCTGGTTCGCCGCAAGGCCGGCCCCGTCGGCGACGTACATGGTGAGGAACATGTCGTCGATGAGCGCGGCGAGATCCGGCCCGAACTCTGTGACGTCCCGGCACGACTTGTGCAGGACCTCTTCACCGACCTCGGTGATCCGCCGCACCGACCCACCCCGGGCCTCGGGCGCGAACGGCGGATACGAGGCAACCGGCTGCCCTTGCACGAACACACGTGGCATGACGTTCTCTCCTCCATCTCATGGACAGGCCATGGAGCTCCACAACCCGCCCACCGAGCATCCCAAGAGAACGACAACCGCGTCCGCGCGTCGGGAGAGGAGCGGCAGCAGCGAAGCCCGTGTGGCCGAGCAGGCCGAGAGAGCGGCGCGTGGTGCCCGCGCGACGAGGGAGGCCGGGATGCGTGGCCGAGCGCGCCAGAGGCGCGGCTGACGCCCGCCCGAACGCACCGAGAGGGCGGCCAAGGAGGCGAGCCCGACGTGAGGGGAGGGGCTGGCGTGAGAAGGGCCGGCGCGGGAGGGGCGCCAGAGGAGCTGGTGGACGTGGGAGGGCCGGCGTGGGAGGGGCTGGAGGGGCCGCCGATGCGCGCCCGAACGTGCCGGGGGAGCGGCCCGCGTGGCCGGCCGAGCGAGCGTTCGAGCTGCGGGGCGATCGGGCCCGCCGCCGGACGGGCAGGCGGAGCCCGAAGGGCCGCTGCCCCCGAGCGGCTGCGGCCCTTCCGTGCGTGAGGTGCCCTCACGGGCACCGAGAGGGTGTCAGAGCACCCGCACCGCTCCGGTCGGCGGGTCGTACGACAGCGGCTTCTCGGCCACGCCGGTGGACGGGTTCTGCGCGCCGACGAACATGCCGTCGCCGACGTACACCGCCACGTGGTACGCGCTGCCCGCGCTGCCCCAGTAGAGGATGTCGCCCGGCTGCAGGTTGTCCAGCGACACCTGGGTGCCGGCGGTGGACTGGTCCTGCGAGACACGCGGCAGGTCGATGCCGACCTGCTTGAAGGCGGTCTGCACCAGACCCGAGCAGTCCCACGAGTTGGGGCCCGTCCCGCCGGAGACGTAGGCGTCCCCGATCTGCGCCTTCACGAACGCGATGACAGCGGCGGCCGAACCGGTCGCCGTGGACGAGCTGGTGGAGCTGCTGCTCGGCGCGGACGTCGAGGCCAGCGTGGTCCGCTCGGCGTTGCGCGTGGCACGCTCGGCGGCGGCCTTGCGGGCGGCCTCCGCCTTCTTCGTCGCCTCGGCCTTGGCGTCGGCGAGGTCCTTCTTGGCCTCCTTGGCGGCTGCTGCGGCGGCCGCGTCACGCTCGGCCTGCAGCTGGTAGTTCGCTGCGGCCTGCTGCGTGGCCTCAGCGGACTGCGCGACCTGGGCGGCCAGGTCGCCCGTGAGTACGGGCAGTTCGAGCGTCTGCGTCACCGGCTCGGCGGCGTTCGCCGAACCGGCCGCCGTGGCGACGGCCAGCGTGCCGAGGACACCACTGGCGACTCCGGCCCGCATCGCGATCGTCGACGCGCTGCGGCGGGGTTTCCGGTGGCTGCGTATGTGAGCGGTGTGGGACATGAGTCCAACCGGTATCAGGGGCTCCTCCATACCTTCAAGAAACGTGTGCTGCGCCACAGTTGTTCAATCGACGCCCCAATTCCCCTGCCTCGCGTTCTTTATTGACGCCGTAACGGACATTACGGACGCAGGTGATCAAGCCTGTGATCATGGGCTTTCGTCGTTACGCCCGGATTGCCCGGCACCTACCACCGGTCGAGACTGTTGGCCAAGCCCGCTTCTTAGACGCCTCTCACGAATGTGGCGGAGGTCACGGAACGGTTACCGCAGCGGCCGCGTCTCGCGCATGCGGCGGGATCGCCTCCGCTCGTGAACGCGTGCACGCGTCCACGAGTCGTCCACACCCCGTCCCGCGCTCCCCCTGATGTGTGAACGCGGCCCTCTATCAGGACGCCGCGTCCATCACGAATTTGCATGCAAGGGAAGCTTCTTGATATGGAGACGCCCCTCGCGGCCTGCGGTGACGAGCGTAAATGTCACTTCTTGTGATCACTCTGACGCTTCGCGTATGAAGATCACCGCTGATATGACTTCATGATCCTTCGTCAGGTGGTGGAGATCACAAAGCTTGTGTAATACCCCGTGTCGCAGATCACAGAGCGGCGGGCATAAGATGCGAGGCAGTTGGGCTTGTGACCTGCTTCACATGTTCGCGATCTTCGCCGGGACGGGCGGGGTTCGTGGGACCGGTGGGGCTGACGTGAGTCCGATGCCATCGCCAGCAGTCAGTGCCGACTGAGAGGAGCGAGGAGCGGTGAACGCGTATGCGCCCATCCTCGTACTGGGAGCCCTCGGGGCAGGCTTTGCGATCTTCTCCGTGGTCATGGCCACGCTGATCGGGCCGAAGCGGTACAACCGCGCCAAGCTCGAGGCCTACGAGTGCGGTATCGAGCCGACCCCCACGCCGGCCGGCGGCGGGCGCTTCCCCATC
>NZ_JBVIJX010000034.1:0-56278 GCF_055581185.1 Streptomyces sp. NPDC031474
AACTGTGGCGGGTAGTTCTTCATGACCACGAGATGTCCGTTCTCAGATCCTCAGGATCCAGTGTCTCGTGTGTTCAACATCCGGGGTCAAGGCCCTTACTCCCCAGCCCTGCATGGCCAATTAGGCGGTTGTGACCGCTCTTCCGTGATGGCTACGCCTTGATGATGAGACCGGCTGGACAGGGTATGCGGCCGCTCCGCCGGCAGCGGCTCCTACGCGGTGAGTCGGCCGCCCATCAACTAGCCGCATCACCGGTGCGGAAGATTCGGTCCAGGCGGTGGTCCAGGACGGCGATGGCAGACTCCGGGCTGCGCTGGCCGACGAGGATGCTGGTGCCGAGTCCCGCAGACATGGCAAGCAGGCCGGCTGCCTCCAACTGTGCGTCCACACCGGGCTCGAGCAGAGCTGCCTCTTGCGCCTGCCGGAGGAGCTGGGTTACCGCGTCTTCTGCGGCATCCGGGTTCTTGATGAAGGGTTGGGCGGCGAGTGCCTGGTCGGTCACGGCCAGAACTGCGTAGGAGGTGTAGACAAAGTGGAAGGTGCGGCTGTCCTCGTCGGTCGGCAGCGCCGCCATCAGCAGCGCCTCGATCATTTCCCGCGGACCGGGACTGTCCCCGGCGGCCCGCACACGGGCGGAGGCCCGTTCCCCGAACCTCGCTGTCAGGTGCTCCAGTCCGAAAAGCAGCAGCTTCTCCTTGGTCTCGAAGTAGTACTGCACCAGCCGCAGCGACACGCCCGCCTCTGCTGCCACATCGCGCATCCCTACGGCATGCAGCCCGCGTCGCCCGGCGACCCGGACCAGTGCCTCGGCGATCTCGGTGCGCCGTTCTGCGTGGTCCACGCGCTTGGGCATCGGCCGTTTCTCCGCTCATCGTTCCACTGGTGCGGCCCCAGTAGGACCTTGATGATACAGCCGTACCAACATTGTGGTACGTTCGTATCACGAAAATGAGATCCGGAGGTGACCGTGTCCGAGACTGCTGTCCGTGCCCGAGCCGACATAGGCCGCTACGTGAGCGATGCCTGGCGCGACCGCTACTTCGCGGCCTGCGACGCGGTGTATGCACTGGGTGCACCCGCGCTCGCGGAAGAGGACGTGGAGACGTCCTTCGGTACCACGCACGTCTACCGCTACGGCCCCGCGAACGAGGCCGCTCGATCCCGCACCCCCGTCGTCCTGGTGCACGGGGCGGGCTCCTGCTCCGCCATGTGGTACCCGAACACCCCCGCCCTCAGCGCCGACCGCCCGGTCCACGCGATCGACACCCCGGGTGATCCCGGCCGCAGCGTGCAGCGCGAATCGATCCACCAACCCGAGCGCGCCGCACAGTGGCTGGACGAGACGCTCGCCGGACTCGGCCTCGACCGCGTGCACCTCGTCGGCACCTCCTACGGCGGATGGCTCGCCCTGAACCAGGCGCACCGCAGGCCCGGCCGCCTCGCCTCGGTCACGCTGCTCGACCCCGGCGGCCTGGAGAAAGTGGGGCTGCGCTTCTTCGTCTGGATCTTCGCCGGCCTCTTCGCGACCTTCGCGCCCAAGGCACTGCGCCCGCGGCTGGCGGCCTGGCTGGAACAGCCGGTCCTCGTCATGCCGGAACTGCGCACGATGATCAGAACGGCCGTTCGCGCCTACCGCATACGCCGCCCGGCACCGCTTCCCCTGTCCGAGGAGGAGCTGTCCACCATCCGGACTCCGCTCTATCTGGTGCTCGGCAAGCGAAGCCTCCTCGTGCACCCGCAGCGGCAGGCGGAGCGTGTGCCGCGCCTGGTCCGCGGCGCCCGAGCCGAGATCATCTCCAACACGGGCCACGGGCCGCAGATTGACCACGCGGAGGAGATCAACCGCAGGATGCTGAACTTCATGGCATCCGTCGACTGACAACCGCCCACGCCGACAGGGCCAGGACAGTGCCGAGGGATGGCCCGGTCAGAGCCTGGGCCGGTAGCGCCCGGACTGCAGGACCGTTCCGCCAGGGGATCCCTCTGGCATGCGAGTGGAGACGATTGAGGACGTCCTCTTGCCGGGCCTGAACCTCAAGGTGCGGCAGCTCATGGCCGTCGACGGCAACTTGATTTCGATGCGGCGGGATGCGGGCCGCCCGGCAGGTGTCCGCAGTGCGAGCGTCCTGCCACGCGGGTCCACAGCCGATATTGGCGTCAGATATCCGAGTTACCCGTCGGCGGGCGGGGGTTGATCGTCCGCCTGCACGTGCGTCGGTTCTTCTGCGATCAGAGCCAGTGCCAACGCCGGACGTTCGTGGAACAGGTGGCGGGCCTGACCGAGCCACGCCGCCGTTCTTCACCGGCGGCACAGTCGGTGATGAGGGCGGTCGCGACGGAACTCGGCGGGCGCCCGGGTCAGCGACTGTGCGCGAAGCTGCGGCTTCACGGCCGACGGACTGCGCTGTTGGCGCAACTGGTAGCCCCGCCGGTGCCGGCCCGCGCGCCGCGGATACTGGGCATCGACGAGTTCGCGTTCCGTAAAGGACGGACCTACGGCACCGTCCTCGTCGACGTCGAAAACTCCAGGCCCGTAGGCGTCCTGCCCAACCGCGAGACCGGCTCGGTTGCCGACTGGCTTCAGGAGCACCCCGGCGCCGAGATCGTGTGCCGTGACCGCCTCATGGCATTCACCAAGGCCATCAGGCAGGCGGCCCCTGACGCCCGGGAAGTCGCCGATCGCTGGCACCTCCTCCAAAACCTCTCGACGGCCGTGGAGAAAACCTGCCGCCGACACCGCGGATGCCTGCGCCGACCTGCCACCACGGACGCCGGACCGCCGCCGGCTGCCCCGGCGATTCCCCTTCTTGACCGTGTACGTCAACGCCACAGGGACGTCACCGAATTGGCCGCGGGATTGTCCCTCAGCGCCATCGGTCGCCGCCTGCAACTGGACCGCAAAACGGTACGGCGCTACCGGCACAGCGACCTTGAGGACCTCCTCGCCTCGGCACGGGACCGGGGCGCAGGGCTCCTCGACCCGTTCACCGACTACGTGCAGCACCGTTTCCAGGCGGGCTGCACAAGTTCGATGCAGCTCTACCGCGAGTTGATCGGGCTCGGCTATGCCGGCGGCTATCACGTCGTGAACCGCTACGTGATCACTATCAGGAAGGGCACCGCAGTCCCCGCCCAGGCAGTGACGCCCAGCCCACGCACCATCACCTCATGGATCATGCGCCCGCAGGAGACACTCCGGCCCTCGGAGAGCGCGCAGCTGGAAGCCGTACGGAACGCCTGCCCGGAGATCACCGCTGCCTGCGACCTCGCATGGGAGTTCACGGACATGGCCCGTCACCGTCAGGGCCACCAACTCCGGGACTGGATCCAGAAAGCCGAGGTGAGCGGTCCTGAGGCCATCGGTGTCTTCGCCGGCTCCGTCCGTCAGGACCTCCCGGCCGTCACCGCTGGTCTCACCCCGCCCTACAGTTCCGGCGCCGTTGAGGGGCACGTCAACAGAATCAAGACGATCAAACGGCAGATGTACAGCCGCGCCTCCTTCACCCTGCTCAGAGCCCGCATCCTCCTGCAGCCGTAGTCATCACGGAAGAGCGGTCACAACCAATTAGGCCGCACATGACGAGGCCCCGGCTGGACGGGGAGCAGCCGGGCCGAATGAGGTGACGTGCGGACGGCGGTCGCCTCGCGGCGATGGGCTTTATCGAGCTTCAGCCGGACGATCGTCTCCATGAGCAATAGGTGAGGCCTGGGGACACTGTCCCCTCCGCAGCCACGTACGAGTCAACGGAGAACCGGGCGCGGTTGTTCCGCCTGGGCAGCTGCGGCGGGCCTGCTGACCCGGATGCGCCGTCTGCACCGCGACATCACCCTCGTCTGGGCCGACGGCGGCTACACCGGCGGCCTCGTCGGCTGGTGCCGCGACAAACTTGCCCTGACCTTGGAGATCGTCAAGCGCACCGACGACATGACAGGGTTCGTGGTGCTGCCGAGACGGTGGGTGGCAGAGCGCACGTTCGCGTGGCTGATGAACTCACGTCGTCTGGCCCGTGACTACGAGACCCTGCCCGCCACCAGCGAGGCGATGATCCGGCGGCCGGTGGTCACGCGGATGAGCCGGCGTCTGGGACGGCCACGGGCCGCCGGCCGGCACTGAAGGCCCCGGACACCTCCAAGAGGAGCCAACCGCGCTCCGCCAGGCGCCGCGCTTTCGACCGCACTCCCTCGACCTTCGCCGTCTCCGTGGCTAAGCGGCCCGTGACCCGTGGATCGCTGCTGTTCCCGCACCCCCAGAATGCGCTGATAGTCCGGCGCCAAAACCGTCACCGGCAACCCTTCCCGCCAGGGCGGCACCGTCGAGCCCGGCACCCGCGCGAGCGACGGCGCCGCTTCCTCCTCGGCCTCGGACCCGGTCACGGAGGTGGTCGCGGCAGCCGAAGCTGGCAGGGCCTCGACCAGCTCTTCCCGCGCGATCACCCGCCAGTCCAGATCGATCTCCGCGGCCTCCAACACCTCAGCCAACCGGGCGACTTCCTTGCGCAGCCCTTCCACCCGCACACGGGCCGCTGTCTCCCGCTCCTCCAGCATTCCCAGCACCGGCCCCATCGCGCACCCCTCGCTCACGGAGCGGAAACAAGCCGCCGGATGCCTCTCTCATTCCGAGCTACACCATGCCTGACCAGTAGAAATCAAGTGATCACGATCGGTTGAGATACGGCTTCTCAAGTCATCGGCCTGCGCTGTGCCGGACAGTGACGGCGTGAGGGGGCGCAGAACATCGACCCCCGTACCGTCCCCCCAACGGCCTCACTGGCCGGGGTGGCCTATCCCGCCTTCGCTCGCGCGGACGACGAAAAGCAGCGGGCACCCGGCGAGTGGAGCGCGGGCCTGGCTGCGCGGCGGAGCGGAGACCGACGCCGAAGCTGGGATCCGCAGCCAAGGTCACGTCCCTACTCGCCATCGAGGGACATGGCGTTCATAGGACCCGCGACAACGTTCAAAGCTCGCTTTCGGACCGTCAGGCGTTGAGTGCGTCGATCAAAGCCTTGACGACGTCCTCCGTCGTGGCTGTGCCACCGACGTCGCGGGTCAGGATGCCCGCGGCGGTCGTGGCCTCGATCGCCTTGTTCAGGCGGGCGGCCTGGTCGGGCAGGCCGAAGTGCTCCAGCATCAGGGCCGCGCTGCCGACCGCGCCGATCGGGTTGGCCAGGCCTTGGCCCGCGATGTCCGGCGCGGAGCCGTGCACCGGCTCGAACATGCTGGGGAAGCGGCGCTCGGGGTTGAGGTTGGCGCTGGCGGCCAGGCCCAGGCTGCCGGCCAGCGCGCTGCCGAGGTCGGAGAGGATGTCGGCGTTGAGGTTGGAGGCGACGACGACCGAGAGGTCCTCCGGCTTCAGCACGAACTTCGCCGACATCGCGTCCACGAGCACACTCTCCGTCTCGACGTCCGGGTAGTCGGCGGCGACGCGCTTGAAGACGTCGTCCCACAGGACCATGCCGTACTGCTGGGCGTTGCTCTTGGTGACGGAGGAGACCTTCTTGTGGGCCCGGGTACGGGCCAGGTCGAAAGCGAACCGCATGATCCGCTCGCAGCCCACCTCGGTGAACAGGGCCGACTGGACGGCGACTTCACCCCCAGGGCCGCGCCCGCCGAGGTTGCGGCCGCCGAGGCCCGCGTACTCGCCCTCGCTGTTCTCACGGACGACGACCCAGTCCAGCTCCGTGTCGTCGGCCTTGCGCAGCGGACTCTGGACTCCGGGCAGGAAGTGCACGGGGCGGACATTGGCCCACTGGTCGAAGTTCTGGCAGATCTTCAGGCGCAGACCCCACAGGCTGACGTGGTCGGGGACGGTGGGCCAGCCGACCGCGCCGAAGTAGATCGCGTCGAAGTCCTTGAGCCGCTCCAGGCCGTCGTCGTCCATCATCTTGCCCGTGCGCCCGTAGAACTCGCAGCCCCAGGGGAACTCCTCCCAGGCGAAGGCGAACGGGGCGGCGGAGCTCTTGGAGGTCTCGGCCAGGGCGTCCAGAACGGCTCGCCCGGCGCCGACGACCTCCTTGCCCACCCCGTCGGCGGGGATGGCGGCGATGCGGAACGTGCGGGGTGCGGCTGTCATGGGTGCCTCCGGCTCGCTGTCGTGCGGTCGGATTCGAGTCAACACACCGACGTCACGGCACGTCCAAGACCTGCTTTCGATACGACGTATAGGCGTGGCCGATCGGTCCTGCGTCACGCGTCGCGTGCCCGCCGCTGCGCCAGCGACTCTGTGAGCGTGAGGAAGGCGCGCGCGGCCGGGGTCAGGTGGGCGGGCAGGCTGACCATAGCCACGTGGAGGTGGGCGGTCGGCTTGATGGGCGCGACAACCGCGCCGCAGCGGCGGGCCAGCCGGGTCCATGAGGAGGGCAGCACCGCGACGCCGACCCCGGTGAGGACCAGCGGCAGGATCGACGTGCGGTGGTCGACGACCGTCACGATCTCCGTTCCGGTGCCGCCCGCGGTGATGTCGTCGACGATGTCGCGCATCAGGCTGCCGGTGCGGGAGGCGATGAGCTTCTGGCCGGCGAGGCCCTCGGGGCGGATCGTGACGTCGTCCTCGATCGCCCCGCCGGGTGCGGCGACGACCACGAACGGCTGGTCCTCGACATGCAGGACGTCGAGCCCGGACGGGTGCACGGGGGCGGCACTGCCCAGCAGGCCCAGTTCGCAGGCGCCGCTGCGGACCAGGGAGACGACCTCGTCCGGGGTGAAGGCGGCCTGGGTGCTCACCGTCACCGACGGATGCAGCTCGGCGAAGCGGTTGATGAGGGTGGTGAGCGGTTCGATACCGGGCGAGGGCATGGTGGCGACCTCGACGGTGCCGCCGTGCAGCCCGGCGAGCGCGGCGGCGGTGTCCCGTACGGCGTCCAGGTCCCGCAGCACCCGCCGGCTCGGCTCCAGCAGTTCCGCACCGGCCTCGCTCAGTACGACGCCCCGCCCCACCCGGTGGAACAGCGCCACCCCGAGATCGGCCTCCAGGTTCGCCATCGCCTGGGACAGCGATGGCTGGGCCACGTGGAGCGCGGCGGCGGCCTTGCTGAAACCGCCCTGCTCGACGATGGCGAGGAAGTACTCCAACTGCCGGGCGTCCACCGTGCCTCCCCACTCTGTGCTGGTACGACAGGCGGAGCGAGCCTACCTGCCGGTTTCCGTTCCTCCGCGTCCGATCCAACGGTCGGCGAGGGTCCGCCCGCACTGGGCGAGCAGCCGCGCGGACAGGGCGCTGTCCTGCGCGCAGTCCTGGTCGGTCAGGTCCGTCAGGGCCTGGACGGAATGGAAGTGGGCGGCGGTCCGGTCCGCGGGCAGGGTGCAGCGGCCGGCCACCGCGTGCACCGCCACTCCCAGTCGACGGGCCCGCCGGGCGAGCGCGACCGGCAGCTTGCCCGACAGCGACTGTTCGTCGAGGCTGCCTTCGCCGGTCACGACGAAGTCGCTCCCGGCCAGCAGGTCGTCGGCTCCGAGTAGGTTGAGGAAGTAATCGGCCCCTGAGCACACCCGTCCGCCCAGCAGCATCCCGGCGTATCCCAGCCCGCCGGCCGCACCGGCACCGCGGATTTCGGCAAGACCTGCCGCCTCAGTGACGGCGGCCGCCTCCAGTCGCCGTACGAAACCGGCGAGCGCGCGGTCCAGTTCCCGCACTTCGCTTGCGGTCGCCCCCTTCTGAGGACTGTAGACGGCGGCCGTGCCCGTCGTCCCGAGCAACGGGTTGTCCACATCGGTGGCGAGGACGACGTCGACTCCCGCCAAAGCCGCGCGTGCCTGGGCGAGGTCGACGGTACGGAGATCGGCGAGTCCTGAGCCGCCCGGGCCGATGGGTGTGCCGTTCTCCCGGGCCAGCACCGCACTGAGGGACTGCAGCATGCCCGCGCCGCCGTCGGTGGTGGCGACCCCGCCCAGGGCGAGGACGATCGTGTCCGCTCCGCCTGTCAGCGCGTACTGGAGGGCCTCACCGATGCCCCGGCTCGTGGCCGTGAGCGGTACCTTGCGCCCGCCCGGCAGGACGCCGAGTCCGCAGATGGCCGCCGCCTCGATGAGGACGGTACCGCCGTGCACCGCGACCTCGGCCGTGACTGGCCGGCCTACCGGCCCGGTTACCGTGATCTTCTCGGGGCTGAACCGGCCCGCGCAGGCGGCGGCCACGCTCCCCTCGCCCCCGTCCGCCAGCGCGAGTCGGTCGACCCGGGCGTGGGGGGCGGCTTCCAGTAGCCCGCGTTCAAGTGCGCGGGCGGCCTCGTCGGCGCTCAGGGAGCCCTTGAACTTGTCCGGGGCTATCAGCACGGACACCATCAGGACGGCACCTCGGCGGTCTGCGGGACGGGGGACGGGGCGACCGGCCGGACGTCTTCGGCCTCGGTGGTCAGCGGCGGCTCGCCCGCCTTGCCGGCCAGCACCGCTCGAGCCCGCTCCACGTCCAGACCGTTCTCCCACTTGGCGACGAACAGAGTGGCGACGGCGTTGCCGAAGAAGTTGACCAAGGCCCGGCACTCTGACATGAACTTGTCGATGCCGAAGATGAGCATGATGCCCGCCGCCGGAACGGAGCCGACCGTCGACAGTGTCGCGGTAAGCGCGATGAACCCGCCGCCCGCGACGCCCGCGGCACCCTTGGACGTCAACAACATGACGGCCAGGAGCCCGAGTTGCTGGCCGACGGAGAGGGAGGTGTCGGTGGCCTGGGCTATGTAGAGGGTGGCCAGCGAGAGGTAGATCGCCGCGCCGTCGAGGTTGAAGCTGTAGCCGGTCGGCACCACCAGGCCGACCGTGGACCGCTCCGCACCCATGAACTGGAGCTTGCGCATCAGTCCGGGAAGGGCGGGCTCGGCGGTCGAGGTGCCGAGGATCAGCCAGAACTCCTCCTTGAAGTAGCGGAAGAGCTGGAAGATGTTCAGCCGCACGTACAGGGCGAGCACAGCACCGAGCACGACGACGACGAAAACGGCGGAGGTGACGTAGAAGAGGAGGATCAGCGAGCCGAGGCTGGTCAGGGTGGACAGGCCGAACTTCCCGATGGCGTACGACATCGCGCCGAAGGCGCCGAGCGGGGCAGCCTTCATGACGAACGACAGGACCTTGAAGACGACCTCGGTCAGGCGTCCCACGGCCGCGATGATCGGCTCGCCCGTCTTCCCCACCATCTTCACCGCAATGCCGAAGACGACGGCCAGGAAGATGACCTGAAGGATGTTCCCCTCGACGAACGGGCCGAAGAAGCTGTTCGGCACGATGTTGGTGAGGAACTCCCACCAGTGCTGGTGCTCCCCCTGCGAGACGTACTGGCTCGCGTCGCCAGACGTCTTCAGTGTCGACGGGTCGGCGTGCACGCCGTCGCCGAGCCGGAAGATGTTGATCGCCACCAGACCCGTCAGGAGAGCGGCGATCGTGCCGACCTGAAAGTAGGTCAGCGCCTTGATCCCGGTGCGTCCGACCTTCTTTAGGTCCGCGACGCCGACGATGCCACCGATGATCGTCAAAAAGACGATCGGGCCGATCAGCATCTTCATCGCGGTGATGAACGTCGTGCCGATCGGCTCCATGTCGGTGGCCAGATCCGGCCACCGCCAGCCCAGCACGACGCCGATCACGATCGCCACCAGCACCTGGACGTACAACTGCCGATACCACGGCTTCACCGTGATGCGCGCGGCTTGCTCGGCTCGTCCGTTGTCCGGGGTATGCGTCATTGCAGCCTCCCTGATCGCGCGACACCGAGCCCGATCGGTACGCGCCGACTTTCGCCACAGTGAACCGGGCCACAGATGAGGGGTCCACGACCAAAAATCGATGCCCCGTATAGGCCAGGCCTATCAGTACCGGCACAGGCCGCAGGCTCCACTGCGCGAGTGAAGGCCACCCGCGCATGACTGAGTGGATGTGCTCTGGTCGGGTCGCCTCCCTGGGTCGTGCGTCGCACCGGCGAGAGGGCCGGGCGACTGGCAGTCGACACCTTGACGGCGTCGACCTCCGCCCAGCCCGCCCCACGACGGCTCGACCATGCCGAGTAGTCTCTTCTCGCGCCGGCTCAGGGCGCGCGGGCGTCGCCGACGGTCAGGTCGCCAGAGAGCGGGAGGCTACACGAGACGAGCCGCTCCTTCGGTCCATACCCGGCCCCACTGCCAGCCAGGTACGACGCTGTCGCCAGGTGCAGTCCGTGCCACGGGGGATCTCGGCCGGCTCCTCGGGTGTGAACACCTCACGGATCCGTACCGCCCGCGACATAACTGACTCAGCCGTTGTCGGCGGCGGCTGAATCGTGGTTCTGGATCACTTTTAGTGCCGGAGCCACGGAGGGTCACCACAACCGCGATCATGAACGGCCTCACGCTGCGAGGAGGACCCGCTTGCGGAGCAGGTCGAAGTTGGCCCAGCCGAACATCTGCCGTTTCAGCATCTTAAAAGTTACGTGGAATCTGCCAGGGTGATCATGTCTCCTCCACGGACTTGGGAGATGGCTTGAGCGGCACGACGGTGCTCAAGGAGAAGTGGGCGGTGCTCGGCCGGCACGAGCAGGCGGCAGGCTGGCTGACGGTCTGGACGGATCTGGGACGGGCACCGCGCACGATCGATGCCTACGGCCGGGGACTGGCCCGCAAGTCGGCGGGGCCGTGGGCGAGGAGGACCAGGCCCCTGGAGGAGGCGTGCAGGGGCACACGGCCCGCGATGCGGGCGTAGTTGATCACGGCCTCAGCACATCTTCGCCGTCCAGCACCCCGAGCTGCACATGGTGGCCGACGACGTCGTGGACGCCCTCCATGAACGGCATGGCCGCGTTGCGCAGCGACAGGGTGGGCGAGGCCCGGGTGTCCAGTTCCCACAGGCGCATGCCGATCCGCACCCGTCGGTCGTCGTCCCGGGTCAGGAACCCGTACGAGACCAGCTCGGCCACCAGCCGCGACACGGTCGCCACGTGCAGCCCGGTACGCCGGGAGATCGCCGAGACGGTCAGAGCCGACTCCTCCGGCGTGAACGCCTCGAAGATCCGCACGGCCCTCGCCAGAACCGACTCGCCGTTCTGTGTCCTCACCTCGCCATCATCGGATCCCTTCCCGCCACGTCAAGCCCACGGTTCGCCTTGGTGGCGGGCTCTGGGACCAGCGTCTCTGGAACTCTTGAGGATCCTGGGTTATCGCGTGGTCCCGAGGGGTGGAAGCGGTAACGAGCGCGGACGAGTCCGGGCCGATCCTTGGGCAGAGCCCGTATGCGGGCGTCACTGGCGGTGACGCGATGCCGACGTGCGATCCCTGGCCACCGGCCGTACCGGTCCGGCCTCGAGGGCCCCGCGGCAGAGGTCGGCGAACGCCTGTGCTCGTCTGGTGAGGTTGGCGCAGGCCCGGCCAGGCGAGCAGCACGGGCATGTCCGGCACCTGCTCCCGGATCTCGCATTCGGCCAGCGGTACGCCCTCGTGGCTGATGCCGGAGGCGGGCCGCTGGATCAGAAGAGTGACCGGAGCGCCGTGGCGCCTCGATGTAACAAGGACGTGTCGAGGGTGTTGACACCGGGCATTGAGACGGCCCACTCTTGCGCAAACGATAGCACTGACCCTCTGGGGAGGGAGGCCCCTCCCATGACACCACTCCCACATCGTGCGCGAGCGCAATGACCTCCGACCCACGTCGTCATTCGACTTGGTCGACGTAAAACCATAAGCACCGTGGAGCAGGCCGAACCCGAGCCGAATTCACGGTCCCCCGGTCCGCCTCCACCCCTCCGCTGCCCGGATGGCACACCCACGCCATCCTTCGGGCGCGGTCCTGCCGACCGCTCGTCGGCCGGTGACGGGCCCATGGCGCCGCTCTCGGTTCCCTGTCGCCTCGGTCCTCACGGAGCCGTGCGAGGGGGCGTACATCGACACCCATCAGAAAGGACTGGCACATGGCGCCGACAATGCCGGACGAACGGGTGGTGGAGGCGGTCGCCGACGCGTTCGCCCGAATCGCAGCAGAGGGCGATGTCGAGGCCTTGCGCGCGTTGTACACGGACGACGCGCGGGTCTGGCACAACACCGATGACACGGTGAAGACGGTCGAGGAGAGCCTGGTGTTCTTCGAAGGGCTGCTCAGCGTCACCAGCAAGCGCTGGTACGAGGACGTCCGGCTCACGCGGACCGCGACCGGTTACGTCGACCAGCACTACATGTGCGCGATGTTGAAGACGGGTGAAGAAGTGCGGGTCTCGATCTGTGCTGTCGTCACGCTGGAGGGCGAACGCGTGAAGCGGGTTGACGAATACATCGAGTCCGGGGCGTGCGGGCCGGTCACAGCGGCGCTGATGCGCGGGCGCTGATCGGCTCTGCAGCCCCCATAGGACTGAGTGATTCGCCGAGTGGGAAACGGGGGCAGAGTGACGTGAGCCATAAGATGCTAACGATAGCATGTCAGAGTCGCTCGCGTTCCTTTTCCTGCAAGGTTCCTCACCTGCGAACTGCTCGCCGTTTCCTGCAACTGCCGCGGGCGCCGACTCGGTGCCTGCCGACTGACACCGAACGACGAAGGAGCAAGAGATGGGACTGCTGGACGGGAAGGTCGCCTTCATCATCGGGGCGCCAGCGCGGCCGGGGGCAGAGCCACGCGGTGGCGCTGGTCCGGGAAGGCGCGGACATCATCGCCGTGGACATCTGCCGCAATCCGAGGCGGTCCCCTATCCGATGGCGACACCGGAAGACCTGGCCGTGACCGTCAAGGAGGTGGAGGCGATCGGCCGCCGGATCGTCGCCTCCCAGGTCGACGTCCGCGACCTGGCCGCGCTGACCGACGCCGTGGAGGAGGGCGTCGCCCGACCCGGCCGCCTCGACATCGTGTGGCCAACGCCGGCATCTCGACCCTCGTCCCGACGCTGGAGATGGACGAGCTTGGGACGAGATGATCGAGATCGCCCTGACCGGCCAGTGGAAGACGGCCCGGGCCGCGGTCCCGCACATCATCCGCGGCGGCCGGGGCGGGTCGGTGGTGTTCACCAGCTCGCTGGCCGCGATGTGCGCCAACCCGAACCTGGCGCACTACGCGGCGGCCAAGGCCGGGGTCGTCATGCTGATGAAGGTGCTGGCCAAGGAAGTGGCCGCGCACAACATCCGGGTGAACGCCATCCTCCCGTCCACCGTGGCGACGGACATGGTCCTCAACGAACCAACCTACCGGTTGTTCCGCCCGGATGCGGAACACCCGGGGTGGGCGGACTTCGAGGTGGCCACCCGCATGCTCAACAAGCTCCCTACCCCCCTGTTCGAAGCGGAGGACATCTCGAACAAACCGTCCTCCATCTGGTCACCGACACCGGCCGGTACGTCACGGGAACGACGCACGCCGTGGACGCCGGCTGCCAGTTCGGCTTCGACCTGGCCATCACCAGCGGCACCGGAGCATCCGGCGACTGAAGGGGCTCCGCCCAGTCGTGGGGGTTCACGAACCCCAAGTTCGCCGCAGCAGAAAGGACAGAGCATCAGATGACCAGGTTCAGACGTATCTCGCCGGTGACGATGGCCCGGGACAGTGTGAACGGACGCGAGGGCCACGCCCCGCACAGGGGAGGGCGCCGCCGCACGCTTGCCGCGATACTCGCGTGCGGAGCTCTGACGCTGGCGGCCTGTGGCAGTTCCACAGCAGACGGGGCCGGCGACGCGGACGAGTCGGTGTCAGCGGGGGTGCGCAGCGCGAAGGCGACGGTGGAACGGTTCTCGGCCGACCAGTCGGCGATCACGCTCCCCGCGCTCCCCGCCAAGCCGCCGTCAGGACTGTCCCTGTCCGTGATCGGGTGTCCCGCCCCGGCATGCCAGGTGACCGTGAAGGCGGTGAGCGAAGCCGCGCGGGCCCTGGACTGGAAGGTGAGGACGACCACCTCGCAGTTCACGCCGGAGAGTTACATCTCGTCGTTCAACCAAGCGTTGACCGACAACCCGAAGCTGCTGACGTACATCGGTGTGCTGCCGAACTCCACGGTGCAGGCCCAGTTGAAGGCCGCGAAGGAGCGGGGCATAAAGGTGGTCGGCATCTCGCCGGTCGACGCGCCCGGTCCGCTGATGCCCGGCGCCTACGCGGGGGCGAGCGAGTATGTGGCCGCGGGCAGGCTGCTGGCCAATGTCGTGCTCGCCGACGCCGGAAAGCCGGTCGGGACGCTCTTCGTGCAGGACCCGATCGCGGACGGGATCTTCGGTCCCGAGGTGGCCATGTACAAGAAGACGCTGACGCGGCTGTGCCCGCGCTGCACGACCACGGATCTGAAGATCTCCACCGAGAACGTCGGCCGCACCGTGCCCAGCCAGATCGTGAGCCAGCTCCAGCGGGACAGCACGATCCGCTACGTCGTGGTACCCACGGACGACTTCCTGCCCGGTGTCTACGCTGCGCTGCAGAGCGCCGGGCTCGTGGACAAGGTGAAACTGGTCGGCCAGACCCCCAACAGGCAGAGCCTGGCCGCTCTGCGGGGCGGCCAGCAGTTCGCCTCGGTCTCAGTGGAGAACAGCACCACCGGCTGGCGGGCAGTCGACGGGCTGGCCCGCCTGTACATGGGCGTAGCGCTCGGCGAGTGCTGCACCGCTCCGGCGGGCTGGACGCAGATCTTCACGAAGGACAACGCTCCGGCCGACGACGAACTGTCGCCGCACGGGACTCCGAGGGTCCCCGGCGATCCGGATGCCTTCCTCAAGGCCTGGCTCGTGCAGTGAGCCGGGACGGCCGTCACCCCTGCGCTCGCCGACCCGCCGACCCCGGCCGACCTCAGTGAGGAGTCCAGTGATGCTGGAAAAAGGAGGAGCGGACGTGGAGTCCCTACCCAAGACGGAGTCGTCGGGAGCACCCCCTGCGACCGATGGCGTATCCGGTGCCGGTTCGTCCGCCGTGCTCGTGGTGCACAACCTCTCCAAGGCCTTCAACGAGAGGCCCGCGCTCTCCTCGGCCAGTCTCGAAGTCCGGGCGGGTGAAGTGCACGGTCTGGTCGGGCAGAACGGCTGCGGAAAATCGACGCTGATCAAGATCCTGGCCGGCTACCACGCGCCCGACCCCGGTGCCGAGGCCACTGTCCGTGGGGATCCGCTGAGCCTGGGGGACGCGGGCGCCGCGCACGCGGCCGGACTGCGCTTCATCCATCAGGATCTCGGGCTGGTCGGCGAACTGAGCGCGGTCGACAATCTCGCGCTCGGCGAGTCCTACACGACGCACTGGTGGCTGTCGGACCGCCGCGAACGCCGGGCAGCCCACGCCCTGCTGGCCGAGTACGCGGTGGACATGGACGTCGACGCGCCCGTTCGGAGCCTGAGTCCCACGCATCAGACGTTCGTCGCGATCGTGCGCGCCCTGCGCGGCGGACTCAGCCGCGGCAACGTACTCGTCCTGGACGAGCCGACCGCCGCACTTCCGGACTCCGAGGTACGGCACCTGTTCGGGCTGCTACGCGGGCTGCGGGCCCGTGGAGTGGCCATCGTGCTGGTCACCCACCGCCTCTCGGAGATCCTCGACCTCGCCGACCGGGTGACCGTGCTGCGGGACGGACACACGGTCACCACCCGCGAGGTGGACGGGCTCACTCACGACGCGCTCGCGGAACTGATCATCGGCCGCAGTGTCGAGGCGTTCTATCCGTCGGCGGGCGCACGCCGGACCGAACCGGTGCTGCGGGTCGAACGCGTATGCGGCGCGGGCGTGACCGAGGCGTCCCTGACGTTGCACCGGGGAGAACTGGTCGGAATCGCCGGTGTGGTCGGCTCCGGCTACGAGGACCTTCTGGGTCTCATCTTCGGTGCTCGCCGACGTCACGCCGGCGCCGTTCGCCTCGGTGACCTTACGGTCGGCGCGAACCCGACCGCATCGGTACGGGCCGGGATCGCCTACGCGCCCGCCGACCGCAAACGGCTCGGCGCCCTGACGAGCTGGACCCTGCGCGAGAACATCACCCTGCCGTCACTGCGGACCCGGTTCGCCGGCTGGCTCAGCGCACGGGCCGAACGGGCCGAGACCGCCACGTGGCTGAACCGCGTCCAGGTGAACGCCGAGCCCGAGAGAGAGTTCTGGACCCTCAGCGGTGGAAACCAGCAGCGGGTCGTGCTGGCCCGCTGGCTGCGCCACGACGCGCAGGTGATGCTGCTCGACGAGCCCACCAACGGCGTCGACATCGGTGCCCGCCACACGATCTACGAATCCCTCGCGGCGGCCACGAAGAACGGCACGGCGATTCTCGCCGCGTCCTCGGACGCCGAGGAACTCGCGGCGATCTGCGACCGCGTTCTGGTCATGCGCGACGGCGAAGTCGCCGCGGAACTCGACGGCGACCGGCTGACCGTCGACGCCATCCTCGCTGAGAGCCTCAGGTCCGGCGGGACCGACAACGACGAGTGGGGGAACTGACGACATGAGCGAAACGACCGTAGCGGCGCCGTCCACCGAGACCCCGCCCAACCATCCCTCACCGACTCCGGCCCGTCGCAGAGGCAAAGGCCTCGTCGGGTATCAGGTGTCACGCTACGGCGGCCTGTACCTGTGGGCCGCGCTGATCGTGGTGTTCGCGCTGTGGCTCCCGGACACGTTCCTCACTGTGGCCACCGCTCGCGCGATCGCCGGTGATCAGGCGATCACCGTGATCCTGGCCCTCGGACTGCTCTTCTCCCTCGCGTCGGGTGCCTACGACCTGTCGATCGCCCAGAACCTCGGGCTCAGCGCGGCGTTCTCGGCCTGGCTGATGGCCGACGCGCAGGTGAACCCGTGGATCGCGCTCCTGATGACGCTGGGGCTCGGCGCCGTCATCGGCATCGTCAACGGCATCCTGGTGGCTGTCGTCGGCCTCAACAGCTTCATCGCGACCCTGGGCACCGGTTCGGTCCTGGTCGCCTTCACCGGGATGGTCACCGACTACAACTTCGTGGGCCCTGTGCCCTCGGACTTCCAGACGATCGCGACCTCCGCGCCGGGGGGATTGCCCATTGTGACCGTGTACGCAATCGCCGCGGCCCTGATCGCCTGGTACGCACTGGAGCACTCACCGGCCGGGCGGCGCCTGCAGGCGACCGGCGCCAACCCCGACGCGACCCGGCTGGCTGGTGTTCGCACCGGGCGCTACATGTTCGGCGCCTTGGTCGTCGCCGGGATCGCAGGCAGCCTCGCCGGTGTGCTGGCTGCCGCCAAGATCAGCAGCGTCTCACCGTCGGTGGGGCTGCCCTATCTGCTGCCCGTGTTCGCCGCGTGCTTCCTTGGCACCACCCAATTCAAGCCCGGCCGTTTCAACGTGTGGGGCACCGTCCTCGCGCTTTACCTGCTGCAGACCGGAGTGAAGGGCCTCCAACTCGCCGGTGGCCAGCTATGGGTGACCGACTTGTTCAACGGCGTTGCCCTGGTAGGTGCAGTGTCGATAGCGGTACTGAGCGAGAAGCGACGGGCGCGGGACACCCACTAGCCTCGATCTTTCGTGATTGGCCGTCAGCTCTTGTTGGCGGCCGATTTGCGTTCGGCGGTGTTTTTCGGGTGTGGCGGCGGCCCGACTGTCGCATCGGGTGGGCGCCGGGTTCCACGGCTCCGGTGGGGCGGTGCTACTCGTAGGGAGGGGAAAGTGCTGGTCAGCCGGGGTTCGGAAGGGCTGCGAGCCGCCGGATGGCCTCCGTGATCACATCGGTCCAGGGCCAGTGGCGGGCGAACCTGAGGTGTCGGCGGCGGGCGGTGGTGAGCAGCTGGGCGACGGCGGAGAGCAGGCGGAGTCGCAGGCGGCGGGGTTCCCAGAGCCGGGCGGTGCCGGTCAGGGCGAGCATCGGCATCCAGGCCAGCAGGTCCAGGGCGATCTGGACGGTCTCCAGCCGGATCTGGTTTGCGCGCTGTCGTGCAGGGGCAGGTTGCGCAGGCCGGTGGCACGGGCGGCGCGGATGCGGTCCTGGGCGCGGGCACGCCGGCGGTGCCGCAGCTCCAGCCGGGTGATCTTCTGGCCGGTGGTGTTGGTGGCGAAGCAGGTCAGCCGCATTCCGTCGGCGTCGGTGAAGCGCAACTGGGCGCCCGGGTGCGGGCATTCCTTGCGGACGATCAGCCGCATCCCCTTGCGCCAGCCCTTCAGATAGTCGCTGCTGACATCGAGTTCGGCCACCCTCGCACCGTCGCGGACCTCGGCGTCCGGCTCGACGGCCGGTGTCCACGCGGATGCGGGGACCTTCAGGACGGCCTGGTGGGTGGCGTCGGTGATGGTCATGCCGACCGAGTACGACAGCCACCGGCCGCGGGCGGAGAGCCAGGCCACGAACTCATGGGTGCCACCGCCGGAGTCGGTACGGATGAGTGTCCGTCGGCCACGTCGATGGTGTTTGGGCAGCTGGGCCAGCGCGAGTCGAGCCGTGGCGATGTGGTCGGCGGCGGTGTTGCTGCCCGCGCTGCCGGGTAGCAGCAGGCCCGCGACCGGCTCGCCGCTGCCGCCCCGGCAGTGGTCGACGAAGCCCATCAGCGGAGTGAGGTAGGACACCGGCGAGGTTCCCGCGGTGCGGGACCTTTTCCGGTGCCCTCCTCCCGAACCGCCCGTGCGGGTTTTCCCCGCAGGCGGCTCTCCAGCGATCTATCCGTGTTCCGCAGCCGGTGTCTGGATGCTGGAGTGACAAGTCCGGCAGACCACAAGGGCCTTGCGTCGTTTCTTGAGTATCACAGCGACCCACGAGGGGTGAGGCTGCCTGAAGGCGGCGAGGTCGGCGAGCTTGCGGATGTGGTGGACGGCAATGCCATCCGTACTTCTGCAAAGCTCGCAGCGACCGGCCAGGAGCCGGGTGACCAGCTCTTTGGGGCCGGGTGATGCCGCGTGTCGAGGACACGTCCGTGACTACGGCGTTCTCCTTCCGCCTCAGCGGAATACCTCCGAACCGTGCGACCAGCGGCTTCCTGCCCGGACGCTCTATGGCAGCCTGCAGTGAGGGGCCACGAACTTTCCGGACAGGCATCTGCCCGTCTATTTCACGCGGCGATTCGCACCTTCTCGTAGCAGGAGCTGGCCAAGGGGCCGGTAGCGCACGGCTGGCCGGACCAGACCTGGACCCTGTCACGGATCAAGACCCTCATCGGGCGCCGGTTCCACAAGAGCTACACCGTGCAGGGTGTTGCCGCGCTGCTCAAGAGGCAGGGCTGCCAGCTGCCGGGCGGTGGAGCGTGACGAGGCGGCGGTGGCCGGCTGGGTGAAGGAGACCTGGCCGAGCGTGGAAGGACGGTGGCGGCGCTCGATGCCTGGCTCGTCTTCGAGGACGAGGCCGGCTTCTCGATGACGCCGACCGCCCGTACCTGGCCCCACCGCGGCCGCACTCCCGTCGCGCGCGTGCGGGGCCGCTCCCGCCGCCGCTTATCCGTCGCAGCCCTGGCCTGCTACAAAGCAGGCGAACACTCGCGGCTGATCTACCGGCCCTGCCAGGACGCCCGGCCCGACGGACGCAAGAGCTTCTCCTGGAAGGACTACCACGACCTGATCCAGACCGCGCACCAGCAGCTCGGCGGCCCGATCGTGCTGGTGTGGGACAACCTGAACACCCACCTGACGGCAGGGATGCGCAGCTACATCGCCGAACGCGACTGGCTCACCGTCTACCAACTCCCGCCCTACGCACCGGACCTCAACCCGGTCGAGGGCATCTGGTCGGTACTGCGGCGCACCACCACGGCCAACCGGGCATTCGCCGACCCAGAAGACCTGATCACCGCCGTCCGGCGGGGGTTACGCCAGCTCCAGGACCGCCACGACGTCCTCGACGGCTGCCTCACCGGCACCGGACTCGTGCACACCCCTCCATGACGACATCACGCTTTCAAGGTCAGTAACCGCTCCTTGGCCGCGGCGACCGCGTCGAATACCTGGTGCGGTCGGCGACGTCCACGCGCAGCGGCAGCACGGCGTCACCGAACCGGTCCACCAGGTCGCCGAGCGCGGCGGTGTCGCGAGCAGTGGCGGCGACTCTGTCTCCGCGCTTCAGCGTCGCGAGCGCGAACTCGCGCCCGAGCCCCTTCGACGTGCCGATGATGAACCAGACCTTGGTCATGATTTTTCCTTCAGGAAGTGAAGGAGACGGCACTACTCCGCCGGGGCGGGGTATCGCGGTTCGACCCAGTGGTGCTGCGGACTGTGGCGTCCGGCGGTGCCCTGCACCGGCGTCGCTCAGCGTTGAGGCGTCGGGTAGCCCTCGTTCGCGCCGAAGTACTGCTCGACAGTGATCGGTTGGATCGAGGGGTAGCGGTCGTTCATCAGGGGAGGCAGCGGGGCGTCGCCCCGGAGGCTGCCGCGGAGGTACATGAGCGGGAGGTAGGCGAAGAAGTTCTGAGGTTCGCTCTCCACCATGTCGGCGATGCGGCGGTCGAGGTCGTCCAGCGAGCCCAGGCGCTCCTTGCGCAGCTTCTGACCGGTCCCCTTTTCGTAGGCCTCGACGAAACCGTGGAAGTCGAGGCTGTCGCCGGCGACCGGGAGGACCCGGCCGATCGGCTGGTCGTCGAGGGCCGCCTCCACGGTGTACAGAGCGGTGTCCGCCCAGGTGGTGTACTGCACGGGGGCGTCGCCATCGCCCCAGACGTACGCGGTCTGCGCCTCGGTGTCGACCATGCGGAGCCAGTCGAACAGCGTGCCCCGGTCGAGGAAGCTGCCGTTGAGAACGCTGACCACCTCGACATCGCCGCTCTCGTCGTCGGCGATCTCGGCGAACTGGCGACGCCAGTCGGTGGAGAGGATCTGTCCGGCCGGGAGCTTGAACAGGTCGAGGGTGAAGTCGGAGGGGATGAAGCGCCGTACCCCCGCCTCACGTGCGGCGTGCAGCAGTGCCCGCTGGCCCTCGACGATGACCTCGGGTCCGCCCTGCACGGTCGAGATGACGGTGGAGGCACCGGCGCAGAGCGCGGCCAGCGGCCCAACGCTGTCAGCTCCGGTCGCCCCCTCCACAATCTGGGCGCCCCTGCGTTCCAGGTCGGCAACCTTGGCGCGGCTCTCGGCCCGGACGAGCAGCCTCAGTTGCGTGTCTGGCCGTGCGAGGATCCCCTCGGCGATGAGACCGCCCAGGTGCCCGGTGCCGCCGACCAGCGCGATGACCTTCTTGTCCATGATTTCCTCCGGGAATCGATTCTGTTGCGCGTCGGGTGGTTGGGGGAGCGTTCCCGACGCCGGCGTGCCTCTCCGGCTTGTCGGCCTCGGTGCTAGCGCGCTCTAGTCGGTGAGAGCGGTGAGGTGTTCGCGCAGGATTCCGCCTGCTACGCGACGGGGAAGTTCTGGTTGAACACATTCTCCGGATCGACCTTGCGCTTGATCTCACGCAGGCGCTGCAGCGTCGGCGGCGGGAAGGCGTCGGTCAGCCGCTGTGGTGAGAACGCCGTCTCGAAGCTGAGGTAGAGACCGTCCAGTGACGGGCGGACGAACTCCCACGCGGCGTCGAACGACGCCGAAGGACCGGGTGCCACCGCGGTGACCGAGAAGTTCTGGTGCCGGTGTGCGAATGCGGTGGCCTCGGTGGGGACGTCGTTGACCGCGCCGCCGACCGATCGGATCTGCACCATCGTGCCGTACTGCGATCCGAGCAGTGTCTCGAGTCGTTTACTGAGCGGGCCGTCCAGGTGGACGGCGAATCCGTTGTGGAGGTAGGCGCCCTGCTGACCGTAGTGCGGTGCTCCGGTTCGGGTCACGACTGAGGCGTAGGGCGTCAGCACAGCCCGTCGGCCGAGGACGCGGCCGATCTTGAGGAAGGGAGCGAACGCCTGCTCGGCGGCCACGGTGTCCTCGCCGGCGAAGACGACGCTCGCCATGACGACCTCCCCGCCCCCCATGTACAGGAACGCGCCGATCTCGCGGGGCGCGGCCTCAACGGTCTCTCCCCAGGAACGCAGGAACGGTGCCAGCCGGGGGACGCCGTAGTGGAAGGTGGCATGGGCGACCATCGGCACCGGCGCGGCGCGGAAGTCCATCGAGGTGACGATGCCCATGTTCGCACCGGCACCGCGCACGGCCCAGAACAGGTCGGGCTCCTCTTCCGCGTCGAGGGTCCGTATCGACCCGTCCGCTGTCACGATCCGGGCCGCGACGATGTGGTCGATCGTCAAGCCGTGCGCCCGGCCCATGAGGCCGACGCCCGCGGTCGTCGCCAGCCCGCCGACGCCTACGTCCCCGGAGTCGCCCGAGCTGATCGCCAGACCCCAGGGATGCAGGGCCCGGGCCACATCGCCCCAGCGTGCGCCCGGTCCGATGCGGACCAGGCCGTCACCGGCGTCGATCCGCTCGATCGAGCTGAGTTCGCCCAGATCGATGACGGTGCCGCCGTCGTTGGTGGACACGCTACTGAGGCCGTGCCCGCCGCTGCGGATCGAGAGCGGGCCGCCGGCCTCCCGGGCCCAGAGCAGTGCCTCGGCCACTTCGTCGGCCGAGCGCGGTCTGATCACCGCCGCGGGTGAGCCAGTCGCGGTGTAGACGTGCCGGACGCCGGGATATCGCCGGTCGTCGGGCCGGATGATGTCAAGCATGACGCCTACTCACTAGTGTCCTGTGCCGGTAGTCCGTCGTTAGGTCTTGCACAAGTTCTTCTGCCGGGGTGCCGGTGCCGCGTCGTGGTCCGAAGCTGGAGCCGTTGCTGTTGGCGGATGACGAGCGTGCTGCGCTGGACGCGGCGGGCGAACTCCGCCCAGGCTCTGGCGTTACGGGCGCCCATCGTGTTGGCCTGTGCGGGCCCTGATATCCCACCGATCGTCCAGATGGCCCGGGAGTTGCGGATCGCTGCGGACACGGTGCGCAAGTGGCGGCGGCGTTTCTTGGCCGAGCGATTGGACGGCCTGGTCGACGAGCCGACCGCCCACCATCGGGGTGGACCAGGTGGAGGCGGTCGTGGTCGCCACGCTGGAGGAGATCTTGAAGAACGCCACCCACTGGTCGCGGAAGTCGATGGCGCAACACAGCGGCCTGTCGAAGTCCACCGTCGGCCGGATCTGGCGGAAGTTCCAGCTCAAGCCGCATCTGACGGACACGTTCAAGCTTTCCACGGACCCGTCGTTCGTGGAGAAGGTCTACGACGTCGGCGGGCTGTACTGCAACCCGCCCGAGGGTGCGATGGTCCTCTCGGTGGACGAGAAGTCCCACATCCAGGCCCTGGACCGCTCCCAGCCGGTGCTGCCGATGACGCCGGGCATGCCCGAGCGGCGCACCCACAACTACGTCCGCAACGGCCTGACCACGCTGTGCGCCGCGTTCGACGTCGCCACCGGGGAGGTCATCAGCTCCCTGCACCGCCGGCATCGGGCGGCGGAGTTCAAGAAGTTCCTGATCAAGGTCGACAAGGAGGTGCCGACGCATCTGCAGATCCACCTGCTCTGTTACAACTACGGCACCCACAAGACGCCCGTGATCAGGACGTGGCTGTCCAAGCACCCCCGCTTTCATATACACTTCACCCCGACCGACTCCTCATGGATCAACCAGGTCGAGCGATGGTTCGGCTTTCTGGCCGACCAGAAAGATCTGCCGCGGCGCACACAAGAACGTCCAGACCCTCGAAGCCGACATCCGCGCCTGGCCAAGGACTGGAACACAGACCCCAAGCCGTTCATCTGGACCAAGACCGCCGAGGAGATCTTCCAATCCCTCGCCCGGTACTGCCAACGGATCTCCGGCGCAGGACACTAGACCTGCGGCGCGGTGCGGCTCGGGCCCGCGTCGCGAGTGACGAAGTACTGGAGGGCCGAGTCGGCGAGGGGACTGTTGCCCGCGACCAGTTCGGCGATGTGCGTACCGACTTCGGCGGCCGGAATCCAAGCCTCGTTGTCGATGCCGGCGAGCTGGCGCGGCCGGGTGCGGATGACACCGAGGATGAGCTCGTACACCCGCAGTTCGTCGCCACGCATTTCCTCGGCGAGGGTGCGTGTCAGCGACTTGGTGGCCGCTGCGGCGACGGCGCCGACACCGTGCGGGGGATACGGGATCTCCGCGCTGAAGCCGTTGATGTGGACGAACACTCCGCCCCGCGCGAGAGCCGGGATCAGTGCCCGATAGGCGCGGAAGATGGACGTCTGGTTCTGGGCGATCACCGCGTCCCAGTCGGCCTCGGTGAGGTCGAGGATCCGCGTTCCGCCCCCGCGGCTCCAGTCCGCGGCGGCGATCGCGATCCCGTCCAGGCGGCCGTGCTCCTCCACGATGGCGGAGACCGCTTCGGCCAGGTCGTCCCCGGTCATGTCGAGTGTGCGGGTCCTAAGGTTCGGGTGCGCCGCGCGGGCGACCAGGTCCTCGAGCCTCGCCTCGCTGCGGCTCGTGACGATGACCTCGGCGCCCAGCTGGAGCGCCGTGCGCGTGATTCCCTCGCCGACGCCGCCGGCGCCGCCGATGACGAGCACGGTCTTGCCGGTCAGGTCGGTGTCCTGCTGCGCCCAGCTCGGGAGCTTAAGTGCGGTGGTCATGACTCTTCCTTCGAGGGTTTGTGCTGTGTGTGCTGAAAGTGATCGAGAAGCATCTGGAGGATGGCTTCGATCTGATCGAGACGGTCGGGCTCGATGCCGTCGAGGAACCAGCGCTTGACCGACTGCCAGTGCGGACCGAGTGAGCGCCGATAGGTCGCGAGTCCGTCCTCAGTCAGGGAGACCAGTGCTGCGCGGCCGTCCTCGTCGGTGCCGCGACATCGCTTGACCAGACCGCGCTGCTCCATGCGGCGCAGTTGGTGTGACATACGGCCCGTTTCCCAGTCGAGCGCCCGGGCCAGTTCTGTGGACCGCATCAGGGCGTCCTGTGCGCTCGCGAGCCGGGCGAGCACGGTGAAGTCCGCCTCCGAGAGTTGGGAGGTCTCCCACAGGTCGCGTCCGATCTCGCGCCGGAACGATTCGTTCAGCACGAGGAAGTTCTGCCATACCCGCCTCTGCTGGGCGGTCGTTCTTCCTGACATGTCAGCAACTTTAACGGATTGCTGACGCGTCAGCAAGATGAGTGCTCGAATGGCCGGAACCGTTCCTGCCGTACTCGGCACCAACGCGGCGGCAACGTCAGATCTGATCAAACCAACGAGGACGGTGGTGTCCGGCGCCCCTGCGCGAGCCGCTGGCCATCGGGTCAACGGCGCCCAGGTGGTTGGTGCGGCGGCCGAGGGTTTGAGTCAGGCGAGTTCCGCTGCGTCACTCGTTACACCGAAGAACTTAGAGCTCGCGCAGATAGGTGGCATGGGGAGCCCCGGCATCGAGGCAGGCCAGGTCCCGGTGATCATGGAGTTGCGACGCTCTGTGACCACTGGGAGACCTGTGCCCGTTCTTCCTTCATGGCTGACCGACCCGCTGTGGGACCAATTCGCGGCGTTGTTGCGCAAGCATCCTACGATCGATCCGACCCGTCCGTTGGGTTGCCACCGCCGCCGTATCAGCGACCGGATCGTGTTCGACAAGTTGCTGCAGCTCCTGCGGTTCGGCTGCTCCTACCAGGCGATCTCCGACACGGCCTGCTCGGCGACCACCGTCCGCAACCGCCGCGATGAGTGGATAGGACTCGGCGTCTTCGCCCGGATCAAACGGATCGCGCTTGAGTCCTGCGACCGGATTGTCGGGCTCGTGCTCGACCAGATCGCTGTCGATGGCGCCATCACCAAGGCCCCCGGCGGCGGTGAGGTGGCCGGGCGCTCACCCGTCGACCGCGGCAAACAGGGCCTGAAACGCTCCGGTATGACGGATGGTTACGGGATCCCGCTCGGCGGGGTTCTCGCCGGAGCGAACCGCCACGACTCCCCTCTATTGGCTCCGACCCTGGACCGGCTGGCGGACTCGGGACCGCTGCCCGACGACATCACCGTGCACCTGGATGCCGGCTACGACTCGGACAAGACCCGCACCGAACTCACCACCCGCGGCCTGCATGACCGCATCGCGCACAAGGGCGAGAAGGCACCGATCCAGGCGAGCCAGCGGTGGCACGTCGAACGCACCCACGCCTTCTTCGACCTCGCCGACACCGTCATCGCCGTCCGTAGCCTGATCCGCCGGGCCTGGACGACCCACCGGTGGGACGACCGCCCGAACCGCTGCCCATGAGCGCGCACCTGTCTTCGCAGCCTCCTTGCGCTGCTGCCAAGCACGCTTCGCCCGAGGAGGACCGCCGCTGTGGGAATACGCTTTTTGGGGCGTGCGAGTCAGTGCCGTCGCCTGGGATCTCAGCGCCGCTCACCAGGGCACGGGCGTTCCGTCCCAGGAGAAGAAGCCACCGGTGGGGCCGTCGTCTGGCAGCAGGGCCAGGCGGGCGGCTCCCTGGGCGGCCTCGGCCGGGTCGTCGCCGGCAGCGGCGGCCAGGGGGTTGAGGTTGGTGGCCCGCATGCCGGGGGCGAGCGCGTTGACCTTGAAGCCGTCCTCGGCCAGCGTCTGGGCGTAGAGGACGGTGAGGGCGTTGAGGGCGGCCTTGGACGACCGGTAGGCGGCGGCGCCACCGCTTCCCGGGGTGAACTGGGGGTTGGGGTTTGTGCTCCAGGTCAGCGATGCGGTGCCGCTGGAGATGTTGACGATGCGCGGATGCGGGGACCGGCGCAGGGCGGGCAGGAAGGCATTGGTCACCGCCACCACCCCGAAGACGTTGGTCTCGTATGTGCGCCGGAACTCCTCGACGCTCGTGTCGGCCGGCGGGGCGAGTGACGGTGAGATCCCGGCGTTGTTGACGAGCACGTCCAGACGGTCCACCTGGGTCGCGGCCCGTTGGATGCCGTCAAGATCTGTCACGTCGAGGACCAGCAGGCGGGCGCCTGTGCTGATCTCCTCGACGGCTCGCTGTCCGAGCCCGCGGTCGCGAGAGCCCACGTACACGGTGAGGCCCTCGGCGGCGAGGAGCCGGGCGATGTGCTTGCCGATGCCTTTGTTGGCACCGGTGACCAGAGCTGTGCGATCGTTCATGGCAACTACCGTTCCCTGGCTGTGGGCGCCCTGCCAGGGACAACCTGTACCAGGCAGTGGGAGGAAGCGGCATGGCACGGCAGGAGCTGGCCCGCTTTCTGCGGGCCCGCCGGGCGGGCCTGCGTCCACACGAGATCGGCCTGACGGCGACGGGCACCGATCGCCGGACACCGGGCCTGCGCCGCGAAGAGGTGGCGGAACTCGCCCACATGTCGGTCGACTACTACACGCGGCTGGAGCAGGCCCGGGGCCCGCGGCCGTCCACTCGGATCCTGGACGCGTTGTCCCAGGCACTACGGCTCACGCCGGCCGAGCGCAGCCACCTGTTCCGCCTGGCGGGATCGAGCGCGCCGCCCGGCATCAGCGCCGTGCGGTGGGTACGCCCGCATGTGGCCCGGATGCTGGAGCGGTTGCCGGAGACCGGTGCCATCGTCACTGACGCGGCGTACGGCGTCGTCGCCTGGAACCGCCTGGCCCAGGCACTGCTCGGCGGCGATCTCGGAGGCGGGAGGACGAACCTGGCCCGGCGCCGCTTCCTTGGCCAGGGGCGGATGTACGAGAGCTCCAGCGCTGAGGAGTTCGGGCACATCGTGGTGGCGCGGCTGCGACGGGCCGCCGACCGCTACCCGCATGACCCGCAGCTGACCGCTCTGCTGGCCGAACTGCACACCGGCAGCGAGGAGTTCCGACAGATATGGCAAACGCGTCCGGTCCACGCCCCCGGGCACCGCACCAAGATCCTCGATCACCCGGAGACCGGCACGCTGCGGTTGAACTGTGACGTCCTGCTCGTGCCCGAGGATGACCAGGAAGTCGTCCTGATCACGGCCGACCCCGGATCACCTGCCGCGCGGACCCTGCACAGGCTGGCCAGGCAGGCGACCTAAAACATAGGACTGGCACAGATCTCGCCAGTGGGATGGTCCCCGCGTGGGTCAGCCAGGCCCGGCAGCGCGTTCGCGAGCAGCTGGCGGTCTGGGGCCTGGAGGACCTGGCGATGACCACCGAGCTTGCGGTCAGCGAGCTCCTCAGCAGCGTCATCCGCCATGGGAAGGCGCCTATGCGCCTGCGTCTGCTGCGCAGCCAGTCGTTGATCTGCGAGGTTTACGACGGCAGCCTCAGCACGCCACGCATCCGCAGAGCGGCGTTTACGATTAGGGAGGCCGTGGCCTGCACCTGGTGTCCGAGCTCTGTCGCCGCTGGTGCGCCCTCTACCTCGCGAATGGCAAGTGCATCTGGGCCGAGCAGAGCCTCTCCTCCTGGACCGCGCCTAGCGTCGGCGGTTACGGAGCATGGTCGTTGACCAGCGGTGTGTCCGTTCCGATTGACTCATCGCCCAGACCCGGCTCGGCGGCGGGCGGCTGCACCACGCGATGCGGTCCGTCGGGCAGTGCAAGCGCGCGGTCTTGTTGGGCAGGCCAACTACCCGGTAACGCTGCCGTGCGCCGGCGGTGCCTTGACCTTGACGCAGGTGTGTATGGACATGCATTACAAAATCGCTCGCAAGTTGAGCGGTCTCATCCCTCGCGGAGGTCCTTTCATCGCTGCGCGTGGCGCTGCTCGCCCTGCTGGCTGTCCGCCCGATGACCGGCTTCGACGTCATGCGGCAGTTCGACGCCTCGGTCGGATACCTCTGGCACGCGCCGCACACCCAGATCTACGGCGAACTGCGCAAGCTGGAGACCGCCGGGCTCGTCGAGGCCCGAGGAGGTGCCCCGGGGCGAGCACGGGCGGAAGCGCCGGTACAGCCTCACCGACGCCGGCCGCGACCAGCTGCGGGCCTGGATGAACGAGGTCGAGGAACCGCGACGCGAGCGCGATACCCAGCGGGCCGCTTACTTCGAGTGGGCGAGTCCCGGGCGGCCCGGGCCCAACTGGAGACGCACGCACGCTTCCACGAGGAGGGGCCGGCGTCGTACGACAAGCAGCGCGAGGACATCCCCAAGGGACCGTACTCAGCGGGCGTCGGATGTACTGCGCCGCTCGCTGAGCAGGGGCGCGTCGGTCCGTTCGGCGATCTGTGCCGACGTGATGCCGGGGGCGGCCTCGACGAGCACCAAGCCGTCCTGTGTGACGTCGAGAACACCGAGGTCGGTGATGATGCGATGAACGCAGCGCTCGCCGGTCAGGGGGAGCGTGCACTCCTTGAGGATCTTCGGGGTGCCGTCCTTGGCCGTGTGCTCCATGAGCACGATGACGCGGCGGGCGCCATGGACGAGGTCCATGGCGCCGCCCATGCCCTTGACCATCTTGCCGGGGATCATCCAGTTGGCCAGGTCGCCGTCCTGCGAGACCTGCATGGCGCCGAGTACGGCGGTGTCGATGTGGCCTCCGCGGATCATGCCGAACGACAGCGCCGAGTCGAAGAAGGAGGCGCCGCGCAGCACGGTGACCGTTTCCTTGCCCGCGTTGATGAGATCGGCGTCGACCTCGTCCTCGGTGGGGTAGGGGCCGGTGCCGAGGATACCGTTCTCGGAGTGCAGCACGACGTGCACGTCGTGGGGGAGGTGGCCGGGGATGAGGGTGGGCAGGCCGATGCCGAGGTTGACGTAGGAGCCGTCGGTGAGTTCGGCGGCTGCGCGCGCGGCCATCTGGTCGCGGGTCCAGCCCTGTTGGGTGTCGAGGGCGGTGGTCATGCGCGTACGGTCCTCTTCTCGATCTGCTTGTCCGCGGCTTCCTCGGGCGTCAGCGCCACGACACGCTGTACGAAGATCCCGGGAAGGTGGATCTCGTCGGGGTTCAACTCGCCTGGCCCGACGAGCTGTTCGACCTCGGCAATGGTGGTGCGGCCGGCCATGGCGGCGAGGGGATTGAAGTTGGCGGCGGCCTTGCGGAAGACGAGGTTGCCGTGGGAGTCGCCGCGCCAGGCTCGCACCAGGGCGAAGTCGGTGGTAATGCCGTGCTCCAGAACGTGCGGTCGCCCGTCGAAGTCTCGGGTCTCCTTCGCCGGGGAGGCCACGGCGACCGAGCCGTCGGGTGCGTAGCGCCAGGGCAGACCGCCATTGGCCACCTGGGTGCCTACGCCCGCCGGAGTGTAGAAGGCGGGGATGCCCGCACCCCCCGCGCGGAGACGTTCGGCGAGCGTGCCCTGCGGGACGAGCTCCACCTCCAGCTCACCGGCCATGTACTGACGGGCGAACTCCTTGTTCTCACCTACGTAACTGCCCGTCACTCGCGCGATGCGGCCGGCCGCGAGCAGTACGCCCAGACCGCGGCCGTCCACGCCGCAGTTGTTCGTCACCACGCTCAGCTGGGCGGCTCCCTCTTCGTACAGGGCTCGCACGAGGATCTCCGGCACACCACTGAGGCCGAAGCCGCCGACGGCCAGTGAGGCGCCGTCGGATATCCCGGCGACGGCCCCGGCGGCGCTGGCGCTGACTTTGTTCACTGAGGATCCTTTCTCTGCGGAGGACATGGGGAGCCCGCGAACTCAGCGCGTCCAGGAGTGCGCGGGCCGGGGACACGGCAAGGGAGTCAGAGCAGTTGACAGGGCCACCGTGTCCCCGGGGCTCAAGGGAGTCGGCTCCGCGCGTGCTACGAAGTGACGTCGATCAGTACGCGGCCGACAAGACCGCGCTCGAGGTCGGTGTGTGCCTCCCGGACCTGCGAGAGGGGGTAGTGGTGGACCGGGATGCCGTGAGCCTCGCCGATGTGGATGTGACCGTCCGCCAGGGCGGCCTGGATACCGCGCACCGCGGCGCGCTTGGCGTCGTCGGGCATGGTGTAGACCAAGATGAACTGGTAGCGCGCGTTGGCGGTCATCGTGGCCCGCACGGGGAGCGAGAGGGGCCCCTGACCGTCGTCCGCGTAGATCGCGACCACTCCGGACGGCTTGAGCACGGCGGCATCGAGATCCACGTTCGCCGCGGGAGCGACCTCCACCACCGCGTCGACCCCGTCGGGGGCCCACTTGCGGATGTCGGCGGCCGCGTCGGAACTCTGGCGGTAGTTCAGGACGTGGTGGGCTCCCGCGGCTTGCGCGAGTTGGGACTTGCGAGGACTGCTCACCGTAGTGATGACGGTCGCGCCGGCCCACCGGGCGAGCTGGATGGCTGCGTTGCCGACCGCCCCTGCCCCACCCGCGACGAGGATGAATCGCCCCGCCAGGGACCCCGGAGTCAGCTCTGCCGGCCCACCCTCGATCAGGGTGAGGGCTCGGTGTGCTGTCATGAACGGAATCCCGAGTGCGGCACCGGTGTCGAACTCGACGTTCTCCGGCAGCGGCGCGGTCTGGGCCGCGGGAATTGCGACGTACTCCGCCGCGGTGCCACCGAGGCGCCGATAGGCCGCTTCGTGAACCCATACCCGCGCGCCCACCAGGGACTTGTCGACGTCCACTCCCACTCGCTCCACCGTGCCGGCACCGTCATGATGCGGGATCTGGGGCTTTCCAGGGCCGATCGGCATGTGCAGCGCCCCGCGCCGTGACTTCCAGTCCGTGGGGTTGACCCCCGAGCGGACGATGCGGACCTCGACCTCATCCGGTGCGAGACCGTCCGGCCGTGGAACGACGAGATCCGCCAGGACATCGACGTCCCCTGTTGTTTCGTAACCTACGGCACGCACAGTGCATTCTCCTCGTCAGCGCACATTCTTCGATTACTTCACGCCGGTCGTGGCGAGCAGGACCTTGCCGATCGTGCGTCGGCTCTCCAGCGCGCGGTGCGCGTCCGCGGCTCGATCCATCGGGTAAACAGAGTCGATCGTCGGGGTGACGACGCCCTCGGCCATCCAGGAGAAGATCTCGGCGCTCCGCTCCGCGGCCTCGCCTCGTTGCGGCGTGAGGTAGTCGCCCAGCCGCGGGCGGACGAACGTGCAGGAACGCAACCGGTCCAGCGGGAGGGTCGGGACGGGCCCGCTCGCCCAGCCGAAGAGCACCAGTCGGCCGCAGGACTCCAGCGCCTCGATGCTCTGCGAGAGGGTCGCGGCCCCGACACCGTCGTAGACAGCGTTCAGACCGTGCCCATCCGTGAGCTCTGCAGCCGTCTTCGAGAAGTCGCCATAGGTCGTCACGGCATCGGCTCCCGCATCGAGAACCGCCTTCATCTTCTCTTCGGCGGATACCGTACCCAGAACCTTGGCCCCGCGATGTTTGGCAACCTGTGTCAGGAGCAGGCCGATGCCTCCGGCCGCCGCGTGGACGGCGATCCATTCGCCATCCCGTACGGGGCCGCAGTCGTTCGCGAGTACGTGGACGGTGAGGCCTTGCAGCAGCACAGCGGCCGCGTGCTCGAAGGAAACCGAGTCCGGAATCGGGAGAACAGCATCTGCAGGAAGGGTGATCCGTTCCGCGTACGAACCGGCGTCGCCGGTCCATGCCACCCGATCGCCGGGCGCCACGGAGGTGACGCCCGGCCCGACAGCGGAAACCACTCCGGACCCCTCGATCCCGGGGACGAAAGGCAGCGGCGCCTTGTACATCCCGTTCCGGAAGTAGACGTCACGGTAGTTGACACCGGCGAACCGGGCGTCGACCAGAACCTCACCGACACCGGGCTCCCGGACCTCGGCCTTGTCCCAGCGAAGGACCTCGGGGCCGCCGACCTCGTGAATAGTGACCGCGTGCATATCAATCCGCCCTACTGGTCCCTGAAGAGCTTCGCGGCCGGGACCTCGTGGTGCGGCGAGGCCGGCTTGAGCTTGTTGGAGATGGTTCCGATTCCCTCGATCGTCATCGTCACCACATCACCCGGCTTGAGCGGCGCCGGGTCCTGCTTTCCGGACCGTCCCCAGATCTCGAGGAGGCAACCGTTGGGAACCGTGCCGGCGGCGATGACGTCACCCGCCGAGACGTTCGCTCCGCGGGAGGCGTAGACGATCAGGTCGGCGAAGGACCAGGACATCTCGTGCGACGAGCTCTTGCCCACCGTCTGGCCGTTCACCTGCACCTCCATTCCGACCTCGATGGCGTCACCGACCCGGTACTGCTCCATCTCGTCGGCCGTGGTGACCCAGGGGCCGAGCGTGGCCGCTGCGTCCTTCCCCTTCGCGGGGCCGATGGTGGCCTGCAGCTCATGGAACTGCACATCGCGGGCCGACCAGTCGTTGAAAATGGTGTAGCCACCGATGGCGTCCCACGCCTCGGCGTGACTCAGGTTCTTTCCGCCCTTCCTGAGCACGACCGCGAGCTCCAGCTCGAAGTCCAGCAGTTCGCACTTCGGGGGAAACTCCACGTCGTCCTTGGCGCCCACCACCGAGAGACCGTTGCTGAAATAGAAGATCGGAATCTCGTACCAGACCGCCGGAATGGCGAGCTGCTCGGGCGTGGGGTTCGGTACATCACGGAGCAAGAACATCTTGCCGCCCGCGAAGTGCTTTTCAAAGGTCATGAAGTCGCGAAGGGATGGCGGGACGACCGGCGGGAGCAGCTGAACGTCCGCGAGTCGCAGGCGAGGGGCACGCGACCGTGCCGCCAGCTCCTGGCGCTCTTCGACGCTCAGCGCCAGCACGTCCAAGACGCTGACATCGGGCAAGGGAAGGAGTTCCTCCCCCAGGACCTGGCACGTGATTTCCTTCCCCGACGCGTCACGAACCGCTGCGATCTGCATTGCACTCTCCAATCTCGCCGGTCGAGCTTCCGGCCGTTTCCGATACGCATGATCTATTCATCGTCGTGCGGTGATGAACTGTCTAAGTGTGAAGGGGATTCAGGAGATTGGACTCCCACGTTTCCTCCTGTTTTCGGCGGGATTCAACCTCTGCACGCGCCTGAGGAATCACTTCGCGCGCCAGCAGTTCCTGGTCCTCGACCGGGGCGCAGCGACAACCAGGAACGTGAATCCGGCACCTCGATGATCTCCACCAGCCGCTGAACCACGGCGGGAATGCTGCCGAACGCCCGTTCCGGGGTGGGAGTCCGCTTCGGGTCGATGCGAACCGCGACGTTGCACGCGCAGGTGACCGAGTCGGGGTCCCGTCCGGCGGTGCGTGCAGCGGAACGGACGATCTCCCGATTGCCCAGCGCCCGCTCGAAGGTGACGGGTCCGAGGGTGGGAATCCATCCGTCGGCGAGTTCTCCGGTCAGCGCCAGTGCCTTCGGCCCGCAGGAACCCAGCCAGATCGGGGATGTGCCGGCGGTAGGCTGATCCTTGCTTCTGTGACTGTGAAGTCCTGGCCTCCGTACCACGTGGGTTCCCCTGACCACAAGCCGCGCATGATCTCGATGGCCTCCCGCTGTGCGGCCACCTTGCGCGCGTTCGAGCGCACGGTGAGGCTGAACGCGGCGAACTCCTGGTCGAAACCGTCGGCACCCAGGCCGAGGACAAGCCGCCCACCGGATACCTGGTCCAGCGTCCCGGCCATCTTGGCCAGGACAGGAGGCTCCCGGTATGGGAGGCCGAGCACGGTCGGGGCGAACTCGATCCGTTCGGTCTTCCCAGCGAGCCAGCTCAGCAGTGTCCTTGGTTCCGGCGTGGGCTGCTCGGTGTGCAGATGGTCCGTCATGGTGAAGAGGTCGTAGCCGAGTTCGTCCGTGCTCTGCACCAGATCGAGTACCTGCGTTGCGGACTTGCCATCCAGGATGCCTCCCGCAGCGAAGCCCACCCGCTGACAGGCAATCGCATTCGTACCGTCGCTTCCTTACGGCGGCATTTACACGTGCTCGGCACGCTCAGCCCCCTCGGCCACGACCCTGCCGGGCCTTCGCTCAGCGTGCCGAATTCCTCACGGATCTTGCTGTGTGCGGCACACCGGTCTGGTGGTCGCTGCTCACCGCGGTCACTTGCCGCCGGGCACCGGCGGATCCGTCGCACTGAACTTGGCCCAGACGTCGTCGTCGGACATCTCCATTTGCATGACGATGGCGTCCTCGTTGCCCGGCCAGTGCATCGTCGGCTTGGACGGGTCGGCGGCGGGTTGTGGAACGGGGCCCTGTGAGGCGTCGAAGGGCGTGGGGTCCAAGAGCTGTTCAAGCTCCTCCGGCGAAATGCCGCACTCCTTTACCACCTCGGGGTCCACCCACTCGTTGGGCTGGATGTCGCCACCAGTGGTGATTTCCAGGCTGGTGTGGTCCGGGCCGGCGAAGTAGATCGACTTCCACCAGCCGTGGTCTATGGGGCCGAGCACCTGGATGCCCCGACTGCGGATGCGGTCCCGGAGTGCCACCACCTCGTCGAGGCTGTCCACATCTACCGCGATGTGCTGGACCACGCCGGCTGCCGCGAAACCGACCGCGTTCCCCGAGTGGGTGACGCCGTACTGCACCGCGTCCGAATTATTCGGATCGTGCACGACGGAGATGTAGCTGTTCGGCGCCATCTCGATGAAGGCGTGGTACACGCCCTCGGTGTTGTGCATCCAGAAGAGTCCCTTGAGTGGCATGCCCAGTACGTCACACCAGAACTCCAGCTGGCCCTTCATGTCCCGCGTCGAGATGGCGATGTGGTTCACACCACGCGGATGCAGCGCTGTCATCTCCTTGGTCCCTTCTCGGAGAAGATCCACCCAGCGGCCCCGTTGCCGGAGGATGGGGTCTGACGCCACCGATACGCCGCAAGAAGTCGGCTCAGTGCTATCGTTTGCACAAGCTCACCCTGGCCGGGACCATATGTCAACACCTTGAGCATGATCGAGATTAGGGGAAGTCATACTTCATTGCCCAAGGTGCCGAAATATCCTTCGCGGACCTCGTCGAGTGGTTGACATCTCAGCGCGACGATGGTGCGCTATCGATAGCAAATGCTGGCGCCTGTGCGCTGAGCAGGTGAAACGGCTGGTCGCCACCTGGGAGGTGGTGGAGCAGTGTCCCTGACAATGGAGGGCGCATCGTGGAGCAGCACGGAACCGTCTGTGTGACGGTCGACAATCTAGGTAGCGCGTTGGACATCCTCGCCGGACGGGCTCACCGCCCTGATTCCGACGAGGCAGGGGTCAGGACCGGCTTGCCGAGGCTGCTGGAACTCTTCGACGCGCTCAAGATCAGGGCCACGTTCTTCGTCGAGGGCTGGAACGCCCTCCATCATCCTGAGGCCCTGCAGGCGATCGCGGATGCCGGTCACGAAGTGGGGTTGCACGGTTGGATGCACGAGGAGTGGGCGAAGCTCAGCGAGCACGACCAGGAGCGCCTGCTTTTCGACGGCACCGCCGCACTCCGGCTGATCGGCATCGAGCCGCAGGGCTTCCGCGCTCCGGGCGGCTACCGCGGTACCCGGACCGCCGCAGTTCTGGCGGACCTTGGTTACCGCTACGACAGTAGTGTCACCCCGGAGTCGGTTAACCTGCCGCCGAAGGTGCACCGGCTCGACGATCACCTGGTCTGCGTTCCGTGGCAGTGGGAGGGCAACGACTGCTGGCAATACGCCAAGAATCCGGCGGGCAACCAGACGGAGGACCAGGCCCGAAAGACCTGGCTGGACATGATCCACGACGCGGCCGGCAACGGCGGCCTGGTCACGCTGACCATGCATCCGTTCATGTCCGGGTTCTATGACGCGAAGTTCGAGGTCTACAGCGAGATCCTGCACACGGCACTCGATCACGAAGCGCTCACCGTCACGACCGCCGGCGCGCTGGTGGACAGTTTCCTGGAGGAGGAGACGGCCGGCCTGCGCGCCCCGTGAACGCGATGGAGACGGTCCGGGGAGCGAGGCGCCACCGGGTGGGGCGGACGAGAAGGCTATCGTTGGCATATGCGATCGGGGAAGCGTGTTACCACGCGAGACATTGCCGAGCAGTTGAACCTGTCTGTATCGACCGTGGGCCGCGCCCTTGCTCAGGACTCGCGTATCAGTGTCGAGACGCGTCACCGCGTCGAGCAGAAGGCGGCCGAGCTCGGCTACGTCGGGAACCAGGCCGCGCGGATGATGCGGGGCGCCTCCAGCAAAGTGATCGGTCTGATGGTCCCGGATGTGGGCAACGTGTTCTACAGCACGGCGGCACACGCGCTGGCACAGTGCATGAGCAAGCAGGGGTACCAGGTGATGCTCTGCGAAACCAGCGACGACCGTGACAACGAGCTCGCCCAGGTGAAGGGCATGATCGCCGGGCAGGTCGCGGGCGTGATCGTCGTACCGACCCCGAATCCCCGCAGCGAGTCGATCCGCCTGCTCCGTCAGGTCCCGCATGTGCAGTTCCTGCGCACGCACCCGGAGCTGGCCAAGCAGTCCTTCGGCATTGACGACCGAGGAGTGCTGAGCGAGGCGACGCGGCACCTTCGCGACCTCGGGCACACCCGGATCGCCTACTTGGGTGGCCTCCCTGGGCTGTCCACGGGGCACCAGCGCTTCGCCGGCTATCTGGACGTGGTCGGTGACGATCACGATCCCGACCTGGTCGCCCACATACCGCCCGGCGCCAGCGACTCCGCACGCGATGCGCTGGCGAGGCTGCTGGACAGTCCCAACCCCCCGTCCGCCGTGGTCACCGCGTCGGTCCGCGTCACGGAGGGCGTGCTGGAAGAACTCGACGCACGCCGCGTCGCGGTGCCCCGCGAGTTGTCGGTGGTCGGCTTCGGCGACCAACCGGGCTTCGGCTGGTGGGGGCCGGGTCTGACGACCATGGCGCTCCCCGTGCACGAGGTCGCCACGGCCTGCTCCATGTGGCTGCTGCAGCGGTTGGGCGACAGCGGCAGGTCGGCGCCCTTCAGCTCGAACACAGGCGGATATCTACGCACGAGGGGAAGCACCGCGGTTCCGGCTCAACGCCGCTGACAACGGTCCTCCCCGGTTCCACAGACAAGGAGCAGTGACATGGACCGACGAGGGGTGGTTCTCCTCACCGACCGCGCGTGGCCGGACGACGAGATCGAACGCCGCATCATCGAGGAAGCCGGGTTCGATCTCGTCGTGGGCCCGGCCGATCCCGCGCCGAAGGAGACGATCGAGGACCTGGTCAAAACCCACGACCCGGTGGCGATCATGACCTGCTGGGCACAGGTGTCGTCCACGGCCATCCAGACGCCGTCACGGCTGGGCGTCGTCGCCCGGATGGGCGTCGGACTCGACAACATCGACGTGGCGGCCGCGACCGAGCGCGGCACACTCGTCACCAACGTGCCCGACTACTGCGTCGAGGAAGTCTCCGACCACGCCCTGGGCCTCATCCTGGACTGGACGCGCGGAATCGCCCGCTACGACCGCGATGTCCGCGCGGGACGGTGGGACCCGGCCGGCGCCCGGTTGCAGCGGCTGCGCTCGAAGACCATCGGCATCGTCGGCTACGGCCGTATCGGCCGGGCGACGGCCCGTAAGTGCGCGGCGCTCGGCTGTCGGGTCATCGTCCATGACCCAGTCGTCGATCCCTCGGCGGACGTGGAGTTCGTCTCCTGGCCCGAGCTGCTCGGCGTGGCCGATGCGGTGGTCCTGCACGTCCCTCTCACGCCGGCCACCCGGCACCTGGTCGGAGCGCCGGAGCTCGCCGCGATGCGCGACGGGGCCCTGCTGGTCAATGTGAGCCGGGGCGGCCTGGTGGACACCGCGGCGCTGGTAGTGGCGCTGGACGCCGGCCGCATCGCCGGTGCGGCGCTCGACGTGCTCGAAGAGGAGCCGACCGTGGATCCGGCGCTCTTGGCCCACCCCAACGCGGTGATCACCCCGCATGTCGCGTTCTCCTCGGACGAGTCCGTGGAGGAGCTGCGGACCAAGGCCGCGCAGGAGGTCGTACGCGTGCTGCGCGGACAGCAACCGCACTACCCCTGCAACACGCCCACCGTCCGCCCGGCCACCGAGGAGCGCGTCCGATGACGCGAATAGCCCGAGTTCACGCCCGCCAGATCCTGGACTCCCGTGGCCGGCCCACGGTCGAGGTCGACGTCGGGACCGAGGACGGCCTCCTGGGGCGCGCGGCCGTGCCGTCCGGGGCGTCGACGGGCAGCAACGAGGCCTGGGAACTGCGCGACGGTACGGGTGAATACGCCGGGCTCGGCGTGCGCACCGCGGTCGGCCATGTCAACGGTGAGATCGCGCGTGCCGTACTCGGGCAGGACGTGACCGAGCAGGCCGCGCTCGACAAACTGCTGATCGCACTGGACGGAACGGCAAATTTAGGACGGCTGGGCGCCAACGCCATCCTCGGAGTCTCGCTGGCGGCGTGCCGAGCCGCCGCACAAAGCCAAGGAACGCCGCTGTACCGGTGGGTGGCCGAGCTCGCGGGCACGACACCTGACCTCCCCATGCCCATGGTCAACATCCTGAGCGGCGGAGAGCATGCGCGGCGCGGCATGGATGTCCAGGACTTCCTGGCCGTACCGGCCTCCGCCACCTCGCTGGACGAGGCCATCGAGATGGTGAGCCGGGTCCGCTCGTCCGCCGCCGATGCCCTGACCGCCCGGGGACTGCCCACCCTGCTCGCCGACGAGGGCGGGCTGAGCCCGGGCCTGGAGACGGGCCGGGCCGCGCTGGAGCTGATGGTCGAGGCCATCGAACGCGCCGGGCTCACTCCCGGGCAGGACGTCGTGATCGCGATCGATGTCGCCGCGCACTCGCTGTGGGACGCCGAGAAGGAGAGCTACCACCTGGTGAGGGAAGGCAGATACGCCGACAGGGCGGAGATGGTCGAGATGGCCGTCGGCTGGGCGGAGGACTTTCCGGTCGCGTCGATCGAGGACGCCCTCGACGAGGAGGACTGGCGTGGCTGGAAGCTGCTGACCGGATGGGTCGGGGATCGGCTCAACCTCATCGGGGACGATCTCTTCACCACAAACCTGGAACGGTTGAAGCAGGGCGTCCGGCTCGGCGCGGCCAACGGCATTCTGGTCAAGCTCAACCAGAACGGCACTGTGAGCGGCACCCTCGACGTCATCGCGGCGGCACGCAACGCGGGTTATGTGCCCGTGGTCTCGGCCCGCTCGGGCGAAACCGAGGACTTCTTCATCAGTGACCTCGCGGTGGGCACCGGTGTCGGTCAGATCAAGATCGGGTCGGTCCGGACCTCGGACCGGCTGGCAAAGTACAACCAGCTGGTCCGCATCGCCGAAGACCCCGGACTCAAGTTCGCCGGTATGGCCGGCTACCCCCGTCACAGCTCGGGTGCGGTCGGAGAACGGCAGACCTGACGCCGCCGCTGCAGCCGTCCTCGCGGTCCGCCGGGACCTGCCGGCGGACAGGCGTTGACGGTCGAGAGGGCAGCCCAGAGGCGCTCGACGAGGCTGCAGCGGAGCAGATCGCTGAAGGCACGACACAAACGGCCGACCCGCCAACGCTCCAAGAAACGCGTTGACGGGTCGGCCCTTCTTCTTGCCCGACGGCTCCGGCCTCAGGGGCGCGGCACGAACTTCGTGACCATCTCACCGATCCCGTCGATCTCGCTGCGCACTTCGTCCCCGGGTGAGAGGAACCGCGGCGGCTTCCGGCCGATACCCACACCTGACGGAGTCCCGGTGAAGATCAGGTCTCCGGGCAACAAGGTGACCACGTTGGACAGGTACTCGATCAGGAAGGGAATGGGGAACACGAAGTCATCGGTCCGCCCGTCCTGCACCAGTTCGCCGTTCACCCAGCAGCGCAGGCCGAGATCGTGCGGATCTCCCACTTCGTCCATCGTGGCCAGAACCGGGCCGATGGGCGAGAACCCCTTGAACGACTTGCCCAGACCGTGCTGCGGGTTGTCCTGCGGGCGGATCTGGACGTCTCGGTCGCTGACATCCTGACCGACGGTGAAGCCGGCCACCGCGTCCCACGCGTCGGCTGCTGCGATGTGGTGACCGCCCTTACCGATCACCACGACCAGCTCGACCTCCCAGTCGACCTTGGGGCCGGTGATTTCAACCTCCGCCCCCGGCCCTGTGACCGAGCTCGGGAACTTGGTGAACACCATCGGCACATCCGGAACGCCCCAGCCCAGTTCCTCCGCGTGCGAACGGTAATTGAGGCCCAGGACGAAGACCTGCGGCGGTGCCGGGCTCGGCGCGTAGAGCTCATCCGGATCGAGTGTGCTGGTGAACGCCTCGTCCCGCTGGGCCGACGCCCACTTCGTGACGTCGGCCCAGCGGGCGTAGGCCTCGGTGGGATCTGCCGGCAATTGGCCCCCGCTTGCCTTACCGACGTCCAAGGTGCTGGTGCCCCGGACCACGTGGAGCCGACCTGCGAGGTTGGCGAACTTCATGAGGGTCTCCTCTGCGACCGCCTGGAATTAGGGAGGGCCCGACACTCGCTGTCGACAGCGGAACATGCGGGGCTTGGCCTCCCAATGCCAACGATAGCATTAGCTAGCGTGATCGGGCTGTGGACATCCAAGGGAACAACCGCCCCGGGTTGGTCACCGCCGGCGTCTCACCGAGCAGTCGGCTCTCCCGGCCCAAGCGGGGGTTCACGGAGCACCGGACGGGCATGCCCATGGCTAGTCGGCACCCGCACAGGATGCCGCAGTCGCACCGGGCGATGTCGTTCGACCGGCCGTCGCGGACCTTGTTGGCGTACTCGGGTCGGCCAGCAACTGACGGGCGAACATCATGGCGTCGGCATGCCCTTCCGCGAAGACCCACCCCGGGGCGCCTTCGAGTGGCTGGCGGCACCCGCCTTTGCTGTTCTTGGCCACGGCTGCACGCAGTCCGTCGTAGGTCAGCTCGCGCTGGAGTTCGTCGGCGGCGGCGAGGGTCTGCACCATGAACTTCACGGTGGACAGCAGCTCCCCGGTGTGCGCGGGTGGCGTGGGGCGGCCGAGGACGGGTAGGGCACGCCACCCGGCTGCGGCTGATGAGCCTCAACCAGCAGGTCGCCGAGCTCGACGAGAAGAACATCGAGGCACGGTTTCGCGACCACCACGCCTTCGACGTGATCACCAGCATGCCCGGCCTGGGCATCATCCTCGGCGCCGAGTTCCTGGCCGCCACCGGCGGCGACATGACGGCCTTCGGCACCGCCGACCGCCTCGCCGGCTTCGGAGGCGTCGCCCCGGTGCCCCGCGACTCCGGGAAGACCAGCGGCAACCTACGGCGCCCGCAGCGATACACTTGCCGCCTTCAACGCGTCTTCTGCACCTCGGCGTTGTTCAGCATCCGACACTGCGATGAGTCGTGTCGGTTCTACGACCGCAAACACTCCGAGGGCAAGCGCCACACCCAGGCCGCCCTCGCTTTCGCCCGCCGCCGCGTCAACGTCCTCTCTGGGCACTCCTACGCGACGGACGGAGCTACGAACTGATGCCATCCACTGCTCACACCACTTGACAGACCGCATTAGGAATCACTGGGTGATGAGCCCGGGCCGCGGGGGTCAGCGACGGAAGGAAAAGGCAGACCAGCCGGTGAACGCCGCCTCGCTGCCAAGCGCCTCCTCGATGCGAAGGACTTCGTTCCACTTCGCCATGCGTTCGGAGCGGGTGAACGACCCCACCTTCAGCTGGCCGGCGTCCCAGCCCACACTGAGGTGGGCAATGGTGACGTCCTCGCTCTCCCCGGAACGCGCCGACACGATCGTGCCGAACCCGGCCTCCTTGCCGGCACTGAGCGCCGCCAGCGCATCGGTGATGGTGCCCGCTTGGTTCGGCTTGACCAGGACGGCGTTCGCTGTCCCGTCAGCCGCCGCCGTCTCGACCCGGTAGGCGTTGGTGACGAGGAAGTCGTCGCCGATCACCTGGCAGCGGTCGCCGTAGCGCTGGGTGAACTCGCGCATGCCGTCGGGGTCGTCCTCACCGACGGGGTCCTCGACGGAGAGGATCGGGTACTGCTCGATCCATGTGCCGAGCAGGTCGATCAACTCGTCGGTACCCATGCTCCGGTCGTCCAGCGCCAACCGGTAGTGGCCGGCCGTGCCGAACTGCGAGGCCGCGATGTCCAGCGAGATGCCGACCTGAGTGGAAGGCCGGAATCCCGCAGCCTCGATGGCCAGGGTCAGCGCCTCCAGCGCTTCCTCGTTGGAGGCGAAGTCCGGCCAGAAGCCGCCCTCGTCGGCGACACCGCCGCTCTTGCCCGCCTTGCGCATCAGACTGCCCGTGGCCCGGTGGATCTCCGCTGTCCAGTCCAGGGCCTCGGAGAAGCTGGTCGCCGCCGGGCATACGACCATGAAGTCCTGTACGTCGACTCGGCGGTCCGCGTGCGCCCCGCCGCCGAAGATTTGGATCTCGGGCAGCGGGATCCGCACCGGTGCGCCGCCCGACAGGTGCAGCCACAGTGGGTTTCCCGAGGCTGCCGCCGCCGCGTGGAGCACGGCCATGGATGTCGCCACGATCGCGTTGCCGCCGAGTCGGCCGAGGTCGTCGGTCCCGTCGAGTTTCACCAACAGCCGGTCCACGGACTGCTGATCGGCCGCGTCCTGACCCTGGAGTGCCGAGGCGATCTCCCCGTTGACCGAACCGACCGCCCGACGGACGTCCAGCCCGCCGTACCCTCTGCCGCCGTCCCGCAGGTCCACCGCCTCACCGCGGCCTGTCGAGGCCCCGGCCGGCGCGATGGCCCGGCCTACCGCCCCTCCGGCGAGGTGCACCTCGGCCTCGACGGTCGGCCTGCCCCGTGAGTCCCACACCCTGCGGCCGTACAGCCGAGCTATCCGCGAGTCTGTCATGGCGGTGCAACCTTTCGGAGTATGGATGATCACCGTGCTGTCCGTGCCGCCTGGAGAGCGCGTCTGCGGTGGCTGGCCGGTGCCGTCGAGGAGCATCCGGCGATCGGCTATGTCCAGGGCGTCCCGGCCGGGGTTCGGAAGTGGGGGAGCGTCAATGAGGGACACACACTCATTGTCTATGCTAACGATAGCCTAAGGTTGGACACGTGCGACCGACTTCGTCAAGGGGCCGTGCGGCACCGGCAGGAAGCTCTCGGGAAACCCCAGAAGTAGGTGCCTTTGGAGGGAAGTGCGTGCTATCGTTTGCATTGCGCGGTTCCGGTCGACCCCGATGGACCCACGCCCCTGGAAAGACGGACAGCACAGGGCACGGCGTGGGTCCATCGGCCGGAGGGCTACCCGACAGGACTCACCCGATGCACCAGGAAGTGCCAGCTTCTTGCGGCCGGGCGGCACGGGTGCTGTTCGTGGCTCAGCTTTTGCCCTGACCGGCCAGGCCCCCGGGTCGCCGATCGCACCAACTCTGTGAGGACGACTGCCATGACACCACCGAGCCCGCACCGTGCTCCTCACCGACTACGCCTGGCCCGACGACACCGTGGAACGATCGGTCCTCGAGAGCGCGGGCCTCATCCTCGTGAGCGGCCCCGCCGAGCCGACGAGCGCCGAGGCCGTTGCGGAACTCGTGGAGGAACACCGGCCCGCAGGGATTCTTACGTGCTGGGCCCCGGTCTCCGCCACCGCGCTGTCGGCCTCTCCGAACCTCAGGATCGTGGCCAGACTCGGCGTGGACCCGGACGACATCGCCCTGGTACCGAGCCCCGCAGCACGACGTCTCCGAGCTGTGCCGCCGGCTGCCGGTCCGGCCGGGGCGCGAGCCGACCTCCGGCCCACCGGGCGACAGAAAGGACAGGCCCGTCATGAGTGCCGCGCCCGAACCCGCGCTGACCGATTTCCTGCTGGCCCAAGAGCTGGCAGCGCCCGACGAGACCGCGCTGTGGACGCCCCTGGCCGGCGGTGTCTCCTCCGATCTGTGGCGCGTGGACCTGCCCGGCCGTTCCTTGTGCGTCAAACGTGCCCTGGCGAAACTCAAGGTCGCGGCGGACTGGCAGGCCCCCGTGTCACGCAACGCCACCGAGTGGGCTTGGATGCGGTTCGCGGTACGGCACCGGCCCGACAGCGTGCCGCGCCTTCTGGCGCACGATCCCGAGGCCGGACTCTTCGCCATGGATTATCTGCCACCGCGGGACTACTCCGTGTGGAAGGCCCAGTTGCTGGCGGGCGACGTACGCCGGGAGACGGCGATGGCCGTCGGAGAGGTACTCGGCACACTGCATGCCGCGAGCGCCGGCGACGACACGCTGGCCGAACTGTTCGCGACCGACACGAACTTCCACGCCCTGCGCATCGAGCCGTACTTGCTCGCCACGGCCGCGGCACACCCTGGTCTCAGCGAGGTGTTCCAGAGCCTTGCCGACCGCACGGCTGCCACGCATCTGGCCCTGGTCCATGGCGATGTCAGCCCCAAGAACATCCTTGTAGGCCCCTCTGGCCCGGTGCTGCTCGACGCCGAGTGCGCCTGGTACGGCGATCCCGCATTCGATCTGGCGTTCTGTGTCAGCCATCTGCTCCTGAAGAGCCTGCTGTTGTCCGAACGCCGTGACGCTCTCCTGCAGTCGGGCGGCGACCTGTGCGCGCAGTACCTCCGGCATGTCGGCTGGGAGCCGCAGGCCGCCCTCCAGGAGCGGGTCGCGGCACTGCTGCCCGCGCTGCTCCTGGCGCGCGTGGACGGCAAGTCCCCGGTGGAGTACCTGACGGAGGAGAGTCAGAAGGCGTTCGTTCGCAAGGTGGCGGCCGCCCTGTTGCGTGCCCCCGGTCGCACGGTGGAAGAGGTGCTGGAGCACTGGCGGTGGGCCTTGGAACAGCACGTCGCCCAGGGACCCGCACAACGGGCGTAGACGAGCTGACGAGCTCCGCCACTTGCGGCAGCTCAGGAGTCGCTCGGCCCGGAAAGCGGCCCGGCCGTCGTCGGGAGCGCGTCGGGGGCCCCAGTTCGTCCGTGAACCGGGCTCCCCGGAGGTCTCAAGGAGCCCCGCCGGTGCCACATATTCAATCCCGGTGTTCAGCCTGGCCCTCCGCCAGAACTGAGCTGACCCCGGATTCGTGGAGTCCCTGAAGCCAGGCTTATGGTCCTGGCCCGAAGGAAAACCACGAGCAGTGCCAGCACCACGCAAATACCCGGACGAGCTCTGCGAGCGGGCCGTCCGCGAAGTCCGCACCACCGGCCGCCCGATCGCGCATGTCGCCAAGGACCTGGGCATCCACTGCGCGGCTGGGGTCCGCCGGGCCGAGGCAGACGCCGGGGAACGCGACGACCGGCTGACCACCGCGGAACACGAGGAGTTGAAGCAACTTCGCCAAGAAGTAGCGGAGTTGAGGCGGGCGAACGAGATCCTCAAAGCGGCGAGTGCGCTTTTTGCCCAGGAGCTCGACCGTCCCCGGACGAGGCCGACCAAGTGATCGACAGCCTGAAGGAAGACGACTTCGGGGTCGGGCCCGTATGCCGGGTGCTCGGCTGGTCCGAGTCCGCCTACTACGCCCGCAAGAAGCGGCCGAAGTCCGCGCGCCGGCTCCGTGACGAGCAGCTCATGCCACTGATCCAGCAGGTTCACGCGGAGTCGGGCGGCACCTATGGGGCCCGGCGGATCACCCGCGCGCTGCGGCGCAAGGGCGTCGTCGTGGCCCGCTGCACCGTCGAGCGGCTGATGGACGAGCTGGGCCTGGAGGACGTGATCCGCGGGCAGCGGCGGCGGACCACCGTGGCGGAGCCGTCGGCGCCCCGCCCGCCGGACCTGGTCGACCGCGACTTCACCGCTTCGCGGCCGGATCAGCTGTGGGTGGCGGATATGAACGTATGTGCGTACCTGGTCTGGGTCGGCGTACGTGGCGTTCGTCCTGGACGTGTACTCGCGGATGATCGTCGGCTGGCAGGTCGCGAACCACAAGCGGACCGAACTGCCGTTGGACGCCCTGCGGCCATGACACGCCGACCGCCAACGACGCCTCCACCGTCGTGACCCCCGTGGCGATCAGCCGCCAGAACTGGCGCTGCACGACTCGAGACGGATCAGGCCGCCCCGGCGAACGCATCGCCGGCCGCAACGCATGATCAGCGCGCCACTGCCGACGCCGACCCTCCGGAACATCGCTGGTCTTCAAACTCCAGTCCGCCGTGGCCACGTCGCACACCTCCGAGATCAAAGTGTTGCGACGACCAGTTGAATTCACCCTGCGAGCCGTGATCGGTGTGCATCACCGCTCCGGCAAGGCTGCCGCGGGTCCGCTCCGCGGCACCGAGGGCGTCGACGACGAGCTCGGTGCGCATGTGGTCGGCGATCGCCCAGCCCGCCAGGCGGCGCGAACACAGATCGATGACAGTCGCGAGATAGCAGAATCTCCCGCTGCCGACGTTCAAGTACGTGATGTCGCCGACGTACTTCGTGTTCACCGCGGTCGCGGTGAAGTCGCGGCCGATCAGGTCCGGCGCCTTCGGCGCGGCCGCGTCCGCGATGGTGGTGCGGTGCCGGCGCCGCAGGCGTACTCCTTCGATTCCGATGGTCCGCATGATCCTCGCGACACGCTTGTGGTTGACTACCTGCCCGCCCTCGTCACGTAGCTCGGCGGTGACCCTCGGGGAACCGTAGGTACCGTCAGATTCCTTGTGGACCTTGCGTATCCGGGCCGCCAGGCGGTCGTCGGCGGCCTGACGGGCCGCACGGGCCGGGGCGGTGCGGCGCCAGTAGTAGAAGCTCGAGCGGGCGATGCCCAGGATGTCGCAGAGCCGCTTGACGCCGAACCGGCGCTGGTGATCTTCAACGAACTGGCAGCGGTTCACCAGCGCGTCTCCCCTGCGAAATACCGGGCCGCCTTACGGAGAATGTCCCGCTCCTCCTCCAGCTCGCGGATCCTCTTGCGTGCGGCGGCCAGCTCCGCCTGAACCGCGTCACCGCCAGCCTGCGGCGCCGCCGCAGGCGCGGAGTGCGCACCAAGCCGGCGTCCGTCGGCGGCCCGAATCCAGTTCCGCAGCGTCTCGGTGTTCACGCCCAGATCAGCAGCAACCGACTTGATCGTCGCTCCCGGACGGGACCGGTACAACGCGACCGCGTCCACTTTGAACTCGGCGGGGTAGTGCTTCATCCCCACAGGGACTCCGTTCTCCTGGACCATCAAGATCCAAGTCTCTCCGGTGTCCAAGATCCGGGGTCAGGGCCCCGGCTCCACTCCGCCCTCGACTACGTACCGCCCGCCGAGTACGAACGCGACTGGTGGCGACAACAGGAAGCCACCCCGCAGTCCGCCTGAAACAAGATCACCGGACCCTACGAGACTCGGGGCAGCTCAGCGAGGGCGTGGCCGTGGACTGGTACTACCTGTAAACCCAGCTTTGCCCGCAGGAATCGGTGGACTGGCGCGTCGGGCGTCGAGCCACCGGCGCCAGGCCCACGGCCTGGCGCCGTCCTGGCGCCCGGCGTGAAAACCATCCTCACCGAGGACCACCAGGACGTCGCGAAGGTCATGGAACAGATGGTGGCCGCTGCTGTGGGCCAGGCCCTGGATACGCGTCCCACACCCGGTGCACCTCTGGTGCGCACACCACGGTCGTCGGCGCGCATGGGGCGCGCGGCAGTCGTCGTAGTGCGACAGATCTTCGTGCCAGCGGCGACCAGCGTCTGCTCGACGACGTCCAGAGCGTGTGCGGTCGACGGGGCAGCTCCGGTCCTCGGCCCCACACCGCAACGCGGAGCTGCTCAGCAGTCAATGGTGACCTCGGGCCCGGCGATGCGGGACACGCAGGCGCAGAGCTCGCGGCCCTCGGCCCGTTGTCGCGAGGACAGGAACACGTCACGGTGGTCGACGGGCCCGTCGGCCTTCAGGATCCGGACGCGGCACAGTCCGCATTCGCCGCGCAGGCAGTCGTACATGATTTCGACACCCGCCTCCTGCAGCGCGTCCAGCATGCTGGTGCCGACCGGGACTTCGACCGTCACGCCGTGGCGTGGCACGGTGACCCGGTACGAACAGGCTGGGTGGTTGCCGCTCGTTCCGAACGTCTCGAACCGGAGGTCTGCAGAGGGCCGCGCGTCCTGCTGCCAGGCCTGGCGGACGTCCCTCAGCAGACCCATCGGCCCGCAGACGTAGAGCACACCGCCCTGTGGAACGTCAGCCACCACGTCGGCGGGGGTCAGGCGTCCTCCGTGTGCGGATTCGGCCAGGGTCACGAGGCCGGGGTGAGCGGACTCCAGCTCCGCCGTGAACGCCATGCGGTCACGGGAGGGGCCCGCGTAGCGGATCCGGTAGTCGCAGCCCCGGGCACGCAGGGCTCTGGCGAGTCCGAGGACGGGGGTGATGCCGATCCCCGCAGCGAGCAGCATGCTGGGGGCCGGTCCCGGGGTGAGCGGGAACTCGTCGATGGGGTCGGTGACTTCGAGTTCGTCGCCCGGTTTCAGCGAGTGCATCCACACGGATCCGCCCCGGCCGTCCCGCTGTCGGCGCACGGCGATCCGCAGCAAGCCGTCGTCGTGCCCCAGATCCACGAGGGAGTACGACCGGGTGTCGCTGCCACCCGTGAGGCGCACGGTGACGTCCAGATGGCTGCCGGGAGGTGGTGCGGGTGCTGGGTCCGGCAGGCGCAGGGTGATCATGGCGACGTCCGGCGCCACTTCGTCGCAGGCGTCGACGGTCGACAGCCGCTTCGTGCTGCCGCTCATGCCGACCGCCGTGTCATCGCGGCTGCGGACGCGAGCGCGGAGGGATGGGTGCGTTCGCGGCCCTGCTCGGCGGCGACCTGGGCGTCGATGATGCGCCGCGTCCACATGCCGCCGATGTCGATGTTGAGGTTGTAGAACTCGTGGTCGGGGTTGGCCTCGATGGCCCGCTGCTGGGCGTTCAGCATGTCGGAGTCCTGGCCGAAGACGCGGGAGACGTTCTGCCTCAGGAGATTGGTGAGCCCTTGGTCGCCGAGGTGGTAGTTGCGGGTGAACGCCCAGAAGTAGTGGCAGGCGCCGGGGCCGGCCGGTGTGACGGTGTTGAGCACATGTCCGTTGACGCCCGCGCTTCGGTCCCCGTCCGGCGCTCCCGTGCCCACGGGTGCCACGCCCACGTCGATGGTGACCGTGGAGGGTGCGGTGAAGCGGATGATCTGCCAGCGGTCGACGGGGCCGCGGTACTCCGGCGCCTTCCGTTTCAGCTGCATGGCCAGGAACGGGGGCGCCTCGATGCCGTGCATCCATCGAGTGAGGGTGACCGAGTTCTCGTCGTGTGCCACGTCCGGTTCGGCATCGGACAGTTCATCGTTGGCGAGGCTGTCGGCGTGCAGGAACTGCTCGTGCGTCAGGTCCATGAGGTTGTCCAGCACGAGACGGTAGTCGCAGTCGAGTTCGATGCGTTCGCCGTCGCCGGCCCACTCGGCGTCGTCGTTCCAGTGCAGGTCGGGGACGAGCGCCGGGTCGGCCTGGCTGGGGTCGCCGGGCCAGATCCAGATGTGGCGGTGCCGTTCGACGACAGGGTAGGCGGTCACGGCCGCCGAGGGGTTGAGGGTTTCCTGGGCCGGCATCCGGGTGCAGCGTCCGGTGGGGCCGTAGGTCAGGCCATGGTAGCCGCACACCACGTCGTCGCCGTCGAGACGGCCCATGGACAGCGGGACGAGCCGGTGCCAGCAGGCGTCGGCCAGGGCGACGGGCGTTCCCTCTCCCGTGCGGTAAAGGACGACGGGGCGTTCGCAGATGGTGCGCGGGAGCAGTGTCCGGCCGACTTCGGTGTCCCAGGCCGCCGCGTACCAGGCGTTCAGGGGATACATGCGCGACTTCCCTTCCTGAGGTGGCGGACCAGCCGGGGTCACTGAGGCACTCCGGGCCGTTCGGAGCCGGCGAGCCAGGCGGCGCCCTCCGCGTAGAGGCGGTCGACGGCCTCGCCGACCAGGCCCGGCAGGCCGGGCTTCACCGTGAATCCGGCCTTCGTCTGCACGTACCCGAGGTGCCGGTAGCCGAGGGGAAACCGGGCGAGCAGTTCGGCGTCGAGTTTGAGGGAGACGGCGGGGTCGACGACGTCGAGGCGGTCCTTCTCATACATGGGCTGCCTGCGGACGACGGTCCATTCGTCGTCGTCGCGGGACAGGAAGTCGTAGAACCGGCCGGTGCACACCACATCCACCACCACGCCGTCGACTTGGGCGCGCTGACTGATCGTCATCTTTGTCTGCGCGATGGCACGCTCCCCCGCCACATCCGAGGTGTGGCCACCCAGGAAGTGCAGGATGCTGACGCCGTTGTCGAAACCCTCCCTACTCGCGGCTATGAAGTCCGCGGCCGGGCCCTGGAACCATGTGGCGCTCATCCAGCCGTCCGGATGCCAGACGGTGGCAAACCGTTCCCAGTCGCCAGAGTCCCGCCACAGTGCCCAGTTCTCCACCAGCTGCCTGATTTCTGCCTGATCCGCATTCGTCTTCATCGAGATCTCCGTCTCTGGCCGCCGGCAGCGAGCGCCGTGCGCCTTGACCGACCGGGCGAGCAAGCGCCCGGCTACTCGGCGGCTTCTTCTTCGGACCGCTCCTTGTGGAGCCGGTCCAGCAGCCGCAGTCCTTCGTACGCCCACTCCACCTCCGCGCGGGCACGGGCGATGAGACCGCTGTACGCGAACGCCTTGAACTCCACGACCGCTTCCTGTTCCTCGGGCGGCGTTCGCTCAAGACGGGCCAGGAGCAGGGGAACGCTGCGCGCGAGGATGTCGTCGCGCTGCTTTTCATACGACGCCAAGGCGTCCTGGTGGAACCGCGCGTGCGCCTCCAGTTGGGCACGCGCGGCCCGAGGGCTCGCCCATTCGAAGTACGCCGCCTTGAGCCGCTGTGGATCCCGCTCCCGCCGAGGTTCCTCGACCTTCTCCACCCAGGCCCGCAGCTGCTCATGGCCGGTCTCGGTGAGGCTGTAGCGGCGCTTCTTCGCGTTCTCGCCGCGCGGCACCTCCTCGCTCTCCACGAGACCCGCGGCCTCCAGCTTGCGCAGCTCGGGGTAGATCTGGGTGTGCGGCGCGTGCCAGAGGTAGTCGACGGACGCGTCGAACTGCCGCATAGCGTCAAAGCCCGTCATCGGCCGGGCAGCCAGCAGGGCCAGTAGCGCCAAGCGCAGCGACATGGAGGAACCTCCGTAACGAGCCGGCGTCGCCACCAGCGAGCCGGAACAGGTATTAATGTATCTCCATACATGCCTGAGTCAATGGTTCGCCCCCGGAGCAACGTGAGTTGTTCACCAGACTTCTCGAAGCTCGAGAGCGTTCCCCGCTGGGGCGCATCCCGCAACGCTCGCTGATCCGTGTCGTGCTGTACCTGTGGCTGATCGACGACACGATCGTGCTCACCCCGCAGGCGCGCCGAGCCTGGCGTACCCAGGCGCGCGCTGCTGGCCAGACGACCGCCGTCCGGCGCAGCGAGAACGTCCGCGCCATCGTTGAGCAACTCGCCCACCCTCAGCCACCTTCAAGCAACGGCGCGCCGCCCAGCTCGCCCTCGAGGAAGGCGAGCCCGCCCGTACGGGGAGGGTCGACGGGCGCTTCGGTGGTTACTGATGCCGGGTGCCGCCGAAGCCCGGACTCCGGCCCGGGAGAGCGGCTGGCGGCCGGCCAACGCGTAACCCGTGGCGGGCATGGCGGGGGCTCACGCATAGGCGGTACACGCGTACGTGCACGTGAGGGTGCGCCCCGGCACGGGTCGGCACGGCGCGTGCGTCACAGTCCCTGCTCTTTGCTCTCGCCGTCTGGAAGGGCTCTTCGGGGCCCCGCTGGACGCTGTCTCACACGCCCAGGTGGCCGCCCTGAAGACGAACGCTGTCTCGGAGTCCCACGACTTGGACTTAAAGGGCGAGCTCTATGGCGGCAACGACAGGGCCAAGCGGGACCTGGCCGGTGACGCGGCAGCCCTGGCCAACACTGCCGGCGGAGTCCTGCTACTCGGAGTTGCCGAGGACGACCGGCAGCTGCGCTACCCGGCGTCGCGCTGAGCGACAGCGAGGTTCTTCGGTACCGCAGTGTCGTGGCGGATCCTGACGGTGAGCTGAGTGTCGGAGACCTGTTGGATGACGGCCCGGACGGGCTCGAGGTACGCATCGAGTGCTCCGGCAAGGTTGCGGCCGGTAATGACGATTGCCTGGTCGCTGCCGGCGACGGGGCCTGCTGCGGGGCTGATACCCGTCAGGGCAGGGGCCGGCTGGTAGTAGAAGTGTCCGAGGGTGCCGGTGCCGCCTGCGGTGGTGACCGTCACGGGGACGACACCGGATCCCGCGGGGGCGGTGACGGTCAGCGAGGTCGCGGTGTTGGCGGTGATGACGGCCCGGGCGGTGCCGAAGCGCACGGCGGTGGCGTTGGCCAGGTGGTGGCCGGAGAGCTTCACGGTGGTGCCGCCCCCTGTGGATCCCTGGTCGGGGATCACGGTGGTCGCCAGGACACCGACGGTGGAGGATGACAGCTCCACCGCCATCTACACCCACGTCAGCGATGACTTCATGAACACCATGCTCCACAAGGCGCTCGCGCCCGCGCTCGCCCCGACCTCCGCAGACAAGGACCGCTGATGGCCGCGAAGCTCGGCTACCACTGGCACCTGCGCAAGGTCATGGCCGACCGCGGGCTGTTCTCCACCACCGACCTCATTCCGCTGCTGGACGAACGCGGCATCACCCTCTCCTCCAGCCACGTCTACCGGCTCGTCGTCGAGCGCCCCGAACGGCTCAGCCTGAAGATCCTCATGGCCCTGCTCGACATCCTCGACTGCACCATGGGCAACCTCATCGAGCCCGTGGCCGCAGCAGGAGCCGGATCAACCACCAGGACCAAGAAGGCCGTTGGCGCCGAGACCGGCGTCGGCGCCCTGCGGCCCAAGCGGGCCCGCATCCGCGGTATCGAGCGGCCGTGGCCGCACAGGAGCCCTCCGACCGAGCCGTCGGGGACCCGATCGCGCGCTGGAGGTGACTGTGCTCGCGCCACGCGGGCTCGTAGGCGGCCGAGACAGCCGGGATCGTGATCAGTTCGGTGAGGCTGGGGGCACCCTCGATGTCGTCGTGCCGTCGGAGAATGGTCACCGTAGCCACACTGCAACCGGGATTGCAAAACTCAACCAGCCGTGTAAGCCTAGGCTTGCCGGATTCGATCGGAGCCGACGAGGGGGAGCCCGCATGACAGCAGACCGGGCCGAAAAGACGACCGCGGACGAGGGTCTCATGCAATACCGGACGACTCCTGACAGCGACTGGACCATCGCGGCCGTCGCCGAGATCGTCGAGCCGCTCGGCATGACACTCCCGCCGCCCAGTGAAATCATCCTGCATGATCTGAGCAAGCTGCCGAATTCGATCGTCGCCATTTACGGAGAAGTGACAGGCAGGCAGGTCGGGGATCCTGCCACCAATTACCTCCTGGAGCGCGCTTCGGCCGGACTCCTGGAGAATGACGTCGGCTACGAGACCACGCTGGACGACGGACGTGTGCTCCGCTCTTCAACGGTGATCATCCGGAATCGGGTCGGCAATCCCGTTGCCGCTCTGTGTATAAACATCGACATTTCCGCGTGGCTGCAGGTCGAGAAGCTGGCTGCAGCGATGACCTTCAAGCGAGGGGGACCTGATCACGCCGCCGTGTCCCAGCCTCCCGCCAGCACCGCCTCCGCGACCGCGAGCACGGAGGAGAAGAGGGGTTCGAGGACCCGGGAGCGGTTCCCGAAGAGCGTCGACGAGCTGACCGACACCATGATTCAGGACGCGATTCAGTCGTCGGGGCTCGACGTACTGGCCATGAAGAAGCGCCACAAGGTTCAGATCGTGAAGCTCCTTCAGGATAAGGGGCTTTTCTTGATCAAGGACGCCGTGGAAAGGGTTTCCGGCGCCCTCGGTGTGTCCCGGTTCACCATCTACAATTACTTGAACGAGATCGCCGAGTCTCCGGGTGAATACAGCTGATTCCCTCGGGAACACGTAAAAACCCTGAACGGCGGTCCGGGTAGACCGCCATCAATGATGAACGGCAACACGATGACACTTTCTGACGCCCATTTCCGTGAATACGCTGCGCCCTTGTACCCGGGAGCGGCGACGGTCAGGTATCTCGACACGGCAGCGGTCGGGCTGATCTCCACCTGGGTCGAGGACGCGATGGCCGATGTCCTGCGCCGCCACCGCGACACCGGCATCGACGCGACTGTCCCCTTGCGTGAGGAGGCGGAGTCCGTCAGAGAGCGGGTGGCCCGGCTAATCCACGGGGACGCCCGCCGCGTCACCTTCACTCAGAACACGAGCACCGGACTGGCGCTCGTCGCCAACGGAGTGGACTGGCGGCCGGGAGACAACCTGGTGGTGCCAGAAAGGGAGTTTCCCTCAAACTTCTACCCCTGGCTGCAACTGCGTCAGCAGGGTGTCGAAGTGCGGGCCGTCCCGATGGGCGCCCACGGGCACGCCGAGACGGCCGACATCGCGGAGCGCGTCGACGTACGGACGCGCCTCGTCGCTCTCAGCGCCGTCCAGTATTCAAGCGGCCATCGCTACGACCTCGCGGAGATCGGCGCGGTGTGCCGAAACCACGGCGCACTCTTGGTGGTTGACGGCACCCAGGCAGCGGGGGCCATGGCACTGAACGTGAACGAGTCAGGCATCGACGTCCTCTCGGTCAGTGCGCACAAGTGGATGCTCGGCCCGTTCGGCATCGGCTTCGTTCACTTCTCGGACCGTGCGTTCGAGCAGCTCACGCCGTCCACGGCAGGTTGGCTGAGCACCGAGAAGCCGTTCGACTTCGACCACGAACCGACCTTTGCCTCGGACGGCCGCAAGTTCGAGAGCGGAACCGAGAACTCTGTCGGCATCGCCGGCCTCGGGGCCACCATCGACCACATGCTCGACCTCGGGCCCGAGCGGATCGAGCAGTACATCCTGGACCTTGTGGGCCAGCTCGTGACGACCCTCGAAGAGAGGGGTTTCACCATGGTGAGCCCCCGGGACGCACGGCACCAGTCCGGCATCGTCATCGCCCGTTCGCCCGTCGAACCGGGAGAGGTCCTCCACGAGCGTCTGCTGAAGGAAGGAATCCGCTGCTCCCTGCGGGGCGGTGGCGTGCGGCTCTCCCCGCACTACTTCATCACAGGCGACGACATCAGCCACGCCATCTCCGTCATGGCCCGCTGAACCAGCCATCCATCCACCCACGCCAAAAGCGATCAACCACCGACAAGGAGATGACGCATGTCCGCCATCGCAGCTATCGCCACGTCGAACGCCCCCTCGGCCATCGGCCCCTACTCGCAAGCCGTGCGCACAGGCGACCTGCTGTTCGTGTCGGGCCAGCTGCCGCTGCCCCCCGAGGCCGGAGCCGTCGGTGAGAGCATCGAGGAACAGACGCGCCAGTCCCTCGACAACGTCACGGCCATCATCCGCGAGGCCGGCGGCCAGCTCTCCGACGTCGTCCGGGTCGGCATCTTCGTCACCGACATCAAGGAGTTCGGCGTGGTGAACAAGATCTACGCCGAGTACTTCAGCGCCGAGCCGCGACCGGCGCGAGCGGTTGTCGAGGTGTCCGCCCTTCCCCGCCCGGAGGCCCGCATCGAGATCGAGGCCACCGTCGCCGTCGGGGCGACCAGCAGCAACGTCTGAACGGCGTGAACCCCCTACGCTGGTGCAGCGGGCGAGCGTGAGCGTGCGCCGTTTCCCAGCCGTCCTTCCGGTCAGCTGAACCGGGGTTGGACTGCAGGTCCCATCCGCTGAACACGCCGATGCGGCGCCAAGCCCGCACCGCAAGCCCGGGGGAGGCCCGAGCCTGCCGCTCGCCTTCTGCTCTGGGGCTGGTCTGCCGTACATGGTGTCACCACCGTCGGACTGCCGAACCGTGCCTCTGCCCGGTCGGGCTGCCGGTACCCCCGGCCCGCGCCAGACAAGTAACCGGCCACCTAAGGGTTGTCCCGTAATTGGTCTTTGCCGGGCAGGATGGCCTGCGTTTCTCTGCTATCCGGCGAGGGTGAGGTTGTGCAGGCGGGCGATGCC
>NZ_JBVIJX010000035.1:0-50437 GCF_055581185.1 Streptomyces sp. NPDC031474
CCAACCGAACCCACGGATCTACCCACCTGAAGCAGACCGGCGGACCCGTGGGTTCAAGCTGAAGGACCTTCGGCTTCCTTGAACCCACGGGGATCCTGGGGTATCGCCGAGGTGAGCCCAAAAGGGGCCATGGGATGATCTTGGTTACTGCCCGAGGTTGCTGACGCGGTTCGCGTACTCGCGGCGGGCCTTGCGCTGGGCTGGGACCGCCAGGGTGCCGTCGAGGGGCTGGCATCGGGCGAGGAATTGGCGGTGGACCGCGGGCACGGCGGTGACGCGCAGGGTGTAGCCCTGCCCTCGCCGTACGGTGACGCCCTGGTCGAGCGCGGCCCGCTCTACATCCCCCAGGTCGCCAGCGCGGAGGAAGTCGGCGACCTTGCCCGGCATGTCGAGGACGACCGGCAGCTCCGGGGCTGGAGCGCCCGGGTCGGCGGCCGTGTACTCGGGCAGGAGGTCCGCGACGGCGGTACGGATGGCACCGCGGCTGACCTCCTGGTCGCGGGCGAGTGCGGCTATCGAGCGACCTTCCAGGTACGCGGCACGCACGTCGTCGGTCCTCGCGGCGACGACGGCCGGGCGGCGCCCACCCTTGTTGCCCTTGGCCTCGGCGGCGCGCAGTCCGTCGTACGTCAGCTCGCGCTGGAGGCCTCGCTGGAGTTCGCCGGCAGCGGCGAGGGTCTGCACCATGAACTTCACGGTGGACAGCAGCTCGCCGGTGCGCGGCTGGCGGGCGGTGAGGTCCATCGCGGAGAACGCGCCGTCGTGGATACGCAGGGCGAGGCGGCCCTAGTGCAGGAGGTCGAGCACGTCCAGGATGTGCCCGGTGCCGCGGACGAGGCGGAACATCTCGGAGATGTGCACGGTGTCGCCCGGCCGCGCGTAGGTGAGCAGCTCGCGGAACTTCGGCCGCTGGAGGGGATGGAGGCGGCTGGAAGTGCCCGGGTCCTCTTCGAAGACGACCGGGCCCTCGATCCCGGCCTCCTCCAGGACGAGGTTCTGCCGGGCCGTTGACTGCCGGTCGGTCGAGACCGCTTGTAGACCAGGTTCGCGACCGAGGGGCCCCTTCCGTACGGAGGAATGGACCCTATCTGTCGTCAAACCCTGTCAGCAATCGCCATCGGATCTGATTGGATTCGAGCCGCCGCGAACCCCCGGATTGCACGGGTTCATTGGACGCGTCGGCTGCCTGTCGGCAAACGATTGTTTGCCGACAGGCCGAGCACCCACCGGGAGGGCAACGCCGTCCGTAGCGGGCGGAGGTCAGGGGGTTGGGCGCAGGTGGTGGCGGGTCCAGGTTTCGAATGAGGTGAGGGGGATGCCCAGGGCCGTGGCGTACTGCGGTCGGGCCGGCTGGCCCGTCACGTTCAGGCGGTCGTGCGAGGCCCCCATGGGGGGCATGCCCGCAGCGAGCGCCTCGGCCTCCGTCATGTCCGGCGCGCTCAGCGGCACCCCCAGCACCCGCGAGAGCACATCGGCGATCTGCGTCATTGTCAGGTAGTCGCTCGCGAGCTCCAGCTCGACGCGGTGGAACCGATCCGGGTCGGCGACCGCCGCGGCCGCCGCCGCGCCGATGTCGTCCACCGCGGCGAGGGACAGGTGCGTCGTGGGCTTGAGGACGCTCACCACGCCGCCCGCCATCCCGCGAGGGAACAGGAACGCCATGGACGGGCGGAAGTTGTCCATGAAGAACCCCGGCTTGAGCAGCGTCCAGTGCGGGAAGCCGGCCTCGCGGACCCGGTCCTGGATCGCGGTCTTGGCCCCCAGCGTGGCCTCCGACGACGCCCACCGGCCCTCGGCCCAGCCGGGCTCCTCTACGTGCTGGCCGGCGCCGCTCACCGAGGTGTGCACGAACTGCGGCACCCCTGCGGCCAGCGCCCCCTCGATGAGGTTGACGCCCTGTCGTACCTCCCCCTCGAAGTCGAAGCCCGTCCCCGTGAATTGGGGCATCTGAACGGAGAAGACCGCCCTGGCCCCCTCCGCGGCGCGCTTGACGGACTCGCGGTCGTGGAGATCGCCGGTGACCAGTTCCGCGCCGAGCGCCTCCACGGCCTTCGCGCGGTCGGTCGCCGGGTCGCGCACCAGGGCCCGTACGGGAATCCCCGCCGCGAGCAGTGCGCGGGCCGTGGCACCGCCCTGCCTGCCGGTGGCGCCGGTAACCAGGACCGGCGCCTGTACCGATCCTGGGGCTGCGCCTGAGTCTGTGGGCATACGGGTGCTCCTCCGAGGCGTTGCGGCAAAAACGGCGGGGCCCGCCGTTTCCTCTCGACTAAGATACGGCGGGGCACGCCATTTAACAAAGGACGAGGTGAACTCCATGGCAGAACGCCAGCGCGCAGACGCCAGACGCAACTACGCGCGCATTCTCACCGTGGCCGAGGAAGAGGTCGCCGCCCACGGGGCCGACGCGTCCCTGGAGCAGATCGCCCGTACGGCGGGGGTTGGGTCCGCGACCGTGCGCCGGCACTTCCCGACGCGCCGCGCACTGCTCGAAGCGGTGTCGCACAAGCGGATCGCCGCACTGAGCGTCCGCGCGCAGGAGCTGACCGGCGAGGGCGACAGCCGGGACGCGCTGCTGGAGTGGCTGGGAGAGGTCGTCGCCTACTGCGTGGCCGCCAGCGGGCTGGCGGCGGCGCTGTCCTACGACGGGTCCGCGCCCGACTCCGTGCACGAGAACTCGTGCTCGGCCGCGCTGGAGCAGGCGGGGGTCCCGCTGCTGCGGCGAGCCGTGCGGGACGGCGCGGTGACGGCACAGGTCACGGTCGCCGACCTGATCACTCTCGCCGTCGGCATCGTCCTGGCCACGGAGCACCACCGCGACCCCGCCGCCGAGGCGGACCGGCTGTTCCGGCTGGCCGTGGAGGGGCTGAGTCCCTCGGGGAGGTCCTAGAGGTTCCCCATCGGCTCGTTGTCGATCTTCACGGGTGTCCCCCCAGATGCGCAGCACCTCGTAGTCGGTGAACTCGTGGACCAGGTGGTAGGCCATGGTCGGGCGAGGGCCCCGGCGCTGCCAGGTCTGGCCGGTACAGGCACCGGCCCGCCGTCACGAGGTTGTTCATCGTCTCGCCGTTCGCTCCGGCCGCGCCCGGCATCAGGCCGCCTTGCCGAGGCCAGCGGCGGTCAGGTCCTGCTCGCGCAGCGGGGTGAAGTCGACGTCGAGTTTCGGGTCGTAGGCGTCGGGCTGGATGCCGAGCTCGTGCGTGGAGTACTGGCCGAACCGGTTGATGTGCTCGGTCAGGTACGGCGAGATGTGGGCCAGGTCCTCCGGGTCGATCTCCCAGCCCTCTTCCAGCAGCTGGCGGACGATCTCCGCGATGTCCAGGGCGTTGTGGAAGATCACCGCGTTCGTGAGCAGAGCGTTGAACTTCATCGCCTTCTCCTGCTCGACGGGGTCGTTGTCGGCGATTACGCCGCGGTTGCCGAAGCCGATCCACTGGGAGAACCGGTTGAACGACTCGACCTTGTTCGTCGCCGCGGTCACCCGCCGGCGCAGCGGGGCGTCGGTGATATAGCGCAGGAGCTGGACGGTGCGGATGACTCGGCCGACCTCACGGAAGGCGGCGTAGGTGGCGTTCTTCTTGGAGCCCGAGCGCAGCCGCTTGAGCAGCGTGGAGGAGGAGATCGCGCCCTCGCGCACGGAGACGGCCACCCGCATCAGGTGACGGAACTGGGACTCGAATCAGGTCGAAGTCGATCGCGTTCTTGCCCGCCTCGCCGAACAGGGCGTCGATGTGCACGTACTCCGTGGTCTTGCTGGGCCGGTAGAACGTCATGCCCTTCCAGTTCCTGATCCTGGGCATCAAGTCGAAGCCCAGCAAGTGGGCGAGCGCAAAGACCGGCTGGGACTGGCCCTGGGTATCCGCGTGCACCGTGGTCGGCTGCACCTCACTGGTGTTCTTCAGCAGGCCCTCGATGATGTAGACGGCCTCCCACACCCCGCACGGGATGAAGTGCGTGAACAGCGCGATGTAGGTGTCCGAGACGTGGTGGTAGGCGATGCCGCCCGGCTTGCGGGCCCTGGCCAGGGCAAGGACAGCCGGGGAGACCCGGCCCTCCAGCCGCCGCGCGACCTCGTCGGCGGGCGCCGCCTCGTCCAGGCCCTCCAGAGCCGCCCGGACCTCGGCGGTCATCGCCTTGGCCTTCTCCAGCGCCTCCTGAGCGGGACCGCCCTCGTCGATGCTCTTGAGCACGGTGCGGTAGTTCCCGATCAGGGCCTCTACGATCTCCCGCTCGGCCAGCCGGATCTCCTCCAGCTCCGACTTGGCCTTCTTGGTCTTCATCGCCACGCGCTTGCAGAACATCGTCGCCAGGTCGTCGCGGACCCGCATCTGCGCCTTGTGCGTCAGACACGCAACCAGCGCGAGGCGCTTGACGGGCTGGTAGTCCCGCAGCTCCGCCACGTCGGCCGCGTCCGCCTCCCCGGCGAAGTCGGTGATCTTCCCGGCCGCGATGCCGTCCATCCACAGGCCCGTGTCGCCGAGCCCGTCCACCCATTCCAGCCGCTTGGCCAGGTTCTTGAAGTGTGACCAGGTCGGGCCCTGAGCGGGCTTCTTCAGCCGGTTGTACAGCGTCGTGCCGTCGCTCTCGCGCTCCTCCAGCAGCCGCAGCACCCCCGCCCGCTCCGGCGCGCTCATCCGGTCGTGGATGCCCGCGCAGATCGAGGCGTTCACCTCCTTGCGGTCGGTCGAGGCCATCGCGTCGAAGGTGGAGAACGCCGGCAGCTCCAGCCGGCCTCCACCACCTTCTCCAGCGCGATGTTGATCAGGTCCGCCGGCCGGTTCTTCGACGCGGCCTCCCTGCGGATCGACTCCTCGGCGATCCGCCCGGCCCTGCCCTGGTCGTAGGCCACACCGACCCGCTGCCGTACCAGGCCCCGGTGGTTCTTCATCGTCTTCGCCGCCCGGTACACCGGCAGCGTGCCCTCCGGCAGCTCCACCGCCCGCCGCACGAACTCCGCCACCGCCTCCGGGATGTCCTCCGCCCTCGGGAAGCACCCCATCCGCTGATACGACTCCAGCGTCAGCAGCCAGGCCAGCAAATGCTCATCACTGTCCGTACGGTCAGCGGCCCACTGTTGGCCCCTTTTGGGCTCACCTCGGCGATACCCCCTGCTGGACGCCGCCGGGGGCGATGAGCTTCCTCGGGTGGCGGGCTGGCGTAAGCCACGCTGGTGCGACGCGCTGGCCAGAGCGGCCGCCGCCGGGTCCGACTCGGCCGCCACCGCGCACTGGGCGGAGCTGGCCGAGTCCTGTGCCGGGCAGCTCCCGTCGCCCGGCCGACGGGCCTTCGCGCATCGGGCGCGCATGTGGGACCACGTCGCACGAGGCGACATCGACAGCGCCCTGCACAGCGCGCGGGAAGCCGATGCCGTCTGCCCTGACTGGCCGGTGTTGGCTGTCAGTTGCCGAACAGCTGCAGGGCGCTGAGCCAGATTGCCCAGGGGTTCACGCGCTCGGGGTAGCGCTGCTTCATCGCGTTGAAGAATTCCGCGGGGTTCGTGGACTGCTCGAGGACGACGGCGCCGGCGTCGAGATAGCGCCGCGTTTCGTCGATGTCCGATGCGGGATTTCCGCGTTGGGTGTCCTTGTGACCGGCCACCACGAACCGTGGCTTCAAGGCAGCGACCTTGTCGAGGGCCCGGTGCCACGCGTCCAGGCCGCCGTCTCGGCCTTCTCCGAGGTACTGGTGGAAGTTGTTGTAGACGACATCACCGGCTATGACCAGGTCCAGTGAGGGCACGTGCAGCACGCTGGTGTCGTCGGTGTCGGAGTGGCCGACCTCGTGCGCGACGAGCTCGTGCCCGTCGAGGAGCAGCCCGCCGGCGGGGAACACGGAGCCCTGGACAGTCAACGGAGGCTCGGGAAGGGCGTCGCCGAAGATGTCCCTGTACACGCCGGCCAGCACTCCGCCAGGTGTCTGGCGGGCGATGCCCGCGAGCACCGCGTCGCTCGCGACAACCGTCACGTCGGGGAACCGGCGGAGCAGGTAATTCGTGGTCGCGAAGTGGTCGAAGTGCGCGTGGGTCACATAGATGTAGCGCAGAGCCACATCATGGCTTTCCACCCATTTGATGAGCGTGTCGGCCTGCCCGCGTGTGACCGGCGGGTCGGTCAGCAGCGCCTCGTTCTTCCCGTAGATGAGCGCGTGCGACATCGATGACCACAGCGACGGCCCGTCGTCCGGCCGTGGCGGAGCCGCAACCGTGACCGGCTCCATGTCCGAGACGAAGACCTCATAGCGAAGATCGGTGCCGCTCATCGGATTTCCGCCCGTCCGCCTGCCGCCGCGAGGCTCTCCCGCCGCGGGAAATGCTTGCCGTACGCGGTGCCGGCGACGTGCATCGCAACACCGTCCTGGACCACACCGCTCGCTGCGGATGCGGGCGCATTGGCCGTCCGCCCCAGGCCGGGATTCCCTCTCTCCGGGTGAGTGATCACAGTCAATCCTCTCCATCGTTGTGACATAAGCATATGGCTGACACTTCTGTCAATGCAAGGGCGGAGCTCCCTGTCTTCGTAAAGAAGTCGTCGGCGTGGCGCATGCAAAATGCGTACACTTGTGTCATGGAGAAGTACGGGAAGGGCGATCCCGACGTCGGCGCCGCGCATGCGGGCAGCGACGGCAATAGTCGCTTCGGCGTCGCGGTGGCGCCTGGTGAGCTGCGGATCGTTCAGGACCTGCTGAACACCGCTTCCATCCGGGGGGCCGGTGGCGATGTTCCGGACCTCCTGGACGCGCCGGATAGCGCGGCGCGGTGGCTGGATGCCTACGGAGTCGCGGGCGACAGCCCGGGCATGGGCGATCTCCGCGCGCTGCGTGACGCGATACGGCGGTCGTTGGCCGAGCGCGACCACGGACCGGATCGCGACGACGGCGCCAGGCCGGCAGCCGTCGAATCAGTCGCCCGCGTTCGCCTCGAAGCAGACGGAACCGTGAGACTCGTGCCGGGCTCGGTAGGCATTCCCGCGCTCGGCCAACGGGTGCTCCTCGCGATCTACGACGCCCAACTCGCTGGAACGTGGCGTCGCTTGAAACTGTGCCGTAATCCGCTGTGCGCGGTGGCCTTCTGGGACAGCTCCCGCAACACCAGCGGTGTCTGGCACGACGTGCGCACCTGCGGCAACGTCGCCAACCTGCGGAAATCGCGTGCGCGGCGGGGGCGACCGGGCCGGAACCTCCCGACTGGTTGACCGGACCAGTGGGTGGGTGGGGCAGGTTCCGGGCGGCGGGCGAGGGGTGTCGGCGACGCTCCTGCCACGGGATGACGGTGTGCATCACGTGCAAGATCCCGAACAGGCAAAAGGGCGCGGCAGGTAAGCGGAATCAACCGTGCGCCCCCTCGCAAAGACCGGTCAAGGAGGCGCAGCTGGGGTATCCGCAGCGGACGCCGTACAGGGGCGGTGTTGCGGGAACAGTGGCCGGCCAGCCATCACGGGCGGCCGCCCGCTCCGGATTGCACGGAGCCTGCAAGGCCTGGCGGCGTTCGTTCCCGGCCGGTCGTTGAGCCTGGGAGGGTCGCGCGGAACTGGGAGGGGCGCTACTTCCGGCTTGGGAAGATGGCGGTCGGGATCAGTGCCACGGAGCTTTCGTCGACTTCGTTTCCGTCATCGTCGATGAACCCGACGTGCACCGGTCGTTCGGAACCCTCGACCTGGCGCAGGATGCTCGGCCCGTCCGGCCACGGCAGGTGCTTGTCGCCCCATTGCTGTAGAGCGAGCAGGACGACGAGGAGTTCCCGGCCCGCATCCGTGAGCACGTACGAGAAGCGAGCCCGCTCTCCTGGTTCCCGGTAGGGCACCTTCCCCATCACGCCGTATGTGACCAGCGTGTTCAGGCGTTCGGTGAGAACGTCCGGCGCCACACCGAGCCCGCTGCGGAACTCCGAGAATCGGCTCGACCCCGCCACGGCCTCGCGCAGGATCAGAAACGTCCAGCGCTCGCCCAGCACGCCCAGGCTGCGGGCGATGGCGCAGCTGTCATTCGGAATCTTGCCCATGCTGCAAGCCTACCCTGGGTTGCTTCTTCCAACCCAGAGGGTCTAGGTTGGAAAAACCTATCCAGCAGGGAGTTGTGCCATGCAGATCGAAGGACAGACCGCACTGGTCACCGGGGCGAACCGTGGCCTGGGCCGTCACCTGGCGAAGCAGTTGCGCGACCGCGGCGCGACCGTCTACGCAGCCGCCCGCAATCCCGCAGCCGTCGACCTCGACGGCGTGAAGCCGATCGCCCTCGACGTGACCGACCCCGCCTCCATCGCCGCAGCGGCAGAGGCGACCGGCGACGTGTCGATCCTGGTCAACAACGCCGGTTCGGCCACCTCCGCGTCGCTGCTGACGGGCGACCTGGCGGACATCCGCCTGGAGATCGACACCCACTACCTCGGCACCTTGGCGGTCACCCGGGCATTCGCCCCCCAGCTCGGCGCTCACGACAGCAGCGCGGTGCTGAACATCCTGTCGGTCGCCTCCTGGGTCAACTTCCCCGACTTCGGTGCCTATAGCGTCGCCAAGTCGGCCGCCTGGTCCATGACGAACGGGCTGCGCCAGGAACTCGCCCCGCAGGGCACCCAGGTCTCGGCGCTGCACGTCGGGTACATGGACACCGACATGTCCGCCGGCGTCGACGCGCCGAAGGCCGACCCCGCCGACATCGCACGCATCGCCCTCGACGGTGTCGCCGCCGGCACCCCTGAGATCGTCGCCGACGAGACGAGCAGGACCGTGCTCGCGGGTCTGTCCGGAGGCGTCGGCGCGCTCTACCCGCAGTTCGGGACGGGGAATCGCACGCCCGCTTACGTCGTCGTCAACTTCGATGTGCTCGACCAGGAGGCCGGCGCGGCCTACGCGGCCGTGGCCCAGCAGTCCATCCGCAACCACGGCGGCCACTACCTGGTCGGGGGACCCACACCCAAGCCCGTCGAAGGCACCTGGGACTCCTCCGGGTTCGTGATCATCGAGTTTCCCGACATGGACACGATCCGGGAGTGGTACGACTCCGCCGAGTACCGGCGGGCCCGGGAGATACGAGAAGGCAAGGCCCGGGTGACCATGCTGTTCGCCGAGGGCGCACCGCCTGAGGGCCTCTCCCGCCCCGCCTAGCCCTGCCACTGGACCGGAGAGCACTGCCGGGAAGGGCTCAAGGTGTCCGACGCGGTGCACGCCGAGGGTTGATTCGCCAAGATCGACCGCCTATCGGGCCCTACCCGCGTGTACACGTCCGGGCTGACGGCCGCCAGGCCGTCCCTGAACCAGTGGGGCCTGCCGATGACGGTCTCCGGGTGGAAGCAGGTCTTCGCCGATGCCAACGACCGGTGCCGTGCCCGAGGCGTCGGCGTTGCGGCGACGCCGCACATGCTGCGCCATTCCTACGCGGTGACCACGCTGGAGCTGTTGTGGCGGGGACATCCGCAGGCACTGGGCGAGATGAACGCGCAGCAGCGGCTGACGTATCAGCGGGTGTTCGGGGACCCGTTGAACTGGGTGCGGATCAGGCTGGGTCACAGGTCGGCGACCACCACGGCGATCTACCTGCACACTCTGCAGGAGCTGGAGATGCGTACGCGCCTGGAGCTGGTGCCGGAAGGGGCGTCGGAGCCGGCGGGCTTCAGCGAGGAGGGCTGGCTGGAGCGGTCGGCGGTGGCCGCGTGAGCAAGGATTCGCCGCGCGCGGGCCGTGGGCGTGCGGCGGCTGTACCCGAGGGGCTCTATCAGCCGCCACCGGCGGTGGAGGTTCCCGAGGACGGGGGATCGCCGGTAGCGCGATTCATCGGGGAGGACGGGCGCGAGTGCGTGTTCCGGTTCGAGGAGTTGCCGCTGCCGGGGATGCGCTTGGACTTCGCGCACGCGCTGGGGGTGCGGATCGGGCCTGGTGGCGGGTGCCGGACGCAGCGGGCGGCGAGCGGCCAGTGGCAGTCGATCAAACGGTTCCTCCTGCTCCTGGACCGCCTTCCTGTTCCGCCGCAACGGGTGGAGGACCTGCGGGCGCGTCACCTGGAGCGGTATCTGATGTCACGGCGGGAGACGTGCTCGGAGAAGTCTGCTCGCAGAGACCTCCAGGGGTTGCTGCGGATCGTGCGCGCCTTGCCTGGCCAGGACCGTCTGGAGCGGGCGGCAGCGGACTACGCCGGGCAGCGCGGCCACGGGGTGGATGCCCGGCAGGAGATGCGTCCGGGGTACTCGGACCGCGAGTTCCAGACCGTCATGGCCGCCGCCCGGTCGGACGTGGCGGCCATCCGTGACCGGATCTCGGCGGCCGAGAGCCTGCTGCGGCGTTTCCTCGACGCTCCCGATTCCCTGACTCCCGCCGAACGTGAGCAGGGCGTACGGCTGGAAGCGATGGCGCGTACGGGCCGGGTCCAGGTGGACTACCGAGGGCTTTCGGCGGGCGAGTATCCGGCGGCCTGCTACGCGCAGGCGCGGCAGCTGTTCGTCATCGACCCGGACCTCGCCCCGCTGTTGATCTACGCGGCAGGGCTGAGCGGCAGGAACCCGGAGACGCTCAAGGAACTGCCGGCCGAGCACCGGCTGCTGGAGGAGCGGGCTGTCTCGGTGACGCTGACCAAGCGCCGCCGGGGCAAGGCCAATTCCCGGGCGACCGTGCACTGGAGTGTCGATCCGGACCGGGATCTGAGGACGATGGGCGGCTTCTACCTGCTGCTGCACCGGATGACGGCGCGCAGTCGCGCGTTCTCCCATACCGCCGCGGTGTGGTCGATCTGGGCGGGCAGCGGTCGTGGCGGCGCCCGGCATGCCGCGACCGCACCCTGCGGGAGCTCGACGGTGAGGACCTGGACGACTATCACCGCGAGATCACGGCGCTTCGGCTGTCCGGCGGTGCCACCCGATGCAACCGGCGAGCAGTGCGGATGTTCTGGGCCTACAGGAACGTCCTGCCTGACCACCTCGGGCAGGACCCGCTGCGACGGCCCCTGTGGCAAGCATGGGGACGCGTTCACCGCCGCGCCGGCGGAGAGAATCTCACCGACCGCATCCCCGAGCAGGTCGTAGCACCGCTGCTGAGCTGGGCGATGCGCTGGGTCGACGACTTCGCCGACGATGTCCTGGCTGCCCGCGCAGAGCGTGACGCCATCGATGCCCGGCCGCCCGCCGACCCCGACCTGCCCACCGCGCCGGCGGAACTGCTGGACGCCTTCCGCCGCCGTCAGCGCCCCCTACCAGCGGCGCCCGCACGCCTGGCCTCCGCCCGCCGAGGTAAGCCCTTCCCCAGCACAAGCTACCTGGCTCGGCTTCTGGGCTGTCCCGTTCACCGCCTGGACGAGGCCCGGCCCCGACAGATGATCGCGGAGGCCGCCGACGACGTCGGAGTCGACACGGACTGCCCGCTCGCGCACGCTCCCCAGGGGCAGCTGGAGGGCCGGCCGTGGCTGGAGCGCATCTCGTACTACGACGTCGCCCGCATGGAGCGGCTGCTTCTGGTGTCCTGCTGGATCGTGATCGCCTACCTCTCCGGCATGCGCGACTCCGAGATCAAGCACCTCCAGCGCGGATGCCTGAGCGTCCAGCAGACACCGGACGGGCATGTCTACCGGCATCGGCTTGGCAGCCTCGCCTTCAAGGACGAAGACATCCACGGCGCGGAGGCCACCTGGACCGTCACCGCCCCCGTCGCCCGGGCCATCGCCGTCCTCGAACGCTTCCAGCCCCAGGACCAGCCCTACTTGCTCGCCCCCGCACCCAGCACCCGCCGCCGCAGCACATTCCCGGTGCCCAACAGCAACACCACCAACAAGGACATCGCCTTCCTGATCTCCTGGATCACCGCCTACTGCGGCGACCGCAGCCGCCCAGACGGGATCCCCTGGAACGGGGCCAGCTGTCTCGGCTGACCACGCGCCAGTTCCGGCGGACCCTGGCCTGGTTCATCGCCCGCCGCCCCGGCGGCGCCATCGCGGGAGCCCTGCAATACCGCCACCAGTGCATTCAGATGTTCGAGGGCTACGCCGGCACCAGCGACTCCGGCTTCCGCGATGAGGTCGAAGCCGAGCAAGCCCTCGCCCGTGGCCAGCTCCTCGCCGAGATGGGCGCCGACGAAGACCGCCCAACGCTGACTGGGCCAGCCGGCGCCGAGGCCGAAGCCCGGCTCGCCGAGTTCGCCCGGACACCGCCTTCGACGGCCAGGTCGTCACTGACGAAGCCCGCCTGCGCCGCATTGTGGCCCGCCACGACCCGCACGTGTACCTGGGGACCTTCGTCACCTGCGTCTACAACCCCGACCGCGCCCTGTGCCGCACTCCCGACGCCCCCGGCGACGGCCGGCCCGTCCTGGCCGACTGCCAGCCCCTGGCCTGCCGAAACACCGCCCTCACACCTGCCAACCGCCAGGCGCTGAACGGCCACCTGACCAAGCTGGAGGAGGCCCTGGCCAACCGCGATCACCTCGTCCCCTATGTCTGCCATCGCCTGGAGGAACAGCACCGGGAAACGGCCGCGTTCCTCGCTCGCCACGGCCCGGAGCCCGCCGAGTGAAACGTGCCCTGCCCGACGCCGACACCGTCAAGGCCGCCATCGACACCGTCCTCGAAGAAGCAGCCACCAGAGGACACCGCCCGACCGTCACCGCTGTCGAGCGGCACCTCGGCATCCCCCACGCCACCTTCCACCGCCACTACGCCGACCTGATCGACACCCGCTTCCGGCCCCACATCCCTGCGACCGCCCCACCGGTGGTCCAAGCAGAGTCCTCCGGGGCCGACGAGCGGCGGGAGGCGAATCTGGCCCGGCTGCGAAAGGAGAACACCGAGTTGCGCCGCACCCTCACCCTCTACGAGGAAGCCATCCGTAAACTCGCCCTCGAAAACGAGGCCCTGCGCACCGGCGCCACCGTCATCCCCCTCCAAGCCCGATTCCGGCGCACCTCGCAGCCCCTCCTGAACCGGGACCCATGGGAGGGCAAGGCTCAGCGTGCACGCCAGGGCGTGGTCCGCTCCCGTCGGGTGATCGTCGCCGCCCGGGGCCGCACCGCCATCCCCTCGGACGGTGGTGCACCGGCAAGAGCGACGGCAACGCTGACCGATCGGGGACCTGACGGGATGACGAATGTGTCCATCGCTGCCTGCCTGGACGAGGACTTCGCTCGCCGCCGCAATCACCGCGGCCGCGGCGCCTGCCGCGGCTGGGCTGGAACCTGCGCCTCGTCTCCGGCACCGCGATGATCACCGATGCCGTGCCGCTGGCCACCCGCGCCAAGAACCAGGGCATGGCCGACGTCTCCATCGCCATCGCCGACTCCACCGGGGGCTTCAGCTCCAGCCTCGTCGTCTCCGCCTCCGGCTACCCCGTCCTCGCCCTCACCGGCGGCATCCTCACTCTCGCCGTCCTCCCCGCGATCGCCACCAGTGCGAGCAGCCGGTGACCTGGCCTGCCCCATCGGGGAAGCCGGCCGCTGCCACGCCGGTGCGGTCACTTCCAGGCGCTGTTCGATGGCGCCGTCGCTGTTGGCTCCGTCTCTTGGGCGGCCGCTTGCTTGTGCTCGATGAGGGCCGTGGTACCGGCTACCACCGCAGAAAGAGCCACGGCGGCGGACAGCATGGCCGAGGTACGGCTGACGTCGCGCCGCAGGCCCGCAGCCAGGAAAGCGGCGGCATCGACCGAGTCCATGACGATGTTCACCGCAAGAAACTGCTGCTGCTGGGGTCGGGTGAAACTGTCCAAACGTTGCAGTCCAAGCCCGAGAGCAGCGTTGCGGATCGCGAACATCCGCGAATAGGGGATCGCGGGGGTACCGCTAGCCGTGAGCTGGAAAACCCGCGCGGCCAGCCGCGGGGTGAACAAGTGGGTGGCCGCGACGATGAAGCGCCCGGTCGTCAGCGCTCTGCGGGAAGGAACCAGGTGGAGGGGGAATTTGGACATGGAGAATCCTTTCAATCCGGAACGGGCCGGTCAGCTGTGTTTCATGGGGTTCAGAGCTCGGCGACGACGCGTCGCAGTGTGCCCGGCGCGATGCGCAGCATGGCGGGCATGACTTTCGTCTGACCGGGGAATGCCATGTTCCGCCTGCGCCGAAGAGCCTTCATCGTGACCGCCGCCACCTGCTCGGGAGTCAGTTTCTTCCCCGTGGCTTCGGCGTTCATGGGCGTGTCCGTGGACGGTGGGAGGACCTCGAGGACATGGGTGCCCTGCGGGGCGAGTTGACGGCGCAAGCCATCCGCAAAGCCGTGCAGGCCGGCCTTCACCGCGCCGTGGGTAGGCGCGCGAGTAGGCGAGACCAAAGCGAACCCCGAGGTGATGAACACGATCGCGTCGGGCTCTGGCCACCGCTCGAGCACTTCACCCGTCAAGTGGATGGGGGCACTGAGGTTCAACGCCACCTCGTCATCGAGAGTCGCGTTGGGGTTCTTGCCGGCGGCATAGTCCCGTTCCTCGAACGTACCGGCGTTGTTCACCAACACGTCCAGACGCCCGAAGCGATCAGCGATTGCTTGCAGCAACGCTGCCCGATCAGCTGCGTCCGTCACATCGGCCCGCACGGCCAGCGCCTGCGGGTGTACCTGCGTGAATCGGTCAAGCGCAGCCTGCGAACGTCCGCAGACGACGACGGACGCCCCGAGCTCCACGAAGGACTGCGCGAGGCTCAAGCCGATGCCTGAGGTTCCGCCAGTGATGAGTACGGTCTGTGACATGATGTCACCCTTCGTTATAGCGTACCGATTGGTACGAAACACGTTAGCACATCCGTACCGATCGGTACCGAAGGGGTAGGATGAAGAAATGCCCTCGACGACACCGTCCCCTCCTGGCAGGCCTCGCGCGTTCGACATCGACGAGGCACTCGATCGTGCAGTCCTGGTGTTCTGGTCAAAGGGGTTCGAGGGCGCCAGCCTTGACGACCTCACCGAAGCGATGGGTATCAGCCGTCCCAGCCTGTACAGGGCGTTCGGCAGCAAAGAAGACCTCTTCTACAAGGCGCTGGAGCGCTACACCGAGGGCTTGACCGCCTACTTCGCCCGAGCTCTGGCAGAGCCCACAAGTCGAGGAGTGGCTACGGCTGTGCTCCACGGGACGGTCGAGGCGGCAACCATGCCGGGACTCCCCACGGGCTGTCTTGGCGTGCTGGGTGCGTTGGCTACCGGGGATGAGAGCCGCCCGGTCCGAGACGCACTCATCGCATGGCGTGAGGATGGGATAGCCCACTTGACGCGCCGGTTTCAACAGGCGGTGGACGCCGGTGACCTTCCGCCTTCCACAGATCCTCATCTGCTTGCGCTCTACCTGAGAACAGTCGCCAACGGGATCGCCGTCCAGGCCGCGAGTGGTAGTTCCCGCCCTGAGCTGCTGCAAGTCGCGAACCTCGCGTTGGGCAGCTGGCCAAAGCCGTAGTCAGCTGGTTAGCCCGGGACCTGATGTCGACGCGGCAGACGTGCGCGGAGAAGTCAGCCCGCCGGAACCTGTACGAGGAGGCCATCCGCCGGCCGGCCCTCGAAACGACGCCCTGCGCAGCGGCGGCACCGTTCTTCCACTGCCACCCGCAGCACGCCCGCGCCGTCCTGAAGCCGAACCGGCCCCGGAGGCGTCTGGCGTGCGAAGGAACGCTGGGCGTGGCGCGCAGCCAACTATCGATGATCAACTGTTCATCAAGCCGTGCGTGCCGGCGGCATCCCGGCTCCCGCCCTTGTCGCGTCGGTGCCCCAGCTGGCCAGCAGTCGGAGTGCCTCCGCCGACGGGGAACCGGGTTCGGCGCAGTGCGTCGCCAGCGTCTGTTCGTGGTCGTTGGCCCGACGGCCATCGGGAACTCGTCGACGACCAGAACGTGGCGCGGGATCTTGCAGTACGCGAGTTTCCCGGTGGCGTAAGCGCGGAGAGTCCCGGTCGTCACCTCACCGGCGCCGCCGCAAAGCCTGCCCCAGGCGCAGCGTTCTTCGCTCACCCTTGTGCGCAGGCGGTCAGTGACCAGTGCGTGTAAGCGGGGACGTCGGGGCCAGTGGCGAATCGCCTTGCCGGGGCGCGGGTTACTGCCGCACGGCGCACGCACGTCGGGCGGCCGGCCTCGCCCGGCTCGGCCGTGGCCTGCCGGCGAGCGTGGTGGAGTTGGATGCGGCCGGTTTCAGGTGGGGCGGCGGATGGCCTGTACGGCGGTGTCGTAGAGGTCGAACATGTCGGTCTGTCCGCCCAGGCGTACCCATTCCTCGTTGGCTGCCTGCAGGCAGATGATCGCTGCGGCTGCGATCGCGCGGGCTTGCAGGGTGCGGCGGTCGGAGTCGGGCAGTCTCGGCTCGATCAGCGGTGCGAACAGGTCTTGCCAGCGGGCCTGCTTCTCGGCGTGTCCGGCGCGGAGGGAATCGTTGCCGAACAGGAGCGTGATGAACTCCAGGCGCCCTTCGACTGTCATGTCGATCTCCTCGAGCACCTGGAACGCCGCGCGCAGCGCCGTCCAGGCATCCTCGTCGGCCGGGCGCTCGGCGAGGCGCGCGGCGATCAGTTCGCCCTGTTCGTCCAGGCCGCTGAGCGCGAGGTCTTCCTTGTTGCGGAAGTAATTGAACAGGGTCCGCCGGGAGACGCCCGCGGCTGCGGCGACCTCATCGAGGGTCGTGTCGTCGTAGCCCTTGGCGGCGAACAGCTCGATAGCCGTCCGCGCCAGCAGTGATCGGACCACGGAGCGGGTTTGTTCCCGGATAGGTGTCGGTTTCTGCGCCATGCACCGATGGTACGTCGCATCACTCGATGCAGATAATTGCACTCAGTGCAAAAGCGTGCGTAGAGTGAATGTCATGAGCGAAATCGACTACCACCGCCAGACCGTCATCGTCACCGGCGCCAGTTCCGGCCTCGGCGCCGAATTCGCCCGCCAGCTGGCCCGCCGCGGCGCGAACCTCGTGCTGGTGGCCCGCCGGGCGGACCGGCTTGAGAGCCTGGCCGCCGAACTCACCCGCGCCCACGGCGTCACGGTGACCGCCGTCGCCCGCGACCTCGGCCTGCCCGACGCCGGCCGCACGCTGCGCGCCGAACTCGAGTCCCGCGGCATCGACGCCACCGGACTGGTCAACAACGCCGGCTTCGGCACCCACGACGCGTTCACCGACGAGGATCCCGACCGCCTGCAAAGCATGATCGCGCTGAACGTCAGCGCGCTGGTCGACCTCAGCCGCGCCTACATCGACCCGCTGTCCTCCGCCGACACCGGCGTCCTGATCAACGTCGCGAGCCTGCTGGGCTTCCAGCCGACTCCCTACCTGAGCGTCTACGGCGCCACCAAGGCATTCGTCCTCAGCTTCACCGAATCGCTGTGGGAGGAGACCCGCGGCACCGGCCTGCGCGTCCTGGCCGTGTGCCCCGGCGCCACCCGGACCGAGTTCTACGACGTCGCCGGCAGCCAGTCCGCCGACTACGGCACGAAGCGGGCCACCCCCGAGCAGGTCGTGAAGGTTGCCCTCGACACGCTCGACCGCCGATCCGCGCCCCCGTCGGTGATCACCAACGGCCGGTCGCTCGCCCTCGCCGGCAAGCTCCTGCCGCGCCGCTCGATGGTCCGGCTCATGGGCTGGATGGCCCGCCGCCAGCGCCCGCAGCACTTCGTCGCCCGCACAAACAGCCAAGGAACGCCGTCATGACCGTCACCGACGTCACCAGACAGCCCACCGACGCGGAGCGCTTCCATCACATCCTCCAAGCTCAGCGCGCCGCCTACCTCCGCGACGGAGCGCCCTCCCTGGTGCTCACCCCGAGCGGCAACGTCGAGCACCAAAACGCACTACCACCCATGCAGCGGCCAGGGCCTGGCCGAGGCGAACACCTCCGGAAGGAAGCCACCGATGGCTGATCACGACCTCGTTCTCGTCACCGGCGCAGGCGGCATGGGCCGCCTCGTCACCGAGCGGCTGCGCGCGCAGAACGTGCCGGTCCGCGTCCTGATCCGCCGCGAGGACGCCACGCGGCCGAGGTGCGGGCATGGGGCGCCGAGGTCGTCACCGGGGACCTGACCCGGCCCGAAACGGTGGCGGCCGCGCTCGACGGCGTCCGCCGGACGTACTTCGGGCTCAGTGTGTCCCCGGACCACCTGCTAGCGGCGACCGTCATGGCCACGGTCGCGAAGGCACACGGCGAACTCGACGTGCTGGTGGACATGTCGCAGATGACGGTGTCGCAGATGACCGCCACCAGCACCGCGGAATCCCACCAGCAGCGGCTGCACTGGCTGGCGGAGCAGGTGCTGGACTGGTCGGGCCTGCCCGTAGTGCACGTGCGCCCGACGACGTTCCTCGACAATCCGCTGTTCACCGCCCTCGCGGCGCGGTCGATCCGCGAGAACGGCACGCTGGCGCTGACGGGGCTGCACACGGTCAGGGTGCCCGTCGACGGTCCGCACGGCAGCCGGATCGTCATCACCTCCAGAGCCCACCGGCCTGTGCTCACCGACGCCCGGCTTTGGGACGCGGAAGGGCTCCGGGAGTTGTGGCAGCACCTGCGTCTTTCACGTCCACCACGTCCTGTCCGTCCTGCTCATCGCGCTCGGCTGCATCGCGTACATCGCCCTGATAGTGAACCTGCCCTTCCTCCTGTGACCGACCCCAGACCCGTTGCGCAGGCGGCACTGTCACGGGCGGCCAAGGAAGACCGGATTCGTCAACGCCGCCATCACCCCCGGCAGCCGCCAGCGGTTTGACGAGGGCAAGGGGTGGGCTGTGGTGGTTGAACGCCTCGCTGACGCGTTCAGATCTCACAGCAGGGCTTTGGGCACTGGCTGCCCGCTGCCCACTGCCCACTGCCCGCTGCCCGTCAAATGGCGGAGCCGGCGGCCCGCAGCTCTCGCACCAGAGCGCGCACGACGGCGGAGCCGGCGAGCTCCGGGGTGGTCACATAGCCGATACGGCGCGTCGGGCGCTCCGGACCGAGATCGGTGATCTCGATCGAGTCCGGTGCTCCGACCAGGGAGAGCGCGGGCATGATCGCCATTCCGTGCCCCCCGCTCACGAGCGAGAGCACTGCTCCGTCGTCCTCGGCCTCGATCATGGCCCTCGGGATCCAGTCCTGCGCGCCCCACCAGGCGCGGGTGTACGAGCCGCAGTTCTCGACCCAGTCGACCAACGGCAGCGAGCACGGAGCCGGGTGTCCGGCCGGATGCACCAGGGAGTAGCTCTCTTCGAAGAGTCCGCTCGCCAGCAGCCCCGCCGGCAGCCGCGCTGCGTCCAATGTGGCAATGGCGAGATCCGACCGCCCGTCGGCCACCTCGCCCGCCGTGCCGCGCCCGAGCTCACGGACGATCCGTACCTGCGGCTCGATCCCGGGATACCGCGCGCGCAGCCGCTGCAGGACGGGCGGCAGCAGGTGCAGCGCTGTGCTGCGGAAGGCCGCGATCCGCAGCGGGCCCTCCGGCCCCTGCGTCGCCTCGGACGGGGCGGCTTGCCGCGCCTCGGCGACGAGCACGTCCAGCAGCCGCAGGATACGGCGCGCATGCGCCACAGCCTTCTCCCCCGCCGGAGTGGGTCTCGCACCGCTGCGGCCGCGTTCGAACAGAACGGCGCCGATCTTACGTTCGCTGCCGCGCACCGAGTGGGAGATCGCGGACTGTGTGAGGCCGAGCGTTTCGGCCCCGGCCGAGAAGCCACCGGCGTCCGCAACCGCCACCAGGATGCGCAGTTCGTGCGGAGCGAGATCGGTGTCGGTCGTGCCGGCCACAGGGCGCTCACCTCAGGGTATGAGAACTACTCATGGAACAGGGCGTCACATGAGGCCAACCGCCTGCCCGAGGGCTCCATTCCCGTCCTACGGTCCCGTCATGACCGAGAACGCGATCACCGTCCAGCAGACCGCCCGCCCCCACGGCTTCCCCACCACCAAGGATTTCGCCTTCGTCGAGTCCGCGATTCCCGATCCTGCGGTCGGCACCGCGCTCGTGGAGAACCTCTACTGGTCCGTCGACCCGTACCACCGCGAGATGATGGACGACGTGCCCGGCGGCTTCGCGCTCCACACACCGCTCGAGGGCCGCACTCTCGGGCGCGTCGTCGCCTCGCGGACGGCGGAGCTGACCGGGGGCGAGATCGTGTTCCACCGGCAGGGCTGGCGCACGCACTCCGTGGTCCGACCCGAGGAGATCCGCAAACTCCCCCGCTTCGACGGGGTCCCCCTGACGGCCTACCTGAGCGTCCTCGGCGGCACCGGACTGACCGCCTACGTGGGCCTCACCCGCATCGTCCGGCTCCGCGAGGGCGACGACCTCTTCGTCTCCGCCGCAGCCGGCGGCGTCGGCACCGCCACCGGCCGGTTCGCCCGGCTGTTGGGCGCCGGCCGACTCGTGGGCAGCGCGGGCTCGGCGGCCAAGGTCGACCACCTGACCCGGGAGGTGGGCTACGACGCGGCGTTCGACTACCACGACGGCCTCGCCGCTGAACTGCTCGCCAAGGCTGCACCGGACGGCATCGACGTCTTCGTCGACAACGTCGGCGGCGAACAACTGGCCGCCGCGGTGGGCGCACTGCGCGAGTTCGGGCGCATCGTCCGGATCGGCACCATCAGCCGCTACAACACCCCGGACGCGCCCCCGCCGCACGTCAACTACTCGGACATCGTGGAGAAGAGCCTCCGCATGGAGGGCTTCCTGGTCAGCAACTACCGCGATCTGCAGGACGAGCTGTACGAGTTCGCGGTTCCCCATCTGCAGAGCGGCCGGCTGGCGCTGGACCAGACGGTGGTGGACGGGTTCGAGCACATCGTGGACGCATTTCTGGGCATGCTGCACGGCAAGAACACCGGAAAGATCATCGTGCGGGACCGTGCGTAGGCCTGGTCCGGCCGTCGTGCGCGTGCCGCATCGCCGGCGCCGGTCCCCAACTGGTCCCCAAGAATGATCGAGGGCCGGTTTCGGATACCTCCGAAACCGGCCCTGACCTGCGACTTCGTAAAGTCGGGACGACAGGATTTGAACCTGCGACCCCTTGACCCCCAGTCAAGTGCGCTACCAAGCTGCGCCACGTCCCGAGGCGTTTCCGCGGCGGTGAGCTGCGAGAACGCGTAGGTGAACCTTACCGTACGGGGGTGGGTGCGGCGGTCGGCGCCGGGGTGACGGGGGCCGACGGGCGGGCCGGGCGCCGGGCGGGGACCAACAGGGCGGCGAAGGCCGCGCACAGGCAGAGCAGCGTCAGCAGGATGAAGCCGTGGGTGTAGCCGGAGTCGTAGGGCAGACCCGAGGGCTGGAGGCGGCCGGTGACCAGGACGCTGGTGACGGCGGCGCCGATGGAGCCGCCGATGGTACGGATGTTGGCGTTCATGCCGGTGGCGGCACCGGTCTGCGCGGGAGGGACGCTGCCGACGATCAGGTTGGCCATCGAGGCGAAGGCGAGCCCGATGCCGAGGCCGAACACGCCGGCCACGAGGGCGACTTGCCACTGCTCGTCGTGCCAGAGAGTGAGGAAGCCCAGGGCGAGCCCGCCGAGTGCGGCACCCGTCGTGAGCAACGCCTTCGCGCCCACACGGGGTTCGAGGCGACCGCTGAGCACACCGGAGACGAACATCGCGACGAGCATCGGCAGCATCAGCAGTCCGGAGGCGGTGACGCTCGCGCCGAAGCCGTACCCGGCCGTGCTCGGGGTCTGGACGAAGCCGGGCAGGAAGGACCAGATCGCGTACATGCCCGCACCGAACAGCAGGGCGGCGAGATTGGTGGTCCACACGGCCGGCAGCCGCATGATGCGCAGGTCGATGAGCGGGGAACGGGATCGGGCCTCGACCGTCAGCCACAGCGCGAACAGGGCCACGGCCAGGGCGAACAGGCCGATCACGCGCGCCGATCCCCAACCCCAGCTGCCCGCCTGGCTCAGCGGCAGCAGCAGGGTGACCAGCCAGCCCGACAGAAGCACCGCGCCGAGCCAACTGACGCTGCCCTCGGCCCTGTTGGGCGACTCGGGGACGTAGCGCAGGGCGATCAGGGCGGCGGCGGCGACGATGCCGACGGGGATCCAGAACAGCCAGCGGAAGTCGAGCGCGGAGACGATCGGTCCGGCCGCGACCATGCCGACACCGCCGCCCGCGGCGATCACGGCGGACAGGTTGCTGATGCTGCCGGCCACCTGGGACGGAGCGAACTCGTCCCGGATGATGCCGAACGACAGCGGGAACAGGGCGCCGCCGACGCCCTGGATCACGCGGGCGACTATCAGGACGCCGATGGTCGGCGCGAGCGCGGCGAGCAGACAGCCCACCAGAACGGCGACGAGGACCGCGACGAGGGTGCGCTTCCTGCCGATCAGGTCGCCGACACGGCCGAGGATCGGCGTGAAGACGGACGCGGACAGCAGATACGCGGTCATCACCCAGGTCCCGGTGGACTGCGAGGTGTGCAGAGCGTGCTGGACGGTCGGCAGGGCCGGCGCTATCAGCGACTGGAGCATGGAGAACACGCCCGCACCGGTCGCGAGGACCGCGAAGGTGAGGCGGGTGGACGTGCGTGGCATGGAGGAGCCTCTCGAAAAGAGGGGAAGAGGGCCTCGGACTGTTAAAGTGGAGGCACTCCTCCACTGTAACGGAGGCAACCCTCCGGTTCAACCGAGTCCGCCCAGGAGGCAGCAGTGCCGCCCCAGCAGTTCCCCATCAGTGAGATCGTCGCGGTGCAGCGCCCCACCCGTAAGGACGCCGCCCGCAACTACGACGCGCTGCTTGCGGCGGCGCGCGAGGCGTTCGCCGAGCACGGCTCGGAGGCCTCCCTGGAGGACATCGCCCGGCGAGCAGGGGTCGGCATCGGCACGCTGTACCGGAACTTCCCGACCCGCCGGGCACTCTTCGAGAGCGTCTACGCCGACGAGGTCAACGCGTTGTGCCGGACGGCCGTGGAGTTCGCCGACCTGGAACCGTGGGAGGCGCTCACCTCGTGGCTCGACCGGTTCGCCACCTACATGGTCACCAAGCGGGCGGTGCGCGAGGCGCTGGACGGCGAGTCGGAGATCTTCCAGGCATGCCGCGAGTCGCTGTACGGGACGTGCGGTCCGCTGTTCGAGCGGGCGCAGCAGGCCGGCGTCGCCCGCGCCGACATGGACTTCGGCGATCTGCTGCGCCTGGTCGCCGGTGTCACGGCGACCGCGTTCATGGACGACGCCCAGCGCGACCGCGTCCTGGCCATCGCCCTGGACGGGGTGCGCGCCGGGCGCTGAGAGGCCGCGGCCGGTCCACGAGCGAAGCGGACTCCGGACAGCGCCGCCCGCCCGCACCCGGCACCCCGCGCGTGCCACCGACCGGACGGCCGCGAGCCCGCACCGCGCCCCCGGGGCGTGGCCCGCCGGAAAGTCAGCCTCCGGCACGGACGACCGTGAACCCGCGCGCCGGGCCGGCACCCCGTCGCTCCACCGCACCCGCCTTTCCCTTCCGCAGCCCCTGGAATCATCGCGGCCGGGCCCCGGGGCGGCGAGTGCCGCCGCGCACGCGGTCGTGGGCGCACGCACCGGTGGCCGGCGGCGGCGTCCCACGGGACGGCTCCACAAACCCTTCCCAGTCACTCCACGACCGACATGCAGAATTTCCCGTCCCCTTACGCCGCGCCGGGAATGTGCGTTCCGATTCGGACCATGCAGTCCAAAGGAACCCATTTCTTGCGGTCGTTCATGTTTCCACCACGTGAGTCCGAGGTGAACAGGACAGCCTCCGAAAGGAATTCAACCGATTTCCTACGCCCTGGCCCTCCCGCCACGACTGACCGAATCATTGCGGCTGGGTACCAGCCGTTCGTTCGATCGTTGACCAGTCAGTAACAAGCGCACTACCTTTCAACGCGTTTCGAGCACGCGCTATAGAACGGCGTTCCGCGGTGGTCCTCTCCCCGCCGGAATCCGGTGAGCCGCCTTTGCTGTCCCGAACCCCCCACCGTGCAGTCTCACCCTTGATTCGGAGAATCATGACGTCCGCTGTGCGCTCCGAGGACATGATCATCGGCATCACTCCTTTCGGCGAACCCGATGCCGGGCTCGCCCTGGCCGTCGGCCGGGCCGGCGGTCTCGGTGTACTCGACCTGGGCTCCGGCGACCGAAGAACCCGCGAGGCCCTCGCCCGCCTGCGCAGAGCGTCGCCGGGCGACTTCGGCGTCCGGGTCGGCGCATCCTGTCGTCTCACCCCCGCCGACCTGGGCCCCGACGGCCCGCACACCGTCGTTCTGACCGCGGACGCCGTGGAGTCGCCGGCCGGCGCGGACTCCGCCGTCCCGTGGTCGATCGCCGGCCTCGCGGCGCGCCACCGCGTGCTGGTGGAGGTCACCGACCTGGCGGGCGCGCGGCACGCCGTGCGCGCCGGGGCGCACGGCCTGCTCGCCCGCGGCGCCGAATGCGGCGGCCGGATCGGCGAGTTGAGCACCTTCGTGCTGCTCCAGCAGCTGCTCGCCGCGCCCGAGGTGACCCTGCCGGTGTGGGCGTGCGGAGGCATCGGCCCGCGTACGGCCGCCGCCGCGGTGGCCGGCGGGGCGGCCGGTGTAGTCCTGGACAGCCAGCTCGCGCTGCTCGCCGAGTCGGCGCTGCCCGAGCCGGCCGCCGCGGCGCTGCGCACCCTGGACGGCTCCGAGACCGTCGTCCTGGCAGGTCATCGCGTTCTGCTGCGGCGCGGCCCGGACGCCCCGCGTCTCGCGGGGGACGCCGGCCCGCAGGCGGTGGCGGCGCTGCTCGGCGCGCAGGACCCGCGCACCCAGCTGCTCCCGGTGGGCCAGGACGGTTTCCTCGCCGCCCGGTTCGCCGACTGCTGGGGCGACGTACGGCGGACGGTGCGCGGGATGCGGGACGCGGTCCTGGACGCCGTAGGTGACGACGCGGCGGTGCGGGCGCTGGGGGCCGAGTCGCCGATGAGCCGGGCGCTCGGAACCCGGCTCCCCGTGGCACAGGGGCCGATGACGCGGGTGAGCGACGGGGCCGCGTTCGCCGCGGCGGTGGCGGCGGACGGGGCGCTGCCGTTCCTCGCGCTGGCGCTGGCGGACGGCGCGCGGACCCGGGAGATGCTGGCCGAGACCCGGGACGCGGTGGCCGGCCGGCCCTGGGGGGTGGGCGTGCTCGGCTTCGCGCCGGAGGACGTGCGCACCGCCCAGCTGGAGGCCGTACGAGAGCTGCGGCCGACGCACGCGATCATCGCGGGCGGACGGCCCTCCCAGGCGCAGGCGCTGGAGCGGGACGGCATCCGCACGTTCCTGCACGTGCCGTCTCCGGGGCTGCTGCGGCAGTTCCTCGAAGCCGGGGCGCGCCGGTTCGTGTTCGAGGGCTCGGAGTGCGGCGGGCACGTCGGACCGCGCGGCAGCTTTCCCCTCTGGGAAGCTCAACTTGCCGTCCTGGCCGACTACTTGGACGGCGTCGACGCGACGGACGTCGAGGTGTTCTTCGCGGGCGGAGTACACGACGAGCGGTCGGCTGCGATGGTCGCCGCGCTCGCCGCGCCGCTGACCGCGCGCGGAGCGGCCGTCGGCGTGCTGATGGGAACCGCTTACCTGTTCACCGAGGAGGCGGTGGCGCACGGCGCGATCCGTCCGCTGTTCCAGCGGCAGGTCATGGACGCCGAGCGCACCGCGCTCCTGGAGTCGGCGCCGGGTCACGCGACACGGTGTGTGCCGAGTCCGTTCGCCGCCGGCTACCGCGACCAGGAGGCGCGGTTGCGTGCCGAGGGCGTGCCGGACCGGCGGATCTGGGAGGAGTTGGAGCGGCTGAACGTCGGCCGGCTGCGCCTCGCCAGCAAAGGCGTCACCCGGGACGCCGACGGCTTCCTCGCCCCCGTCGACGAGCAACGCCAGCTCGCCGAGGGGATGTTCATGGCCGGGGAGGTGGCCGTACTGCGTTCGGCGACCACGACGCTCGCGGCACTGCACGCGTCGGTGACGGCCGGTGCGGTCGAGCATCTCGCCCTGCGGGCCGCCGAGTTGGGCCTGGAGAGGGAGGTGCGGGAGCCGGCCGCCCCGGCCCCGCTGGACATCGCCGTCGTCGGCATGGCCTGCATGTTCCCGCAGGCGCCCGACCTGCCGACCTTCTGGGCGAACGTCGTCGGGGGCGTGGACGCGGTCGGCGAGGTCCCGGCCGACCGATGGGATCCGGCCGTGCACCACGGCGAGTCGACGCCGTCCAAGTGGGGCGGCTTCCTGCCCCGCATCCCCTTCGACCCGCTGCGCTACGGCATCCCGCCCGCCTCCCTCGGCAGCGTCGAGCCGGTGCAGCTGCTGTCCCTGGAGGCGGCCCGGCGGGCCCTGGAGGACGCCGGATACGGCGACGGGGGAAGGAAGTTCGACCGCTCCCGCACCTCCGTGGTCTTCGGCGCGGAGGCGGGCAGCGACCTGTCGAACGCGGCCACACTGCGAGCCGTGCTGCCCTCGTACTACGGCCACGTCCCGGCCGCCCTGGACGACCAGCTTCCGCGGCTCACCGAGGACTCCTTCCCCGGCATGCTCGCCAACGTCATCTCCGGGCGGATCGCCAACCGGCTCGACCTCGGCGGCGCCAACTACACCGTCGACGCCGCCTGCGCCTCCTCGCTGGCCGCGGTGGACGTCGCCTGCAAGGAGCTGGTCGGGGGCACGTCCGACGTGGTGCTGTGCGGCGGCGCCGACCTGCACAACGGCATCAACGACTACGCCCTCTTCTCCTCCGTGCACGCCCTGTCCCCGACCGGCCGCTCGCGTGCCTTCGACGGCTCGGCGGACGGCATCGCGCTCGGCGAGGGCGTCGCCTGCGTCGTCCTCAAGCGCCTCGCGGACGCCGAACGCGACGGCGACCGGATCTACGGCGTCATCAAGGGCCTCGGCTCCTCCAGCGACGGCCGCTCGCTCGGCCTCACCGCCCCCAGGCCCGAGGGCCAGCGCTCGGCCCTGGAGCGGGCCTACCACAACGCGGGCGTCTCCCCGGCCGACGTCGGGCTCGTCGAGGCGCACGGCACCGGGACGGTGGTCGGCGACCGCACCGAACTGAGCATCCTCAGCGAGGTGTTCGCCGAGGCGGGGGCGCAGCCGGGCGGCTGTGTGATCGGCTCGGTCAAGTCGCAGATCGGGCACACCAAGTGCGCCGCCGGACTCGCCGGACTGATCAAGAGCCTGCTGGCCCTGCACACGGGCGTCAGGCCGCCCACGCTGCACGTCGAGACCCCCAACCCGGCCTGGGACGCGGACAGCAGCCCCTTCGCCTTCCACAAGGAGGCCCGGCCCTGGGCGGTGCCGCCGCGGGAACGGCTCGCCGGGGTGAGCGCGTTCGGCTTCGGCGGCACCAACTTCCATGTGGTGCTGAGCGCTTACGCCGACGGGGTGCCGCCGGTGCGCGGACTGGACGCCTGGCCCGCCGAACTGTTCGTGTTCCGCGGTCGGGACGAGGCCACGGCCCGCCGTGCGATGGAGGAGCTCCTCAAGGCCGCGCAGGCGCAGGGCGGGCCGTGGCGTCTGCGGGACCTGGCGCTCGGCGCCGCACGACGCTCGGACGCGAGCGCGGATCCGGCACGGGTCGCGCTGGTGGCGACGGACGTGGACGACCTGACCGCGAAACTGCGACGGGCGCTCGCCGACCCCGCCGACCCCGCCGAGCCCGCTCGCGCGCGGGGGATCCACCGGGCCGGTCCCGACGATCCCTGCGACGGCAAGGTCGCCTTCCTCTTCCCCGGGCAGGGCAGCCAGCGCACCGGCATGCTCGGCGAGCTGTTCGTCGCCTTCCCGGAGCTGCGCCCCTACCTGGAGCTCGGCCGCGCCCACGCCGACGTCCTGTACCCGCCGGCCGCCTTCGACGACGCGGCAGGCGACCGGCAGCAGGCCGCGCTGACCGACACCCGCGTGGCACAGCCCGCCCTGGGCATCGCGGGCCTCGCCGCACACGCCGTGCTCACCGCGGCCGGGGTACGGCCGGACATGGCCGCCGGGCACAGCTACGGCGAACTGGTCGCCCTGTGCGCGGCCGGCGCACTGACCCCGGAAACCCTTGTGGACCTGAGCGCGGAGCGGGCAACGGCCATCCTCGAAGCAGCCGGGGTCAAACCCGCCGACGAGCCGGACGGGTCCGGGAGTGCGGACGGCGGGGCCATGGCTGCGGTCGCGGCCGGGGCCGAGGAGGTGGCGCAGGTACTGAAGACGGGAGCCGCGCCGGACTCCGTGGTCGTCGCCAACCGCAACTCACCTACGCAGACGGTGATTTCCGGACCGACCGTCGCCGTCGCCGAGGCCGTGCGGCTCCTGCGCGCGGCCGGTCTGGGAGCCAAGCGCATCCCGGTCGCCTGCGCCTTCCACAGCCCGCTGGTCGCGGGCGCCGCCGACCGGTTCGCCGAAGCGCTCGCGGCCCGGCCGGTGCACGCGCCCGAGTTCCCGGTGTGGTCCAACCGGACGGCGACCCCCTACCCCGCCGACGCAGACGCGGTACGGGCCGAACTCGCCGCCCAGATCGGCGCGCCGGTCGCCTTCGTCGAGCAGGTCGAGGCGATGTACGAGGCGGGGGCGCGCATCTTCGTCGAGGCGGGCCCCGGGTCGGTGCTGACCCGGCTGGTCGGGCAGATCCTCGGCGACCGCCCGCACCGCACGATCGCCTGCGAGCCGCGCCCCGGCGGCGGACTGCACGGCTGGCTCGACGCCCTGGCCCGGCTCGCCGTCGCGGGGCTGCCGGTGCGCAGCGGATGGCTGCTGCGCAGCCGGGACGCGGTGGACGCCGTCCGCACCCCCGTGCCGAAGCGGCCCGGCTGGACGGTCGACGGACAGCTGGTCCGCACCGCCGCCGGCGCCCTCCTCCCCGGTGCGCTCGCACCGGCCCGACGAGTCGTGGACCCCGTCGAAAGGACCGTGACGACTGTGACGACGAACCCCCCGCACGGCGTCCCCTCCGACCGGGACGCGCTGATCTCCGAGTTCCTGCGCACCAGCCGGGAGATGATCGCCGCCCAACGGGACGTGCTGCTCACCTACTTCGGATCCACGCCGGGCGCGCAGATCGCGGCACCCGTGATGGTGACCCCGCAGGTCGTCGAGGCAGTGCCTCAACTCCCCGCCGGACAGCCCGAGACGGCCGCACACGTACCCACTCCCGCCCCGACCCCCGCGTCGGCTGCCGCCGAGCCCGCCGGGAGCACGGACGTCCAGCAGCTCGTCCTGGAGATCATCAGCGAACGCACCGGCTATCCCGTCGACATGATCGAGCCCGATCTCGACCTGGAGGCGGACCTCAGCATCGACTCCATCAAACGGGCCGAGATCGCCGGCGAGTTGGCCAAGCGACTGGGCGCCGGCGACGGCGCGGATCTCACGTCGATGGGCGACGACGAGCTGGAGGAGCTGACGAAGGCCCGCACCGCCGCCGCGGTGACCGACTGGCTGACGGCCCGGCTGAGCGGACCGGCACCCGCACAGGCACCCGCACCGGCCCAGGCACAGGCACCCGCCCAGGCACAGGCACAGACACCGGCACCGGCGGAGGAGGTGACCGGCGAGCCGCCCAAGCGGCACGTGCTGCGGCCGGTCCTGCTCGACGACGTCGCCGCCGCTTCGCCGACCGCCTTCTCCGGCACCCGCTGGATCCTCCTCGGGGACGCCCCCGAGATCGCCGCCCGGCTGGTGTCGCACGGCGCCGACGTCGTCGTACGCGCCCGTGATCACGTTCTGGGGGAGGCGGACGGGCCGGTGGACGGCGTGCTGTACCTCGGCGCCCTTCCGGCCGCCGAGGACACGCCCGTCCTGCCCGACGCGTTCCCGGTGCTGAAGGCGGCCCTGGCGCGCGGTCCGCGGTGGCTGCTGGCCGTCCGCAGCAGCGGCGACGAGACGCCCGATGCGCGGACCGCGGGGCTGCGCGGGCTGTTCCGTACCGTGGCGCGCGAGTATCCACAGACCCTCGCCCGGCTCGTCGACCTCGCCGACGCCTCGGCGGCCGCCGTCGCGGACGCGGTGGTCGCGGAGGCCGTCGCAGCGGACCGCACCCCGGTCGTGCTGCGGACGGCGGCCGGCCGGCACGGCTTCGAGCTGGCGCAGGCGCCGCTCGGCGCGCTCGGCAGCACGGGCGCCGGACCGGCCGGGGACGGAGCCGCCGAGGCCGCCGCGCTCGGGCTGGACCGGGACTCGGTGGTGCTGCTGGCGGGCGGCGCGCGGGGCATCACCGCGCAGTTCGCCGCCGCGCTCGCCGGCGCCGCCCGCTGCCGTCTGGAACTGCTCGGCCGTACCCCCGCGCCGGACGGCCCCGAGGACGCGGACACCGCCGCCGCGCGCACCCCGGCCGAACTGCGCGCGGCGCTCGCCGCCCGCGGCGGTCTGAAGCCGGCCGCGATCAACCGCGCCGCCGAACTCCTGCTGGCGCAGCGGGAGATCGCGGCGACGCTGAGCGAACTCACCGCGCTGGGCAGCCGGGTGCGTTACCGCTCCGTCGACTTCCGGGAGCCCGAGGCGGTGCTCCAGACGGTGAAGGAGATCCACGCCGAACACGGCCGGCTCGACGGGGTGGTCCACGCGGCCGGTGTGATCGAGGACCGGCTCGTCGCCGAGAAGAGCGCCGAGTCCTTCCAGCGGGTCTACGGCACGAAGGCGACCGGCGCGGACGCCCTGCTCACCGCGCTGGAGGAGCTGCCCACGGCGCCCGCGTTCACCGTGCTGTTCGGCTCGATCTCCGCGGTCCTGGGCAACCGCGGCCAGGTGGACTACGCCGCCGCCAACGACGCGCTGGAGACCCTCGGCGCGGCCTTCGCCGCCCGCACGGGGCACCGTGCGGTGACCGTGCACTGGGGTCCGTGGGCGCCCGCGGCCGGTCACGCGGGCATGGTCGGGGTGGAGCTGGCGCACGAGTACGCCCGACGGGGCATCCGGCTGATCGATCCCGAGGAAGGGACCGCGGCGCTGCTGCGGGAGCTCGCCTGGGGCGAGGAGTCGGCCACCGCCGTCGTCTACACCGCCTCCGGCTGGTGAAGGCCACGGCTACATCACCCCAACCGGCCTACGAGCCCGATGGGTTGATGGTTCATCAGGTTCCGGTCGCCATCGTCGGGATGGCGGTGCTGTTGCCGGGCGCCGCCGACCTCGACGCGTACTGGCGGAACCTGCGGGACGGCGTGGACGCGATCGGCGAGGTCCCGGACGGGCGCTGGGACGCGACGTACTACCGTCCCGGCAGCGCGTCCGACCCGGCTGTCGCGGACCGGGTGTACGCACGCCGCGGCGGGTTCGTGGACGGGCTGGCGGAGGTGGAGGTCACCCGGTTCGGGATCATGCCGAACTCGGTGGCCGGCACCGAGCCCGACCAGCTCATCGCCCTGCACGTGGCCTCGGCCGCCCTGGACGACGCGGGCGGCACGGACCGCCTCCCCGACCGAGGGCGCGTCGGCGTCGTTCTCGGCCGGGGCGGCTACCTCACCCCCGGCCTGGTCCGGCTGGACCAGCGGGTGCGCACGGCGGGCCAACTCGTCCGTACGCTGGGAGAGTTGCTGCCCGACCTGACCGGGGATCAACTCGACCGGGTGCGGACGGCGTTCACGGAGCGGCTCGGGCCGGACAGTCCCGAGTCCGCGATCGGCCTGGTGCCCAATCTCGCCGCCTCCCGGGTCGCCAACCGGCTGGATCTGCGCGGACCGGCGTACACCGTGGACGCGGCCTGCGCCTCGTCGCTCGTCGCCGTGGACCAGGCGGTGGGCGCCCTCGCGTCGGGGCGCTGCGACCTGATGCTCGCCGGGGGCGTCCACCATTGTCACGACATCACGCTGTGGAGCGTCTTCTCCCAGCTCCGCGCCCTCTCCCCCAGCCAGCGCATCCGCCCCTTCCACCGGGGCGCCGACGGCATCCTGATCGGTGAGGGGACGGGTGTCGTCGTCCTCAAGCGGCTGGCGGACGCCGAGCGCGACGGCGACCGGATCTACGCGGTGATCCGGGGCACCGGAGTGGCCAGCGACGGGCGGGCGGCGGGGCTGGTCAACCCCGATCCGGGTGGGCAGGCGCAGGCCGTGCGGCAGGCCTGGCGGGCCGCCGGGCTCGACCCGGCCGCGCCCGGCTCGATCGGCCTGCTGGAGGCGCACGGCACCGCGACTCCGGCGGGCGACGGCGCCGAACTCACCACGCTGGCCGAGGTGTTCGGGCCAGGTGACGGTGACGCGGTCCTGGGGTCGGTCAAGTCGATGATCGGGCACACCATGCCCGCCGCGGGAGTCGCCGGGCTGGTGAAGGCCGCGCTCGCCGTCCATCACCGCACCCTGCTCCCGACGCTGCACTGCGACGATCCGCACCCCGCCCTGGCCCGCACCCGGTTCCGCACCCTGGAGAAGGCCGCCGACTGGGAGACCGCCGCCGGACAGCCCGTGCGCCGGGCCGCCGTCAACGCGTTCGGGTTCGGCGGGATCAACGCGCACGTGGTGCTGGAGGAGGCCCCCGGCGCCCGCGGGATTCGCGCGACCGGCCCGGCACGTCCGGCCCGTCCGGTCGTGGACGTCGCCGAACCCGAGCGCGTCCTGCTGCTCGCCGCAGACTCCCCCACCCGCCTCGCCACGCTCCTGGACGTCGACGACAGCGCCGTACGGGCCGCCGGGCTCGACCCCCGCCATTCGCACCCGGACGCGGGCCCGGCCCGGCTCGGCATCGTCGACCCGACCGCCAAGCGCCTCGCCCTGGCCCGCCGCACGATCGCGCGGCAACGGTCCTGGCACGGCCGCAGCGACGTCTGGTTCCGGCCGAGCCCCCTGCTGGGCGCCGGCCACGGCAGGCTGGCGTTCCTGTTCCCCGGACTGGAGGGCGACTTCACCCCCCAAGTCGACGACGTGGCAGCCCACTTCGGGCTGCCCACCCGCTCGCTCGACGGGGACCGGACCGGCGACGTGGGCAGGCACGGCTTCGGTGTCGTCGCCGTCGGTCGGCTCCTGGACACCGCGCTGCGCCGCAGCGGCATCGTGCCGGACGCGGTCGCCGGGCACAGCGTGGGCGAGTGGACGGCGATGGCGGCGGCCGGACTGTACGCCGGGGAGGAGGTCGACGCGTTCATGGCGGGCTTCGACCCGGACTCGGTGACGGTCCCCGGCCTCGCCTTCGGCGCGATCGGCGCGTCCGCCGAACAGGTCCTGGCCGCCCTGCACGACGAGGGCCGGGCGGAGTCGGGCCTGGTGCTCTCGCACGACAACGCTCCCGGCCAGTCGATGGTGTGCGGCCCGGAGGCGGCGGTGGAGGACTTCGTGCGGGCCTTCCGCGCCCGGGGCGTCCTCAGCCAGGTGCTGCCCTTCCGGTCGGGCTTCCACACGCCGATGCTTCAGCCCCACCTCGGCCCGATCAAGGCGGCTGCCGACCGGTTCCGGCTGCGTCGGCCGCACACCCCGCTCTGGTCGGGGACGACGGCCGCGCCGTTCCCCGCGGACGAGGCGGGGATACGGTCCCTGTTCCTCCGGCACCTGCTGGAACCCGTCCGCTTCCGGCAGCTGGCCGAGGCCCTGTACGCGGCCGGCCACCGGGTGTACGTCCAGGTGGGCCCCGGTCAGCTCGGCTCCCTCGTCGGCGACACCCTGGGCAGCCACGACCACCTCGTCGTCGCCGCCAACTCACCCCACCGCACGGGCCTCGCCCAGCTCCGCCGGGTGGCCACCGCACTGTGGACGGCGGGAGCGACGGTGGCGCCCTTGCTGACACCCGCCGGTCTCACGACGGCTCAACGGCCGCCGGTGAGCCTGGACCTGGGCGGATCGCTGGTGTCCCTCGCACCTCACGACCTCACCGCACTGCGGGCCGAGCTGCGCGCCGCCGCCCCGGCCCGTACGACGAACGCCGGCGCGTCTTCGCCGCTGGACGCTCTCGTCGAACGCTCCCCCATTGCAGCCGAGTTGAGCGCCCTGCTCCACGAGACGGCGGACACGGCCGCCGCCCTGATGACCACCCGGGCCTCGACTCCCGTACGGCCACGCCCGATCGGCCCGAGGCACAGCACCGTCCGCGTCTCCCCCGACACCATGCCCTACCTCCTGGACCACTGCTTCTTCCCCCAGCGGCCCGGCTGGCCCGACATCGCCGACCGGTGGCCGGTCGTTCCTGCGACGACGATCGTGCAGCACATCATGGACGCGGCGCTGGACGCGACCCGGGAGTCGTCCCCCGGCAGGTTGGCGGTCGCCGTGCACGGCGCGCGGTTCGAGGAGTGGCTCACCGCCACCCCCGCCGTCGACGTACCGGTGACCGTGACCCCACAGGGCCCCGAGAACCCGGACCGTCTGGCTGTCTCCTTCGGTCCCCGGGCCCGCGCCACCGTGGAACTCGCCGCGGAGTATCCCGCCCCGTCCCCCGCCCCGTGGCCCACCGATCCCGGCGCCGAGCGCACCCCGGAGCACACCGCCGCCCAGCTGTACGCCGAGCGCTGGATGTTCCACGGCCCGGCGTTCCAGGGCGTCACCGAGCTCACCGCGATCGGCGACCGCCACGTCCGGGGAGTCATCACCACCCCGCCCGCGCCCGGCGCGCTGCTGGACAACGTCGGCCAGATCCTCGGCTACTGGATCATGGCGACCCGCACGGAGCGGACGGTCGTCTTCCCGGTCGGGATGCGGGAGATGCGGTTCCACGGGCCACATCCGACGCCGGGGACCGAAGTGGGCTGCCTGGTGCGGATCACGGACCTCACCGACACGTTCCTGGAGGCCGACGTCCAGCTGACGGTCGGGGGCACGGTGTGGGCGGAGCTGCACGGCTGGCAGGACCGCCGCTTCGACAACGACCCCACGACCAAACCGGTCGAGCGGTTCCCGGAGCTCCACACCCTGTCCGAGACCCGGCCGGGCGGCTGGCAGCTGCTGCACGAGCGGTGGCCGGACCTGGCGTCCCGCGAGCTGATCATGCGCAACTCCCTCGGCGGCGTGGAGCGCGCGCAGTACGCGGAGCGCGCGCCGCGCGGACGCCGGCAGTGGCTGCTGGGCCGGATCGCCGTCAAGGACGCGGTCCGGCAGTGGCTGTGGGACCAGGGCGAGGGCCCGGTCTTCCCGGCAGAGCTGCGAGTGCACAACGACGCGGCGGGCCGCCCGTACGTCACCGGCGTGCACGGCCGTGTCCTGCCCGCGCTGGACGTCTCGCTGGCCCACTGCGCGGAGGCGGGCGTCGCGATCGTCCGGCCGCACACGCCGGGCCCCGGACCCGGGATCGACATCGAGGAGGTCACCGACCACACCTCGCAGACCGTCGCCGCCGCGCTCGGACCGGACGAACTGCGCCTCCTGCACACCCTGTTGGAGCCAAGCGGCGAATCCGAGGCGCTGTGGTTCGCCCGTTTCTGGGCGGCGAAGGAGGCCGTCGCCAAAGCGGAGGGCACCGGATTCGGCGGCAGGCCACGGGACTTCACGGTCCTCGACACGACCCCGGGCGGCGACCGGCTGACCGTCGCGGGCCGCCTGGCACCCGCCTACCTCGTGCACTGCGCCCCGGCCGCCAACCCGCCCCGGCTGCCCGACCGTTCGTACGCGGTCGCTTGGACGACGGGACACCCGACCCCGAAGGAGTACGACGCCCGATGACTTCCCCCACCCCCCACACCTCCGTCACCGCCGACGAGGAGGCCGTCCTCGCCGACCTCACCGGCATGCTCGCGCGGCTCCTGGAGGACGAGTACGGCCTCGACGACGTCGAGATCGGCATGCGGACGACCTTCAACCGCGACCTGGAGCTGGAGAGCATCGACCTGGTCACCCTGGCCGGTCTGCTCCAGGAGCGGTACGGCGACCGGGTCAACTTCGCCGAGTTCCTGGCCGGCATGGAATTCGACGAGATCATCGAGCTGACCGTCGGCCGGCTCGTCGAGTACGTCGTGACGAGCCTGAAGGGCGCGGGGGCGAGCTGAGCCATGGCGATGGTCGACACCGGCGCCGTCCGGTTGCACGTACAGCGGATCGGCCCCCGGGAGGGCCGGCCGGCCACCGCCACCGTGGTGCTGGTGCACGGTCTGCTCACCGACAGCCTGGCCAGCTACTACTTCACCGTCGCGCCCGCGTTCGCGGCCGCCGGCCTCGACGTCGTCATGTACGACCTGCGCGGCCACGGACGCAGTGAACGCCCCGCCGCCGGCTACACGTTGGACGACAGCGTCGACGACCTTCAGGCGCTGCTCGACCGGCTGGCGGTGACCGGCCCGGTGCATCTCGTCGGCAACTCCTACGGCGGCACGATCGCGTTCGGCTACGCGGTCCGGCATCCCGAGCGGGCGGCGAGCGTCAGCCTCATCGAGTCCGAACCGGCCACCGCCGCCTGGGCGGTGAAGCTCGGCGGGATCCTGGACCGGGTCGTGACGCAGCTCGCGCACAACGAGCAGGACGCGATCGCGTGGATCTCCGCGAACCGCAGCCACAACACCGCCCGCCTGGCGAAGGGCGCGGCCCGGCTCGCCCGCGAGACCAGCCTCGGCCGGGACATCCCGGCCAGCCGGGTACTGACGGACGATCAGATCGCGGCGGTGCGCTGCCCGGTGCTGGGCCTGTACGGCGGCGACTCCGACCTCGCCGCACTCGCGCCCTGGTTCCAGGCGGTGCTGCCGGACTGCCGGACCGTGGTGATCCCGGGGCACGAGCACTCGGTTCTCGTGGAGGCCTCGGGGACGGTCGGCGGGCACATCCTGCACCTGGTCGAGGAGGCCGGGCGGGTGGCGGCGGAGGCGGCCGGGTGAGCCGATTCCTGTTCGTCGTCCCGCCGTTGACCGGGCACATCAATCCGACCGTCGGCGTCGCCGCCGAACTCACCGCGCGTGGTCACCTGGTGGCGTGGGCCTGCCCCGATCCGGCGCTGGTGGGCCGGCTCGCGGGCCCCGGGGCCGGGGCGGTCTTCGCATGTGCCGGAACCCCGCAGGGTGAGCGGCCGGCCGGCCTGCGCGGTCCGGAGGCTCTGAAGTTCCTGTGGGAGTGGTACCTGCTCCCGCTGGCCCGGGCCATGGCGCCGGGGGTGCGGGCGGCCGTCGAGGCGTTCCGGCCGGACGTGGTCGTCGCAGACCAGCAGGCTTTCGCCGGCGCGCTGGTCGCGGAACGGCTGGGTCTGCCCTGGGCGACCTCGGCGACCACGTCGGCCGAGTTCACCGACCCCCTCGCCGGGCTGCCCAAGGTCGGTCAGTGGCTGGCGGAGCGGCTGGCCGAACTTCGAGCGGCCGTCGGGGATCCGGCGGGCACCGCCGACCCCCGCTTCTCGCCGCAGCTCGTCCTCGCCTTCAGCACACCGGAGTTGGCGGGCCTCTCGCACTCCGGGGTCCGCTGGGTCGGTCCCTCGATCACGGCCCGCCCGTCCGCCGTCGGCTTCCCCTGGGCGTGGCTCGACCCCGGCCGGGTCACCGTGCTGGTCACGCTCGGCACCGCGAACACAGACATCGGCGGCCGGTTCCTCGACATGTGCCGAAGCGCACTGCGGGAGCGCGCCGACCGGGTGCAGGGGGTGATCGTCGATCCCGGCGGCACGCTGGAGCCGCGCGCCGACGACAGCGGCAACGACTACGGCAACGGCAACGGCAACGGCGATGACAAGGACGTGCTGATCGTGCCGTCCGTGCCCCAACTCGCCCTGCTGGAACGGGGAGTCGGCGCCGTGGTCTGCCACGCGGGGCACAACAGCGTGTGTGAGGCGCTGTGGCACGGGGTCCCGCTCGTCGTGGCTCCCATCCGCGACGACCAGCCGGTCGTGGCCGGGCAGGTCGTGGACGCGGGGGCCGGGGTGCGGGTGCGGTTCGGCCGGGTCACCGCGCAGAAGCTGGGCGCGGCGCTGGACGCCGTCCTGGACGACCCCGCCCACTCCGCGGCGGCCGAGCGGATCCGTACGGCGTTCCGCGCCGCGGGCGGCGCCTCCGCCGCCGCGGCCCATCTCGACGGACTGGCCAGGGAGTTCAGATGAGCGAAAAGAGCCAAGACACCGAGTCCACCGCCGCAGCCGAGCGCATCGCGGCGCTGCGCCCCGGCTACCAGGCGGACATCGCGGCCGGCCTGGACCGCTTCTTCGAGCCCCGCAGCACCGTCTGCCCCTGGTGCGGCTCGGACGAGCTGACCACCCGGCTGCGCACCACCGACCTGCTCCAGCACAAGCCGGGCCGCTTCGTCCTGGACCGCTGCGGGGCCTGCCGGCACACCTTCCAGAACCCCCGACTCAGCGCGGAAGGCCTGGAGTTCTACTACCGGGACTTCTACGACGGGCTCGGCGAGAAGAAGCTCGGCGACACCTTCGGAAGCCGGACGAAGATGTACCGCGGGCGGGCCGAGTCGATGCTGCCGCACGACCCCGAGCCGAAGACCTGGCTGGACGTCGGCACCGGACACGGTCACTTCTGCGCTGTCGCCCAGGAGGTGCTGCCCGGAACCACGTTCGACGGGCTCGACTTCACCGACGGCGTCGAACTCGCCCAGCGGGAGGGCCGGGTGGAGCACGGCTACCGGGGCAGTTTCCCCGACCTCGCGCCCGGGCTGGCCGCCGGCTACGACGTGGTGAGCATGTTCCACTATCTGGAGCACAGCACCGACCCCGACCGTGAGCTGCGCGCCGCACGCGAGACGGTCCGCCCCGGCGGCCATCTGCTGATCGAGGTGCCGGACCCCGAGAGCCGCTACGCCCGCCTCCTCGGCCGCTGGTGGCTGCCCTGGCTCCAGCCGCAGCACCTGCACTTCGTGCCGGTGGCCAACCTGCGGAAACGGCTCACGAGGCTGGGTTTCACGGTGGTGGCGGAGCAGCACGCCGAGCCGCACGACCCGGTCGATCTGCTGGCCGCCGTCTGGCTGGCGCTGGACCACGCGGCGCCCCGCGACGACGCGCCCTGGCTGCCCGAGCGGCCGGGCGCTCTGCGCCGCACGCTGCGTGCGGCCCTGCTCCTCGCCGGGATCCCGGCGCTGATCGCGGGCACCCTGCTCGACCGGTTCGCGGTGCGGCCGATGTCGCACCGGCTGGGCGTGTCCAACGCGTACCGGATCGTCGCCAGACGGGACTGACGGGGTGGGTGTGCATGCGGGCGCCGCCGTGCTAGCTTCCCCCTGTTTCCATCGACAGGAATCCTGGCGATCGACGGTACGGCACGACGAACGGAACCCGCATGTCCATCATGGCCAGACCCGCGGTGGCCGCCCGCGCCGCCACGACGATGCAGAGCCTCAACCGGCTGGCGAGCCGACGCTCCGGCGGCCCCGGCTCCACGGCCGCCTGGCAGGCTCGCTTGCCCGAATACCCGCGCGACGTACGGGAGTTGACGATCCCGACGTCCGTCGCCCCGGCTCCGGTCACGGTGTACGCACCGCCGACCGGGACGGCGACGTGCCCTCCCGTGCACATCAACTTCCATGGCGGCGGCTTCGTCATCTCGATGCCGGAGATGGACGACGCGCTGTGCCGGCTGCTCGCCGTGGAGGCGGGGGTGGTCGTGGTCAACGTCAAGTACGTCGTCGCCCCGCAGTACCCGTTCCCGGCCCCGACCACGCAGGCGTACGACGTCGTGCGGTGGGTCGCCGAGCACGGCGCCGAGCAGGGCTGGGACGGCGGGCGGCTCACCGTGGGCGGACAGAGCGCGGGCGGCGCGCTCGCCGCGGCCGTGGCCCGGCAGGCCCTGGAGCAGGGCGGTCCGTCGATCGCGAGCCAGGTGCTGCACTATCCCCCGCTGGATCTCACGACCCCCGCCAGGGACAAGAAGGCCGCCGTCGCCAAGCCGATGCTGCGCCCCTGGATGGGGGAGATCTTCGACTCCTCCTATGTGCCGGATCCCCGCGAGCGCGCCCACCGGCTCGTCTCGCCCGCGGGCGCCGCGGACACCGCCGACCTGAACGGCATCGCCCCGGCCCTGGTGATCACGGCCCACGACGACCTGCTCAGGAACGAGGCGACGCGGTACGCCGAGCGGCTCGACGCCGCGGGCGCCCTCGTCGCACTCCACGACGTCGCCGGAGCCGACCACGGCTACGACGCCAAGGACGACGTAAAGGCCCGCGCCACCTACCACCTGATCGCCCGTCACCTCAGACAGGCCACGGAACCCGAGGCGCCCGACGCCTGATGCGGGCCGTGCGGACCACGGCGGTACGACGGGCGGCGGGCAGGCCGTCGGGAGTGGTCCCGAGGCTGCTTTCCACATCGAGGAATCCGGTGGGGGCCGTGTTGAGGACGGTCGGCATGCCGTTGTCCACGCAGGTCACGGGGGTGCCGTCGATCTCGTCCCGGACGTTGCCGGTGGGCAGCAGCGGGCGTGCGCCCGGCGGGAACTCGATCACCACGGGCGCGGCCCGCCCCGGCACGGCCGAGATCTCGGTGTCCCCCCGTGTAGTCGACGCGGGCCCCGGGCGTCGGGAAGGTCACCGTCGCGTAGTCGCCGGAGTTGACCAGGGGGGCGGGCGCTCAGTCCCCGAGCGGGGGCGCCGTCGTGCCCCTGATCTCCAGCACGGGCGCGGCCAGCTGTACGCGTCCCGCTCCCCCGTGCCCCTCGAACCGGTCCAGGAGGCAGCGGGCGGCCCGGCGTCCGACCTCGTGGCCGGCGTTGTCGACCGTGGTCAGCCAGAGGTGCCGCAGCCGGGACGTGCTCGTGTTGTCGTAGCCGACCACGGACAGGTCCCGGGGGACCCGCAGGCCCATCTCCTCGGCCGCCGAGAGGGCGCCGACGCAGGCGATGTCGTTGACGGCGAACACGGCCGTGGGCCGGTCCGGACGGCTCAGCAGCCGTACCGCGGCCCGGTGACCGCCCTCCTCGGCCATGTCGCTGAGCTCGACCACGGCCTCGCCCGCCCCGTGCGCCCGCAGCGCCGCCTCGAAACTGCGCCGGCGCAGCTCGCCGACCGCGCCGTAGCCCGCGATGTGCGCGATCCGGCGGTGGCCCAGCCCCAGGAGGTGCTCGGCGACCAGCCGCGCGCCCTGTTCGTCGTCGCCCGCGACCACGTCGACCCCGGCCGGGACGGGCTCCCGGGCGCCCGCGACGACGACCGGAATCCGCTCGGCGACCGCGCCCAGCGCCGCCGGGTCGGGCAGCGTCCCCACCACGACCAGGCCGTCGGCGCCGAGTTCGAGGAAGGGACCGGCCGGGTCCTGCCCGACGCGGCGGTTCAGCCGGGCGTCCGCGAGCAGCATGTGCAGACCGGCGGCGTGCAGCAGCGAGTTGAGGCCGTCCAGAAGATCGACGTACCAGGGGTTGCGCAGGTCGTGCAGGAGGACGCCGATCGTGCGGGTGCGCTGCTCGCTGAGGCTGCGGGCGGCCGCGTTGGGCCGGTAGCCCAGCTCGCGCACGGCCCGCAGGACGGCCTCCCGCTTCTCGGCGCGCACCTGACCGGAGCCGCGCAGCACGAGGGAGACCAGCGACTTGGACACTCCGGCCCGGTCGGCGACGTCACGGATGGTCGGCGGCCTCATGGTGTGGACCGTTCCATGCAGCTGAGCGGTTGTCAAAGGATCCCGAAGGGCTTGACACCCCCGGCGAACCGCCCCCAGGGTGGCGTGGACAGTAAATGGACCGGTCCAAAGAGGGGCTGTCATGGTGAGTTCGGTGGGTTCAGCGGAGTCGGCAGGTCCGGCGGAGTCGGCAGGTCCGGTGGGTCCGGTGGGTCCGGTGGACTGGGGTTCGATCGGCGTCGCCGTCGTCGGGTTCGGCTGGATGGGCCGGGTGCACACCCAGGCGTACGCCCGCGTCCGGCACCACTATCCACGGCTGGCCCTGCCTCCGGAGCTCGTGACCGTCGCCGAGGAGGTGCCCGGCCGGGCGGAGGAGGCCGCCGACCAGTTCGGCTTCGCCGCCACCACCCGGGACTGGCGCGAGGTGGCCGCCGACCCCAGGGTGCGGGCCGTGAGCATCACCGCGCCGAACTTCCTGCACCGCGAGATCGGTGTCGCGATGGCCGAGGCCGGCAAGCACATCTGGATCGAGAAGCCGGTGGGCCTCACCCCGGGGGACGCCCGGGCCGTGGCGGACGCGGTGGCCAAGGCAGGCGTCCAGGGCACGGTCGGCTTCAACTACCGCAACGCGCCCGCCGTGGAGACGGACCGCGACCTGATCGCCTCCGGTGACCTCGGCACGGTCACCCATGTCCGCATCCGTCTCTTCAGCGACTACGCGGCCCACCCGGACGGCGCCCTGACCTGGCGGTACGAGCGGGAGCGGGGCGGCAGCGGAGTACTGGGCGACCTGGCCTCGCACGGCGTCGACCTGGCCCGCTTCCTGCTCGGCGACATCACGTCCCTGACGGCCGACACCGCGGTCTTCGTGCCCGAGCGGGCCCGCCCGACCGGGGCGACGGCGGGCCACAGCCGCGCCGCCGGCGGCGAGCTCGGCCCGGTCGAGAACGAGGACTACGTCACCTGTCTGCTGCGCTTCGCCTCCGGCGCGCGGGGTGTGCTGGAGGCCTGCCGGGTCTCGGTCGGTGAGCAGAACAACTACGGCTTCGAGGTGCATGGCACCAAGGGCGCGGTGTTCTGGGACTTCAGGAGGATGAACGAACTGGGCGTCAGCCGTGGCACGACGTATCAGGACCAGCCGGTCAGCACGGTGTACGTCGGGCCGGGCGACGGCGAGTTCGGCGCGTTCCAGCCGGGCGCGGCGAACGCCATGGGCTACGACGACCTGAAGGTCGTGGAGGCGTACCGCTTCCTGCGCTCGATCGCCGAGGGCGCCCCGCACGGGGCGACGCTCGCGGACGCGGTGCACAGCGCGACCGTGCTGGAGGCGATGACCCACTCCGCCCTGAGCCGCTCCTGGGTGGACGTCCACCCGTAGGGGTGGCCCTGGGAACACCCCCGGTCCGGTCCTCAGGCCCAGGGACCGCGCGCCCCGGAAACGGCAGGCTTCAAGGGTCGACGAACGAGCGCACGAACACCCGGACGCCGACACCGATTCCGCCACACCGAGAACTCGGGGGACCCCATGTCCGAAGTCATCGCCCGCCGACTGACCGGCCTCGCCGCCGTCGCCGCCGCGGTCGCCCTCATCGTCCAGGTGCCGCTGTACTTCGTCTACGACGGCCCGCCGCCGGACGGCAACGTGCTGTCCCGGCTGCTCATCGGAATCGTCGCGCTGGCCTGCCTGGTGGTGTTCGTGACGGCGTTCCGCGAACTGGTGAGGCGGGTCGCCCCCGACCATGAGTGGGTCGGCTCGATCGCCTTCTCCACCGGCCTCGTCTACGCCACCGTCACCCTGGTCTCGATGGGCCTGGAGGCCGGCGCGGTCATCGCCGTCGACCATCCGATCGACCCGACCATCGACGTCAGCGGCACCTACATCCTGTACGGGTCGATCTCCCGCCTCATGCTGGCGCTGTTCCTGACCTCCCTCGGGTACGCCGTCTCCCGGACCCGCCTGCTGCCGCGCTGGACCGGCCGCTCGGCGTACGTTCTGGCCGGGATCAACCTGGCGTTCGTGCCGTCGCTGTTCTTCGGCAACGACCCCGCGTTCTTCTACGCGGCGAACGGCTGGGGCACGACCGCGCTGATGGGGGCCGTCCTCAGCTACTGGCTGCTGGCCGTGGGCGTCTCGACGTACCGCAGCGCGGCCCGCGTCACCCCGACCGCCAAGGCGCCGGCACTGCAGCACTGAGCAGTGCAGCACCGCGCAAGACAGCACCGCACAGAGCAGCACCGCGCAGTGCACAGCCCGCGCCCCAGGTGGCGGCCCGCGTCAGCCGGCCGCCGCCTGGGGCGGCATGTTGTACGGGGTGACCACCTGGATCGCCGACGGCAGCAGGGGCCCGGACGGCGGCAGCGCGCCGTGGGCCCGCATCACCGTGTGACAGGCCTCGCGCACATCGTGGCGCAGGTCGTGGTGGAGGACCGCGGACAGCCGGTGCTCGCGCAGCAGCCGCGTGTTGTCGTGGTCGAGGTCGTGCGCGACGAACACCGCGCACTCCCGGCCGAGGTCGGCGAAGGCGCGCAGGGCGGCGATGTTGCCGCCGCCGATGGAGTAGACGGCGCGGATGTCCGGATCGCGTTCCAGCGCGGCCCGGACGAGGTCGTACTGGGTGGCGTCCAGCCCCTGTCCCTCGGTGATCTCGACGAGTGCGCGCTCGGGATGACGGGCCCGCATCACGCTGCGGAAGCCCATCTCGCGCTCCTCCTCGTTGCGGAAGAACCCGCTGCTCAGGCTCGTGAGCACATTGCCGGGCCGGTCGCCGAGCCACTGGCCCATGAGGTAGGCGGCGGTGGCGCCTGCGGCCCGGTCGTCGATGCCGACGTAGGCGAGGCGGGCGCTGGCGGGCAGGTCAGTGACGAGGGTGACGACCGGGATGCCGGCGGCGACCAGCCGGCCGACGGCGGCGGTGATGTCGGGGACGTCCGGGGCCTTCAGGATCACCCCCTGGGAACCGCGCCGGGCTATCCGGTCCAGGGTCGCGACCTGCTCCTGGACCGGGCCGGTCTCCCGGAAGTGGAAGCGGGAGCGCAGCACGGCCGGGTGCAGGGACGGCAGCTCGGCCTCCAGGGCGGCCCGGACGGCGGTGGTGAAGCGCTCCGGCGCCTGCATCACGATGTCGACCATGAAGGTTCGGCCGACGAGTCTGACCTGGGTGCGCTGACGGTCGAGGTCGGCGATGGCCCGCTGGACCTCCTGCGCGGTGGACTCGCGCACCCCTCCCCTGCCGTTGAGAACCCGGTCGACGGTGGCCTCGCTGAGACCCGCCTGACGTGCGATCTCACGGATGGGGAAGGGGTGGCCCACGGAAGGCTCCTGGGAGGTCTGCCGGACGGTTCGCCGGGAGGTCTGCTTGAGGGGTTTTTGATGGCTGTCTGCTGGTTGCTCGATGGTTTTGTCATGACAAGAATGGCAGCGCTGAGCCGCCATTGTCATCGAAGGGACAAGGATGTCCTTCACCTCCGCGCAGGGCCATGCCGGGGACCGCGTCTGGCTGACCGAGCAGGACTGCGACCTCGACGTCTTCCGCCCGCTCGTCGAGCGCGAAACCGACCTCACCGACTTCCCGCACGCCACCGCCGTCGAGAAGAACGTCCTCGTCTACGACAGTGAGCGGCTGCGCGCCGGCGGAGCGGACCGCGCGGTGCGCGCCGAGCTGGTGCGGGCCCTGACCGACGGCCCCGGTGTCGTCGTCTTCCGGGGCGCGTTCCCCGATCCGGCGGTCGTCGACCGGACCAGCGCCGTCTTCGACGCGCTCATCGCCGAGCAGCATGCCTCGGGTGCGACCGCCGGCGACCACTTCGCGAAGCCCGGCGCCAACGACCGCGTCTGGAACGCCCTGGAGAAGGCCGCCCTGTACGACCCGGAGGCATTCGCCGAGTACTACGCCAACGACGTCCTCGCGCTGGTCTCCCGGGCCTGGCTCGGCCCCGGCTACCAGGTGACCTCCCAGGTCAACGTGGTGAACCCGGGCGGCGCGGCGCAGCGCCCGCACCGCGACTACCACCTCGGGTTCCTCTCCGACGACGCGGCCGCCGCCTACCCGGCGCACGTCCACCGGCTCTCCCCGGTGCTCACGCTCCAGGGTGCGGTCGCACACTGCGACATGCCGGTGGAGTCCGGTCCCACGCTGTACCTGCCGTACTCGCAGTCCTTCGAGCCCGGCTATCTGGCGTGGCGGCTGCCGCAGTTCCAGGAGTACTTCGACGGCCACCACGTCCAACTGCCCCTGGCGAAGGGCGACGCGGCCTTCTTCAACCCGGCCGTCCTGCACGCCGCCGGCACCAACCGCACCGCAGGCGTACGCCGGATGGCCAACCTGCTCCAGGTGTCCTCGGCCTTCGGGCGGGCGATGGAGACCGTGGACCGGGAGGCGGTGGCGAACGCGGTCTTCCCCGTGCTGCTGAAGCGCCGGGCACAGGGCGCCGGCGAGGAGTGGCTGGAGCACGTGATCGCGGCGAGCGCCGAGGGCTACCCCTTCCCCACCAACCTCGACAGCGACCCGCCCGTCGACGGCCTGGCCCCGCCCTCGCAGGCGGACGTGGTCCGGCGTGCGGTGCGCGAGGAGTGGACCCCGCAGGCGCTCCGCGAGGAGCTGCGGGCCGGCGCCATGCGGCGCACCAGCTGAAAGGAACCTCTGCACATGGGACTTCTCAACGACAAGGTCGTCCTCGTCAACGGCGGCAGCCAGGGCGTCGGCGCGGCCATCGCGCGGGCCGCGGTCCGTGAGGGCGCGCTCGTCGCCGTCACCGGACGGCGACCGGAACCGGGCGAGGCCCTGGTGGCGGAGCTGACCGCGGCGGGTGGCAAGGCGCTCTTCGTGCGGGCCGACCTGGCGGACGCAGAGCAGGCGAAGACGTCGGTGGCCGAGACGGTCGCCGCGTACGGCCGGGTCGACTGCCTGGTGAACTCGGCCGGGCTCACGTCGCGGGGGACGCTCCTCGACACCACGCCCGAGCTGTTCGACCAGCACATCGCGATCAACCTGAAGGCGCCGTTCTTCGCCATGCAGGCTGCGGTGGCGGACATGCTGGCCCGCCAGGCGCCCGGCACGATCGTCAACATCATCACCTCCTCGGCGCACGGCGGTCAGCCGTTCCTCGCGCCGTACGTCGCAGCCAAGGCCGGACTGGTCGGTCTGACCCGCAACGCCGCGCACGCCCACCGCTTCGACCGGGTCCGGATCAACGGCCTGAACATCGGCTGGACGGCCACCGAGGGCGAGGACGCGACCCAGAGGTCCTTCCACGGCGCCGGGGACGACTGGCGCGAGCAGGCCGCGGCCCGGCTGCCCATGGGCAAGCTGGGCCAGCCGGACGAGATCGCCGACTTCGTGGTCTTCCTGCTGTCCGACCGGTCGGGCGTGGTCACCGGTTCGGTGATCGACTGGGACCAGAACGTGCTCGGCGGACTCGACTAGCCCCGCTTCTCCCCCGTCCCCCCGTAATGCCTCTGTACGACTCGCTAGGAGCTGTGACCCCCATGCGCATCGGAATCCTCGGCCTCGGCCGCATCGGCGCCTTCCACGCCGAGACCCTCTCCGGACTCGACGCCGTCGAGTCGCTCGTCGTCGCCGACCCGTTCGCGGAGGCCGCCAAGAACGCGGCCGAGCGGTTCGGCGCCGAGGTCGCGGACTCCCCCGAGGCCGTGCTGGCCGCCGGCGTGGACGGTGTCGTGATCGCCGCGGCGACCGACGCCCACCCGGGCCTGATCCTGGCCGCCGTCGAGGCGGGCGTCCCCGTCTTCTGCGAGAAGCCCGTCGCCAGGACGATGAGCGAGGGCGTGGCCGTCCTCAAGGCCGTCCAGGGCTCCGCCGTCCCCATCCAGATCGGCTACAACCGTCGCTTCGACGCAGGCTTCGTCGCCGCGCGGGCGGCGGTGCAGGCCGGCGAACTGGGCAAGCTGCACACGGTCCGCTCCACCACGCTGGACCCGGCCCCGCCGCCCGCCGCGTACATCGCCGCGTCCGGGGGCATCTTCCGGGACTGTTCCGTGCACGACTTCGACATCATCCGCTGGGTCACGGGCCGCGAGGTGACCGAGGTGTACGCGGTCGGCGGCAACCGGGGCGCCGACTACATCAAGGAGGCGGGCGACGCCGACACCACCGGCGCGATCCTCACCCTCGACGACGGCACGATCGCCGTGGTCTCCAACTCCCGCCACAACGCCCGCGGTTACGACGTGCGGATGGAGATCCACGGGTTCGCGGACTCGATCGCCGTGGGCCTGGAGGACAAGCTGCCGCTGCGCTCGGTGGAGCCCGGGGTGACCTTCCCGGCCGGCACCCCGCACGACTTCTTCATGGACCGCTTCACCGCCGCCTACCGCGCCGAACTGACCGCGTTCACCGAGGTCGTGGCCGGCTCCCGCCCCTCTCCCTGCACGATCGAGGACGCCCTGGAGGCGGGCTGGATCGCGGACGCCTGCACGCTGTCCCTGCACGAGCACCGGCCGGTGACGATCGCGGAGGTGCGGACCTCCTGAGCCCGCGGCGAAGGGCGACCGGGGCACGCTGTTCCCGGTCGCCCTTCGCCACGCTCACCGGCCGCGGCGAACGGCTCTCACAGGCCGTAGCGAACGGCCACTTCGTCGGGGTCGAAGTGGTCGCGCGACGGGTCCTTCGCCACGGCGGGCTGTTCCTCCACCATGTCCTGCGGGCTGATCCGCTCCGGCAGCGCGCCGAACCGGGCCCGGCGCTGGGCCTCCGTGGTGTCGGGCTTGTCGTCCTCGTGCATCTCACCCTCCCCTTTTCCTGCTCCACACCTTGCACTTGTCCGAACGTTCTCAGTGCGCCGCCGGTTCCGCCGGCAGGTTGAAGACGTGGTTCGGGGAGACGATCGTCGTGATCGCGTCGCCGAACAGGGTGCTCGGCTCCTGGTTCTGGTAGTTGATGTCGGTGTTCAGCACGACGACGAGGGTCGCCCGCGCCGACGGCAGATAGATCGTCAGGGTCTCGTAGCCGGGCAGCGAGCCGTTGTGGCCGATCCAGCCCTGCACGTTGAAGATGCCGAGACCGTATCCGGCGCCCGGGATGGGGGTGGCCGGTGTGATCAGGCGCTGCTTCTGGGTGGCGGCGCTGACCATCCGGTGGCCGTCGGGCAGGACGCCGGTGGCCACGGTGCGCGCCCAGATCCGCAGGTCGTCCAGCGTGGAGATCATCGCGCCGGCGGCCCAGCCCCAGGAGGGGTTCCAGTCGGCCGAGTCCTCGACCTTCCCGGTCGCTGTCTGGTTCGTGTAACCCTGGGAGTGCGGGGTCGGGAACTCGTTGCCGGTCGGGAACAGGGTGTCGTGCAAACCGGCGGGATCCAGGATGTGGTCGTGGATGTAGTCGTTGAGAGGCGCGCCGCTCATCTTCTCCACGACCAGGCCGAGCAGGATCAGGTTGGTGTTGCAGTAGTAGAACTTCTCGCCCGGCTGGAAGAGCACGGGGTGCTTGAAGGAGTAGTCGAGCAACTGCTGCGGAGTGAACGGCCGCTTGGGATCGGTCGTCAGGGCCTTGTAGAAGCCCGGGTCGGCGGAGTAGTTGAACAGTCCGCTGCGCATGCCGGCCAGCTGCCGCAGGGTGATCCTGTCACCGTTGGGCACGCCGTCGATGTACTTCCCGATGGGGTCGTCGAGGCCGATCTTCCCCTCGTCGACCAGCTGGAGGACGGCCGTGACGGTGAACGTCTTGGTCTCGCTGCCGATCCGCACGAAGAGGTCCGGGGTCATCTTCTGGCCGGTGCTCTTGTCGCTGACGCCGAAGGACTTCACGTAATGGCCCTTGTCGGGCGTCCAGATGCCGACGCTCACCCCGGGCACGTTCGCCTGCTTCATGACCCGCTGGACGGCCGCGTCGACCTGCTGCCGCACGGCGGGGGTGAGTGCGACGACGCCGTCCCCGGAAGAGGACGGCGAGGGTGGTCCGGCGGTGGTGGCGGTCTCGGCGGCCGAGGACGGCAGTGCCGTCGCCCCGCCCGCGGTCGGCACCACCAACGCCCCCACCGTGGTGGCGACGACGATCCCCTGGCGCAGTCGCATGTACGGGTGTGTCATCGGCCCTCTCCCGCATGAGGAGGTTTGCGCCGCACAGCCGCACCAAGGGGGCACGGGCCGCATGCGGCCCATCACCACCACCATACGAGCGCGGGCGCGCCGCCGCCCGTCGGCGACGGCGCCACGCGCCCGGCCGGCGACCGCTCACGCCCCGCAGGACCGCAGGAACTTCCGGGTGCGCACGGCGATCGGCAGCGGGGCGTCCGGCTCGCACGGGTACATGTCCTGCTCGACGATCGCGAACAGCTCCACGCCCAGCCGCTGCGCCGCGACCAGCACCGGCTCCAACTCCGGTACACCGGACGGCGGTTCGCACATCACCCCGCGCTGGACGGCGGGCCCGAACGGCACCTCGTCGCGGACGACGTCGGCGAGGATCTCCGGGTCGACCTGCTTGAGGTGGAGGTAGCCGATGCGTTCGCCGTAGGTCTCGATCAACTGGACGCTGTCGCCGCCGCAGTAGGCGTAGTGGCCGGTGTCCAGGCAGAGGTTGACCAGTTCGCTGTCGGTGGAGTCGAGGAAGCGTTCCACATGGGGCTCGGTGTCGAGGTGCGTGTCGGCGTGCGGATGGACGACGAGGTCCAGGCCGTACGTCTCCTTCACCTCGTGGCCGAGCCGCTCCATGCCCTTGGTGAGATGGGCCCACTGTTCGCCCGTCAGCTCCGGCGGCTCCAGGATCTCGGCCGTCTTGTCGTCCCGCCAGAAGGACGGGATGACGACGAGATGCCGGGCGCCCATCGCCTGGGTGAGCGCCGCCACTTGACTCACGTGCGCCCAGGTGGACTCCCACACGGACGGGCCGCGGTGCAGGCCGGTGAAGACCGTGCCCGCCGAGACGCTCAGCCCCCGCCTGGCCACCTCGTCGGTGAGGCGGACCGGGTCGGTCGGCAGATAGCCGTAGGGGCCGAGCTCGATCCAGGAGTAGCCGGCCTCGGCGACCTCGTCCAGGAAGCGTTCCCAGGGCACCTGTCGGGGGTCGTCGGGGAACCACACGCCCCAGGAGTCGGGGGCCGAGCCGATGCGGATGCGGTCGAGAACGTCTGCCATGTCAGGGCGTCCCCTCCGCCGGGCCCGCCACGGGAGCGGTGAGGTCCTTGGCCTCCGGGAGCTCTTCCACGTCGACGCCGCGGACCTGGGACAGCTCGTGCTTGAGGGCTGCGAGTTCGGCGCCGCCGGCCATGTGGTTGGTGAGTTCTTCGAGGCTGACCTGGGCGCGGGAGGCGGTGAGTTCCATGGTGCCCAG
>NZ_JBVIJX010000036.1:0-48973 GCF_055581185.1 Streptomyces sp. NPDC031474
CGACGAGGACCTGCTGACCGGCGCGCAGTCCGGCCAGGTGGGCCGCGTCGGTCGCGCCGATCTCGCGCAGCAACCGGTGATGGTGCTCCATCAGGCGCTTGGAGACGTCGATGCCGAGAGTGCTCAGCTCGGCGCTCAGGGCTTCGCGTCCGCTCATCTCCGGCAGGCCGCTCGGCTCCACTCCCCCAACAGCGCTCGCGTCTGCGTGCAAGGCCTTGAAGGCAAGCGGGTCATGCACGCGCGAGTGAGATCCGGATCCGACTACGGAGGATTGGGGCTGTTGTCCCCGATGCCAAGGAATTCCTTCGGCAAGAGGAGCGTCAACCAGGCCCAGTCGAAGAGCTAGGTACGGAGAAGTCCGTGGATGAGTCGAACGGATTCCAGTCCTGAGAGGTCGTGTAGTGCGGAACCGTCAGCGTGGGGACCACGGCCCTGGCGGCGTCCGGCCGGCGCCCCGGGCTAGGTGTGATCGCCTTGCCCCGGTCGTATGCGAGGCGGATCTCGTTGGTCCTGCCCTGTCCAACTCCGTGAACACCGATGATGCGCATGCCACCCCCTGTGGTCTCGCTGGTTCCGCTATCCCCGCCGGTACACCCCCGGCGGCCCCTCGCCGCGTCAGCACCGTGTCGCAGGTCTTCTGGTTCACGATCGAGACCGGCTGGTGCGCGAGCATGGCGAAATAGAGGTCTGCGGAGCAAGTCCGCTGCCCTTGAGCGGTGAACTGCCGCATTTCCAGACCGGTGAGATCCGTTTTCCCTGTTCAGAGGCGGTTTGGGTGAGTGCAGTGGGCTGACTGAGCGTTTCCCAACCTGACTTATGAGTATTTCAATACCGCCCGTTGACGGCGGCCGTGGCAAAGTCCAGATGTGCGGCCAGCCGAGTCCAGGCTGATGGCCACCGAAATTCCAGGTGGATGGCCGTCTGACCAGTGGTGTTCCTGATCACTTCCTTAACTGGAGGAGACCCCTCCGACCGTTTGCTGGTGTTTGCACGCATCAGCTACCGGCCGGAGAGGTCCTGTGACGAAGTCTGACACGGAGATTATGGAAATCCTTGAGGCGTACGACCTGACGGGCACGGTCTGGTCGGCGGCGGCCCTGGCGGGGCACGACCCGAAGACGGTCAAGCGGTATGTCGAGGCCCGCAACGGCGGGCGCAATCCCTATGAGCGAGAGCCGCGGCCGAAGATGATCGACGCGTTCCTGGAGAAGGTCGAGGAGTGGGTCGAGCAGTCGAAGGCGACGATCCGCGCCGATGTGGTCCACGAGAAGCTCGTGAAGATGGGCTACCGGGGCAGCGCACGCTCGACGAGACGGGCGGTGAACGCGGCGAAGACCGCGTGGAAGGCGGGCAAGCGCCGGACGTACCGGCCGCGGATTCCCGAGCCGGGCCGGTGGCTGCAGTTCGACTGGGGCGAGGGTCCGCGCATCGGCGGCCGGCGGACCTGGCTGTTCTGTGCATGGCTGTCCTGGTCGCGGTTCAGGGTGGTGATCCCGGTCTGGGACTGCACGTTGGGCACGCTGGTGGCCTGCCTGGACACCACGCTCAGGCGGATCGGCGGGGCGCCGACGTATGTGCTGACCGACAATGCGAAGACGGTCACCGTCGAGCACATCGCCGGGATCCCGGTACGTCATCCGCAGATGGTTGCCGCGGGCCGGCATTACGGCTGCCAGGTGGTCAGTTGCGTGCCCTACGACCCCGAGTCGAAGGGTGGTGCGGAGGCCACGGTCCGCATCGCGAAGGCAGACCTGGTGCCCACCAACGCGAACCTGCTGTCCGCCTACGACACCTTCGCCGAGCTCGCCGATGCCTGCCTGACCTGGTGCGATGCGGTGAACTCGCGCCGTCACCGGGCGACCGGGCAGATACCCGCGAGCCGTCTGGACGTCGAACGCACCACGCTGCATGTCCTGCCCGTCGAGCCGCTCGCGCTCGCGCTGGGCGAGGAGAGGCTGGTCGGCTCGGACCAGACTCTCGCGGGCGCGAGCACCGACCGCCTGATGCACCACGCTCACCTCGTGACCACCACCGGCGACTCGCATCGCCTCGCCGAGGCCCTCGCCGGGAAGGGAGTGGTCCCCCTGAACTGACCCCCGCCCCCAGGAACACCACTGGCCACGCACCTGGGTTTCTGATGGCCACCAGCCTGGACACCCAACGGCCACCCACCTGGGCATCTCAATGACCGTTGACACCCGTTTGCGTGCGTACCGTTGGTCGATCGGCAGCTGCTTGGGGTCCATGAGCGCCGAAGGGGCCAGGAGAGCGGGAGGCATCCGTCCTGCTGAACGGTGCTGCGCCGCCTGCGCCGGTGCGGGCACACTGCCGTAGGACTCATGCCTTTTTGCGGGAGATCGACTGTGTGATAGCTATTGCGGCCCCCAATAAGCCCGCGGCGGTGGCAAGCAGGAAGCTCGTGGGCACCAGGGCAGCCGTCGAGTCCGGTGTGTTCTGCAGGTGAGTGAGCATGACGTTGACCGGTGAGACGCTTTTGCCCAGCAGCGCGGCCAGCAGGAGCATCAGGGCTAGGACAAGTGCGTAGCCCTGCCGCCGGAACACCAGCCGCGAGCTGACCAGTCCGATCGCGATGCCGGTGAAGGCGCAGGTAAGTTGGGCCTCGGTCCCCAGCACCAGGTCCACAAGGCCGGGTGTGTGGGGCCCGAACATCAGCGGCAGCACCAGACCGGCAGCCGTCAGCAGCAGGCACCACACAGCTGCTGTCCCAGCCGTTGCGAGCAGGACGCGTAGATGGCTGCCGGTGCTGACGACGACGATCGAGCGGTGTGGCTCGTCCTCGAGACCGATCAGTGCCATGGTCAGCCAGACCGAGCACAGCAGCATGGCCCCGGCCACCGAGGCGTAGGTCGCGGTGAGCGGGCCGGTGTCGCTGCTGGTCAGCACGGCCACCAGACCGAGAAACAGCAGCAGCGGCGCGAGGTAGCGCTGGGAGAGCAGTAGCACCGAAAACATGTAGCGGACCAGGGCGATCACTGAGCGGTCCTCCTCGCGTCGACCCGGGAACCGTGTTTGTCCGCAGTCCCGGCCAGGCTCACCACTGACCACCGATGCTGCAGCGCCGTCAGCAGCACGGCGTCCGAGTACTTCCGGGCTACCCGCAGGACAACCTCCCCATCGCGCTGGACGGTGTCCACGACGCCCGGTAACGCGGACCAGTCCACCTCGACCGGCATGATGTCGGTGGGTGGCACGGTCAGGACCAACTCGATCATCAAGGCGCGCCTCCCGGCGTGCCGGCCGCCGCGCCAGGTGACCCGGCCGTCGCTGATGACGTAGGCGCCGCTGGCGTGCGTCTCGTTGATCGCCTCGCGGTGGTCGGTGAAGAACGCCGCCCCGCCCCGCGCAGCCACTTCGGCGATCAACTCGGCGAGGACACCGTGGGCCGAGGCGTCCAGACCTGACCAGGGTTCGTCGAGGACCAGCAGGTCGGGCTGAACAAGCAGGGCCTGGGCGAGCGCCACCTTCTGCGCGTTGCCCTTCGACAGCGTGCGCAACGACGCGTTCCGCCCGCCCACCAGGGACAGCCGCTCCAGCAGGTGATTTCCTCGGGCACGGGCGGCGGAGGCTGACATGCCACGGATACGCCCAATGTGGGTGAGGTAGGAGATGGCCGAGATGCGGTCATGGGCGGTGAAGCGGTCCGGTACGTAACCGATGTGTGGTGGTCGGCCCGACACGGTCCCGGAGGTGGGCTGCGTCAGTCCGACGAGGATCCTCAGCAAGGTTGACTTCCCCGAGCCGTTGGTACCCACCACCGCGAGGACGTCTCCGGTCGAGACCTGCATGTCCACGTCGCTGAGGACCCACCGTCCTCCGCCGTAACGCTTGCCGACCGCCTCGCAACGTAACAACTCGACTCCTCAATTGTGGCCTGCACGCTGACCCTTTCAGCCTGGCAAGCGGGCTTTGCAGTTAAGCTGACAGGCAAGTGAAGCCCCTGGTAGATGGGTTTTCGACCAAGAGAACCGTCTCCACCAGAGGCTTCGCGTGCTTGTTTACCCGTCCGGCATCGACGTGTCCAGCTCCGCCCTCCGCTTCCTCTCCGCCCGTCTGCGAGAGCACCGCCGCGCCCTCGGCACCCGATGGCGGCGCCTCAGCGCGGGCCGCCAGGCCCTGCTCGCCCTCGCCCACCTGCGCAGTGGACACACCTACGCCCAGCTCGCAGCCGGTTTCGGTGTCGGTACCACCACCGTCTACCGCTACGTCACGGAAGCCGTCGAGGTCCTGGCCGCTCTTGCGCCCACCATCGCGGAAGCCGTCAAGACCGCGTCGACGAAGGCATTCGTGATTCTGGACGGGACGTTGCTGCCGATCGACCGGATCGCCGCCGACCGGCCCTTCTGCTCTGGCAAACACCAGAAGCACGGCATGAACGTGCAGGTCATCGCCGATCCTAAGGGTCGTCTCCTGTGGGCCTCACCAGCCTTGCCCGGGGCCGTACACGACATCCGGGCGGCCCGCGAGAACGGCATCATCGATGCACTCTCCGAGGCCGGCATCCCCTGCTGGGCCGACAAGGGATACCGCGGTGCCGGAGGCACGGTTCGAGTCCCCTACCGAGGCAGGTGGGAAAACCTGTCCAAGGGCCAGCAGGCAGTCAACCGCTCCCACGCGAAAATCCGGGCCCTGGTCGAACAGGCCATTGCCTCGCCTCCCCCACGTAGTAGTCGGCGCCGGGACTCGTAGCTGCCGCACACGCTCCCACCACGACGCCCCTCCCGGCGAAATCCCTGACGTACTTGCGCTCCAAGTCGAGGATGATCTTTGCCGGTGCCGCCCTCGTGCGAGGCGGTGCGCGACCCCAGGATCCGTCAAGGCACCTCAGTGCGAGGAACGGCAGGTGTTGTGGTGGGCGATGTCGAGGACGAAGCGCTCGGGGCGGTGTAGCTGCTTCGTCGTGTAGGAGGGCTTGCTGTCGAACGCGGCCCCGAAGGTGACGACGCCCTCGAAGTCGCCGGTCAGTGCGAAGCCCTTGAGTTTCGGCAGACTCAGCTTGATCAGGCGCGGGCCTTTGTAGACGTTCCTGCCCGCGTTGTTGTGGGCTGCGGCTGGGGAGAGCTTGATCTCCAGGAAGTGCTTCCCGGCCAGCGGGACCTTCTTCCCCGAGCTGTCGTAGCGGAGTTCCTTGACACGCGTGACGGTGGTCGGCGGCAGTTTGCCCTTCACAGCGATGACGACCCGGTCGAAGGAGCAGTGACCGGCGATCCTCGCGTTGACGATCAGACTCGTGGACGGTGCCGGGGACGTGGCGGCGGCAGAGGCCGACGCCGCGGTGCCGGCCAGCAGGAGTGCGCTCGCGGTGATGGCCATGAGGCGATGGCGGGTGTACATGACGCCCCCTTATGAGACGTCGGGGACTGGTGGTCACAGTATGAGACATATGTGAGGGTTCATACGGTTGCACGCTTTGGTGATTGACTCTCATGTACTGAAGTGCGACCGCCGACCTCGATGATCGCCGGCATACCTGCTCGCCGCCCAACGCCGCGAACGCGCCCCCGCGTACGCAGTGAGAGAGGCGTCCGACGGGGAGGCCGCCCCATCACTCAGGCAACCTGAACCGCACCTCATCCCTCGGGCAGCAACCGCCCTTGACAGCGACGAACCGCATCATCAACCTCCGAGGTCAACAGCCTCGGGAGCAGCCGGCGCAGAGCCTCCGCCTGCTGCCGCAACCGCTTCGCCACTGTCCTTCCGTTGACGGCTGACGTGGGCACATCCTGAAGCGTCCCGCACTCGAGGGCCACCCAGAGGCAGTCAAGCGACGCTGAGCGTGTGGCGCCGCCGTCCCTCGACACACGAATCCTCGTGGTCACCTCCGGTTCACGCGGTCCCAGGTAAACACCGAGCCGACACGACAGCGGACCGACCGCTCCATCTCCACCGCCCCCCGACCACCGCAACGGCGAGGTACCCGCCCTCCCGCTGCTGCTCACCCTGGCCGCCAGTGCCGCCGCCCCCGGCTTCCTCGGCACCCTGCCCCTGGGCCGCGACCGCGTCCGCGCACAGGAGGGGGCGGTGACCGTATGACAACCGGCTGGCTTGCCGTCATCGACATGCAGGACGTCTTCGCCGACCCCGCGAGCCCCTGGGCGGCTCCCCGCTACACCGAGGCGGCGGCAGGCGTACGACGCCTGCTGCCGGCCGTCGGCGAACGTGTCACCTTCACCCGCTTCATCGCCCCCGCGCAGCCCACCGGCGCCTGGCGCGCCTACTACGACCGCTGGCCCTTCGCGCTCCAGCCGGCCGACGCCCCTCTCTGGCGACTGACGGACGAGTTCGCACCCCTCGCGCACGACACCCTGGACGCCTCGACCTTCGGCAAGTGGACGCCCGCGCTCGCCTCCCGGGTCGCACCGACGGGCCGCCTGGTCCTGGCAGGCGTCGGTGAACCCCAGTCGACCGAGACTGTATACGTACTGTGATTCGGCGCGTTTGATGATGGACCGCACGATCGTGCGGGCGATGTCCCGCGCACGCTGCCGATCGGTGTCGGGCACGGTCGCCAGCATCTGGATCAGCAGCTTGTCCGGACCGAGGGTCTCCCTGGCGGCGGCGATCTGTTCGGGCGGCACCGCCGCGGGCAGCGCGCCATCGGCGCGCTCGCCGGCCAGCGCGAGCATCTTCGGCCCCACCCCCGCCAGCAGCCGGGGGTACTGCGCGTCCGGAGGCGGTGCGATGGTCAAGGGCGGTCGAGGTAGCTGCGCAGTTGAGCCAGCGGCCGGTCGTAACGCAGGCCGACTGCGGCCGCCTGATCCGCTTTGCCGGTGCCGATGCCGAGCACGAAACGCCCGGGATAGCCGTCGGCCAGCACGGCCGCGGCGCCGTGCATGGTTCGCCCGGGTCGTGCCCACATGTTGGCGATGCCGGAACCGACCACGATGCGCTCGGTCGCCGCAAGCCAGATACCGAGCTGCGCGAAGACGTCCTTGCCGCCGATGGCCGGCGGGAGCACCCCCCTCGGACCAGATGCTGAACTGGGCCTGGCCACCAGGACGTTGCAGGAAGACGACCATCCGCCGGGCGACCCTGCGGGCGACATAGGTGCCGTAGTCGTTCTCGACGATGGCCGGGGCCAGGGCCGTGCCCGCGCCGATGCCTGCGCGGGTGACGAAGAGGCCAGGAGGAAGAGAAGGTCGGGATCCACCTTGATACGGGGGTACTCCCGGGCCCGCGCGCAGTGCGCCCAGCGGGTCCAGTGCCTCGGAGACGGTGTCCGGTCAGCTCCTCCGGTACGTCGTGCGTGCCCGAGACGGAGGCCAAGTCGGCTGGTACACCTTCCGGCACCAGAAGGGTGTCGATGGAGCCGGGATGGTGTCGTTGGTGAGCCTCTCCCGACAATCAGTATTTTGACATAGGTGTCTCCTCATATATAGCTTGGTGGGCGTGTCCGGAGTCAGCGAGGCTCGCCCGAGCCAGAGCATCGGCCACGTGGCCGCGGGCCTCGTGGCGTGCCTGCCCGCGCTGAACCGGTCCATCGAACGGGGCATCGCAGGCCAACTGCCCTACCCCAAGCTCCCCGAGCGGCAGCTGGCGCTGCTTCAGTACGTCGCCGAGCACGACGGCGCCACCGTCCACAAGGCGGCCGGCGCGCTGCGGATGATGCCGAACAACGTCAGCGCCCTGGTCACCCGCCTCACCGAAGCGGGCCTGCTCGAGCGGCACCAGGACGACACCGACAGGCGCGTCGCGCACCTGCGTGTCACGGCCAAGGCCCGTCAGCGCATCAGTGAGGTCGAGGACATCGCGGCGGCGCAGCTCGCGTCCGCGCTGCGTACCCTCACCGACGGCGACCTCGAGGCCCTCGGCTCGGCACTCGGCGCCCTCGAGGCTCTCACCCGGCGCCTGCGCGACCACTGCGCCTGACCGCTCCTCCTGACCGGTCCGGCTCCCCGTACGCCCAGTGCCCTTGCCGCCGCTGCGGCCAGGCCGGGTTGTGCCGCCCCCCATGTCCATGCGCCCGCATCTGCGCGCTACACGTCCCGAGGACACCTCACCCATGTCTGTCGCCGCTGTGTCCACAGCGCCCCCTCCCGTATCCGACCCCCACCCCCGTGGTCTTCGCGCCAACCCCTGGCTGACGCTGATCGCCGTCGCCTTCGGCCTGTTCATGGTTGGCCTCGACGGCTCCGTCGTCTCGATCGCCAACGCCGAGATCGCCCGCGACCTGAACGCCACCACCGCCGAACTCCAGTGGGTCACCAACTCCTACCTGCTCGCCCTCGCCGCCGCCCTCATCCTCGGCGGCAAGCTCGGCGACCGCTTCGGGCGCCGCACCCTCTACCTCGTCGGCGTCGTCGGATTCACCGCCGCGTCCGTCGCGATCGGCCTCGCCGGCTCGATCGAGGGCGTCATCGCCTTCCGCGCCCTGCAGGGCCTCTTCGGCGCGATGCTCATGCCCAACACCCTCGCACTCCTGCGCGCCGTGTTCCCGCCGAAGAAGTTCGGCATGGCCGTCGGCATCTGGGCGATGATCTCGTCCGTCTCCACCGCGCTCGGCCCGATCGTCGGCGGGCTGCTCGTCGAGCACGTCAACTGGGAGTCCGTCTTCTACATCAACGCCCCCATCGGCGTGATCGCCCTCGTCTTCGGTCTCCTGGTGCTGCCGCAGTCCAGGAACGAGGCCGCCGCAAACGAGAAGTTCGACGTGCCCGGCGTCGTGCTGCTCGCGCTCGGACTGCTCGCCGTCGTCTTCGGCGTCGTCAAGGGCGAGACCTGGGGCTGGACTTCGGCCGGCACGCTCGGCGCGATCGTCGGCGGTGTCGTCGTCCTGGTCCTCTTCGGCTGGTACGAGACCCGCGTCGCGCACCCTCTCCTGCCCATGCGACTGTTCCGCAACCCGGCCCTGACCATCGGCACCGTCGTCACCGCGCTGAACTTCTTCGTCCTGCTCGGCGTGATCTTCTTCGTGATGCTGTACCTGCAGAACGTACGCGGCTTCACGCCCGTCGAGTCCGGTGTGCGCACCCTGCCGCTCAGCCTCGTCTCCATGGTGGCCTCGCCGCTCGGCGCGAAGCTCACCGAGAAGTTCGGGGCGCGCCTGACCATGCCGCTCGGGATGGTGCTGCAGGCCGGCGCCGCGTTCGCGATGCTCTCATGGAGCGCCGACTCCTCGTACGCCACCATGTGGCCGCCGTTCGCCGCGCTCGGCCTCGGCGTCGGCATGGTGATGTCCGCGTCCTCCGACGCGATCGTCGGCAACGCCCCCGTCAAGGACGGCGGTGTCGCGGGAGGCCTCCAAGCCACCTCGCTCCAGATCGGCGGCGCGCTCGGCACCTCGGTGCTCGTCTCGATCATCAGCAGCCGGGTCAGCTCCACACTCACCGACTCACTTACCGACGCGGGCGTGCCCCACTCGGCAGCCGCTGGCTTCGAGGAGGCGAAGGACGCGGTCGCGATGGGCGTCGCCCCGGTCTCCGACGCGATGCCCGCACAGCTCAGGGCGGCCGTGGTGGAGGGCAGCCACACCGCCTTCATGAACGGCGTCCACACGGCCGTCCTGGTCACCGGCATCCTCGCCCTCGTGGGCGCCGCCCTCGCGGCACTCGGCCTCCGCGGCCGCAGCAACGAGCGGGTGTCGAGCCCGGTTTCCTCCGAGGCCGCGCCCGTCGACACGGCCCAGCCACGCACTACGGCTGTCCCGACGGCGACCGCGAGCGTCACGGCCGAGATCCCGTCCTCCGGCGGCACACCGGTCAGCGGCCACGTCATCGGAGCCGAGTCGGCGCCGGTGCCGCGGGCAGCCGTCACCCTGATCTCGCTGGGCGGGCGGCAGGCGGGCCGCGTGGTGGCCCACCCGGACGGTTCGTACACGGTGGACGCGCCCGGCGCGGGAAGCTACGTGCTCATCGCCTCCGCCGAGGGCTACCAGCCACAGGCGTCCACCATCGTGGTCGGCGACGAGCCGGTCTCGTACGACATCATGCTCTCCGGCACCAGCGGCCTGGTCGGCACAGTCAGGTCGGCCGATCCCAAGAAGCCGGTCGTCGGCGCCATGGTGGTCGCGGCCGACGTGCGCGGTGACGTGCTCGCCGCCGGACTGACCGACACGGACGGCACTTTCAGCTTCGCCGAGCTGGTGCCTGGCCAGTTGACCCTCGCGGTGACCGCGGTCGGCTACCGGCCGATCGCGCTGCCCATCGAGATCGCCGCGCACGGCGTCACCAGGACCGAGGTCGAGCTGTCCTCCGGTTCGCAGGTGCAGGGCGTGGTCACGGCGGCGGGCCGGCCGCTGAACGACGCACGGGTCACGCTCATCGACGCGGTCGGCAATGTCGTGTCCAACGCAACCACCGGGGAGGACGGCGGCTACGCCTTCGCCGACCTGGACCGCGGCGAGTACACGGTCCTCGCGACCGGCTACCCGCCGAAGGCCACCCACCTGACCGTGCACGGGTCCGGTGTGGACGGCCACGACATCGAGCTCTCCCACCCGGGCGAGTGACGGTCGCCGGGCCGGGCGCGCCGAGAGCGGCGGCGCGCCCGGCCCGGTCGGACTGAATCCCGGACCCGGTGGTGGTGAACGGCAGGGGACGGCCTGCCACCACCGGTCCGGGATTGACACGCCAGGCATGACTACCAGGGCCCCTGACAGGACGGGGGAACCCTGGTCGCGGGTGGTCAGCACCCGCGAGAGCGGCGCCGGTTGCGGCGCGAGAAAGGTGTACCCACCCCATGGGACTCAGTGCGCGGATTCGTACGAAGGACGGCTGGGCGCTGCCGCACGCCGTCATCACAGTGACCGACATGACCGGCGCCCAGATGCTGCGGGCCGAGGCCGACGACGAGGGCGAGGTACACGACGCCGCACGGTTCGCCCCGGGCTCGTACGTGGTGATCGTGACAGCGGTCGGATACACGCCGCAGGCCGGCACGACGCTGGTCACCGCCTCCGGGCGGGCCGACGCCGGCACCTTGGTACTCGCCCGGCAGGGCGGCACCGAGCTGCCACCGCCCGGGCCCTGGACCATCGACCCGGCGCACTCCGCGGTCGGCGCGGTCGCGCAGCACCTCGGGATCTCCAGCGTGCGCGGCCGGTTCACCGACTTCTCCGGCCGCATCGAAATCGGGCAGGACGTCGAGAAGTCACGGGTCGAGGCGATCGTCAACTCCGCGTCGATCGACACGGGGAACGGCATGCGGGACGGGCACCTGCGGTCCGCCGACTTCCTGAACGTGGAGGACTTCCCACAGATCATCTACCGGTCGGTGGGACTCTCCGCGGTCGGTCAGGACCGATGGTCGGTGCACGGCGAACTGACCCTGCGCGGCATCTCCCGGCAGGTCGACCTCGACCTCGCCTACTTGGGAACCGGGCCCGATCCGTGGGGCGGGACACGGGCCTCGTTCAAGGCGACGGCGGAGCTGAAGCGGGACGATTTCGCAATGAGCTACAACCAGGTCGTCACGGCCGGGATCGCAGCGATCGGGACCACCCTGCGGGTGGAGCTCGACATCCAGGCTGTGCAGGGCCAAGCCCTACCGACCATGTGAACCGGCTGGCGGTCGGCCTCGGCACAGCGGCGACGAGGAACCGGGCGCCGGTCACCTCCGGGATCAGATGGTGAGCGGACGAGGCGCACCGGACGCCCCGTCCGGCTCCCGTTCCGCGACTGACGGCCGAAGCAGCGGCAGGGCCGGCACCTGCTGAGGAAGACCCGCAGCAACACCAACGGCATCGCGGCGGTGGGGTCCACCGAACTCCAGCCGTGGAATGTCGGCCCAGCAGGCGAGATACGGCCAGACCCGAGGCGATGACCGCCGGCCGTACCGCCCCCCAGGTCGACCGACCCGGCGGACGACGGCCACGCCGGTCTCCCCGCACTCGGCAATCTGTTTTCGCAGCCTCACCGGACCGGTGACGGTGCGCTACGCGGCCGGTCCCACGCGGATCGTCTTCGCCGAGGCCAACGATCACACCACGGTGCTCGGCACCGCCGGACTCGTCATCCCTCACCACCTCAGGCTCATCGCGTGACGAACGAGGCCTGCCCCAGGGCGGCCGCAGCAGACCGGGACGACAGACCGCGTCACGTGGCGCGGGTCAGCAGCGGCATGGCAACGCCGTCGACCAGATACTCGACGAACTCCTCATCCAGGGGAAGGCCGAGCAGCGCGTGGCGCATGAACAGGGCCGGCGCACAGAGCTCGTCGATGAATCGCACGTCCTGGTCCAGGGCGAGTTCTCCACGCCGTTCTGCGCGCTCGCAGACAGCCCGGACGGGCGGCACAGCGGGGATCAACAAGGGGCGCAGCTGCGCCGCCAGCTCGGCATCATTGCGCATGGTGACGAAAAGACCGCTGATCACGGCGCCTGGCTCGCCCCCCATCCACTCGGCGAGCAACTGGAGGTATGCCAGGAGGTCGCCACGCAGCGTGCCGGTGTCCGGCACCTGCAGGTCTTCGGCCGGGCGCAAGCTCATGGCCGTGGTCACCAGTTCCGCCTTGGTGGGCCAGTGCCGGTACAGCGTGGCCTTGCTCGTCCTGGCGCGGGTCGCCACTGCCTCGTAGTGCAGCCCCTGGTAACCGGACTCAGCGAGTATCTCGTAGACGGCTCGCAGGATGGTCCGCTCACGGCTTGCCGAGAGCCTCTTGGCAGGCCGGGTAACCGCCGTGGTCGGTGCCGCCGGCTCGGACATGGCACCCCCTCGCTCTGCAACGTGGACAATCTCGGCGCGTGCCCGAACGCTCGTTCCGCAATGGTGGAGTCGGGCAGTTGACCCAACAAAGTCGACGCTTTGGACGACTCCTTGATCCTTTAGGATACGCGGCAATCGACGCAGCCGCCGAACGGTTTCCGAGGTCGAGCGGCCCCTGCTGACCAGGGAGGATGCCGGTTTCAGCGGCCAGCGGGGCCAGATTCACGCTCCGGCCGCGCCGTGCTGGCCGCTCCGGTGCCGCACCCGGCACCGGAGCTGTTCACGCGGTCAGCCCAGTCCGTCCGCGCCGACCTGGACGGCGGACTCGTCCAGAAGTGAGCTGCTCACCGGCTGCTGCCGTCCGTCGAGGTCGAGGACCGGGGTCGCCTCCTTGTACCAGGACTCGATCACCGCGTTGCCCCAGAAGTCTCGGCGGCGGTCGTCGTTGACGTTCCACCGGTACGTCTCGTGGTCCGGGTCGCCGGTGTAGTAGTCCGAGGTGTAGATCTCCACCCGGTGGCCGTCGGGATCGCGCAGGTAGACGTAGAAGGCGTTGGAGACACCGTGTCGGCCGGGCCCGCGCTCGATGTGCTTCTCCTCGTGCAGCGCGCCGAAGATGTCGGCGGTGCGCAGCACCTGGTGGGACTCGTGGGTGGCGACGCCCAGGTGGTGCAGGCGGGGGCCGGCCCCGCCGGTGAAGGCGACGTCGTGGACGGTCTGCTTGCGGTACATCCAGGCGGCGTACAGCTCGTGTTCGTCGCCCTCGATGGTCTCCGAGCAGCCGAAGCCGAGGGACTGGTAGTGGGCGTAGGCGGCGGGGATGTCGGGGGTACAGATGTTGAAGTGGTCGAGGCGTGCGATCTGGGCGCCGCGGTGGAGGTCGTAACGCTGGATGAGGCGCTCACCACGCTCGATGTCGTGGAAGAACTCGACCGGGAAGCCGAGCGGGTCGACGACGCGTACGGCGTCCCCGACTCCGACCGTGCCCTCGCCCTTCTTCAACCGCTTGACGGGGCGGCCGAGTTCGGCGAAGAACTTCTCCGCCCTGTCGACGTCCTCAGGGGTGCGGACGCGGTAGGAGATGTGGTCGAGAGCGGCGATCTCACCCTTGCGCAGCACGAGCGAGTGATGGGTGAGTTCGTCGGTCCCGCGCAGGTAGAGGGAGTCGGCGTCCTCGTACTGGACGTGGAATCCGAGCATGTCCACCCAGAACCAGCGGGCCCTGGCCAGGTCGGTGACGGCGAGCTGTGCGTAGGCGGAGCGCACGACGTCCGGTGCGGCTGTTCCAGTCATCGGACGGCTCCGAATCGTGGGGTGTGGACGTCACCGAGAGCGACGTGGACGATCTTGGACTCGGTGTAGAAGTCGATGCTGTGGGCGCCGCCTTCCCGGCCGACGCCGGAAGCCTTCACACCACCGAAGGGGGTGCGCAGGTCACGGACGTTGTGCGAGTTGATCCAGACCATGCCGGACTCGACGGCGTGCGCGATGCGGTGACCGCGCTTGAGGTCCGAGGTCCAGATGTACGCGGCCAGGCCGAACTGGGTGGCGTTGGCCAGCTCGATCGCCTCGGCCTCGTCGTCGAAGGGCGCGACGGCCACGACGGGGCCGAAGATCTCCTCCTGGAAGATACGGGCGTCACGGGACACGTCGGCGAACACGGTCGGCTGGAGGTAGTTGCCCTCGGTGAGGTGGTCCGGGCGGGCGCCGCCCGCCGCCAGCCGGGCCTCCTTCTTGCCGATCTCGACGTAGTTCAGGACGCGCTCGTAGTGCTCCGTGTGGACCAGCGCGCCCACCTCGGTGGCGGGGTCGGAGGGCAGGCCGACCCTGACCCGTTCGGCTCGCTCGGCGAGGCGGCGGGTGAACTCCTCGTACAGCGGGCGCTCGACGAGCACCCGGGAACCTGCCGTGCAGCGTTCGCCGTTGAGCGAGAACACGCCGAAGACCACGGAGTCCAGGGCCGCCTCGATGTCCGCGTCGGCGAAGACGACGACCGGGGACTTGCCGCCCAGCTCCATCGACGTGGTCTTGAGGTGCTCGGCCGAGGAGCGGATGATGTGGCGGCCCGTGTCGGTCGAGCCCGTGAAGGAGATCAGCGGCACGTCCGGGTGGTCGACGAGAGCTTGCCCGGCCTCCTCGCCGATGCCGTGGACGATGTTCACGGCTCCGGCCGGCACGCCCGCCTCGGCGAAGATCTCAGGCCAGAGCGAGGCCGACAGAGGCGTCCACTCAGCGGGCTTGAGGATGAGCGTGCAGCCGGAGGCGAGGGCCGGCGCGAGCTTCCAGCTCTCCAGCATGAACGGGGTGTTCCACGGGGTGATCAGGCCGGCGACCCCGACCGCGGTGCGGACCACGTAGCTGAACTGCTCACCGCCCTGCCGGAAGGCCTCCTCGCCGAGCGCGACGATGACGTCGGCGAAGTAGCGGAAGTTCTCCGCGGCGCGCCGCGCCTGGCCCTTGGCCTGGGTGATCGGCAGGCCCGAGTCGTACGACTCGAACCGGGCGAGGCGGTCGTGGCGGGCCTCGACGGCGTCGGCGATGCGGTACAGGACGCGAGCGCGTTCGCGGTTGGATATGGACGACCAGCCGGGGAAGGCGGCCCGCGCTGCCTCGACGGCCCGCTGGACGTCGTCCCGCGCACCCCGTGCGGCCTGTGTGTAGGCGGTGTTGGACACCGGGTCGGTGACGTCGAAGGTACGGCCGTCGGCCGCGTCGACGAGTTCGCCACCGATCCAGTGCCGGATGGTCGAGGGCAGGCCCTCGGGGGCGGTGCTCACTTGTCGGCTCCGTTCGCTTGCGTTCCGAGCTGCTGCGTCAGGTCCCCGCCCTCGGCGAGGAGAGTGCGGATGCGGGCCAGGCCCGGGGCGGTGGGTGTGATGAGCGGCGGCCGTACGTGAGGCGAGGCGATCCGTCCCTGCTGGGCGAGGACCCACTTCGCCGGGGCCGGGTTGGTCTCCACGAAGAGCAGGTCCACCAGCGGGTGCAGGCGGTAGTGCAGGTCCCGCGCGCCGTCGAAGTCCCCCGACTCCCACAGCTCGTACATCCTTGCCACGGCGGTCGGCGCCAGGTTGGCCACGGCGCTGACGAAGCCGGCGCCCCCCAGGGCGAGCAGCGGCAGGCAGAGGAGTTCGATGCCGGACCACACCAGCAGCGAGCGGCCGCAGGCGTGCAGCACGCGGGAGAAGTGTTCGAAGTCCTTGGTGGTCTCCTTGACTCCGACGAAGTTGTCGAAGTCGGTGAACAGCCGCTTCACCGTCTCGGGGGCGATGTCGACCGCCGTGCGGGAGGGCACGTTGTACGCGACGATCGGCAGGTCCGGGAACTCCCGGGCGACCGTGGCATACCACTGGTACAGCGCCTCCTGGGTGGGGCGCGCGTAGTAGGGGGTGATCACCAGGGCCGCGTCCGCTCCCAGGTCCTGTGCGGCGGCCGTCAGCTCCAGGGTCTCGTTCAGCTTGTGCGAGCCGGTTCCGGGCAGGAAGGGCACCCGGTCGCCAATCTCCTCGACGGCCGTACGCATGGTGGCGATCCGCTCGGCGACGGTCTGTGCGCTGGGCTCGCCGGTGGAGCCGCCGAGCGAGATGCCGTGCGAACCGGACTCCAGCTGGAAGCGGATCAGGGAGCGGAGGCTGTCGTGGTCGACGGCGCCCTCGTCGGTGAACGGGGTGACGACCGGGGCGATGGATCCGCGGATGGTGGTGGGATCGCTGCGGAACTTCATGCGGTTTCTCCTTGCGACTCTTGCGAAGGGGCGTGGCTGCGGCGCCACTGCTCGAACGGTTCGTGCCAGTCGGGACCGAGGGGGTACAGCCCGTCGACGCTGTGCCCGGCACGCACCTGCTCGGTGATGAAGCGCTCTCGCAGCTCCTGCTCCCGGCAGTCGGCGATCAGCTCCACGGCCAGCTCGGGTGGCACGACCACGACACCGTCCGCGTCACCGACGATCAGGTCGCCCGGCTGCACCAGCGCGCCGCCACAGGCGATGGGCACGCCCGAGTCCCACGGGATGTGGCGGCGGCCCAGGACGGAGGGGTGCTCCCCGCCGTGGTAGACGGGCAGGCCGAGTTCGGTGACCGCGGCGCTGTCGCGCAGGCCGCCGTCGGTGACGACCCCGGCCGCACCACGCGTCTGGGCCCGCAGCGCGAGGATGTCGCCGAGGGTCCCGGCGGAGGTGTCGCGGCGTGCGTCCATGACGAGCACGTGGCCCGGCCTCAGCTCCTCGATCGCCCGCTTCTGGGCGTTCATACCGTTGCCGTACTTCTTGAAGAGGTCCTCGCGCAGCGGCAGATAGCGCAGGGTGTGCGCGACGCCGACCATGGTCCGGTCCGGCAGCGTGGGGCGGACACCGTCGATGGACATGTGCGGCAGGCCGCGGGCACGGAGCTGTGCGCTGAGGGTGGCGACTGCGACCGAGCGCAGCCCCTCCTCGACCCGCTTGTCCAGCAGGGGCGCGGGAGTGTACGCCGTCCCGTACGCGGCCTCCCGCTCCGCCGGATCGGCCTTGGGCATCGCCCCGTACGAGTCCAGGGCCGGCCCGGCGGCGACGGGATTGCGGAGGCGGCCGGTGGACAGCCCGTTTCCGGTCACCTCGACCTCGACCACGTCACCGGGGGCGACCACGGAGGCGCCGGCCGGCGTGCCGGTGAGGATGATGTCCCCCGGCTCCAGGGTGACCTGCCTCGACAGGTCCGCGATCAGCTCGCCGAACGGGAACAGCAGGGTGTCCGTGGTGTCGTCCTGGACCAGTTCGCCGTTGACCCAGGTCTGCAACCTCAGCGCGGCCGGGTCGAGTTGGCGTGCGTCCAGCAGTCGCGGTCCGATCGGCGTGAAGCCGTCTGCGCCCTTGGAGCGGAGGTTGGAGCCGCGGTCGGCGTAGCGCAGGTCGTACACACCGGCGTCGTTGGCGGCGGTCACCCATCGCACGTACTGCCAGCCGTTCTCGGGCCTCACCCGTTGCGCGCGCGAGCCGATGACGAGGGCGATCTCGCCTTCGAAGCCGAGGAGTTCGCATCCGTCGGGGCGGACGAGTGCCTCCTTGGTGCCCGCCAACGACGAGGGTGGCTTGAGGAAGTACGACGGATGGGCGGGGATCCGGCCGCGCTCCTTGGCGCGGCTGGGGTAGTTGAGATGCAGAGCGATGATCTTCGAGGGGGAGTTTCCGAGCGGGTGCGTCATGTCGTCCGTCCGGGATCAGGCGCGGTCGAGGAAGGCCTGGACCCTGGCCTTGTACGGCTCGCGGTCGTAGCTCTTCACGTACGCGCCGGCCATCCGGACCGGGTCGCCGAAGAAGTAGTACTCGTACAGGGCCTGGCGGCTGGAGAAGGCGGAGATGCAGGTGTCCCACACCAGGCGGAAGAGCTTCACGCGCTCGGGGCCGGTGAGGGTGGCCGACTGGAGGTACGCCTCGATGTCGGCGGCAGCGGGGCCCTGGATGTCGAGTTCGGTCGGGGTGGCCATGAGGCCGGAGGCGCCGAGCTTGCGCAGGATCTGCGGGAAGCGCTGGTACAGCTTGGGGTACAGGTTGCGGGCCGCGTTGAGCGGGGCGAAGGCCGGGGTCAGGACCCCGTACTCGTTGACCTCGGCGTCCGCCTCGGCGGCGCGCAGGAAGGCCCGCAACATCTCCAGCGTGGTGATGATCTCGGCGACGTCCTCCTGGACGTGCTGGAACTGCTCGATGCCGATGGCCTCGGTCAGCAGCGACACCAGGCCGAGGACGTACTCGGTCTTGGCGGTGGTGCGGGTGACGACCTGGTGGGTCATGTGCACCACGGAGGACGTCTGCGAGTAGAAGCCGTTGCACAGTTCCGCGTCGCCGAGGGCGAAGCAGCGCTCGTACGGCACGTGCACGTCGTCGAAGACGACGACGCAGTCGGACTCCTCGAAGCGGGAGGCGAGGGGGTGGTCGTGGCGCGGACGGTCGTAGTCGAGGGGTTCGCGGGCGATGTAGCGCAGGCCGGGGGTGTCGTTGGGGATGGCGAAGGCGTAGGAGTACGGCTTGTCCTCGGGGGTGCCGCGCAGCACGGTGGAGGGGAAGACGAGCATCTCGTCGGCGAACGGGGCGATGGTGGCGAGCATGCGCGCCCCGCTGATGACGACGCCGTTGTCGTCCTCCTTCACGATCCGCGCGGCGAGCTTGCCGCCGGCCTGCTGGGTGCCGGCCACGGACCGGTTGACCTGCGGCGGGATCAGCGTGTGGGTGCACAGCAGGTCCTCTTCGCGGACCTTCTCGTAGTAGCGGCGGATGTTCTCGCCGAAGGCGGGGTTGGCCTGGGCGAACCAGTCGGCGGCCGAGGCGAGCGCCATCAGGGAGCTGTTCATGTAGTCGCCGGTGCGGCCGAGCATGCCGTTGCTGTGGTCGGCCCACACCTTGAACGCCTTGCGGCGCTTGGCCAGGTCGTCCGGTGTCTTCGGGGTGAGGAAGGACGTGCCCACCGGCTCGCCGGACGTGGGCGAGGTGTAGGTGAGGGTGTCCTTGTGCTCGTCCGAGTGCTGGAGGTCGAACAGTTCGGCGTAGGTCTGGACGACGTTGCGGAAGGCGGGGTGGTCCTGGATGCCGCCGGTGACGGTCTCGCCCTGGATGTGGACGGTGGGGCGGGAGGCGGCGAGGCGCTCCAGGTATTCCTTGCCGGTGCGTGCGGCCATGGTGGTTCTCCTGTGGAGGTGATCAGCGGGGGGCGGGTTCAGATGAGGTGTTCGATGCCGTCGGTGGACTCGGCCGCGGTGCCGAAGCGGCTCCAGGCGTAGGTGAGGGCGTCGCCGTCGCGGTGGCCGAGGTCGGTGACGCGGCCGACGAGGAGGGTGTGGTCTCCGCCGTCGTACGCCTGCCATGGCTCGCACTCCACCCATGCCAGCGGGTTCGTGAGGCGGGGCACCCGAGCCGCGGTCGCCCAGCGGGGCTCGGTGGCGCCCTGCGCCCCGGCGAACAGCCGGGCCAGCGGCTCCTGTTCGGCGCCGAGGATGTTGACACAGAAGGAACTGTCGATCAGCTGGTCGTGGCAGCGGGCGCGTCGGGCGACGCTGACGAGCACCAGCGCGGGGTCGGCGGAGACGGAGGTGAAGGAGTTCATGGTCGCGCCCCGGGGACCGTCCTCGCCCGCGTACGTCACGACGGTGACGCCGGTGGCGAACCGGGACATGCAGGCGCGCAGGGCGCCAGGGCTGGGAGGGGCGAGGGCTCGGGACATGAGGAGGACTCCTTGAGTCGATCGTCGGCTGTGCCCTCTGGCAAAGGGCCGAAAAGGGGGCGGCGCCGGCCCAGCAGGGCTGGGGACGAAGCGGGCAAGATCCTGATCAAAGCATGTAATCAAAGCTTTGATTATTTGGACGGTACCTGTGCCGACCGCTCCTGGGAAGACCGGAGCGGAGAATTCAGTGCCCGCGGACGATCCACTCCTCCAGATGCGGAGCCTCGGCCCCGATGGTCGTGGTCGCTCCGTGCCCGGTGAGTACCCGGGTGTCCGGCGGCAGGGGCAGGAGTTCGCTGCGGATGGAACGGATGATGGTGGGGAAGTCCGAGAACGACCGCCCGGTGGCCCCCGGGCCGCCGGCGAAGAGCGTGTCGCCGGTGAAGACAGTGCCGAGGTCCGGCGCGTACAGACAGATGGCCCCTGGGGTGTGGCCGGGCGTGTGCAGCACGATGAGTTCCGTGCCGGCGACTGTGAGGCGACGCCGGTCGGAAAGGTAACCGTCCGGGGATGTGTCCGGGTGGACGTTCCGCCACAGGATGCGGTCGTCCAGGTGGAGAAGGATCGGTGCACCGGTGCGGGCGGCGAGCGCCGGGGCGGCGTTGATGTGGTCGTTGTGGGCATGCGTGCACACGATCGCGGTCAGCCGACGCTCGCCGACGGCTGCGGCGATCGCGTCCGTGTCGTGGGAGGCGTCGATGACAAGGGCCTCCTCGTCGTTCCCGACGATCCAGACGTTGTTGTCCACGTCCCACGTACCGCCGTCGAGGGTGAACTCCCCGGTGGTGACGACGTGTTCGACTCGTGCGGCCACTCAGAACACCACCACGGACCGCAGCACCTCACCTGAGTGCATCTTCTCGAAGGCCTTCTCCACCTCGTCGAGGGCGATCGTCTCGGTGACGAAGGCGTCCAGGTCCAGTCGCCCTTGCCGGTACAGGTCGACCAGCATCGGAAAGTCCCTCGAGGGCAGGCAGTCGCCGTACCAGGAGGACTTCAGCGCGCCACCGCGGCCGAAGACGTCCAGCAGCGGCAGCTCCAGCTTCATGTCCGGCGTCGGGACCCCCACCAGTACGACGGTTCCGGCCAGGTCACGGGCGTGGAAGGCCTGCTTGTACGTCTCCGGACGGCCGACGGCATCGATCACCACGTCCGCTCCGTGCCCGCCGGTGAGTTCGCGGATCGCCGTCACGGGGTCGGTGTCGCGGGAGTTGACAGTGTGTGTGGCGCCGAAGGTCTCGGCCAGGGCCAGCTTCCGGTCGTCGATGTCCACCGCGATGATCCTGGCCGCTCCGGCGAGGCGGGCACCGGCGATCGCCGCGTCGCCGACGCCGCCGCAGCCGATCACCGCGACGCTCTGTCCCCTGCTGACGGGTGCGGTGTTGAGCGCGGCTCCCAGCCCGGCCATGAGCCCGCAGCCGAGGAGGCCGGCCGCTTCGGGCCGGACCTGGGGGACTTTCGTGCACTGGCCGGCGGCCACGAGGGTCTTCTCCGCGAAGGCCCCGATACCGAGGGCGGGCGCCAGCTCCGTGCCGTCCTTCAGCGTCATCTTCTGCCGTGCGTTGTGCGTGTCGAAGCAGTACCAGGGCTGGCCGCGCCGACAGGCACGGCACCGCCCGCACACCGCTCGCCAGTTGAGGATGACGAAATCACCGGGGACGACGTCGGTGACGTCTTCACCGACCGCTTCGACGACTCCCGCGGCCTCGTGGCCGAGCAGGTAGGGGAAGTCGTCCCCGATGGCGCCCTCCCGGTAGTGCAGGTCGGTGTGGCACACCCCGCAGGCCTGCACCCGCACCAGGGCCTCGCCCGGCCCGGGGTCGGGCACCAGGATGGTCTCCACCGAGACAGGGGCGCCTTTGCTGCGGGCCACGACAGCGCGGACTTCATGAGACATGTCTGTGTTCCTCTGGAAGGGTTCCTCTGGAAAGTTGAGTGGGTCGGCGACGCGTCGACCGGGCTACCGGACGCTCCAGGCGCTGCGGAGATCCCGGCGCAGCCGTCCGAACTCCCTTGGGCTGTCGACCGCGAGGACGCCGGAGATCTCGCCGTCGCGCCGGTACACGGCTGCGAAGCTGTCGTCGAACGAGCCCGAGACGAGTTCGAGCACGTCGTCGACGCCGGGTCGGCCGGCGATCTGGAGGTGGACGCCGTACTGGTCCGACCACACATAGGGCAGCGGGTCGTGGACCGGTTGTGCCGTGGGGTCCTGCCCTCGCAACGTGGCCAGCAGCGATCCGGCCGCGATAAGCGGCATGTCCCGCGCGTTGGTCCAGTGCTCGATGCGCAGCCGCCCCCCGCGGCAGCGGTACGCGGCCACGTCGCCCGCCGCGACGACCCCGGGCACGGTGGTCCGGCACCGCTCGTCCGTGAGGACGCCGTTGTCGCAGGCGACACCGGAACCCGTCAGCCACTCGGTGTTGGGCACGGCTCCCACGCCGACGACCACCACGTCCGCGGGAAGGATGCGGCCGTCGGACAACTCCACCGCTCGCACCGCGTCCTCGCCGACGAGGCCCGTCACACCCACGCCGGTCACCAGAGCGACCCCGTGGTCCGTGTGCAGGCGACCCAGGATGCCGGCGGCGTCGGCCCCCAACTGACGTAGCAGTGGCGTCTGTTCGTACTCGACGATGGTCACCTCGTGTCCGAGGGCACGCGCCGAGGAGGCGACCTCCGCGCCGATGAACCCGCCTCCCACCACGACGACCCGGGCGGGACGGGACAGGTCCTCGCGCAATCGGTGTGCGTCGTCGAGCGTGCGGAGGGTGTGCACCCCGCGCAGCCGCGGCATTCCGGGGAGTGTGCGAGCGCGGGCTCCCGTCGCGATGACCACACCGTCCGCGTGCAGGCTTCGCCCGTCGGCGAGGGTGAGCGCCCGTGAGGCCGGATCGAGGGCGGTGGCGCGGGTACCGAGCAGCCATTCGGCGTCGAGCACGGCACGCAGGTCTTCGTCCGTCAGCGCGATGTCCTGGCTCTCGCACTTGCCCAGCAGCACCTGCTTGGACAACGGAGGCCGGTCATAGGGCTGCGCGGCCTCCTCGCCGACCAGCACGAGACGCCCGTCGTAGCCCTCGGTGCGCAGGGCCTCGGCGGCTCTGACACCGGCCAGTCCGGTGCCGACGACGGCGATCGTGGTCATCGCGCGGTCTCCGTGGCCGGCGCCAACGACGCTGCGTCGACGCACACCATGTCGTCGACGATCTGCACGACGTGGGTACGGATGGGCCGCCGCGCGGGCGGGCAGTCGGGCTTGCCGGTGCGCAGGTCGAAACGTGACTCGTGCAGCGGGCATTCGATCTCATGGCCGTCGAGCCAGCCGTCGGACAGCGAGGCGGTCTCGTGGGAGCAGGTGTCGTCGATACAGAAGACACGTTCGCCGACCTTGACGAGTGCCAGGGGAACCGGCACGTCGGGCCTGGCGATCCGGGTGACCACACCGGGGGTGAGGTCGGCGATCGGACAGAGCGGGATCACTGTGCCGCTCCGTTCACGCCCTGGGCGTCGTGACGCATGAGGACCGATTCCGGTCCGCGGAACATCCAGCCGACGAGGTTCGGAGTGCTGGTGACGCGCAGCCCGGTGAGCGAGTTGAACAGTGCGGGCACCGCGGTGCGGAGCTGCTCCCGTGCCAGATAGGTGCCGAGGCAGTAGTGCGCGCCGAGCGAGAAGGCGAGGTGGTCCGAGAGTTCGGGACGGTCGATGTCGAAGGCGTCGGGGGCGGCGAACTTCCGGTCGTCCCGATTGGCCGACGCGGCGAGCGCGAGCAGCTTGTCCCCGGCTCGCAGGGTCACGTCCCCCACCGTGTGGTCGACGGCGAGCTGACGCGGAAAGGCTCCGACGGGGGTGAGCCAGCGCATCGTCTCCTCGATGGCCGCGTCGAGGGCCCCGGAATCGGCCAGTACGCGGTCGCGCAGCTGAGGCTGTTCACACAGCTGCCAGACCAGGGTGGCCAGCGCATGCCAGGGCTCGTTGAAGCCGCCGGAGATCATCAGACGCACCTGAGTGGCGATCTCCTCGGTCGTCAGCGGTTCGGCGAGTTCGGCGTGCACCATCGCGGAGATCACGGTGTGGTCCGGTACGGCCGTCACGCGGGCGACGGCCTCGCGGACCAGCTCCCCCACCTCGGTCCTGGCGCGTCCGGCCCGTTCCCAGACCTCGGGGTCGTCGTCGTGGTTGGCCAGGCCCGCGATGAAGGCACGCGACCACTCGACCACCTGCTCGGTGGTCACGTCGGGGAGCCCCGCCGTCCGCATCAGTGCCTGGGCGGCGAACGGCGCCGCGAAGTCCGTCACCAGGTCGAACTCGGGCTTCTCGGCCAACCGCCCGGCGAGTTCGGTGGCGTGCGCGGTGAGCCCCGCCGACCACTGCTGACGTACGTTGCGACGCTTCAGCGGGCCGTCCACCGCCGAGCGCAGCCTGCGGTGGGCGTCGCCGTCGGTTCGGATCATGACCAGACCCATGGTGCGTTCGGCGAGGGAGTTCTCCTGGTGCGCGGTGAAGATCTCGGGGTGCTCGTCGACGAAGACGACGTCCTCGTAGCGGCTGACGAGCCACATGCCGAGCCCGTCCGACCAGGCCCAGGGCTCGTCGTCCCTGAGTTCGCGGTAGACGGGATACGGGTCGGCGTAGAGGTCCTTGCTGGTGAGATTGCGTGCGATGGACATGGCGGCTCCTCACGTGTCGGCGACATCCGGACAGGGGATGTCGGCCGCATCGGGCTGCAACGACTGTGCGGTACGGCGCCTGAGCACGGAATACTCTGGAATCCAGCAATGCGCCGACAACAACCACAGGAATCCTGAGGTATGGACCATGACGCTCTCACTGCGCCAGCTCCGGTTCTTCGTGGCGGCGGCCGAGGCCGGAACCATCGCGGGCGCCGCGGCACGCGAGCACATCTCCCAGTCGACGATCGCCCTGGCCGTCAGCGAGCTCGAGCGCACCCTCGGCGTCCAGCTGTTCCTGCGCCGCCAGGCCAAAGGGCTGACGATCACTCAGGCCGGCCTGGCCGTGCTCGCCGACGCGCGCCCGCTGCTCGCCCACGCGGACGAACTGGTCTCCAGTGCACGCAACCTGGGCGGGGAGCTCTCCGGGAACCTGACGGTCGGCTGCTACACGACCCTGGCCCCGTTCCTGATGCCCGGCGTCCTGGAGGGTTTCGCCACCGAGCATCCGACGGTGCGGCTGAGCTTCACGGAGGGCACTCAGGTGGAGCTGCAGGAGAAACTTCTCGACGGCAGCTGCGAGATGGCCCTGCTGTACGACCTCGACCTGCAGCCGGGCATCCAGCAGGAGACGCTGTACATCACCCGGCCGCATCTGCTCCTGCCCCGCGCGCACCCCCTGGCCGGACAGGCGCCGGTGAGCCTGCACGACCTCGCGGACGAGCCGATGGTCATGCTCGACAACCCGCCGAGCCTGCACTACTTCACGGAGCTGCTCGCCTCACTCGGCATACGGCCGGTGATCCGGCACACGACGAGCAGCTTCGAGACGGTGCGGTCCCTGGTGGCCCGGGGCCTCGGCTACTCACTTCTGATCCAGCGGCCCGCCTCCGGAATCAGCCACGAAGGCGTACCGCTGGCCGAATGCGCGATCCGGGAGGAGGTGCCGGACATGCCCGTGCTGCTCGCCTGGCCCGCCCGCGCCAACCTCACCAGACGAGCCAAAGCGTTCGCCGACTTCTGCCGCCGGGCCCTTGAGGACGGACCGGTACGGCCGGCGGTCGGGGATCGCACGTGATCCGCTTCGGGGAAATCTCGGCGTAGCCAGTCGTTCTCGCGAAAGGGTTGGAGGCGCGCACGGGATTGCGGACAGTGCGGCCGCCACTTAAAGTAAGCACGAATCGAAACGATACGTACCGCATCGAACGGAGTAGGCCGGTCGACCGGCTCGTGCGCCGCCGGATCCCCCGCGATCTGCACGTCCCTGCTGTCAACGAGCCCTTTGGCGCCAGGAGTTGGCGTGCCCCAGCATCTCTCGGCTCACACACGCCGCGATCTTCGTAGTCGGCGCATTCCGGCCTGTCGCGCACCCCCCTCCTCCGGTCGACCGGCTCACCCGCAAGGAGCTTCCCCATGGCCGTGTATCTCACCGACGACGACGTCCGTTCCCTGCTCGACTGGGAGTCCGCGCTGAAGGCTCTGCACGAGGCCTACGCCGCTCCGGTCTCCGAAGCGCACTTCCCCCCGCGGACGATGGCCAGGGGCGAGGAGGAGTGGATGCGCACCCTCAGCGGGATACTCCCGAGCAGCGGTGTGATGGGAGCCAAGCTCATCGCCGTGTCGAACGGCAAGCGCAGGGGCGCCTACCTCGTGGCGCTGTTCGACCTCGAGACCACGGAGCTCGTCGCCCTGCTGGACGGCCGGTCGATCACGGGCTTCCGTACCGCGGCGACCTCGGCCCTCGCCGTCCGGTTCCTGGCACCGCAAAGGCCACTCTCGGTCGCCGTCATCGGCTCGGGGTTCGAGGCTACGAATCATCTTCGGGCCCTGGCCTCGACGCGGGAGCTCACCACCGTACGGGTCTACAGCCCGAGCCCGGCGAGCCGAGCCCGGTTCGCCGGGTCGTTCACCGACCTGGCGGCCGAGGTGGTTCCCGCCGAGGCGCCCGAGGACGCGGTCGACGGCGTGGATCTGGTGCTGTGCGCCGCCCGGTCCCGGGACGAGACGCCCACCGTTCGCGGCACCTGGCTCAAACCGGGTACGACCGTCGTGTCCATCGGGTCGACGCTGCCCGAGCAGCGTGAACTCGACCCTGTCGCCATCGACCGCGCGGATGTCGTGGTGTGCGACCTTGTCGACGAAGTCGCCCACGAGACCGGCGACTTCATCGCCGCACGGGCCGAGGGCCTGGAGTTCACCGACAAGCTCGTATCTCTCGCCGACGTGGTGTCCGGTCGCGCACCGGGCCGGACCGGAACCGATGACATCGTGCTCTACAAGTCGGTCGGGTCCGCTCTGCAGGATCTGACGGTGGCGGCTCTGTGCGCGCGTCTCGCGGGCGAACGGGGCGCTGGTGTGTCTCTGGACGCCCGTATCAGCCGTGCCTTCCAGGAACACTGAACGGCCATCAGCCGCTTGAGTCGGACAACTACGGCCCCGGGGGCGGCAGCTCTGCGGCTGCCGCCCCCGGGGCCGGTCCGGGGTCGTGTTGTCAGGCCGGGTGGCGTCCGGTGAAGAACTCACGGATGGGATCCATGCTCGGCTCCAGGCCGGCGTCCACGAGTCCCTTGCGCAGGGCGGCCATCTGGCTGTCCTGGAGGCGCATCGTCGGCTGGCGGAGCGGTCCGCCGTTGTATCCCTGCAGCCAGCCCTGGAACTTCCACGCCTGGCGGTTGAGGACCGACCCACCGTGCAGGGTCCCGAACAGTGCGGCCTTGGTCTTGCGGGCGGGATGCAGCTGCCAGTAGATCGCCGTCGCCTCGTCATGCTTCCCGTCGCGCAGCAGTTCCATGACGCGCGGGATCATCGGGCCGAAGTACTCGTGGTCGCTGGTCGCCGACAACTGAATGGGCATCACCTGCGACAGAGGGATCAGATCGCCCTCGATCGGCACCGATATGACCACCTCGTCGCCGAAGAGCCGATTGCACTCGACGGCGCTCTGGATGTTGGGGTATCCGCCTTCGGCCTTGATGACCGCGATGTTGGGGATGTCGTCGATCAGACGGCGGATCAGCCGGGTCGGGAGATCGGAGGGGTGGATGCGAGTGCCGAAGTTCCAGATGGTCATCGGGAACAGGATGATCCCGAGGTTCGTGGCCTCGCAGACCGCCTTGGTGTAGTCGTAGATCTCCTGCTCGGACTCCGGGTAGAAGTTGGGCGGGTAGGCCAGCAGCACCAGGTCCGCTCCCGCCGCTTCGGCACCACGGACCGCTTCGAGGTTCTGCTCGAGGTCGTTCCAGCTCGCGTGGTGGACGACGTAGAAGTCGTCGCCGGCCTCGTCCTTGGAGATGCGGAGGAACTCCAGGTACTCGTCGAGGGTGATGCTGATCTCGGAGACACCGAGGGTGCCGATGAAGCCATGCTCCTTGGCGAGGCGGATGTCGTGGCGGACGGCTTGCTCGTTGACGGCCCGCAGGTCGCCGGTGAACGAGGGGATGGTGCAGTTGACCGCGCCGACAAGCTTCTCGCGGGCCCAGTCACGTGCCTCGGCACGGGTGTATGCGGACATGGCTGTCCCTTTCGTTCGTCGTGTGCGTTGAGTCCGTGGAGGTCTACCGGGCACCCGCGCCTTCCCAGGAGAGGTACTTCATCTCCAGGTACTCGTCGATGCCGTGGACCGAGCCCTCACGCCCGAGGCCCGACTGCTTGATGCCGCCGAAGGGTGCGACCTCGTTGGAGATCAGCCCCGAGTTGATGCCGACCATGCCCGCCTCGATCGCGGCGGAGACCCGCCAGATCCGCTCGGCGTCGCGGCTGTAGACGTAGGCCGCGAGCCCGTACTCGGTGTCATTGGCCATGCGAATCGCGTCCGCCTCGTCGACGAACCGGATGAGCGGGGTGACCGGACCGAACGTCTCCTCCCGCGTGATCTTCATACCGGGGGCCACGTCGGCGAGCACGGTCGGCTGGAAGAAGAACCCGCCACGTTCGTGGCTCGATCCGCCGCACAGGACGCGTGCGCCGTGGCCGGTGGCATCGGTGATGTGTTCCTGGACCTTGTCGACGGCGGCGGCATCGATGAGCGGCCCCTGCTCCGCGCCGGGTTCGAAACCGTCGCCGACAGTCAACTCGCTGACCCGCCCCGCGAGTTCCTCGGCGAAGCGGTCGTAGATGCCGGACTGGACGTAGACCCGGTTCGCGCTGATGCACGCCTGGCCGGTGTTGCGGTACTTGCTCGCGAGGACGCCCTCGACAGCCGTCTCGAGGTCGGCGTCGTCGAAGACCAGGACCGGCGCGTTGCCCCCGAGCTCCATCGAGACCTTCTTGACCGTCTGCGCGCACTCGGTGAGCAGGACGCGTCCCACCTCGGTCGAACCGGTGAAACTCACCTTGCGCACCGCCGGGTTGCCGGTCAGCTCGGGACCGATCTCACGGGCCTTGCCCAGGACGACGTTGAGGACGCCCGCCGGGACGCCGGCGCGTTCGGCGAGCTCAGCGAGCGCGAGCGCGGTCAGCGGTGTCTGGGCGGCCGGCTTGACGACCATCGTGCATCCGGCGGCGAGGGCCGGCGCGGCCTTGCGCGTGATCATGGCCGCCGGGAAGTTCCAGGGCGTGATGGCGACGCACACGCCGACCGGCTCCTTGAGCACGAGGACGCGGCGTGACGGGTCGGGGGCCGGGAAGATGTCGCCGCGCACGCGCTTGGCTTCCTCGGCGAACCACTCGATGAACGAGGCCGCGTACGCCACCTCGCCACGTGCTTCCGCGAGGGGCTTGCCCTCCTCCAGGGTGATCAGGCGAGCGAGATCCTCCGCATGTTCCGTCACGAGCTCGAACCAACGGCGCAGGACCTGGGCCCGCTGCTTGCCGGACCGGGCGCGCCAGTCCGGGAGCGCGCGGCCGGCCGCCGTGATCGCGTCGGCCACCTGGGCCCGGCTCATGGACGGCAGATCCGCGATCGTCGCGCCCGTGGAAGGGTTGTCGACGGAGAACCGCCCGGACTCCCCGTGACTGACCCAGCGTCCGTCGACGTAGGCCGACTCCTGGAAGAGCGACTTCTCGCTGAGGACTTCTGCGGGTGCGGTCTTGGTACTCATAAGGCCTTCTTCTGGTCCCTGGGACATTCGATATGTTTCGGAAAACGGGGGCGGTACTCGGCAGAGTCCGACCGTGAAGGCGGGCCGGAGGATGAGCGGCCGTCCGGCCTACACTCCTGATGTGGACCACGAGCACCCGGACAACGAGGACCTGCACTTCTGGTCGTTCATCGATCATGCGATCAGCCGCGCGAGCCGTGAGCTTCCGGGCGTCGATCCGCTGGCGATGCGGTTGGTGCTCACCCTCCACCGGGCCGCGAACATGCTGGTCTACGACCTGGAATCAACCGTCCACCGGCCCCGCGGATGGTCGTGGCCCGGCTTCCGCGTGCTGTTCGCGATCTGGCTGTCGAGCCCCGTCGAGGCGAAGAAGGTCGCGGAGCTGTCCGGCATGAGTCGCGCGGCCGTGTCGGCGCTGGTGAACACCCTGGAGCGGGACGGTCTGGTCACCAAGGCGCGTGCCCCGCACGACGGACGCGCGGTCAACCTCAGCCTCACCGAAAGTGGTCTGCACGCGATCACCACGGCTTTCCAGGCGCACAACGAACGTGAACGGGAGTGGGCGGGCTCGCTCAGCTCGGACGAGCAGCGGACGCTGATCGCACTGCTGGAGAAGCTGACCACCCACTCGCTCCACTCCGAGGTCAAGCAACGGACGTGACGGCTGCTACCTGCAGAGGTTCCGCTGCGCGCCGAGTCCGGTGATCTCGCTCTCCATCACGTCCCCCGCCCGCAGGAACCGGCCGTAGTGCGAGCCGTTGCCCTGCGGAGAACCAGTGATGATCATGTCTCCCGGCTGCAGCGTCACCCGGTGCGAGATGTATGAGATGAGGGCCGCGATCCCGAAGATCATGTCGTTGGTGTTGCCCTTCTGCATGACCTTGCCGTTGAGCCGGAGCGTGATGTCCAGGTCCTGCGGGTCGGGCACGAAGCGCGCCGGCACGAGGTAGGGGCCCGTGGGGTAGAACGTGGGCTGGTTCTTCGCCCGCATCCAGTCGGTGCCCATCATCGGGATCTCCGGGCGGGGCACCAGGCTGCGCGTCGTCAGGTCGTTGCAGATGGTGTACCCGGCGACGTGGTCCAGTGCCTCGTCACGGCTCACCTCGCGCGTCTCGCGCCCGATGATCACGCCCAGCTCGAGTTCCCAGTCGTGGTTCTCACCGAGGGAGGGCAGGATCACGTCGTCGTACGGGCCGCTGATCGCGGACGGGACGCCCACCCACACGTACGGCTCGCCGTGGGCGGCACGCTCGTCCATCTCCCGGGCGGCCTGCTCGCGCAGCTCCTCCTCGGTGGCGTCCGCCTTCCCCAGGCGGTGCGCCACCGTGATCTGGATGACGTGCTCGCGGTAGTTGGCTCCGGCGCCGAAGATCTGGCCCGGTGGCTGGACCGGAGCGAGCACTGTGAGCTCCCCGACCGGCCGCCCTTCGCCCTCGGGTGCGTCGGCCAGGGACTGGAGCGCGTCCAGCGATGCGTCCCAGTCGGCCAGCAGGACCGATGTGGTCGTGGCGGCGGGCAGGACGGTCCGGGTGTCGTACACCCTGTCGTTCACGACGATGCCGGGGAACGGACCGGACTGACCGTCGGCGAACGTTCCCAGCGAGAAGGGGGTCTGGCTCATGGTTTCCTCATGCTTTCCGGCGGGTGTGGGCGAACTCCGCGTACTCCTGGAGCAGTGCGCTGTCGTCCACCGCGCCCAGGTCCACGACGTCGTTCAGGGAAGCTCCCTGCAGCAGGCGTTTGACCGGCACCTCGATCTTCTTTCCGGTGCGGGTGTGCGGGATCCCGCGCATGGGCACGACCTCGTCGGGCACGTGCCGCGGTGAGAGCTCCTCCCGGATCACCTGGTTGATGCGCTGCGCCACCGCTTCGAAGTCGGCGTTCTCCTGGAGGGCGACGAACAGCGGCATGTAGTAGGCGTCCTCGCCCAGTTCGGCGCCCACGACGAGGGCTTCGCGCACCTCGGGCAGCGCCTCGACGACCCGGTAGATGTCCGCGGGCCCCATGCGCACGCCCTGCCGGTTCAGGGTGGAGTCCGAGCGGCCGTGGATCACACTGCTGCCGTCGGGCTCGAACTCGATGAAGTCTCCGTGCCGCCAGGCTCCGTCATACACGGAGAAGTAGCTCTGCCGATAGCGCCGGCCGTCGGAGTCGTTCCAGAAGCGGAGCGGCATCGAGGGCATCGGCTGCGTGATCACCAGCTCGCCCCGCTTGCCGACCACGGGCTCGCCGTCCTCGTCCCACGCTTCGACGGAAACGCCCAGGGCGGGCGCCTGGATGCGGCCCACGCGGACGGGCAGCGTGGGGGCTCCGCCGACGAAGATCGAACACACGTCGGTGCCGCCGCTCATGGACGTCAGCCACACGCTGCCGAGCCGGTCGTAGACCCAGCGGAAACCGTCGGTGGAGAGCGGGGATCCGGTCACCTGCACCGTCCGCAGCGCCCCGGTTCCAGGGGCGAGGCCGGCCTTCAGGCAGGCGTGCAGGTATCCGGCGCTGACACCGAGCGTGTCGACGTCGTGTTCGTCCGCGACGCGGAAGACGCGCCCCAGGTCGGGGCGGACCGGATTCCCGTCCAGCAGAACGATCGTGGCTCCGACCGCGAGCCCGGAGACCAGCATGTTCCACACCACCCAGCTGGTGCTGGCGACGGTGAGATAGCGGTCACCGGCCCGTAGGTCCGAGTGCAGTCGCAGGACCTTGAGGTGTTCCAGGAGGACGCCTCCGTGGCCGTGCACGATGCCCTTCGGTGCCCCGGTGGTACCGGATGAGAACAGCACCCACAGCGGGTGGTCGAAGGGCAGCTCGTCGAACTCCGGCTCGGCTCCTCCTGCGGCGACCGTGCCCCAGAGCGACACGGGGCGGTCCGCCGTGGGCAGGCTTCCGGGGTGGAGGTGATCCACCCAGAGCACGTGCTCCACCGACGGCAGCCGGTCGAGCAGGGCGCTCATCTCGTCCGTGCGTTCGTGCGTCCGTCCGCCGTAGTGGTAGCCGTCCGTGAGCAGCAGCACCTTGGGCTCCAGCTGGGCGAACCGGGAGGTCACCCCGTCCGCGCCGAACTCCGGGGAGCAGACCGACCAGACAGCCCCCACCGCCGCGCAGGCGAGGAGCCCCACGACCGCCTCCGCGCGGTTGGGCAGGACGGCGGCCACCCGGTCGCCGTGGGCCACACCCATCCGGCGCAGCGCGGCGGAGACAGCGGCGACCTGGCTGCGGAGTTCGGCTCGCGAGAGCGTGTGGGACGTGCCGTCGTCGTCCACGACGACGAGCGCCTCGCCCGGGCAGCGGCGCAGCACATGCTCGGCGTAGTTCACGGTACGGCCGGGAAACCACGTACCTCCGGGCATCTCCCGCGGAGCCACCGGACCGGTCGGGGTACCGCCGAGTCGTACGTCCTCGAACGCGGCGACGGACTCCCAGAACCGGCCCAGGTCTCGCGTCGACCAGCGCCAGAGATCAAGGTAGTCGGCACCGCCGTCGTAGTCCTTCAGCCCACGGCGGTAGCGAGCCAGTTCGCTGCCGTCCTGCCGGGCGCTGCTGGGCATCCACAGAATGTCCTGCGCGGTGCTCATGAGACAGCGGTGTCGACGGGCAGGGCACCGATGAGGACGAAGGCCACGCGACAGGTCGTGTCACCGCGGTTGGACCAGGAGTGGCTGGTGCCTCGCTGGATGATCACGTCACCGGCCCTGGCGAGGGTCTCTCCCTCGTCCGTCAGCAGCCATATCTCACCCTCGAGGACAAGGGCGTAGTCCAGGCTGTCGGTGCGGTGGAACCAGAAGTGGCGGCCGCCGACGGTGTGTTGGGCGGCGTCGCGGGCGTGTTCGCCGTCGATGTCGTCGAAGAGGGAGTCGGCGGCGGCTTCGGTGTAGGCGCTGTCGGGCGGGAAGCTCGCGATCCGGAAGACCGTTCCTCCGGGCTTGGGGTGCATCGGCACCTGAACGTCGGCGGAGGCCGCGTCCTGGTTGCCGTCGTTGCTGACATCGCCCGGTTCGGTCTGCCAGGGGACGATCGCGCCGAACCCCTTGACGGAGTCGGACACGAAGACGTTGGGGGCCGGGCCGTCGCTGATGACGGTGGAGCGGCCGTCGGCGGTGTGGCCGGTGACGATGCGCCGTACCGGCTTGACGGCGTGCGGGTTGCTCATCTTTGTCGGTCCCGTCGTCAGTTCGCCGGCGTACCGAAGGGGTACGGGCGGGGCTCGGGCCACCAGGGGGCCTTGTCCGGCTCGGCGCTCAGTCGGTTGCGCAGGACACCGACGCCTTCCAGTTCGAGCTCGATGACGTCTCCGAGCGACAGCCGCCGGTCGATCTCCAGGCCGGAGCCGTTGGGCAGGGTGCCGGAGCCGATCAGGTCGCCGGGCTGAAGCCTGTCGTTGATGGAGACGTACGCGAGCATTTCTTCCGGCGTGTAGATCATTCCCTCGGCAGTGGTCTCACTCCAGACCTCACCGTTGACGCGGACGACGCCCTTGAGCCCGTCGGTGGAGGGCAGTTCGTCGACGGTCGTGATCCAGGGACCGATGCCGTACGCGTAGTCCTTGCACTTCTGCGGACCCATACTCATGGCCATCTCGTAGCCCTGGATGTCGCGCGCGCTGAAGTCGTTGAAGATCGTGACGCCGAACAGGTGGGCGCGGGCGCCGTCGGGGGTCAGGTTGCTGCCCGCGGCTCCGACGATGAGGCCCATCTCCAGTTCGTAGTCGACGTATTCGGAGTAGCTCGGGTAGGGGATCTCCTCGTCGTGGCCGTAGACCACTCCGGTGGATCCCTTGAAGTAGCCGGGCGTCTTGAACAGCTGGGGGTTGGGCAGTCCGCCGCCCACCCTCTCGTGGAACCCCTTCATGTGCGCCGGGAAGGTCAGTCCGTCACGGATGACCGGCGGGTCGACGGCCGCCACCCAGGACAGGCCCTCGATGGGCAGGGAGGCGTCGTCGGCGGCCCCGTCCACGGCCCGGTGGGCGGCGTCGAGGAAGGCCGGCCCGGCGGCGATGGCGGCGGCCATGCTCGACGGGAAGTGGGCCGCGGCCAGCCGGCGGGCCGCGTCCGGCGTCGCGCCCTCGGCCTGCCTGCCCAGGGCGTAGGCCCTGGCCAGGTCGATGACCCTGCCCTCGTCGGGCCGCGCGGCGACGAGCCTGATCTGGTTGCCGTCGGGAGAAGGTACTGAGATCCGACCGAGCTTCATGTGTACAACTCCTTCATCTATTCGAAACGTTTCGTATCGTATGACAGGCTCATCCCCTTGTCGATCCTCCACTGACATTGGGGAATGAGGCCGCGCGTGGGTTAACTTGACTCCGTGGCTGTACGAAGCGAACTGAGTCGTCGCGCGATCCTCGACGCGACCATGGACCTCCTTGTCCGTGATGGACGGCGTGCCATCACGGTGCAGAAGCTGACCATGGAGGCGATCGCCAAGCGGGCCAAGGTCAGCAAGGCGACGATCTACCGGTGGTGGCCGAACAAGGCCGCAGTCGTCATCGACGCCTTCATGGAAAACCACCTGGCGCACACCCGCATCCCCGAGGGCGTGCCGGTGCGCGACGCCCTCCTGGCACACCTCAAGTCGCTGATCTCCCGCTACGCCGGCCCGCAGGGCAAGCTGGTCGCCCAGATCATCGCCGAGGGGCAGTACGACCCCGAGACGATGGCCAACTTCCGCGAGCGCTTCTGGCAGGAGCGCGCCGCGGCCGTCGAGAAGCTGATGCGCAGGGGAATCGACGAAGGCGTCTTCCGGTCCGACCTCGATCCGAAGTCGGCAGCCCAGTTGTTCTACGCACCGGTCTACTTCCATCTCCTCTTCGGCGTCAGCCCGCTCGACGACGCGCTCGCGGAACAGCTCGTGGAACTGGGGATCCGCGGCCTGGAGGCCCATCCGTCACCGGACGGGGAAGCCTGAGCCCTCCCCCGGTGGTGTCGTCCCGAGCGCGCCTCAGGCGCTAGCGGGGTCACACCGGCGGTGCGATGAACAATCCCCGGTCCGGGTCGTTGAACATCTCCTTGGACACGAACTCGTTCATCGGGTTGGACGTCCCCCACACGTCCGAGGTCTCCGGGTCATCGGTGCTGTAGAGGTGGGGATGCCAGGTGTCCTCGTCGAGGATCTCCAACTCCGTGGTGTACTCCATGGTGTTGCCGTTGGGGTCGTGGAAGTACGTGAACGTGTTGTCGCCGGCGCGATGCCGGCCCGGCCCCCAGACCTTGTGGACACCATCGCGCATCAGGCGGCCACTGCCCCGCATGTACTCCTCCAGCCCGCGCATCTCGAACGACGCGTGGTGCAGCGAGACATGGGGACAGCGGGCGATCGCGATGCTGTGGTGCTGCGGGTTGCAGCGCAGGAACCACATGATCCCGCCGAGCTGCGGGTGCACGTTGGTGTCGGTGAGCCGGAAGTCCAGGTACTTCTCGTAGAAGGCCATCATGCGCTCGGGCTCAGGGGAATTGAGGACGACGTGGGACAGCCGCACCGGGATGTCCTCGCGCTCCTCGACCTTGCGGTGGGTGCGGGCGGCGACCTCCGCGGAGATCTCGACGGTGCGCCCCTCCACGTCGAAGAACCGGAAGCCGTAGCCGCCGCCCAGCGTCTGGAGGGTGTCCGGCTCGCTGACCAGCTTCACGCCGTCGGTGGCGAGGCGGGTGGCGAGGCCGTCCACCGCGGCGCGGTCGGCGGCGCCGAAGGAGACCAGGTCGAGGCGCTTGTCCTGGGAGCGGCGGACCCGGACGACGTACTGCTCGGGCGAGCCCTCGGCGGCGAAGTACGTGACATCGCCGTCGGTGCCGGCCTTGGTCAGCCCCCACTGCTGCTCGTAGAAGGCGACCTGCTTGTCGTAGTCCTGCACGGCGATGTCGACGTGCCGAAGGTGGGTGATGGGTTGGTCGTGCATGGTGAACTCCTGTGAGTGAAACAGTGTTTGCACGCGCGCGGGTCAGGCCTGCAGTGTGTTCCCTTGCTGCGGCGGGCTCATCTCGCGCCGGGGTTCCGGGGCGCCTGCGAGAGGCAGGAGCCCGAGCAGCGCTTCGAGCTCTTCGGGGGTGTGTGCCGTCCCGAGCACATAGCGGTCGGGACGGACCAGGACGGCAGGGGCCTCGACCGAGGTGAGCAGTTGGCCGACGTGCTGCGGGGAGGTCAGTACGGCCACCTCGGGCTCCGCCTCCAGCGCCTTGCGTACGGGATCGGGCAGCCCGGCAGTCAGTTCGGGCGTGGCCGCGAGCAGGAACCGGCGTCCCACGAGGTCGTCGAGCCGTGTCCCGTCGGGCAGTAGCGGCTGCATCGAGATACGTCCGGCGTGCGGGTCGGACGGGCCCGTGTGCGCACCCGGGCCCAGGGCGGGTGCCGGCGGGTAGCCGTCGGCCGGGTTGGCGCGGATGTGCGCATCCCGCTGGGCGGCCATCACGGGGTCGGTGGTCTGGACGAGTCCGGCCATCGTCGCCGCCTGCTGGACCCAGTACCTGGCGTGGTCCTTGCGTTCGGACTCGTAGGTGTCGAGCAGGGACTCGGAGGCTCTGCCTCGCGAGACGAGCCGGATCTTCCACACCAGGTTGGCCACGTCACGCAGGCCGGCGCACAGTCCCTGGCCGAACAGCGGAGGCGCCAGGTGAGCGGCGTCGCCCGCGAGGAACACATTGCCGACCCGCCACGACGTGGCCAACCGCGCGCGGAAGGTGTAGACGGCGATGCGGTCGGGCTCGAAGTTCTGCGGTGTGAGAACCCCTCGGCTCAACCGGGCGATGCCCGCCGGTGTGGCGATCTCCTCCCGGTCGTCCTCGGGGAGGACTTTGAACTCCATGCGCACCCGGTCACCGGGGAGCCTGATCCAGAGCGCGGGACGGGTGTGCCGGCCGAGGAAGACCATGTCACCCTTGATGCCCGCCGTCCCGCGCAGGTGTCCGTCGACGACGAGCCACGGATCGTCGGTGCCGAGGTTCTCGCCGGATATCCCGAGCGTGCGCCTGACGGTCGAGGTGGCACCGTCACAGGCGATGACCCATCGCGCGGTGAGCGTCTGTGTCGTCCCGTCCGGTGTACGGACGGTGCAGCGGACTGAGCCGTCACCTTGCTGGATGTCCAGCAGCGTAGTACCGAGCCGGAGTTCCACATCGGCGAGCCGCTCGACTTCGGCGCGCAGCAGCGCGTCTATCTCAGGCTGGTGGAACAGGACCTCCGAGTGCCATGCCTGAGGTCCCATCTGCCCCGTGGCATGGGCCACCAGAGTCTCGCCGGCCTCGTTCTCCATGCGGTAGTCGCACATCGGCTTGATCCGGGCGGAGAGTTCCTCGCCCAGCCCCATGGACTGGAAGGAACGCACGGTCTCACCGTCGAAGTGCACGGCCCGCGCCTGTTCCCACAGCTCGGGCTCGCGTTCGATCCCCACGGCCCGCACACCGGCATGGCCCAGCAAAGCAAGGGCCATCACCCCGACGGGTCCACCACCCACAACGATGACTTCGCAGTCCTGTGACACCTGAACTCCATTTGCGGCTCGGGTACTTGGAAGTACCGTTTGATCTCTGCACCCGCGCGTCCGCCGGACGACCTGGGCGCTCGGCGTCCGCGGCTCTAGCGGCCCGTCGTGGTTCCTGGCACGGCGGGTCCGTCCACCGCGTCGGTGTCCGCGCCCGCCGGACGAGCGCGGTGCTCCTCATGGCCGGCTCGTCCGGGCAGGCTGCCCGGGACCGTATTGCTCCCCGCCGACGGCACACCGTCCGCCAGGACGATCTGCGCCCCCCGCCCGCTGAACTCGACGATGACCTCGTCACCGCGCCGCACCGTGACCTCACAGATCACTGAGCGGCCCTGCCGGGAGCGGGTCACCGCTTCGGCGATCAGGTCGTCGCCGAGGCGGCCGGGGCGCCGGAAGGCGATGTCCGCGCTCGCCGTGACGACCGGCGGGCCGAAGCTGTTGACGGCGCAGGCGAAGGTGGTGTCGGCCAAAGCGAACACGAGCCCGCCATGCACGATCGCGTGCCCGTTGACCATGTCCGGCCGGACCCGCATCCGTGCGCGCGCCCGACCGTCGGCCGCCGACTCGACCTGTATGCCGAGGAGTTCGCAGGTACGGTCCTCGCTGAGCAGATGACGCACGCTCTTCGCCACCTGACCGTCCGTGACGCGCTCCGCGTCATCGCGACGGCCGTCGGACGTGAACGGGTCGGGCGTCATGGACGAAGCTCCAGACCGAGCGGGCGGCCGTCGTACAGGTCATCGGCAGCAGGCGCCCGGTCGGGCATCATGCCGAGCTTGTCGCGCATCGTCAGGACGCACTCCAGACCGGCACGAGCAGGAGCCAGTGAAACGGGGCGGGTGCGCAGCGCGGCCCGCGCCGAGGCCGGCCCGTAGCCGCCTCTCGTCAGCACGTCCAGGATCTGTTCGTCCTCAGTGGCGTGCAGCCACTTCCGCGCCGCATCGAGGGCCGTGAGGTAGAGAGAGAGCTTTTCCCGCCCCGCCTGCCGCGTCGTGGGACCGGCCACAACACCCTGCCCGGGGAAGTCCGGCACCTCGTCCTCGACCGCGAGCAGCGAGACGAACCCTTCCTGTTGCGCCATTTCGTCCAGCGGCGGCCCCAGCCACGCCGCGTCGATCGACCGTGAGCGCAGCGCCTCGAAGCGCTCGCGCACTCCGCCCACCGGCTCGAACTCGTACGCGCCGGGCGGGAGGCCATGGTGACCGAGGAGATGACGGAGCAGGACGGCGAATCCGTTGTCCGGCGCATCGACGCCGAGCGTTGCGCCCCGCAGGCCTTCCAGCCCTCTCACCGAGGGCTGCGCGACCAGCCGGAGCGGTGTCGTCGACTCGATCTGGGCGACGACTCGGAGGTCGCCTCCGCCGGAGTTCCACACGATCAGGTTGTCGATGGCCGTGACGCCCGCATCGACGTCGTCGGTCAGGAGTCGGTCACGCTGGTCCGTCGACGACTCGATCAGCACGGTCTCGACCTCAAGGCCGACGTGGGCGAAGAAACCCAGCTCGTGGGCAACGACACACACGGGTGGCGGAACGAACACCGCCTGTCGAAAGCACGCCGTCATTGGAGTGCTCCTCTCTGCACGAGGTGGCCTCACATTAGGGCAAGCGAAACGGAACGTCTAGGATCGGTGCCGGTAATATTTTCTGGCATGCAGCCCGCTGGGATGCGAGCTCAAGACAGCGGTCATCAGCCTGGATGACCTGGCGAAACAAAGGCGCCTACGCTCTCATTCGAAACGGTTCGTACAGTATCTTCGTCACTGGAGGGCCGCCTTCATGCGGCCTGCCCGCACGCACCCGTTCGCCACCCTGAGAGGTGCATGACATGCCTGAAGCCGTCGTAGTCGCTGCCGCCCGCACGCCCATCGGGCGCGCTTTCAAGGGTTCCCTGAAGGATGTCCGCCCCGACGACCTCGCGGTGACGGCGGTCCGCGCGGCCCTCGACCAGCTACCCGGACTTGACCCGACACAGATCGATGACCTGCACCTCGGCTGCGCCGAGCCGAGCGGCGAGCATGGTGCCAACATCGCCCGGCGGGTGGCCGTACAGCTGGGGCTGGACGAGGTGCCCGGCACCACGGTCAACCGTTTCTGCTCGTCCTCCTTGCAGACCGCCCGGATGGCCTTCCACGCCATCAAGGCAGGAGAAGGCCACGTCTTCGTCAGCGCGGGTGTCGAGTGCGTCTCCCGCTACCGGCACTTCGGACCCACCGGAGCGGATGCCGACGACGTCTTGAACCCGGCATTCGAGCAGGCCAGGGACCGTACCGCGGAGGACGCGCGAACCAACGGCCTATGGACCGACCCCCGCTCCGACGGCCTGCTGCCCGACGTCTACATCGGCATGGGGCAAACAGCGGAGAACGTCGCGGGCCTTTTCAAGATCAGCCGCCAGGAGCAGGATCACTACGCCCTACGCAGCCAGCAGCTGTATGCCAAGGCCGCCGAGTCCGGGTTCCACACCCGGGAGATCACCCCTGTCCGAAGGCCCGACGGCACGGTGATCGCGACCGACGACAGCCCGCGCCCCGGCACGACGTACGAGGCCCTGGAAGGCCTCCAGCCTGCCTTCCGGCCAGGCGGCTCGGTCACCGCCGGAAACTCCTGCCCGCTGAACGACGGAGCCGCCGCCGTGGTCATCATGAGCGACGTCAGGGCGCGAGAGCTCGGCATCACTCCCCTGGCCAGGATCGTGGCCACCGGCGTGTCCGGCCTGTCCCCGGAGATCATGGGCCTGGGACCGGTCGAGGCCACACGGCGGGCCCTCGCGCACGCCGGCCTGTCGATCGGGGACATCGACCTGTTCGAGATGAACGAGGCATTCGCCGTTCAGGTCATCGCCTCTCAGCGCGAACTCCGCATCCCGCTGGACAGGCTCAACGTGCACGGTGGGGCCGTCGCGCTGGGGCATCCGTTCGGTGCGACCGGCGCCCGCATCATGACCACCCTGATCAACGGGCTGCGGACGCGCGACGCGCAGTGGGGCGTGGAGACCATGTGCGTCGGAGGCGGGCAGGGCATGGCCATGGTGCTGGAACGCCTCAGCTGAACACTCCTGGCGGACCTGGGGTCGCCTACCGGCTGGAAGGCCTCGGGCAGACGCCCGACGCAAACGGGCGCAGCTTGGCGTACCCGCCTTGGCGACCCGCGTGGAGTTCGCAAGGGAGCGCCTGGAGGACGGACCGACCGGCCCAGTCCCTCCCGGGTTTCGGGCGGCTCCTGGCTCCCCGGGGGCAGCCCAGTGAGCTCCGAAAGTCGACTGAAGCGTGATCCGCGTGCAGTCCGCGACTGCTGCGTCGGCAAGGCCACTCCGAAGACCGCTGCAGCTACGAGGAGGTGAATCGAGTGGAGGACAGGGTATTCGGCCCGGCCGACGAGACGGCCGACGGAGTCGCCCCTGAGACAGCGCAGGGGACGAGTTCAGTAGAGCCCGCAGCATCCTCCGGGAAGCGGCAGTGCCGGAGGCGCCCCAGGGATCAGGACCGCCAACGCGATCCCGCCGGTACCCGACGCGCCATCCTCGCGGCGGCCGACGCCGAGTTCGGCGCCCACGGATTCGACGGGGCCCGAGTCGTCCGTATCGCCGAGGCGGCCGGTGTCAGCCACCAGCTGATCACCTACCACTTCGGAGGCAAGCGGGGGTTGTACGAGGCACTGAGTGAGCGGCGGCTCGAGGAGTCCATCCAGGTCACTCGGATTCGCCGCTTCGCGGAGGCCGCACGAGACTACGTGCACTGGGCATGTGAGAACCCGGCGTGGGTGCACTCGCTGACCCGCCAGGACCCCGGCATGCACCCGCCCGCCGAGGACGCGCGGGTCGCCGAGTTGTTCAAGAGCGTCGAGAACACGCGCGAACGACAGACGCGCGGTGAATTCCGCAGTGATCTCGACGTCGGAGCCGTGGCCCTCGTCTTCATCGCCGCCTCGATCGCTCCGCTGGCCTTCCCATGGCTCGCCCGCGAACTCACCCAGCAGGACCCCGCCTCACCGGAGTTCATCGACCACTACGCGAAGCAGTTGAGCTGGATCATCTCCGCACTCGCCGAAGCGACGGTCGCCGAGAAGGCGTGAGTGCCGCGCCGGTCCGGTGCCGAGCCCGGCCGAGACCGGCACCTCGACAGGCGGAAACTCCGCGTTCGGTGCGTTTCGCTCAGCGGGTGGAGGCCAGAGACGCGACATACGTATCGGGCGGCGAGCGTTTCCAGCCTCCGACGGGAGCCTCTCAGGTGTGCGCCGGCGCAGGACGCCGCCGGTCGGCGCGGCTGCCGAACGCCCAAGCCAGCACCGTCAACACGCCGAGGGTCAGACCGAGCACACACACCCCGGTCCAGGCTCCCGTCCCGTATACGGCGCCCGTTAGCCCGGAGCCGACTGCTCCGCCGATGAAGTATGCCGTCATGTAGGCCGAGTTGACACGGCTCACCGCGCCGCTGTCCAACTGGTAGATGCGGCTCTGGTTGGCGACCTGGAGTCCTTGCACTGCCAGAGTGAACAGCGCGGCTCCGATGATGACCGGCACGATGTGGTGGTTCCCGAAGAACAGGACCACCCAGGACAGGGCGAGCAACAGGCAACTGAGGGTGGTCAGCAGGCCCCCACGTCCCCGGTCGGTGAGTGATCCGACCGGTCGGGCCACCAGACTGCCTACAACTCCAAGCAGCCCGAACAATCCGATAGTTCCCATGGAGTAGTGGTAAGGCGATCCGCTCAGCAGCATGGTCAGGGCGGTCCACAGCACCGAGAACCCGGCGAAGCTGAGACCACCGAGCGCCATCCGCACGCGAAGCACCGGCTCCCGCCTGATGATTCGGAACGTGGAGGCCAGCAGCGCCCCGTAGCCGATCCGCGTGGAGGACGTCACCACCGGCATCCGTAGCCGCAGGACCAGGGCGAGCACCCCGATGGCCACAGCGGCAGCGCCGTAGACCGTGCGCCAGCCGGCGAGATCGGCAAGGTAGCCGGCCACGGTGCGGGCCAGCACAGAGCCGAGCAGCAGCCCCATCGCCATCGTGCCGACGACCCGGCCGCGATGATGCGCCGGCGCGAGTTCGGTGGCGAACGGGACCAACACCTGCGCGGTCGAGGCGCCTGCTCCGGCGACGGCGGCGGCAGCCAGAAAGAGCGGGGCGGAAGGAGCGATCGCCATCAGCGCCAGGGCGACCGCCGTCGTCAGCGACATCAACGGCACGAACTTCGCTCGGTTGACGAGGTCACCCAGTGGCAGGAGAAGGAGCAGTCCTACCGCGTAGCCTGCCTGCGTCAGCGTGATGAGGAGTGCGGCCGTGGACGAGGACGTATGCAACCCGCGCGCGATGGCGTCGAGCAGCGGTTGCCCGTAGTAGAGGTTGGCCACGCACAGCCCCGTGGCCGTGGCCAGGAGCCCGGTGACCCTCTCGTCTTGTGCGACGTGTGCTGTTGAAGCGAGTCGGCCTTGACACCGACAGACATGATTCTCCTTGGAGTTGAGACCGTGGGGCAGTCCCGGCGGCCGGCATGCCACCGTTCCGGCGCGAAGGGGGAAGCAGGTCTTCGGACGACGCTGGCCGAATCAGGTGGTCCGTGGGTGCCGCCGCGGTCGACAGACAACCGCGGCGGCACCCACGGCAATCGCTACGGTCCGCCTCCTCGCCAGGGTGCCCGGCGACGAGCCTTCGTGGGCAGGGCCGTCCCTACGGTCCCCTCAACCAGGTGATGGTTCCGTAGGGACGAAACGAACGTGCCTACCTGCAGACGTTGCGCTGCGACCCGAGGCCGGAGATCTCACTCTCCATCACGTCCCCGGCGCGCAGGAACCGCCCGTAGTGGGAACCATTGCCCTCCGGCGAGCCGGTGATGAGCATGTCGCCCGGCTGCAGGACCAACCGGTGGGAGACGTAGGAGATGAGGGCGGGGATGTCGAAGACCATGTCACCCGTGTTGCCCTTCTGCATGACCTTGCCGTTGAGCCGCAGGGTGATGTCGAGATCGTGCGGGTCGGCCACGAACCGCGCCGGGACGACGTACGGTCCCGTGGGGTAGAAGCCGGGCTGGTTCTTCGACCGCATCCAGTCCGTGCCCATCATGGGGATCTCCGGGCGGGGCACCAGACTGCGCGTGGTGAGGTCGTTGCAGATGGTGTAGCCCGCGACGTAGTCCAGTGCCTCGGCAGGGCTCACCTCTCGCGCCTCGCGACCGATGATCACGCCCAGCTCGAGTTCCCAGTCGTGGTTCTCACCGAAGGAGGGCAGGACGATGTCGTCGTAAGGGCCGCTGATGGCTGACGGAACGCCGATCCAGACATACGGCTCACCGTTCGCCCGGCGCTCGTCGATCTCCCGGGCAGCCTGCTCGCGCAGCTCCTCCTCGGTGGCGTCCGCCTTCCCCAGGCGGTGCGCCACCGTGATCTGGATGATGTGCTCGCGATAGTTGGCTCCGGCAGCGATGATCTGACCCGGCAGCTGGACCGGGGCCAGCACCCGCAGGTCGCCGAGCGGCAGTCCGGGGCCTACGGGCGCGTCGGCGAGACCCTGCAGCGCTTCGAGGGACGCCTCCCAGTCAGCGAGCAGGTCCCGGGTGGTGGCGGCCTCAGGCAGAACGGCCCGGGTGTCGTGCACCTTGTCATCCAGGACGATGCCGGGGAACGGACTGCCGGACGCTTCGGCGAACGTTCCCAGGGAGAAGGGCGTACTGCTCATGGGGTGTCCTCAAGTTTCTGGTGATGGCGGGCGGCCCAGCCGGGCGGGAATCTGCTCGGCGTCATCCGCGGCCCCGGGCCCACGGGACGCAACACCACAGCGAACCCGTTGTTCACGGCATCGACGCCCAGCACCGCACCCCGCAGTCCCTGCACCCCGGTCACCGAGGGCCGGGCAACCAGCTCAAGAGGTGTTGTCGACTCGACCTGGGCCACGATCCGAAGATCCCCGCCGTCGGCGTTCCAGACCAAGAGGTTGTCCATGGCTGTGACGCCGACGTCGACGTTCCCGCTCAGCAACCGGTCTCTCTGATCCGTTGACGACTCGACGAGCACCGTCTCGATGTCCACACCCATATCGGCGTAGATCCCCAGCTCGTCAGCGACGACACAGACAGAAGGCGGAACGAACGCCGCCTGTCGAAGGCACACCGTCATCGGGCGCCCTCCTTCCTACGAAAGGCAACGCAACACTACATGTGAAACGATACGTTTCGCATCTCATGCGTTTCACCCGCCCCCCCACTCAACGAAGATCCAGTCACACCGCCCATAAACCCCATGAATTGGACCTATGGCTCATCACTCACGCCGTCACACTCTGACGGAGTGCCACCAGCCACAGGACTCTTCCCTCCGGCGATGCGAACCGTTCGGGCTGAAAAAACAGGGGAGCGCGAAATGCTCAAGAGCACGGAGGGTCACGCCTGCATGGATCGCTCGAACCACGACGGTCGGCACGGCCACCCGGGAGCAACCGTCTGACGGGCGACAACGATTCGATACGTGTCGTATCCTTTGCTACGAGCATGCCAGTCGCGCTGGCATGGGGATTGCGGTCGCGCCTGAGGTGAATTTCTACTGTGGCTGTACGAAGCGAATCGAGCCGTCGTGCGATCCTCGACGCAACCATGGACCTTCTCGTCCGTGATGGACGGCGTGCCATCACGGTGCAGAAGCTGACCATGGAGGCGATCGCCAAGCGGGCCAAGGTCAGCAAGGCGACGATCTACCGGTGGTGGCCCAGCAAGGCCGCAGTCGTCATCGACGCCTTCATGGAAAACCACCTGGCGCACACCCGCATCCCCGAAGGGGTGCCGGTGCGCGACGCCCTCCTGGCACACCTCAAGGCGCTGATCACTCACTACGCCGGCCCGCAGGGCAAACTCGTCGCCCAGATCATCGCCGAGGGGCAGTACGACCCCGAGACGATGGCCAACTTCCGCGAGCGCTTCTGGCAGGAGCGCGCCGCGGCCGTGGAGAAACTGATGCGTCAGGGCATCGACGAAGGTGTCTTCCGCCCGGACCTGGCCCCGAGCGCGGCAGCCCAGTTGTTCTACGCACCGGTCTACTTCCATCTCCTGTTCGGCGACAGCCCGCTCGACGACGCACTTGCCGAACAACTCGTTGACTTGGGAATCCGAGACCTGGCAGCCCATTCAGACCAGGACGGAACAGCCCGAGTTCTCAGCATTCCCACCCAAGCCGGACCAGTAGTCGGTCCTCTTGCGCTCCCGACTGATGATCTCTGAGTTGGATGTCAAGGGGAGGCTGGCCATTCACTCAGGAGATGCCCGACAGCGGTTGAGAGTGAAGGCCATATATGAGGATGCTTGCATGGCAATTAGCGCTGGTCACGGCTCCGCTGGCAGACGAGGCTTCCGCCTCATGGGTCGACCGGATGGCGCGGCTGAATAGGTCTTCGTCAGCAGCGGTCGCAGATTCTGATGGGCTCCTAGCGTGGGAGCTGTCAGTAGAGCCTGGGTGCGTCATTGCTTGACCGCGATCCCGCCCCGGTGACGCACCCAGGCACGCTCCTGCCCGTCGGTCGTAGTACCCGACGGGCAGGAACGTGACCACACGAAGGAGGCTGAACTGTCCACCCCTCAGCGACTGTCGGCTGGCCGGAGTCTCCTATCGAACCTGGAAGGCTTCGGGTGGGACACCCCGGCAACGGTCATAGTCAGGCGAAGCGCATCCCAGGCCGACAAGGGTGCGTTTGATGGGGTCTACCTCGCAGTAACTGCCACGCCGGGCATGGGCGCTAGCTTGTCGGCTTCGGCGACGGCGGCGTTCCAACTGAACTCGTTGTTGTCGCTGAAGTAGTAGTAGGTGGCGCCGTTCGGCATCATCGCGACGGTGATGCCGCCGTATCCCGACATGAATGGAACGTAGAAGGGGCTGGTGTAGGCGGGGTTGTCGGCGGAGGTGAACTCGGCGCCCCAAAAGCCGTTCTGGTACTTCATGGGCTTGGTGCCGGTGGTGGTCATGCCCCGGTCCTGCGGTGTGCGTTGCATGGTGGCCGCGAGCAGTGTCGAGTCGAGTATCTGTGTGCCGTTGACGGCGCCGTGGTCGTTGTTGAGGAATTTCGCGAACCGGGCGACGGAGTCCTGCGTCCAGAACATGCCGTAGCCGCCGAAGGGTGCCCCGCCGGGGCTGTTGTCGGTGCGGGAGGAGACGAGGAAGTCGGGCCCGACGCCGATGGGTTCGAGCACGTCGTCACGGAGCATGTCGAAGATGTCGGCGTCCGAACCGGCCTTATCCCGCAGGTAGTTGTTCATCGCGCGGCTGGCGAGGAAGGTGTCCGAGGTGTGGTGGACCCACTTGCTGCCGGGGCTGGCCTTACGCGGGAAGGACAGGGCGAGTCGCATCTTGTCGGCGTAGGGCTCGGCCATGGGGCGCGCGGGGGCCACCGTCCAATGCCTGCCCGGCTTCCGCCGGCCCGCACCGGAGATGACCTTCGACGACGACGCCGAGGCCACGGACAGAGTCACCGCATAGCTCCCCTCTCTCGCTCGGGCTCGTCGTGCAGTGTCGCGACGCCGTCACCGGCCGGGTAGCGTGGTGCGAGTCGCATCGCCGTCGGCGGCGACTCCCGCCCAAACGGCACCCAGGTCTTCTGCGCACCCCCGGAGCCAGTCCCGACGATGTCGCCACGACCCAACGACGGGAGCCGAACGCCATGCCTCACACCACCGCCTTCGCCAGGAACCAGTGGTTCTTGGCACAAGCGGTCAGTTCGCCAGAGCGGCTGGACGTATAGCCTCCGGCCCGAAGCGCCGACGGGCGCGGTCTGCGGCGGCTTCAGCCGCGCGGGCGCGGGCATCGCCGGGGTCCAGAGAGAGCTGGCGATAGGCCCTGCCAGTTGGCAGCAGGTTGTCTGCGCGGATCGCGAAGGCGCGTACTCTCGCTCGCTGCAATCCGAGACCGGTCAGCAGGCTCAGCGCGTCCGCAGCGAGGGCGGGCGAGTGGTTGGTGGGCTCCGGCAGGGTGCGCGTGCGTGTGGTGGAGCTGCGGTCGGCGTACCGCACCATGAGGGTGAGTCGGCTCGCGATCTGGCTTTCACCGCGCAGGCGTTGGCCGATCTGGTCGGCAAGTCCCAGAACCGCACGGTGATGTTGTGCGGGGTCGAGGCAGTCCCGCTCCAGCACGCGGTCGGCGATCAGATGTGCTGCCGGTTCTGCGGGGACGACCGGACGGGGGTCGTGGCCGCGGGCACGCTCGGCCAACAACCGCGCCTGGCCGACTCCGAGGAGCCGCTGCAGGGTCGCCGAGGGCAGGTCGGTGATCTGGCCGATGTTGTGCAGGCCGTATCTGTGAAGGGTTTCCGCCGTGGTGCGGCCGACCCCAGGCAGTGCCGTGACCGGCCGCGGGTACAGCCAGTCGGTCACGTGATCAGTGGGGACCCAGGTGGTGTCTCCCGGCGCGGACGCGTCGGCCGCCATCGCCGCCAGCATGCGATTGCCGGCGAGCCCGGCACTGCTGTCGATGCCGTAGAGCCCCTTCAGCCTCATCTTCGCCAGCTGAACGACGTCATAGGGGGACAGATCGAAGTATCTGAGCGCCGAAGTCAGGTCAAGCTGGACTGCGTCGGGCGGCACGGCCTGGACATGAGGCGTGATTCCATACATCAGTTCGATTATCTCGTCGTACTGAGGCTCGGTCAGTGCGGCGTGCAAGTGCAGGTGGGCGATGTGGCGCTGCCGTGTGGTCATCCTGCGCTCCCCGGGCTGCGGTGGCCGAACTTCTTAAGGTCGGCCGAGCGGGTGCCGGCGGGCTGCAGGTCGGCGTACGGGTGAAGGCGCGCGCCGGTAGTGCCGTTGGCCAGAGTGCGCTGCGTTTGGGCGGGGGTCGGGCGGGGCTGGGCGGGGGTCGGGTGCGGGTGGCCGGCGCCCAGGAGGGCAAGTGCAGCCTCGGGGCCGTTGTCACGGCGGGCCGCGGCGATCTCGTCCAGGTCCCAGGCCATGGTGCCGACGACGGTACGGCGGGTGCCGCGCACCTGGAC
>NZ_JBVIJX010000037.1:0-15099 GCF_055581185.1 Streptomyces sp. NPDC031474
CTGTGGCGGGTAGTTCTTCATGACCACGAGATGTCCGTTCTCAGATCCTCAGGATCCAGTGTCTCGTGTGTTCAACATCCGGGGTCAAGGCCCGCAGCCGCTTCGGGAGCTTCTACCTCACGTGTGTCGGCGGAGCCACGGCCTGCTGCAGGGCCTGGCGCAGCAGCTCGATTGAAGCCTCCTCGTCGAGAACATCGAGGTCGTGCAGGCGAGCATCGACGTCGAGGGTGTAGCGGGAGGTGAGCAAGGCCGCAGTGGTGCCGTCGGTGGGCGGCAGCGGGCGGACCTGCGGCCATCGCCCGGGAGGAACGGATGTGTTCCCTGAGGAGGTACCCGTACATGTGTAAAAGGATTCGCAGGGCAGCGCCTGTCCCCGTGCTCACCATCAGCCCGAATCCACCGAGTGATCTCGTTGGGTCCAATTCCTTTCCGAGGGCGGTCGGCCGTGTGCGGCGCGGATGTGAGGGCGTGCGGTGCCCGCCGCGTGCGGGTCGCGGCCTGTCCGAAGGGTTCCGGGGCGGTAGGGGTGGGTGGCGGGTCGCCGGTGGCCTGTCGGGCCGTCGAGGTGCGGGATCGGCTGGTGGTCAGATCGCCGGTGGTGGCTGGTGGACCGCGTCGAACAGGCTGAGGTACGCATCCCGCCAGGGCCAGTGCTCGGGTAGATGAGCCGTCAGTTGGGTGCGGGCGGTGCGGGCGAGCCGTGCGGGGACGTGGATGAGGTGGGCGCGCAGGGTCGCGGTGGTGGGCTTGGCGTGGAAGCGCGAGGTCAGGGCGCCTGCGGCCCGCAGCAGGTTGTGGGACATCGCCCACAGGGTCAGCCAGGCGGCGTTCGCCTGGAAGCTGCCGGAGGGCAGGTGCGCCGGCGGCCCGGACTTGCCGTCGGCGATCGCCTGCTCGATGACAGCGTGCCGGCGGTGGTCGAGTTCGGCGTCCAGCAACGAAAACGGGCTGTCGGTGAAGACTGGGTGGTAGCGCCAGGCGCTGAACAACTCACCCTGGCCCTGGGTGACTTCGGCGTTCAGGCGTCGCACCCGGCGCACGATCAGGCGGGCGGTGACCTGCTCGGCCTTCTTCCGTCCGGTGAAGGCGGTGTACCGGATCTCGGCGATCTCGGCGTCGAAGACCATCTCACCGGTGTCCGGGTCGACGAAGGCGTCCGGGTAACGGATCGCCGTCCAGACGTCCTCGTCGATACGGGAGATCGCCGCCGCGATGGAGGGGTTCATGCCGGTGGTCAGGGAAAAGTGGGCGCCTGCGCGGCGGCAGGCGGCGACGACGTCGGCGGTGTAGAACTTGCTGTCCGCGCGTACCAGGCGGATCCCGGTGCCGCCGGTGTCCTTCGCGACCGCGAGGGCCTCGGCGACGAAGCTTTCCGCGCCGCGGACGTCGGCGGCCTTGCCGCGGCGCAGGCGCACAGCACCGATCACGGGCCGGGCGACGGGGGTGGAGAGGGTGGCCAGGATCGGGTGCAGGGTGCGCTGGCCCTTGAGGCGGCCGACTTCGGCGCCCTGCTTGGCGTGGCCGTACACGCGGCGGTGGGTGGGGTCGATGTCGATGTACATCACCTGCTCGGCGCCGGGCGGCAGTGGCGTGTGCCGGGCGAGTTCGGCGAGGAACTGGCGGTGTACGCGGTGCAGTTGGCGGTTGTGCCCGTGGGTGAAGGAGCGCAGGAAGGTGCCCAGGGTGGACGGGGCGCGCACGCCGCCGAAGGCCCGGGTCATCGCGCCGTGCCGCAGCCGGTCGGCGTCGTCGATGCTGTCCGCCCCCGCGCACATCGCGCCGAGCAGCGACATCACCTTCGCGGCCAGGTGGGCGCCGCCACTGTTGTCAGCCCCGTCGATGCGTATCGAAGCGGCCAGGTCCGGCAGGCCGGCCCGCTCGGCCAGGCGGACCAGCGGCAGCAGCCCGGCGTCGGCGATCAGGTTCGGCTCATCGAAGACGGCGGAGACGTTCGCGGGGGCATGAGAGGATTGCATTTACGAGATGCCTTGCTGATCGTGCGGTTCTGGACTCTAGACAAGCCCATCATCGCAGGTCGCAAGGCATCTCTTCGTTTCCAGCCCATCCCTACTCCGGTATCAGCCGGTGAATTCGGGCTCAGACATAGCGAAGGTTTCGGCGTGGAGCACTTCCTGGCGCACCCATTCGACGACTTCGCCCACCATGGCTTCCAGCGGTGTGGTGGGGGTGAACCCGAGCAGCCGCTCGGGTTTTCCCGTGGAGGGGTGGCGGGCCCGCACATCGTTCGGAAAGCCGGGAACGTGCTCCAGGACCAGTGGCATACCAGGGTTGATCTGGTCCCACACGAGCCGCGCGAGGCTTTCGATGGTGCAGCCATAGGAGCCGGAGAGGTTGAAGTCCTCGTTCATCGCGGCTTCCTGCTCCATGGCGAGCACGATTCCGGTCGCCATGTCGCGGGCGTGGGTGAAGGTGCGGAACTGCTGCCCGTCTCCGAGGATGCGGAAGGGGGTCTCGCGTCGCAGGGCGCGCTCGGCGAAGTCTGGAATGACATGGCCCTGGACCAGGGGACGTTCCTGTCCCGGGTCGGCCCCGCCGTGCGCCATCCGGCGCTCACCGGCGCCGACGCAGTTGAAGGGCCGGACGATCGTCCAGGGCAGGCCGTACTGGTCCCACGCGGCCTTCGCGTAGTACTCGACCGCGAGTTTCTGGAAACCGTACGCGGTGGCCGGCGGCGGAAACTCCAACTGGTCGCCCTCTGTGATCTTTCCGTCCTCGACCTTCTCAAAGACCATCGACGAGCTGACATAGGTCACCTTGCGGAGCACTCCTGTGCGGTACGCCTCGATACCGGCGTAGGCCGCAGCGGTCACCAACCGGTTGTTCTCCGCCAGGATGTCCAGCGGCAGTTCGGCCATGTACCGCACGCCGCCGATCATGGCAGCGTTCGCGATGAAGTGCCCGCAGTGGTCCAGGAGCTGGGTCAAGAGCGCGCGGTCCCCGGCGTCGCCGATGACGGGGGTATACCGGGGATGGTCCGGCAAGGAGCGGGCGGGGCGCCCGTACTTGGAGAGGTTGTCCAGGCCGACTACGGTGTGGCCGCGGGCCAGGAGTTCCTCGACGACGTATCCGCCGATAAACCCTGCCGCACCGGTCACGAGCACTTTCGTCAATTTGTGTGCCACCGATCTCATACGTCGTGTGCTTCCGATTGGCCAGCCGAATCAAGACGAGAGGAGCTGGCCCTCGCCGAACGCGAGGTAGGTCGTGCCCTGCGGCAACTGCCCGCTCTTTTGGGCGTGCAGGGCCCATACGTCGTAGATGACGCATCGGGTGTCGGCGTACCCGACCACATCCGAGAGCGACAGGTCAGCGTAATCCTTGTGGTTGGTGCCGATGACGACTATTTGGGCCCCGCTGACCGCCTCCTTGATGGAGGAACAGGGCTCGAGGCCGAGGTCGCTCTGGCGTTCCCTGCTGACCAGCGGATCGTGCGAGCGGACCCTGGCCTGAGGGAAGCGTTCGCGGATCTGGTCGATCAGGTCGACGGAGGGGGACATGCGCGTGTCGTCCGTCGGCGGGTTGCCCTTGAACGCGACACCCAGCAGAGCGATCTCCATCCGGCTGGCGGTGGTGAGTTCCCGCCCATGGTCCAGGATCACTTCGCTCATCCGGGACGTCACGGTGTCGTGTACCTGTGAGACGCTGTCCAGCAACAGGGACACGGATGAGGTGAAGTCCCCGAACGCTCCAGCGAGCATCTTTGCATCCTTCGGCAGGCATGATCCTCCAGTGGGCCCGGGCCGGGGTATGACTCCCCGCTCGTAGCCGCTGGAGGCGGCCCGCAAGGTCTCGCTCATGCTGACGCCCACGCTCTCGCACAGCAGGGCGAGTTCGTTGGCGAAGGCGAACACCGTGTACCGGAAGGCGTTGCAGGCGAGTTTCGCCATTTCCGCCGTCTCCAGTTCCTCGACCTCCACGATTCGGTCTGTCAGGTCATGGAACAGACGCGTGGCCCTGGCGCGGGCGCGGGAGCTGTCGCCCGCGACGATCTGAGGAAGGCTGCATAGTTCGTGGACGGCGAGCCCCTGGACGGTCCGCTCGGGGCAGAAGGCGATGTCGAAGTTCTTACCCCCGACCGTCAGGCAGCGATCGCGTAGCCGCCGACTGGTGCCAACCGGGACGGTGGAGCGCAGGACCACGAGGGCGCCGTCGTCGGCGACCTCGGAGATTTCCTTGACAACGGATTCCACCTGGGCCAGATCGGGTCCTCCCTCGTCGTCTACGTTTGTGCCGACACAGACCACGTATGCGTCGATCGCGGCGTCGCGCGGGATGGAGTTGAAAACTCGCAGCCGCCCGCTGTCGACGGCCTCCTCCAACTGAAGTCCCTCTTCGTGTACGTGTGGGGTCTTCTGCCGGAGCATCCGACATATCTTCGGGTCGCGCTCGACGCCCACCACGTGCCGACCGCGCGCGGCCAGCGTGACAGCCAGGGATGTTCCCACGTATCCGAGGCCGATCACGCATACCTTGCCGGGCCGGGTGTCTGATTCACGCACTGTTGCTGCTTCCTTCTTCCTTTTGTCAGGGACCCTGCCCCTTATAGCGGTACCTGCCCCTTATGGCGTGACCTGCCAGTTGGCGGTGAGCGTGGGAGCGGTGGGCCGGTCGGGCAGGCCCACGATCCGGTCGTCCAGGATGAGGAAGTCCAGTTCCGATGGCATGCGCCGCCTTCAGGATCGGGACGGAGGCCGGTCGCAACCATCGGTGTTTCTACGGATGTCGGCGGGGGCGGCTGTTTCCGTACGACCACCGATGGTGCCCGACCCGCCGGTGCCGCGACCATGGCCGTGGCACCGGCCGACGGTGTCCGTACGTCACCGCCGCGTACCCGTATGTGCGGACCCGGCTGGCCGTCACCGGGCCCCTGAAGGAGACGAACCGATGTCTGTGATCAACGGTCGGGCAGCCGGGCCTGCCCCCGCGCCGCGGGGAGCTGATGCTCTGCTGCGCATCGCACTTCTCACCTACAAGGGCAATCCTTTCTGTGGCGGCCAAGGCGTCTATGTCCGGTACCTGTCCCGTGAGCTGGCTCGCCTCGGCCACAGCGTCGAGGTCATAAGCGGCCAGCCCTACCCCGTGCTCGACGAGGTGGAGGGTGTCAATTTCACCCCGCTCCCCAGCCTCGACCTGTACCGTCGGCCTGACCGGTTCCACGCGCCGCGCCTGCGGGAGATCCGCGACTGGATCGACGGGCTCGAGGTCGCCACCATGCGCACCGGCGGCACTCCCGAACCGCTTGCCTTCAGTTTGCGTGCGCGCCGCCACCTCGCCGCTCGCGTGGCCGCGTCCGACACCTTCGACGTGGTCCACGACAACCAGAGCGTGGGCTACGGCCTGCTCGGCATCGACCGCCGCTTCGCGCCCCTGGTCACCACGATCCACCACCCGACCACCGTGGACCTCCGCCTTGCGCTCGCTGTCACCGACGGCCGGCTGCAGCGGCTGGCATTGCGCCGCTCCTGCGGATACCTCCCGATGCAGAGGAGGGTTGCCCGCCGCCTCTCATCCATCCTCACCGACTCGGTCGCCTCCCGCCGAGCAATCATCGATGACATGAATGTGCCCGCGGACCGTATCCACGTCGTACCCCTCGGTACGGACACCCGCCTCTTCTCACCGGACGTGTCCGTCCCCGAGGTTCCTGGCCGGATCGTCACGACAGCGAGCGCAGACGCCCCCCTCAAGGGCTTGATCTTCCTGGTCGAGGCGCTCGCCAAGGTGCGCCAAGAACACGAGCACGCGCACCTGGTGGTTGTCGGCCCGCAGCCCGTTGGGGGGCCGGTCGTGGACGCCATCGAACGCCACGGTCTCGGCCGGGCCGTCACCTTCGTCAAAGGCATCAGCGACGCCGAGCTGGTCGACCTCATCCGCCGGGCCGAGGTCGCCTGTGTGCCTTCGCTGTACGAGGGCTTCTCGCTGCCGGCCGCCGAGGCGATGGCGACCCGCACGCCGCTGGTCGCCACCACCGGCGGCGCCATACCCGAGGTTGCGGGACCGGACGGCGAGACCTGCCTGGCCGTCCCGCCCCGCGATCCCGGCGCGCTGGCCGCCGCGCTGATTCGGCTGCTGGGGGACCCTGCGCTTCGGCGCCGACTGGGCGAGGCCGGGCGCGACCGCGTGCTGCGCCGCTTCACCTGGGAGCATGTGGCGCGCAATACCGTGGAGCACTACCGGGAGGCCATCGCCGCGCGTGACGCGGCGCGCCCCTCCTCGAAATAGATCTTGCCCCCAGCTGCTACTCCTGTACGGGGTACGTCAACGGGCGAGCGCATCGCCGAGCCAACGCGACATGGCGACGATGGTGAGCGCCGGATTTGCCGCGCCGGCCCGGGAAAAGTTCCCCGGGCCGGCCAGGTAGACGCCAGGCAGCCCCTCGAGTTCGAGCTTTGCCCCCGCGTTCCCGATCGGCGGGCGAGACCGTCGTGGTGATATGCGCTGCGGCGATGCCATGGCTCGAAGACGTGTGCATCCGGGGACGCTGCACAGCTGGGTCTCGCGGGCCAAGCGCAACGGCTCGCCGTCGTCGGACACGCCCGTCCAGGCGTCGGCGGGGGCGGGCTCGGGGGCCCCGGCTGCGGGAGGGTGAGCGGGCCGAGCTGGAGCGGCTGCGGGCCGAGGCCCGGGAGAAGGAAAAACGCATCCGCGAGCTGGAGACTGACCTGCGGTGATGTGGTCCGGCCTGATGGTCAGCCTTCCTGTCCGACGGGTTCGGCAGCGGCGCCTTCGCGGTGCTTGCGAAGTTCCCGGTACAGCGTGGAGCGGCTGACGCCGAGTTCAGCGGCGACCTGTTCGGGGATCGCACCGTCCTTGATCCGCTGGGCGGCCCCGGCGCGGGTGGTCGCGTTGAGCTTCGCGGGCCGTCCGGTCGGCAGTCCGCGGGCTTCCTTGGCGGCTCGGGCGCCAGCGGCCCGCTCCAGCATGTAGATCCGCTCCATCTGAGCGAACATCCAAGAGATGGTCTCCGCGATCACTGACGTCGCCAGCGAACTGTCCACCCGCCGACGCGTGCATGGCGGCTCGCGAGCGCGGGGAAACGGTCTATCTGGAGAACGGCGTTGTGGTGTGACTGGCCGGCTCCCGGACGGCTGCGTCTGGGAGCCTTCGAGGCGTCAGGCTGGCGCTGGGTGCCGGAGGTTGTCGGGGTCCGCAGGGGGTTTCAGCCGAGGGGTCTCTACCGGTGCCGGGGTGGTGAGGGTGCGTCCGGCCGACCGCAGGAGCGAGTCATGGATGCCGTCGGCGTAAAGCAGTCCGCCGACGTCCGCGCGGGCCTTGGCCAGCGCCGAGTCGGCTCGGAAGCCGCCCGCCCCGACGAGCAGCGGCAGTTCCTGGAGCGCGCGGTGCCCGGCCGAGCACTGGGTCCACCTGCGAACCACGAACCCGATCGAGTCGACGTTCTCCACGGTCAAGCTCCGCACCAGGGTCACCCGCGGCGCCGGCAGCCCCGCCGCCGCCCTCGCCATGGTGTTCAAGCTGGTCGAGTCGGCCCAGGCCCACTGGCGGGCGATCACCGGGGCCCACCTGGTGGCGCTGGTCCGCGCGGGCGCCAGGTTCGAGAACGGCGAGTTGGTCGAACGCGCCGAGACCCTCGCGGCCTGAGGAGAATGCCACGATGACCAGCCTCGACACCTACGGCACGAACACCTGCACGGCCCAGGAGCTGTCCGACCTGCTCGCCGACCGACTCACGGTGAGCTTCACCGAGCGCGAGAGCAACTACCTCGGCAGCTACTTCCTCGCTGTCCTCGCCGACACGACCCGCCTCCACGTCCAGCCGAACGCCATTCCCGGAGACGACGGCCAAGACGACCTCTACGAGGACGAGTACACCGACGTGACGGTCCTCCTCCTCATCACATCACAGGTCACCGCTGAGCCAACCCTCCACGCCGAGCTGGCGGCGATCGAAGGGCTCACCCAGCTCAGATCGTCTCGAAACTGAGAAACCGCTGATCCACAGGTATTGACGATTGCTCCCACCGCGGACGGCAAGACCGCAATCGCTCGGACCCGCCCGCCCGCTCCGACGAGCCGGTGGCAGAGGGGTGGCGCAGCCTCAGGCTGTTCGTGGGGCGGAGGGCTCACGGCGCTGGAGAATCGAGCCGGGCGATGAGGGTACGGCCGATCCGCTGGAGTTCCTCGTCGTGGTCGATGCTCTGGAACCTGCCGCCGCGTCGGGGCAGGGCGAGTTGCTCGCGGAGCAGGGGCAGGGCCGGTGCCGCGAGGGGGCCCATGCGGTCCAGGCAGGCCACGACGTGGTTGGCCGTCGCAGGGTTCTTGGCCATGGCCTGCAGCAGGGCGTCCAGGACGGCCGGTGCCTCGGCTTCACCGCCGATCCCCCAGAGCGCGGCCGCGCAATGCACCCGGACCCATTCGTAGTCGTGCGTCAGGAGGTTGCGCAGGCGGGGCAGTGCGACGGAGGCGGGCGGGCCTATCTCGCCGAGCAGATCAGCCGCGTCACTGATCCGGAAGGTGATCGGGTCTTCGCGGAGGCCGAGCCTGAGCGGCATGACCTCGGCCAGGTCACCGGCGGCGGCCCACAGCGCGGCGACGGCAGCAGGCCGTACGGGTACTGATCGTCGTCCACGGTGTAGTGCTCTACAGGGTGAGTCAGGCCGGGCAGGACCCGGCCGTCGGTGATCTGGGTGCTGGCGGTTAGGGCACGGCCGGTGCAGGCCGCGTCCAGCCGGTCGTACAGCCAAGCTCGGGTGCAGCCGAGGCCGATGTCACCACGCTTCGGCGAGGCGTGCCTCAAGCTCCGCACGGAAGTGCCGGAGCCTGTTCGAAGCCGGGTACGCGCCCCACGCGTTGACGTGGCCCGTTCCGGGGTCGTACTCCACATGCGCCTGCCAGGCCCCTCGCCCGGACCGGGATCGGACTGCGATCTCCGCGCCGAAGCACCAGGTGGAGATGACCTTGATGCCGCCGACGAACGCGGCACCCGCGCGCACGATGGCGTCGAACTCGATCTCCTGCGGTGTCGGCGTCGGTTCCATGAGCGACTCGTTCATGTCGCTGTCAGCCGGGCGTTGCCCAGTGCCGACCCTTCTCAACAGAGCTGCCGCGCCAGCGGCGAGGACGGCAACGGCGGCGGCCTTGGCCTTGTTCATCACGCCCCCTACGGCACGGTGCAGCGGCTCGGGTCGGCGGCGGTGGTCTGCAGGGCCTGGGCGTAGAGCATGGCGGTGGCGCTGTCGGTGGTCACCCCGGGGATTCTTCCGCACCCGCCGGCCCGTCCGGTGTCCCGTCTCAAATGATCTGGTCCGAGAGCATCCCCGCGACCTGCCGCGACCAGATCGAGCGAGATGGGCGGTAACCCAGAATCTCAGCTGATCTGGTCCGGTACATGCGGATACCGCCCTGCGTCTCAACCGATCTGGTCTGCTGGGCCGCGCTTGCGGTAATACGTTCGACGCAGATGCCAGGGAGCTCGTAACCTCTCGCTGTGCCTGATACGGCCGGGGTGGAAGTCCGCTTCAAGAATCGGTGTGCAAACGCGGCGCACACTCTCGCATCGTGCGTCGGGTACTTCATAGACCGCATCGTGTTCAGCGCCTTCTCGGAGGACGACTCCCTGGAGATCTTTCTCCGCCAGGGACCGCGTGAGCCAGACGTTGTGATCTCGCTCGCCAACCTTCACCACATCTCGGTCGATAAGCCACCCCAGCTGTCGGGCTTTGTCGACAAGATCTTCTTGATCCACCTACCCAAGATGCCCCATCCCTGGCCAGACGAGGCTGCCGGTCTCGTCCGCCGGTTCGACGGGATGCCCGAGCTCGCATGGCTACGGATCGTCGGTCCGACCGAGGTAGACGTCATCGCGTCAATCGTGACCATCTACGCGGCACCGAGCGACGACGAAGCCTCGACAGAGCGGACAACCTGAGACGACGAGCGAATCGGACCAGATCATTTGAGACTGTGACCAGGTGGTCTGTCCGTTGACAGTCAATCTAGTCCGGCCGAAGCCTCCGACCTGTGTGGACTGTGTTGGCTGTCAAAGCGATCGTGCCGAACGTGGCGCCTCAGGCCCGGCTGCTCGAGAGTGATCGCTGCGGTGTGGTGACGCAGGGGCGTACGTTCTATGTCAACTTATGGGAGCAGTAGACGACTTGAGAGCCGTGGATCGCTGCCTTGTGCCCTTCGTGTCTTGCAGCCGTTGTAGCGGGACCATGCACGCGGGCAGGCGGGCTGTCATGAGCTGCACCGGCCCTCGGCCAGCTCTCAGGATGGAACTGTCAACTGTTGCGGCGTGTCCACTGCGCGGCCCGGACCGTTCCCTCCTGAATGTCCTGCCGGGGCAGTTGGAGGTCGAAAGCGTCCTCCAGAGCGTGGAAGTACAGCTCGAACTCGCTGGTGAGTTCGGGGTGGTCCAATTCGGCACGGCGTATGGCCTGGTTGAGGAAGTCGAGCTGACCGCCTCGGAAGTAGGGGGCGCGGCCTCGGTCGTACCAGATCAGCTCCAGGACGCCCCAGTCATCGTCGATACGGTGGCCGTCGCGCATGTAGTCGAAGGTGTAGATGGCCTTCGCGGAGGTGGCGCTCAGGTGCACCGCCTCGGTGACACCGAGCCGAGCGAGAGCCTCAAGATCGGGCCCGAAGCCGGGGGTCTCGTGGTACATCAGGAACGCCCAGTCGCCGGCCTGCCCGTAGCAGCAGGTTTCCCAGACGATGTCCCAGTAGTCGAAGGTTCCGCCGTCCATGCTGCGCAGATCCGCAAGACGTGTCCCGGCGGCGATCTGTGCGGGGTCGGCTCCGTGGAGCAGGGCGATCTGTTCAGCGCTGATGCTCTCGCCGCGGAAGAAGGCGAGGTGGGTGTAGGGGTCCTGCTCGCGCCAGCTGCCAGCGATCCAGGCGAGGCGCTCCAGCGGGTCGCGCCCGCACGCAGCGGAGGGCTGCGTAACGTCCATGCCGCCGTTGCGGAATCGGCTGCCCCAGGCGAGGTTGATCCGGTCCAGCAGCTCGGCCTGCCCGGAGACGAGATTGGCCACCGGGCCGCGACCCGGGGACCGGCCCGCGATGTGCTCGGCGAGCCTGCGGACCGCGTCCTCGGCGGCGAAGTACAGCACCTGATCCAGGTCCCGAGAGACGAAGACCTCCCGATAGGGACCGATGTGGCCGCGCACCGTGCCGTCGTCGTCCAGGACCAGGAAGAGTCGACCGTGCGACTCGCCCACGTGCTGCTCGTACTGGTCGGGCGAGGTGCCGATGGGCGGGAGCATCGCGTCGTCGAGCACGTCAGAGCCCGCGGACACCTGGTGCCAGGCCCGCTTGAGTGTGTACGCCGATATCTGCATGGGCGTCAGTATGCGACCGGACACTGACATGGTCGGCTGATCTGCGACGACTCGACTGGATGGCAAAGATCAGCGCCGCCTGGGTTCGGTGTCAAACGCCTCGATTGGATGTCAGGGCGACTGGCTTCGTTGTCCAAGGACATCGTCCGAGACGGGACACCCGGGACCGATCCCTGTCCTGTCTCACCGAAGTTTGACCGGTCGACGTCTGTCTCACCGAAGTCTGTCCGCGGTTCAATGCGGGGCGCCGTCCTGGGCAGTGAGGTTTTGGAAGCGTCCGGAGGAGATTCACGGCCTGACCAGCGGCCGCTGCGGCACAATCCCAGGATGATCGGCAACCGGATCACCTATCGCACGGCGGACGGCGTCCGCATACCCGGCACCTGGCGGCACGTCTTCATCCGCAATGGCGGCCACTATTTCCTCACCGACCTCTTCATCTACGCTGACGGGCTCATCGACTGCTGGGGCCTGGTCACCGTCGTGGAGTTCGAGGAGAAGCTGCGCACCGGCTGGGTGGCGACCAGCTTCCCGGCAGGCGGCGAGGCCTCCGCACACGAGCTGGCGGACTGGAAGTTCTGCGAACCGGAGAGCTGGCTCACGCCCGAGCTGCTGGTCGCTGAGGTCCGCGACACCATCGACCAACTGAACGGGCGACCCGACTCGACCGGCCGCTGCCTGGCCGCCGTCGACGTCTTCCTCGCCGACCGGACCGAGGAGAACCGGGCCGCGGCCCGCGCCGCGTTCCTGAACATCCCGGAATCGCAGCGCCGCTACGCGTTGGGCGACATGGACAGCAAGGACCGGCCGCTACGGGTCCTGGTGGCAGGGCCCGGCGCCCAGACCTACCTGCCGTTCGACGGAACGGTCACGCAGAAGGACTACGACAGCGCCCTCGCGTACTTCGAGGAGCGGGCCCGCTGGACGGCCGAGAGGGCCACCCGCGTCCCCGCGGACGGACCGGCGACACCGCACGCCCCCGCCATCCAGCTCTACCACTCGTTCCCGACGCGGCCGGTTGACGATCCCGGCATGCTCGGCCTGCGGCACGACTACCCCGCCCCGATCACGGTCAAGGGAACCAACTACCCCTCCGTCGCCCATGCCTACTGGGCCCTGTCGGTCGCCGATCCGGAGACCCGGCTCGCGATCGCGGCAGCAGAGACCGCCGCCACAGCACGCGTGCTTGCGACCGAGGCCCGTCGCCGCGAGGGCTGGGAACACGCTCGAACCGCCGTCATGACACGCCTGCTGAACGCCAAGTACGACCAGCACCCCGAACTGGCTGAGGCCCTGCTGGCGACGGACGACGCCACCGTGATCTACGACGACATGAACTCGACCTTCTGGGGCGACAACGCCGGCCGAGGCCGCAACTGGTCCGGACGCATCCTCGAACTCGTCCGCTCCGAACTGCAAGCACGACGCGCAGGGATTCTCGGGGTGTGAGGCTGCCGGGTGTGCGACCTCCCTAAGCCGGTCAAACTTCGTTGAGACTGGTCGAACTTCGGTGAGACGGGTCAATCCCGACGGTTACGTTCCATACGGATCACACCCGCCCGGCAGCATGACCAGCACTGTCACGCTCCACCCCGGATTTTCGAGCCCTGGAGGGGGCTCAGCAGCCTCCGGACCCCCGCGAAACGGACACAACGGGCGTGATTCGGGGGCGGCGTGACAGTTTTCGAGGGCGGCGTGACACCCGTGTCACGCTCACGCTCCGTCAGCGTGGCACCGATTCCGGGCTTGCGGGCGGGCGGCCGGTGGTGGGGCCGGCCTGCTTCTGCCAGGCCGTACGCCAGATCGTCAGTTCGTCCTCGGTGTAGCGGACGGTTTGCCCCTCCAGCTTGCCTTCGGGCACCGGGATGCCGCGTTCCGGGGAGCGCTTGCGCATATAGGTGCGCGCCGTCGGCGCCTTCCTCGGCAGGATCCCCTTCTCCCACGCCTCCTCCAGCGAGTAGCGGACCGGCACGGACTCGCCGAAGGCATCGTTCGCCGACGGCGGCGGCTGGCGGATCACGGGCGCCGCGTCCGCGGCCTGCTGCGGCCGGGCCGGGCGGCCGGGTGGGACGACGGGGCTCTGTCCGCACACATGCGGCCGCTCATGTTCAACCAGCGGTTCCATCCCGGCCAGGATCCGGCGCAGGGGCGACCCCGGGGCGCCGGCCGCGAGGGCCTGCGCCGTCAGCTCGGCCACGGTGGAACCGGCGGCACGCAGGCTTGCCACCCTGCGGTTGCGCACCTCCACCGCGACGGCGAGTTCCATGAGCAACTGCGTCCAGTCCATGCCCGGCACAACGCCAGCCACGGACGAGGGTGACGGGATGGTCTTCGTGCCCTCCCGGCCCACGACTCCCAGCCCCTGGTCGCCGCTCACACCTGGGTTCCTTCGACACGGGCGAGGAACGCGGCGAGAGCGCCGGCGGCTTCGGGCTCGGAAGTGGCGAGGCGGCCCGCGAACGCCAGCCGGCCCATGTCCGCGCCGGGGACCAGACGGGCGAGTTCGGCGAGGAGCGCGGCGTGCGCGAGGACCGGTGGCGTCAGCAGGCCGGCGGCTTCCTCGCGGGCGGCCGGGTCGCGGTGTGCCCGAGGTGCGCGGCCAGGGCGTGGGCGAGCCAGGCGTCGACATCGGCCTGGACGTACCCGCCGGCTCGCCGCGTGAGTTCGTCCCGAACGGCTTCGTCACCGTCGCGGGGCTCGGTCTGCTCCAGCGTGCCGAGCTCGCGCAGCGCCTGGAACTCGTCGGCGCGGGCCGCGACCCGGGCGGCTTCACGCAGCTCGGCTTGCGGCCGGAAGCCAGCGGGCCGGGCGAGTAGTGACTCCGACCCTGCCCGCCCAAGGCGGCCGCGGGCCAGCCGTCAGCAGCCAGCGCTCCAGTCGTGCTCACCAACAAGGAGAAGATCAACATGCCTCTCGATGACCAGCGCACGTGGGCACTGCTGCGTGAGCTCGATGATCCAGTTCACATGGAGTTCCCCCGAGGCTACGACCACACGGCCGCCCGGGCCCGGTTCGACCAGCTCGCGGCCAGGCCCCCGGCCACCCGACCCGGAACCGCACCCCGCTCCGTTACTGGGCGGGGTCGTGTCCGGCTTCGCTAGTGCCGCTGCTCAGTCGGGAGAAGTTCTGGCCTTGGATGACCGGCCCGCGGGAGGAGCCGCCAGAGATGTGGTTGTGAACTCCATGCTTGCTGGTCGGGATGGTCAAGGCCTGCTTTCCGAGCTCGCCTGACAGGCCCGTCACCCGTCCAACCAAGAGCGCCACAGAATTGGGATCCACGCTTCTCCCCAATTCGTGTGTCCGGAGCCTCACGACACGTCCCGTCAGCTCTCTTCGGATGCGCTTCTCGCTGACAATTCTTTGAAGGTCTCTCCTTTCCGCAGTAGGAGCTGTGCTGTGCCTGCAGGCGCCGCCACGTCACCGCCTCTCGCTCACTCGGGGTCGGATGGGCGCGCAGTCCTGTCCGGTCCGGGGGCAGGGTGGCGGAGCAGGGTGTCCTCGACCGCGCCTGCACGGGCTGAGCCCAAGCGCTTGTAGAGGGCCTGAGCTCGCAGAAGGAGGCCCCGGCCTTCGTCGGCGCGCTCCTGCGTGAGGTGCAACCGGGCCAGGCCCTCCAGGGCATGGGCTTCGTCTTCGGGAGCGCCGATCTCAAGGGCAATCCCCAGCGCTTGTTCGTGGCATGAGTGTGCTGTCACGAGGTCCCGCTCCGACAGAGCCAGGGTTCCGAGGTGGTTCAGGGCCTCGGCTTCACCGTTTCGGTTGCCGAGGTCGCGGTACAGGG
>NZ_JBVIJX010000037.1:15197-48824 GCF_055581185.1 Streptomyces sp. NPDC031474
GGCCAGGGCTGCGGTGAGGGTGCGCGCGCCCTCCTCCGTGTCGCCGAGCGCCGCTTGGACGGGGCCGAGGTTCTTCAGTGCGTTGGCTTCACCGTTTCGGTTGCCGAGGTCGCGGTACAGGGCCAGGGCTGCGGTGAGGGTGCGCGCGCCCTCCTCCGTGTCGCCGAGCGCCGCTTGGACGGGGCCGAGGTTCTTCAGTGCGTTGGCTTCACCGTTGATGTCGCCCAGCTGGCGGTACAGGGCCAGGGCTTCGGTGAGGGTTTCGGCTGCTGCCGGGAAGTCTCCCATTGTGTAGTGGACCAGGCCTGCCGATGTCCGGGCGTTTCCCTCTCCCACTGCGTTGCCGGATTCCCGGTAGAGGGCGAGGGCGCATTCTTGGTCCGCGATGGCTGATTGGTAGTCACCCGTGGCGAATTTGGAGGCGCCGAGATAGTTCAGGCTCGTAGCCTGGCCGTTGCGGTCGCCGAGTGTGCGGAACAACTCCAGCGCCTCGGTCAGGTTCACGGTGGCGGCGGCGTAGTTACCGGTCAGCCGCTGTACCAGTCCCAGGTCCTTGAGGGAGTTCGCGGTTCTCTGCGTGTCTCCCGCGGCTCGCGAGAGCTCCAGCGCGTGTGCGAGGCAGGTGGTCGCGGCGGGATAGTTGCCCGTCAGCCGCCAAAGGACGCCCAGGTCGTTGACGGAGTTCAGCTCACCGGTGGTGTCGCCGGCGTAGCGCGCCGCCTGCAGTGACGCCTGGTGCAGCCTGATGGCTTCATCCCAGTGGCCTTGGGTGCGCAGGAAGCTGTGCATCACCGCGGATATGGCGACGACATGGTCGGCATACCCGTGCTGCTGTGCGTATTCGCAGGAGGCCAGCAGGTTTTGACGTTCTGCGTCCATCCAGGCGGCCGCTTGTGCACGCGACTGCAGGGAAGGAAGCCATGGCTGTTCGGCTCCGGCTTCTGCGGCATTACTCGGCAGTGCGCGCCGGGTCAGGAATCGGTCAGCTACTCCCGTGCAGACGCGGTAGTAGCGCAGCAGTCGACGTAGCGCGGCATCGCGCTCCGGGATGCTGTCCGCTGCCGCGAGTTGCCTCGCGTGCTCGCGGATGAGGTCATGCGGCCGGAAGCGTCCGTGTGTCGGCTCTTCGATGAGGCAGTGGTTGTACAGGCTCTCCAGCAACTCCCGCGCGATGGCCGGAGTGGTGTCCATCAGCGCCGCGGCGGCGTATCGGTCGATGTCGACGCCCGGGTGAAGGCCGAGTCGGCGCAGTATGGCCTGTTGGCTTGCTGAGAGGTTCTGGTAGGAGAGGTCGAACGCGGCTGAGACCGAGGAGTGCTCGGCGTGCAGTGCCGGCAGGGCGTCTGCGGTGGACCTGAGGTCTCCGGCGAGGTCGGTGATCGTGGAGTTCGGGTGATGTTTGAGGTGGCCGGCCATGAGGCTGACGGCGAGTGGCAGCCCGCTGCACAGGCTGACGATCTCGGTGACGGCCGGGTCGGTCGGGCTGAGCGACGGGCGGCCGGCAAGCCGGACGAAGAGACCGGCGGCCTCGGCTGGTTCGAGCATGTTCATAGTGATCGCCAGTGCCTCCGAGAGCGCGGTCAGACGTCGTCGGCTGGTGATGATGACCAGTGACCCGGCAGTGCCGGGGAGCAGCGGCGCGACTTGTTCGGTGCTGAGCACGTCGTCGAGCACGAGCAGTACCTTGCGCTCGGCCATTCTGTCCCGCCACAGGGCGACTCTCGCTTGCAGGTCGGTCGGGATCTGCTGGGGTGCGACTCCTAGAGTCAAGAGCAGGGTTGCCAAGGCTCCGAAAGGTTCGACGGCCCGCTGGCCGGGTGTGTGCCCGTACAGGTTGAGGAAGATTTGCCCATCCGGGAATCGGGGGGCGAGTTCGTGGGCGACATGGGTTGCAAAAGCGGTCTTCCCGGCGCCTGCCATGCCGGCCACGGCGCTGATCCGGACCACTCCGCCCGATGCTGCGAGATCGCTGACGTGACCGATCTCGCTCTCGCGGCCGACGAAGGAGGCGATGTCACTGGGCAGGGTGCGTGCGGCAGCAAGGGCACTGACCGGCGCCGCAATGTTGATGTTTCCGTTGACGGTGCCCGCTTGGACGATCGGACCTGAGACATCGCCCGAGACACGGTTTTCGATCACGTCGCCAGTTCCGGCCGTCTGGGGTGACGGCTCGGCTGGCGCTGGAAGAGCATCGGACGTCGTCATCGTCACCCCTCCAAGCCCGACATCCGCCCCTCAGCGTTCCTGTGTTCTCCCTCAGGACTCCGCCAGCTAAAATGACGCCAGGTCAGGAATTATTATGCTACACATCTTGAGGCCGGGTCGCAGCCGACCACGGGAGCCTTGCATGGCCACGATCAGCGAACCGGAAAGCGCCCCGTTTCCGAACCTGGCGCCGTTGTTCGACCACCCCGTCCTGGAGCAGATGGAACTCACGGTCGACTACCCGAATCGCGGAAGCCTCGTTGCCAAAGTCCGCACATGCAACGAAGAGGTCGTGGCACGCACCTTCCGGCTCCGCCGACCCGAGGGTCCCTTCTGGGGAACCCTCAACGACCTCTTCGGGGTGAACCCGGTGCATGCCGGCGAGCTCTTGCCGATCTACTCGCTGCTGGCGACGTCAAGTCCGCTGCGTGTGCCCCGGGTTAGACGCACGGCAGACATGGACGACCGGACCTGGCTCATCGTGGACTACCTGGACGACGGCCCGCTCGCTTCCTTCCAAGAGCTCTCGGATGCCGGCCTGCTGACATTCGGCATGAGGTTGGCGCAAATCCACAAGCGGGGCTTCACGAGCCTGGGCACCGTGTCGGGCACCGTTCGCTTCGACGGCAGCGAGTTCCCACGGCGACTGGCATACGTGATGGGGTCGGCCACCACACGAGCGCCGGGCGCCCCAATGGAGCTGGGGCGGGAGATGCGGAGGCGGGCCGAGATGCTCAGTCCTCCGAAAGCGGGCGCCCTGGTGATGCCCGATATGCTCCCCTCCCAATTCCTGGTACGCAATCACCGCATCTCGGCGGTGGTGGATCTGGACGCCTACATGGTCGGCCCACGCGAATTGGACTTCTCCTGCCTTGAGCTCTTCCTGGATGACCGATCGGCCGAGCTCATCCATCGTGGATACGGGCAGGTGCTGCCCCCTCCCCTCATGAGGCCGGTCCGGCGGCTCTACCGCTACTTCATGTGGCTGCTGACGGTCGGCCCGAACAGCGATCTCGATGCTCATATGCGGCAACCTCACCTGTTTCCTTGATCGCCGAGTTCCCGGCCGGTCAGGCCTGCTCTCCCGCCGGATCGCGTTCGACGACCCGCAGGGTCGTCAACCTGATCAGGCATGGACGGTCCGCTCCTCCAAGGCACGAAGTGGAGTCGCCGAAGTCGGGGAGCCTCCGGGATGAAGTACGCGTCTCGCTCCAAGCCGGCCTGGCGGCCGCAGACGCCCGCCTCGCCGCCCAGGTCCACCGCCTTGAAGCCCGCCTCAGCAAAGTCCTCGGCGAACAGGTCTGGCGCGGTCCGGCATCGGCGGCCCCGATGAGCAGTGGGATCCTGGATCGCACGCTCGATCGCATGGAGCGGTACCGACAACAGCGCAATCGAACTCCACTTTCAGCAGATCGCCATCATGGCCCCGACGTCCGCTCCGGCCTGCTCACCACCCACGCCGTGAATTCCGCCGACGCCACCTTCCGGCGTTGCCAGGGAGCTGATCCTTGCGCGGCAGCGACGCGAACACGTCCGCGACGAATAACTCCAACGTAGCCCGAGCGCGGTTCACTTCAAGTGCATCCACACCCAACATGCCCCCAAACAGGACCGCAAGACGGACGTGCATTCAAGTTGAAGCGGTAATCATTCCGAGGTGTCGCATTGGTGTTTGAGTGGTCTACTGGACGTAGGACATTCCGCCGCCTGGAATTCCCGCGGAGGTGAGCGGATATGAGTCGCTCGATCAGCGGCCTGGCTGGCAAGCACAAGGTAATCTCTCGTGTCAACTTCGACTTCGATGCCATCGACAGGACACAGCGGTGGTCCAGCCGAGTTCCAGCGCCGAAGTGGAGCCCGCAGTCGACGTCGTGGTGACGATCACTGCGCTCGTTGAAATCGAGCGATCCAACAGCTGAAAGCCCCGGGAGGCGCGCAGCCCTCATGCGGACCCGAAGGTGCTCATTTCAGGCGGATTGTAAAACCGGGAAAGCTCGGGGCAGCCTACTGGTACAAAAAATGTCATATCGTCAGGAGAGGGAAATGGCAACAACGCTGTCGCTTGTGTTCGTCGATTGGAAGTCTCGCAACGGCAACGTGGCTGCCGGGTCTCTGGATGGCGCCACAGTGCAGATCGCCGGGCGCCTGGGAACCACTGTTCTCGACGGATCGTCCCCGGTGTTCAACTCGCCGGTATTCACTCCGTCACTGTCGACGTCGGACATGATAGAAATCGTCGGTGAGCCCGAGAACAACGAGTTCACCGTTAACTTCCTTGGTGCGGTGGTGCAGGATCCCGTCTTCCACCTGGGATCGCTCGGCTCAACCCTGACGTTTCCGGCAGGTACGCCGGTCATCCGGCTCAGCGGCGACACGGCAGCAAGCGGCGGGCCCCGCGACTTCAACGTCGTAGCCAATCAGGTCATTGGCAAGGCGTTCCAGCCTCCGCCGGGCGAACCCACTGATTCCAGCGGCAGCGTGCGTCTCCCCGGGCGATTCAGCTCGATCAAGTTCAATTTGAAAACGAACTTCACAGGCGGCTCAAATGTGGACGGAGTGACCCTACAGATCGGCGGGACAGCACTTCCGATTCCTTTCACCGATTGGAAGTCCCGCAACGACAACGTGGCTGCCGGATCTCTGGATGGCGCCACAGTGCAGATCGCCGGGCGCCGGGGAACCACTGTTCTCGACGGATCGTCCCCGGTGTTCAACTCGCCGGTATTCACGCCGTCACTGTCGACGTCGGACATGATAGAAATCGTCGGTGAGCCCGAGAACAACGAGTTCACCGTCAACTTCCTTGGTGCGATGGTGCAGGATCCCGTCTTCCACCTGGGATCGCTCGGCTCAACCCTGACGTTTCCGGCAGGTACGCCGGTCATCCGACTCAGCGGCGACACGGCAACAAGCGGCCGGCCCCGCGACTTCAACGTCGTAGCCAATCAGGTCATTGGCAAGGCATTCCAGCCTCCACCGGGCGAACCCACTGATTCCAGCGGCAGCGTGCGTCTCCCCGGCCGATTCAGCTCAATCAAGTTCAATTTGAAAACGAACTTCACAGGCGGCTCAAATGTGGACGGAGTGACCCTACAGATCGGCGGTGTTCGGTCATAGCCTCGAAATGTCGTGGCGGCCCGTCGATTTCATCGGCGGGCCGCATCCCCCGCGCCGGGGCTGGTTGACACACGCCGCGGAGGCGGACACGAGATGATGCTGCTCCGCCCGCGGCGGCAACCCGCCGGTGTCAGGGAACCGCGCGACGTCGACAGCGGGCTGTGGCCTCAATCTGCGCGCCACCACCACTTCCCACGGGAGGGCGGTCTCGAACGGGATGACCTGTCCCGCGGGGACGGTCACGTACTGCGCGTACGAGCCGTTGAAGGACCCGCCCATGCCGCCCATGCCGCCCATCATGGTCGCCACCCGCTGCACCGGGCGCAAACCGCTGCCCTCGTCGGCCTGGTCGACCACACCGACGCCCTCGATGCCGGGGATCCGCGGGTAGGTGACCTCCGGGGCCGACTCACCCTTCCGGGTGGCGACCTCCGACTCGTTGACGCCGAACGCCTTCACCTTGATGCGCACCCATCCGGGCTGCGGCTCGGGCATCGGCACCGTGGTGACCTGCAGGGCATCCAGGCCACCGGGCTGAGTGACGAAGACCGCTCGCATCGTCGCAGAGGGGGCGCCTGTGGACGGTACGACCCTTCTGCCAACGCCGTCGACCAGCAGATCCTTGGGGAGCGACGGCCGTCGAGTTGGGTCCTGCAGAAGCTGGACGGCAGCCGCGGTCCCGGCCAGGGCGTCATCCACGCCGTCGACTGCGAGGAAGCACCCGCCGGACACCGCCGCTGACCCTGGACCAAGCGCCGTGCCACTCGGCACGGAACAGCCGTGGCTCGCCGCCCGGTCGGCGAGCGCCGGTCGCCGACCCTGAGCGGACGGTTACTCCGTCAACGCCCCCATTGCCCGATCGAGCAGGACAGCGAGGGAAACAGCGCCCTCGCAGGCCACCCATCCTCTCGCGGCCGCGTCCAGGCAGCCGAGGGCGGCTGCGACCAGCGCTGTCGGCCTAGGATCCTCCGGCCGGCCAGGACTGGCCTCCAGTCGTCTGGCGATCTCCGGCACCATCTGTTCCTGCCACTTCAACTGCTTCTCGAAGTGCCGGGCGCGCAGTGACGGCGTCTCCTGCAGCAGACGCAAAAAGCTCAGCGTCTGCTCGGGTGCATCCTCGTTCACCCGCGCCAAGACGTCGAACGCCCGGCGCAATGCCACCCAGGGCCGCTCCTCGTCGGGGCGGGCGGCCAGCGCTTCCGCGACTTGTTGGCCATCGCCCTCCAAACCGCCCAGCACGATGTCTTCCTTCGTCCCGAAGTACCGGAACAGGCTGGCGCGCGACAGTCCCACTTCGGCGGCGATCTGGTCAGCGGTCGTCCGGTCGAAGCCCTGAGAGGTGAAGAGCCGGAGCGCCACTTCGGTCACTTCCGCCCGGACCGTTGCCCGCATGCGTTCACGCAGACCGGGCGGCTTCGGCGGGGTGTGGTTGGCAGTGCTGGCGGAGTCGGTCATACGAGCAATGTTACAGCTACGACTCAACTTGAGACTCAGTCTCTCGGACTGCCCCCGCCCGCACTGCAGTACCGAACACTGAAGCATCTTGAGACTTAGTCTCAGTTAGATGTAGAGTCTTCAATGGAGGCGCCATTTCGAGCGGAGCGCTGCGAACCCGCGCCCGCCAGGCCACCGCCTGTCTCTTTCACCCACCCCCTTCTTTGAGGAAACCTGCTATGACTACTGCGTTCGACCCGATCGACCTGGGCGGCAAGGCGCTGGCCAACCGCATCGCGATGGCGCCGATGACCCGCAGCCGCGCCGACGCTCCCGCAGCCACGGCGACGGAGCTGATGGCCACCTATTACGCCCAGCGTGCGAGCGCCGGCCTGATCATCACCGAGGGCATACAGCCGTCGGCCGGCGGCCAGGGCTACACCAACACCCCCGGCCTGCACTCCGCGGCGCAGGTCGACGCCTGGCGGAAGGGGACCGACGCCGTCCACGCCCAGGGCGGCACGATCTTCGCGCAGCTGATGCACACCGGCCGGATCAGCCACCCCAGCCTGCTGCCCGACGGTCTCGTCCCCGTCGCCCCCTCTCCCGTCGCGGGGGAGGGCCAGGTGTTCACCTACCAGGGCCTCCAGGACTACGTCACGCCGAAGGAACTGGACCAGGACGACATCACCCAGACGATCGCCGATTACGCCGACGCCGCGCGCAACGCAATCGCCGCCGGTTTCGACGGCGTGGAGATCCACGGGGCGAACGGCTACCTGATCCACCAGTTCCTCGCCCCCAACACCAATCTGCGCACCGACAAGTGGGGAGGCGAAGCCGCGGACCGGGTCCGCTTCGGTATCGAGGTCGCCACGGCCGTCGCGGAGGCGATCGGCGGCCACCGGACCGGCTTCCGCATCTCCCCCGGCAACCCCTACAACGACATCGCCGAGACCGACCCGGCGGACGTGCTGGAGACCTACGCCACCCTGACCGCCGGACTCGCCCGGCTGGACCTCGCCTACCTGCACCTGCTCGAGAGCCCGGACCGTGACCTGACTGCCCGGCTGCGCAAGGACTGGCCGACGGCGTTCATCCTCAACCCCTTCACCCACCCCGAAACCACCGGCCCCGGCGCTCTCGCCCTCATCGAGGACGGCACCGCGGACATCATCGCCTTCGGCGCGCTGTTCCTGGCCAACCCCGACCTGCCCGCCCGCCTCGCAGCCGGCGGCCCCTACAACACCCCCGATCCGGCCACCTTCTACGGCGGCGACCACCGCGGCTACACCGACTACCCGGCGCTGCCCGCCGACAGCGCGTGACCTGAACAAAGATCACCATTCGCGAGCATGGCGAGGCAGAACGCGGTGTTCCAGGCCGCAGGCCAGAGTCCTTCTGCTCCAGCCCTGCGCCTGATGGCACCCCCTGACGAGAACGAGCCCTCGGGTGAACCGGAGGAATGACCACGGTGGAGATCGAGCTGCGGATCAACGGATCCGCCCAGCGGCTGGACGTCGCGCCACAGGTGAGCCTGCTCGACGCGCTGCGCGAGTACCTGGGCCTGACCGGTACCAAGAAGGGCTGCGACCAAGGCGCGTGCGGCGCCTGCACGGTGCTGGCCGACGGCAGGCGGATCAACGCCTGCCTCGCGCTGGCGGTGCAGTACCAGGGCCGTGAGATCACGACCATCGAAGGGGTCGACCACCCGCTGCAGGAGGCGTTCGTGCGCACGGACGGCTTTCAGTGCGGCTACTGCACGCCGGGCCAGATCTGCTCGGCGATCGGCATGCTCGCCGAACACAAGGACGGCGCGCCCAGCGCGGCGACCGAGCACCTCGCCGACACCGGCGGAGAGCTGGACGAGGCGGAGATCCGGGAGCGGATGAGCGGCAACCTGTGCCGCTGCGGCGCCTACAACGGCATCGTCTCGGCGATCAAGGAGGTCGCGAAGTGAAGTCGTTCTCCTACCTCAGCGCACCGGACGTGGGCACGGCGCTGCGCACGATCGCGGACAGCGATGACGTGAAGTTCCTCGCGGGCGGGACGAACCTCGTCGACCTCATGCGTGAGGGCATCGAACACCCGGCGACGGTCGTGGACATCACCCGCCTGCCGCTGACCGGGATCGAGGAACTCCCCGACGGCACCCTCCGCGTCGGCGCGCTGGTGAGCAACAGCCGGCTCGCGGCGGAGCCCCTGATCAGGACCCGCTATCCGGTGCTGGCGCAGGCGATCCTGCTGGGGGCGTCCGCGCAGTTGCGGAACATGGCGACCGTGGGCGGCAACCTGCTCCAGCGCACCCGCTGCATGTACTTCTACGACGAGACCTCCGCGTGCAACAAACGTGTGCCCGGCAGCGGCTGCGACGCGATCGCCGGGTTCTCCCGTGGCAGTGCGGTGCTGGGGGCGAGCGAGCACTGCATCGCGACGCATCCCTCGGACATGGCGGTGGCGCTGGTGATGCTCGACGCGGTCGTCGAGGTGGAGAGCGTGCGCGGTGTCCGGCGCGTCCCGGTCGCCGAGTTCCACCGCGAGCCGGGCGACACCCCCCACATCGAGACGGTGCTGGCCGCCGACGAGCTGATCACGGCCGTCGAGCTGCCGCCGGTGCTGGCCGCGGCGAACTCGCGCTACCGCAAGGTCCGCGATCGCGCGTCCTACGCTTTCGCCCTGGTCTCCGTGGCCGCCGCGCTGGCCGTCGAGGACGGCCGGGTCACCGAGGTCCGCCTCGCGCTGGGCGGTGTCGGCACCAAACCCTGGCGCGCCACCGAAGCCGAACGCGCGCTGCTCGGCCGGCCGGCGACCGAGGAAGCCTTCCGTCAGGCGGCGGAAGCCGAACTCGCCGCCGCGGTGGGCGGACCGCAGAACGCCTTCAAGATCGAACTCGCACAGCGCACGATCGTGGCCACCCTGTGGCAGCTGCTCACCGACAGGAGCGCCGCCTGATGCCGAGGTCAAAGGCAACCGGTTCACGCCCGGTCAGTGTGACAACCATCCCTGCCCGGCCCGCGCGGCTTCCGCGTGATGTGCGCCCGGGCCGTACTGAGGAAGGCAGGGCGGCATGACGACGATCGGACAACCGCTCGACCGTGTCGACGGCGGGGTCAAGACGACGGGTGCTGCGAAGTTCGCCGCCGAGCATTCCTATCCCGGCCTCACGCACGCCGTGCTCGTGCACGCCACCATCAGCCGCGGCCGGGTCACCGCCCTGCACACCGACGAGGCGAGCGCGGTGCCGGGCGTCATCGCCGTCCTCACCCACCTCAACGCGCCCCCCATGAAACCGGCGCACAAGCCCGGAACATTCAACTTCGCTGGCTTGTTCTCCGGGAGCTCGGTGAACTACTTGCAGAGCGACGAGGTGCACTGGGAGGGGCAGCCGATCGCGGTGGTCGTCGCGGAGACCTCAGCCGCCGCCCGGGAGGCCGCCGCGCTGGTGCGCGCCGAGTACACCGTCACCAAGTCCTCGGTGGACTTCGAGGGGGCCGAACAAGACGCACAGCCGCAACCGAACGACTCGTTCTTCCCCCGGGGAGCAACCAGGGGTGATGCGGAGGCGGCGCTGGCTACCGCGCAGGTGTCGCTGGACCTGCGGTACACCACCCCGCCGCACAGCCAAAACGCGCTGGAGCTGCACGCCACCACCGCCGTCTGGGACGGCGACCGGCTGACCGTCCACGACGCGACGCAGTCGATCGACTGGCTCCGCACCCACCTCGCGCTGCGGTTCTCCGTGCCCAGGACGAACGTACGGGTGCTGGCGCCCTTCGTCGGCGGCGCTTTCGGCGGCAAGGTCTCGATGTGGCCCGGCACCATCCTCGCGGTGCTGGCGGCCCGGGCGACCAAGAGGCCGGTGCGGCTGGTGCTGTCGCGGGAGGCGGTCTACCGCACGGTGGGCGGACGCACCCCGTCCGTCCAGCGGGTCGCGCTGGGAGCGGACCGCGACGGGAAGCTGACCTCGCTGCTGCACACCAGCGTCACCCGCGCCAGCGAGATCGGCGGTACTTTCGAGCAGGTCACCTCTGCGTCCCAGCATCTGTACGCGGCCGAGAACATCCTCGCGCGGCATGACCGCGTCCAACTCGACCTGCTGCCCAGCACCTTCATGCGGGCGCCGGGCGAGGCCATCGGCACCTTCGCGCTGGAGTCCGCGATCGACGAACTGGCCTACGAGCTGGGCATGGACCCGATCGACCTGCGCCTGCGCAATGACACCGCGGTCGACCCGATCGACGGCAAGAAGAAGTTCTCCCACCGCAAGCTGCCAGAGCTGTACGCGCTGGGCGCGGAGCGGTTCGGCTGGCACGAGCGCAACCCCGAACCGCGCTCGACGCGCGACGGGCGGTGGCTTGTCGGGACGGGTGTGGCAACGGCGTTCCACCCGGCACTGTCGATGCCGGTCAACGTCATGATCCGTCTGTCGGCCGACGGCAGCGTCCTGGTGCGCTGCGCCTTCCAGGAGATGGGCATGGGCGCGGCCACGGCCCAAGCCCAGATCACGGCCGACGCATTGGGTGTGCCGTTCGACGCCGTGCGTGTGGAGTACGGCGATTCCGATCTGCCGATGGGACCGGCCGCCGCTTCCTCCGTCCAGACAGCGAGCACCGCCGCCAGCGTGCTGCAGGCGTGCGAGGAGCTCAAGCAGACGCTGAAGTCCATGGCCCGCAAGACCGGCGGCGACAGCCACGAGGAGATACTCCGGCGCGCGAACGTGCCGCACGTCGAAGCCAAAATCGGATCCGAGACGCGGCTCGGCCGCATCGCCGGGCGGACACGGTTCCTGCCGGGCTTCCTGCTCGGGGCCCAGCGGTTGATCAAGGCTGCCTCCGGTGTGCAGTTCTGCGAGGTGAAGGTCGATGCGGAGACCGGCGAGACGCGGGTGTCGCGCTGGGTCGGCGTGTTCGACATCGGGAGGGTGATCAACGCGAAGACGGCGGCCAGCCAGGTGCGCGGCGGCATCGTGATGGGCCTGGGCCTGGCGATGGCCGAGGAGACCCTCGTCGACCCGCGCAACGGACGGATCATGAACCCGAGCCTGGCCGAATACCACGTCCCCGTGCACGCGGACGTCCCGCCGATCGACGTGTCCTTCCTCGACCACCCGGATCCGAACACGCCCCTCGGCATCCTCGGCGCGGGCGAGGTGGGCATCACGGGTGTCGGCGCGGCCGTCGCGAACGCCGTGTACCACGCGACCGGCAAGCGGGTGCGGGACCTTCCGATCACGCTGGACAAACTGCTCTGAAGCGACGGCGGTCGAAAGCCCTCGTCGCGCCGTGCCCGTTCGGGCGCCTGCGGCGCGACGAGGGACTGAGCCGCCTCAGGGCAGATCCGCGCCATCCGACCACCACAAGGAAGAAACGCCATGTTGGACATCGCGGACGAGCTGAACCGGTGGCTCGAGGAAGGACGCGACTTCGCCGTCGCCACCGTCGTGGCCGTCAGTGGCAGCGCACCGCGAGGGCCGGGCGCCGCGCTCGCCGTCGACGCCCACGGCACCGCCATCGGCTCGGTCTCCGGCGGCTGTGTGGAGAGCGCGGTCTACGACCTGTGTATCCAGGCGCTCAAGGAAGGCCAGGCGGTGCGCGAGCGGTTCGGCTACAGCGACGAGGACGCCTTCGCCGTAGGACTGACCTGCGGCGGCGTCCTCGACATCGTGGTCACACCCATACCCGCCGACGCGCCCGGCAGGAAGACATTCCAGACGGCGCTGTCGGCCGCCGCCCGGGGCGAGGCGACGGCGCTCGCCCGCGTGGTCCGAGGCCCGGCCAAGCTCCTCGGACGGGCGCTGGCAGTCCGCCACGACGGATCCTACGAAGGTGACCTCGGCGGACGTCCCAGCCTGGACCGCGCCGTCGTCGACGAAACCCGCTCCCTGCTTGACGCCGGCCGCACCGGCACCTTCGACATCTCGCAGGACGGATCCCCCTGCGAGCCGGACCTGACCGTTTTCGTCGAGTCGAGCGTGCCGCCGCCCCGCATGCTCGTCTTCGGCGCCATCGACTTCGCCGCGGCGCTGGTACGCATAGGCAAGTTCCTCGGCTACCACGTCACCGTGTGCGACGCCCGACCCGTCTTCGCCACCCGGACACGCTTCCCCGAGGCAGACGACATCGTCGTCGACTGGCCGCACCGCTACCTGCGCCGTACCCGGACCGACGACCGCACCGTGGTGTGCGTCCTCACCCACGACGCCAAGTTCGACGTACCCCTGCTGGAGACGGCCCTGCGGCTGCCGGCCGCCTACATCGGCGCGATGGGCTCCCGCCGCACCCACGAAGACCGCGACCGCAGACTCCGTGAAGCCGGCCTCACCGACGCCGAACTGACCCGCCTGCACTCACCGATCGGCCTCGATCTCGGCGCCCGCACGCCCGAGGAGACCGCCTTGTCCATCGCCGCCGAGATCGTCGCCGCCCGCCACGGCGGAACAGGCCTGCCCCTGAGCGGCTCGCACCTACCGATCCACCACGACCGAACCGACCTCCAAGTCAACGGGAACACCTCACCCGCCCTGACGGCAGGGGTCGCACCTGGCGGTGCGTTGTCCGTCTGAGGGCTCTGTCGGAACATCCGCCGGGTCATGATCATGTCTTGGACGCCGCTCCGCCACAGCGCCCTGCCGACGGGCTGAAGGGTGTGCTGATGCCCGTTGTCGTCGTGCTGGTCATCGGCTCCATCTTTGTCAGCGTGTACCTCGCGACTTTCCATGCACCCGAGCCGCACGACCTGCCGGTGGCCGTCGTCGGCACCGCACAGCAGACCCGCCAGACAGCCGACGGGCTGGAGCGCGGCTTGCCGGGCGGCTTCGAAGTGAAGCGGTATGCCGACGAGAGCGCCGCCCGTCACGCAGTGCAGGACCGCACGGTGTACGCCGCATACGTCACGGGCGCTGACGGCTCGCCCGAGCTGCTGTATGCCGGTGCCAACGGGCCGTCGGTCACCTCTACGGTCAGCAGTGCTTTCTCGGCGGTCTCCAGGGCGAGCGGGCGCACGCTCGTCGAGAAGGATGTCGTGCCCGCGGCGGACGGGGACACCCGCAGCATGTCGGTGTTCTACGCTGCCTTCGGTCTTGTCCTGGCCGGCTTCCTGTTCGGCATGATGACCTATCAGATGGCTCCTCGCCTGGAGTTCCGCCGGCGCATGACGAGCCTCGCCTCCTTCAGCGTGCTCGGGGGCGTGATCGTGGCCCTGCTGACGGGAAGTCTCGGCTTCGGTGCTCTGCCCGGTCCCTTCCTCGGGATTGCGGGGCTCGTCGCTCTGATGGGCGCCGCGGTCGGCAGTGCGACGATGGCGATCATGCGGCTGTTCGGCCGGGCCCGCTTGCCGTTGGCCTCCATAGTCCTGCTCACCCTGGGCAACAGCACAGGCGGAGGCACCCTGCCGGCCGCCTACCTGCCCGGCTGGCTACGCCCGCTGTCGGAGATTCTTCCGGTGGGGGTCGGAGTACGCGCCATCCAGGGCCTGTCCCACTTCGACAACGACGGCCTCGTGCAGGGCATCGCCATCCTGGCCGGGTGGACCATGCTCTGCGCCGGTCTCGTCTTCTGGCGGGACGTCCCAGCACAGCGTCCCACAGCGACAGCCCGACATGCCTGACAGGCATCACCGAATGGGTCAATACCCTGCGCTGCCCCACACCGCGCACCAGCAGATGTCGGCCACTGCCGGGCCCCGGAGCGGCCGCCGTACAGTCGCCAAACTGCTTTCTAGGGTCGTGAACAGAGCCAGGCAGTCATTCCCACAGGGGTTCAACACGCTGCACTTGACAGGGAACAAAGCCGGTCGGTGTACAGCTTGGTGGTCAACTCCAGGCCGCAGCCTCCGAGCAGCAGCCCGCACCAGAACGTGTCGTGCTCGTGACGACGCCGGAAGGCGTCCGGCTCGATCGCCTCCAGCGGCAGCATCAGCGGCTCATCCGAGTCCGCGCCGCCCAGGACCGTATAACTGAGCAGATGCTGCCCTACCGGGAATTCCGTACACCGGGCGGGGTGCCCGGGCGGGAGCACCCACGCCATCCGGCGGGGCGCTCTGCCGGCGTGCCAGGACGCTCCTCCTCGACCGGCTCGACCAGCGCGCCACCACCCTCCTGGCCTACGTCGCCGCCCTCGCACGCGACGCCGGCGTCGTAGGCCGCGCCAGCGTGCTGCGCACCGAGATCACCGTCCCGGCCTCCCCTGACTCACCCCGCTCCTGGAACCGCCCTCGCCTTCCACCACGCCGTACGCGGCGCCGAGGACGACCTGACCGCGGCCATCGGTCCGCTGCCCGAAGCGACCGCGAACGGCGACTTCGCCTATTACGTCCCCATCGCCGCCGCGATGAGGGACCAGCCCCGGCCCGGCAGGCCCGCCATCCGCCGGCAACGTCTTTGCATGGGCTGAGCGCGGGCTCAGGCTCAGCCAGTCGACTCCTTGGGCGCGTCGGCGAGGACCCGTGCGACGACGGCCCCTCCCCGGAGGACTGGGCAGGGCGGTCTTGACGGCGCGAGCCTGCTGCTCGTCGACGTCGCCCCGCCCGCGCCGCGTACTGGGTGCCGGCGCGCGGTGCTGAGCACCGGTATGGCACGCCGAAAGAACGTGCGCGGGGATGTCGATCCAGGCAGGCTCTGTTCGACGCAGGGGTGAGAGAAGGCCGTCAACACGAGAGGCGAAGGCCATGCCCAAGGTCCGCGTACACAACGTCACGATCTCCCTCGACGGCTTCATGGCCGGCGCGAACCAGCGACTCGACGCCCCGTTCGGCGATGGTGTCGGCTGGGGTGACGATCTGCACAGTTGGTTCGTCTCCGCGACGGAGGATTCCGCCGCGGGCAAGACCGGAATCGATGTCGACTACTTCACCCGCGGCGATCAGAATATCGGCGCCACGATCATGGGGCGGAACATGTTCGGGCCGCAGCGCGGGCCGTGGGAAGACGAGTCCTGGCAGGGCTGGTGGGGCGACAACCCGCCCTACCACCACGACGTTTTCGTGCACACCCACCACTTGCGCCCGACGCTCGAGATGGCAGGCGGAACGACCTTCCACTTCACCGACGAGCCGTTGGAGACGGTGTTGCAGCGCGCGTTCGACGCCGCGGGCGGCAAAGACGTCCGGATCGGCGGCGGCGCGGCGGTCATCCAGCAGTATCTGCGGGCCAGGCTGATCGACGAGCTCCACCTGGTGATCGCGCCGATGCTCATCGGACGCGGGGAGCGGCTGCTCGACAATCTGGGCGACGGGATCGACGGCTACCGAGTGTCCGAGCTGGTCGGCTCGCCGACGGTCACGCACGCGGTGCTGGTCCGCCGCTGACGCGCGGGGTCAGGGTTCGCCGGGGGGGTGTGCTGCCGCACCCGCCGCGGTGGTTCGTCGTCGTGGTCTTCGCCCTCGTCGCTGCGGGGCGGGTGGTCGACTGTGGGTGAGCCAGGGCCGGGCCCCGTGTGGCGGTGGGGTCGGCCGTTCAGTCGGGGCGCTGGTGCCCGGACATCCGGCAGCGACTACCGCCTCACCTTCGACCAACCGCCGGAACCACTCGACACCCTCCCGCAGCAACTGGCGGTCGATGACTTCGTGGAACCAACCTCCAGAGGCACCACATCTGAGAGAGAACGCAGCTCAGCGGCGGCTGTCCCCGGGGGGCGAGCAAGCTGGTGACCTCGGCGATCGCCTCGGCCGAGGGGTGGAAGTAGCACCGTACGTTCTCCGGCTTCCTGTGCCGGGACTTGGCCATGAGCATCGGGAGGCTGGCCCCTGCTTCACCGAGATGGGTGAGGCCGGAGTGCCGGTACTCGTGAAGGTCCCAGCCGGTCCCCGGCACACCGCCAATGGCCGTGTGCGCATCCAGTAGGGCGCGGGCCTGTCCGTACGACAGCCGGACCAGGCCGCCGTCTGGGCAGACGTCGCGTGGCGACGACCTTGCCGGGACCCTGCTTGCGGTGGGTGACGAACACCGGGCCGCGCGTACGGCCCTTGATCAGCCGGGGCAGCAGGCGGGCCGTGCCCGCGTCCCAGTACACGGTCTCCAGCACGAACTCCTCACGCGGGGGTCCCCGGCGGCGCGTACGCGGCTGGGCGCCCTTGGCCTTCACTGGGGCCCGGCGCCCGGCCAGGTCCAGCTCCTCGATGTTGACGCCGAGGATCTCCTCCGACCGCGCAACCGTCTCGTCCAGCATCCGCCACAGCGTCTTCTCCCGGAGATGGACATCGCGGCGGGCGATCAGCCGGGCGACCGCCATCTTCGAGCGAGCCGGGGTCTCCGAGTCCGGCGGAGGCAGCCGCTTCGCCCACGCCGGCAGCACCGCCGCCCGGCGGGCGTTCCAAGTGTTGACCGCCGCCTCGCCCCACAGCTGTTCGAGAGCACCGCCGACTTCGTCGTCCGCCACGGTGGCGAGCGGACGGGCCTCGCCGAGGCACTCGGCGGCCTTGCCCACCCCGATGCCATACGAGCGGAGCGTGTTGGCGCTGTGCGCTGGACGGCGTGTCCACCCGGGCCCTTCAGCAGATCCAGGCCTGTGCGGACGCGGTCGGCGCCATCGACTGGCTCGTCCAGATCGACTCCACCACCGTCCGCGCCCACCAGCACGCCGCCGCCACCGCCCGAAAAAGGGGGACCAACAGGCCGGACGAACCGGACGATCACGCCCTCGGCCGATCCCGAGGCGGACTGACCACCAAAATCCACCTCGCCTGCGACGGCAAGGGACGTCCGCTCGCAGTCCTGGTGACGCGAGGGCAACGTCACGACAGCATCTGCGCGCGCCCTCTTCCGGAGCGCATCCGCGTCCCTCGCACCGGCAGGGGCCGACCCCGATGCAAGCCTGACCAGGTCATCGCCGACAAGGCCTACAGCTCCCGCGGCTTCCGCGCCTACCTGCGCTACCGTCAACGCAACATCGTCGAACGCTGCTTCAACCGGCTCAAAGGCTTCCGTGGAATCGCCACCCGATGCGAGAAGACCGCCACCTCCTACGAAGCAGCGGTCACCCTCGCGTCATTTCTGATCTGGGCAAGATCCGTTTGAAGACGGACCCTAGTTGAGCGGGACGTCCGCGACGGCCTTGAGGTGGCTGAACGTCTCGAGGGAGTACCGGCCGTGGTACCGGCCCATGCCGCTTTCGCCGACGCCGCCGAAAGGCAGGCCGGTCATGAGCAGTTGCATCACCGGCTGGCCCCAGGCGATGCCGCCGGAGGACGTCTCGTTCACCAGGCGCGACTTGGTGGCCGCGGAGGTGGTGAAGGCGTAGAGGGCGAGGGGCTTGTCGCGTTCGTTGATGAAGGCGATGGCGGCGTCGAGGTCTTCGACTTCGACGACGGGGAGGATCGGGCCGAAGATCTCCTCCTGCATGACCGGTGATGCGGGGTCGACATCGGTGAGCACGGTCGGTGCGATGAACAGGTCGTCGCGGTCGTGCCGGCCTCCCACCGCCGCCCGGCCGGAGTCCAGCAGACGGGTGAGCCGGTCGAAGTGCCGCTCGTTGATGATCCGGCCGAAGCCGGCTGAGGTCTGCGGGCTGGTGCCGAACTGGGCGTCGACCGCCGCGCGCAGGGCGGGGACCAGTGCGGCGGCGGTGGCAGGATGGGCCAGGACGTAGTCGGGGGCTATGCACTGCTGGCCCGCGTTGCCGAACTTGGCGCCGACCAGCCGCTTGGCGGTCTCGTCCACGTCGGCGTCGGGTGCCACGAAGACCGGTGACTTGCCTCCGAGTTCGAGCGTGACGGGGGTGAGGTGTTTGGCTGCTGCGGCCATGACGATCCGGCCGACGGTGCCGTTGCCGGTGTAGAAGATGTGGTCGAAGCGTTGTGCCAGGAGGGCCGTGGTCTCCTCGGCGCCCCCTTCGACGACGGTGAGCACGTCGGCGTCGAAGTAGTGTCGCAGGAGGCGTGAAGCGAGTGCCGAGGTGTGCACCGACATCTCGCTCGGTTTGGCCACCACGGTGTTTCCGGCGGCCAGTGCGCCGATGATGGGGTCGATGAGAAGGTGCAGCGGGAAATTCCAGGGAGCGATCACCAGGACGACCCCGAGCGGGTCGTACGTGGTGTAGGCCGTGGTCGTGGGGCCGAAGTGGGCGGGAACCTCCACCGGGCGAGGCTGAAGCCAGCTCTCGAGATTCGCCAGCGTCTCGTCGATGTCGGCGACGGTGAAGTCGATCTCCTGCGTCTTCGCCTCGGCGGGGTTCTTCCTCAGGTCCGCCCAGAGGGCTTCGATCAGTTCCTGCTCGTTCTCGACCAGCAGGGCCCGCAGCCGCTGCAGCTGGTTGACGCGCCAGTCCAGTGGGCGGGTGACGCCGGTGTTGAACGTCGCACGAAGGCGGCCGACCACCTCCGCGGCCGTTTCCGTCTGGTGGGTCCTCGACTCGGTCGCCTGTGTTGCGGTCATGGGGTGTGCTCCGTTCTTGATGCAAGCCACGCCGTCAAAGGCGTTGGCGGCATGCCGTGGTACCGGTGATGGGCAACCCGGTGGATGACGGATGAAGGGTCAATCCGTGCCTCCACCGTATCCCATGTACGCGCTAACGCGAACATAGGGCGGGGGTTATTCTTTCCTCATGGCCAGTCGCACCTCGTCACCCCTCGTCCACCCCGACACGGACGACCTCGACCTCTTCAAGATCATGAGCGCGCTGACCGACGAGACCCGGCTCACCATCGTCGTCACTCTCTCCGTCTCCCCTGGCCTGGCCTGCAGCGGCTTCACGCAGGACGTCACCGCGTCCGTACTCACCCGCCACTTCCGCGTCCTGCGCGAGGCCGGTCTCATCCGGCAGCACGACGTCGGCACCCGCCGCATCAACACTCTGCGCAAGGAAGATCTGGACCAGCGGTTCCCCGGACTGCTCGACCTCGTCCTCAAGGAGAGCGTCGGCCGCGTGGAGCCCTACGTGAACACCGAGTGCGCCTGACGCTCCGGGGCACCCCTCCGCGGCAGCGACGAACCGGACGCACCGCAGCCAGGCATCCAGCTTGCGGTCGGCTTCGATCACGTCGAACGACACCCCGGACACAACGCCGACCAGGCCACGGCTGAGTTGGGCGAGGGGGGCCTCCCGCCCGCCGAGTGACCGTAACCCGTGCACCAGCAAGGCGACAGGCCACCCACCCCGCCGTACCACCTACACAGACTGGTCACTGACCGCCTAAACGCACATGCGGATCGGACCGGATCCACTCCACCGGCACGAAGACCTGGATCTCGATGGCCTTCGCCGTGCGCAGCGGCAGCTCCCGCGGCCGGTGGCGCGGCGCTTTCGAGGACGGCGAGCTGAGCGGGGCGGCGAGATTCGTCAGCCCCCCGTTACCTTTTTCGTGGCTCCGCAAAGGGGCCTCCGGCCTTCGGGTCCGGCATGACTTCCCCCTCCTGTTGTTGATGATCCGGGGGGTGGTGTCACCGGGTCCGGAGGCATCGACGGACCGCTGATGAGGGGCTTGAGCACCGGCTTCACCCGAGCCGGAAGAGCTCTCCGTAACGTGGATGTGGCAGCTCGGTGCCGTGCCAGGCCGGACGAAAGCGTGATGGAGGGGCCTGCACGTGATCGACACCGGCGACATCGACGTCTTCCTCGGCCTGGACGTCGGCAAGGGCGAACACCACGCCACCGCCGTAACCCCGGCCGGGAAGAAGGCGTTCGACAAGCGCCTGCCCAACACCGAGCCCAAGCTCCGCGAGCTGTTCGCGAAGCTCCAAGCCAGGCATGGGACCGTGCTCGTGGTGGTCGCCCCCCCGCCTACCCTTAGTTCACTTGCGGGTCGGGATACCGGCTCACCCCTCTCGGCGAAGGGCTGTGCGACGTCCTTGATGCCATGGCCGGCTGAGCCCTGGCTGTCCCCACGACGAGCCAGCTCTCACCGTGTGACTGTCGGGGCCGGCTGACGAGCACACCTATCCGCTGCAGACAGCTACTGCTCAACGGCAGCTTCGGGAGAACAGGGCCGTGTTCTCACGCGTCGTCGATCACCACCACCGCGGCGACAACCCAGTGTCCCAGACGCTCACCTGGACGGTGCCCACAGTCGAGGGCCCCGGCGGATGATCCGCCGGGGCACTTGTGCGTGCGACAGGTCTCAGATGGTCGCGTTGTCGATCACGAAGCGGTACCGCACGTCGCTTGCCAGCACCCGCTCGTATGCCTCGTTGATCTCGGATGCGGTGATCCGCTCGATCTCCGCGCCGATGCCGTGCTCGGCGCAGAAGTCGAGCATCTCCTGGGTCTCGGGGATGCCGCCGATCATCGATCCGGCGAGGATCTTGTTGCCGCCGATGAGGGCGAACGGGTGGAAGGTGATGGGCTCTTCCGGGACGCCCACGTTCACCAGGGCGCCGCCCGTCTTCAGCAGGCTGAGGTAGGCGCTGAGGTCCAGTGGCGCCGACACCGTGGAGACGATGAGGTCGAAGGAGCCGGCGAGTTCTTCGAACGTCTTCGGGTCGCTGGTCGCGTAGTAGTGGTCGGCGCCCAGCTTCAGGCCGTCGTCCTTCTTGCGCAGCGACTGGGAGAGGACGGTGACCTCCGCTCCGAGCGCGTGCGCGATCTTGACGCCCACGTGGCCGAGACCGCCCAGACCGACCACGGCGACTTTCTTGCCGGGGCCCGCTCCCCACTGCTTGAGCGGTGCGTACGTGGTGATGCCCGCGCACAGCAGCGGCGCGGCGGCGTCCAGGGACAGTCCGTCGGGGATGCGGACGACGAAGTTCTCGTCGACGACGACGTGCGTGGCGTAGCCGCCGTAGGTGGGCTCTCCGTCACGGCCGATGGCGTTGTACGTCTGGACGGCCCCTCGTACACAGTGGTGTTCCTGGCCGGCCTTGCAGTTGTCGCACTCGCGGCAGGAGTCGACCATGCAGCCCACGCCCACGCGGTCGCCGACCTTGTACTTGGTGACGCCGGGGCCGACCTCGGAGACGACGCCCGCGATCTCGTGGCCCGGGACCATCGGGAAGATCGCCTGCCCCCAGCCCTCGCGGACCAGGTGGATGTCGGTGTGACAGATACCGGCGAACTTGATGTCGATCAGCACGTCGAACTCGCGGACCGCACGACGTTCGATGGTGGTGCGCTCCAGCGGAGCGTTGGCGGCGGGGGCGGCGTAGGCAGCAACAGTGGTCATGCCGTGGTTCTCCTTGCGGGGGTTGCGCGCCCGGCTGCCTTCTTCCGGCCGGGTGCGTTTTCACTGTAACTTATGTTCGCGTCAGCGCGAACATGAGCCATCACCCCTTCGCTCGCAGGCAGGGGGCGACGTCGGCAGCGACCAGCTCCGTCGCCGACACCGTTGCCTACGGCAAATCACCAGAGGTCGACCATCGCGTGGTAATTGACAGGGTACGAACGTACCTCATAACGTACCCACATCCGGGACAACCCAGCCAGCTCGACGAGGAGCACCGATGCGGCACCTGTACGAGGTAGATGTCCGAGTTCCGATGCGTGACGGTGTAGCCCTCGCCGCCAACGTGTGGCATCCAGTCGAGGGGAAGGCTCCGACGCTGCTCGTGCGCATGCCCTACGGCAAAGACGTGTTCGGCATCACCCTGGGCGGGGTCATGCCCGACCTCATGGCTTTGCTGGAGGCGGGCTACGCGGTGGTGGTGCAGGACTGCCGGGGAACCCACCGCTCGGAAGGCGAGTTCGTTCCTCATATGGCCGACCGGGCCGACGGCGAGGACACCGTCGTCTGGATCGCCGATCAGCCGTGGTCGGACGGCACGGTGGGCATGTACGGGGCGTCCTACCTCGGGATGGTCCAGTGGGAGACCGCCGTGACCGGCGCCCCATCCCTCAAGGCGATCGCGCCGGCCTTCACCTCGATCGACAACTACGAAGCGCCCTGGTACGGCCCGGGCGGTGCGCTCTCACTGAGCCTGGTCACGCTGTGGAACGCCATGATGTACACGGCCGACGCCCAGCGGTCCCTGGCGGTCGGCGGGGGCTCCGTGTCCCAGCTGCAGCAGCTCGGTCAGGCTCTCCTGTTCCCGGAGCCGCTGAACGACGTGCTGCCGACGGCCGAGGTTCCGGTCCTCGCGGAGTACGGGAAGTGGTGGGACGACTGGATGGCCCACCCCTCCCACGACGCCTACTGGGACGCCATGGAGCTCACGCCCGAGCTCAAGAACGTCACCGCCCCGGCGCTCAACATCGGCGGCTGGTACGACCTCTACATCGGGCAGACCGTACGCACGTACACCATCGCCCGCCAGAAGACAGGAAGTGCGCAAGCACGCGAGGGGCAACGGCTGATCATTGGTCCGTGGGACCACATATCCCAGACCGGTGTCTATCCCGACCGCTCCTTCGGCCCGCTGGCCAGTGCCCAGATGCTGGGCCTGACCGGCCTGCACGTGAAGTTCTTCGACCGCTGGCTCCGCGACGACACCACCGCACTGGACGACGTGGCACCGGTGAAGATCTTCGTCATGGGCATCGACCAGTGGCGCGACGAGCAGGAGTGGCCGCTGCCCGACACGCAGTGGACCGACTACCACCTCACCAGCGCCGGCCATGCCAACACAGCGGGCGGGGACGGCGTGTTGACGACCGAGCCGCCGACCGGGGCCGGGCGCGACACCTACCTCTACGACCCGCGCCGCCCGGTTCCCACGGCCGGCGGGGCGTCCATGCCGGTGACGCTGGAACTCTGCGGCCCGGTCGACCAGCGGACCGTCGCCGCCCGCGAGGACGTCCTGTGCTTCGCCGGGCCGGTGCTCGAGGAGCCCGTCGAGGTCACCGGCCCGGTCAGCCTGACCCTGTTCGTCTCCTCGTCGACGGTGGACACCGACTTCACCGCCAAGCTCGTCGACGTCTTCCCCGACGGCAAAGCGATCAACCTGTGCGACGGCATCCTGCGCGCCCGCTACCGGGGCGGCCTGGCCACGGAGGAACTGATGGAGCCCGGCACGGTCTACGAGATCACCGTCGACATGACCGCCACGTCCAATGTGTTCCTTCCGGGCCACCGCATCCGCGTGGACGTCTCCAGCAGCAACTTCCCCCGCTACGACCGCAACACGAACACTGGCGGCGTCATCGCCCGCGAGAGCGAGGAGCAGATGATTCCGGCGGTCAACCACATCCATCACGGGCCCAACCACCCCAGCCGTCTGGTCCTGCCGGTCATCGACCGCAAGGCCCAGTCGTGAGCGCCGCCGACCGGGTCGCCGAACTGACCGCGACCTTCGCGGTTCCTTCCCTCGACGTGGCCGGGCTGCTGTACGACCGGCACCCCGCCGACCACGTCACGTTCACCGTCGTCGACGGCAACGGCAACGGCAACGCTTCCAGGCTGACCTTCGGCGATGTCGCCGCGAACTCGAACCGCTGTGCGCGGGCGCAGCAAGGGCTCGGGGTCGGTCCCGGTGACAGGGCGGCGACCCTGACGGACAAGAGCACCGACCTGGCCACCGACATCCTGGCGATCTGGCGGCTCGGCGCGGTCTACGTCCCGCTGTTCACCGCGTTCGCACCCCAGGGCCATCGCCCTGCGCCTGGAAGGCTCGGGTGCGCGCGTCGTGGTCGTCGACCCGGACCAGCGGCCACGGAAGCGGTGACAGAGCTGTGCGAGGACGGCGTCGGGGGTCACGGCCGCCGGAATGCAGGAAACGACCAACTCGGGGACGTCGCCGAGGATCTCGGCGGCCGTTCCGTCCGGAAAGCATGAGCGTGGTCGCGGTGTCGTCGCCGCGGGGGATGCTGCGGGTGAGGAAGTGGAGGGCGAGCACCTCCGCGTCGAGGATCTTCACGACGACCGGTGCGCAAGGCTTGCCCGGCTCGGGGCGATCCGGCTGACCTGAACCACACGATGACCGGCAGCGGTCCGGGGGCGTTCTGCGGACGCAGCAGGAGGATGGGGACGTCGGGGGCGTCGGCGCGCGGCGCCTGGATCTCGTGGGCGGTGACGGTGTGCTCGTCGGGGATGGTGCCGGCGATGGTTTCGGCGAGCGCGCGGACCGCCTGGCGTGTGGCGGGGATGTCGGTCAGGTCGAAGACGCCGTTCGGGCCGATCGGCATGGCCTGGAGTGCTGCGGCCAGTTCGCTGTCGATCGCGGGACGGGAGCGGGGCATGGTTCTTCCTTGGGTGGGGCCTGCGTCAGGGCACGGGAGGGTGGTCAGGCCGTTTGGTGACCAGCCGAGCAGGGCCGCCTGGATGGGGCGGGCGGACAGGGCGGGACGGAGATGGGGGCGGGCTCAGCCTGCGGTGGTCGCCGGGGCGTCGAAGTAGTGGCCCCGACGGAGGTCGTCGAGGAGGCCGGGCTGGACGGGCTTCCAGCCCAGGAGGTCCCGGGTCAGCGTGCTCGAGGACGGGTTGTCGGCCGTGACATGGCCGCTGAGGAAGCCGAAGTGGGCGTCGGCCTGCGTCGCCGGAATGCTGACCACGGGCAGGTTCAGCCCCTGGCCGATGGCCTCCGCGATCTCCCGGAAGGCGATCCCCTGGTCGTCGGCGGCGTGCAGCCGGGAGCCCGCCGGCGCGGATTCCAGCGCCAGCCGGTACAGGCGTGCCGCGTCGAGGGTGTGGACGGCGGGCCAGCGGTTGGCCCCGTCGCCGACGTAGGCGGCGACGCCCTTGGACCGGGCGATGGAGATCAGGGTCGGGATGAAGCCGTTGTGGTCGAGCGTGCTGTGCACGGTCGGGGCAAGCCGGACGACGGACGAGCGGATGCCGCGTTGCGCGAGTGCGACCACCGCGTTCTCGGCGTCGATCCGCGGGCCTGCGTCGAGCGCGTCGGCTTCGGTGGCGACGTCGTCCAGCCCCGCGAAGGCGAGCAGCATGGTTCCCGACGTGGTCACCAGGGGCTTGCCGGTGCCGGCGAGCGCGTTGCCGAGCGTGTCGATGGCGCGCAGGTCCGCTGCGACCGCGCTGTCGAAGTCGCCGGCGAACATGGCGTCGTGCTTGAAGGCCAGGTGGATGACGCCGTCGGCTGCGGCGGCGGCCGTGGCGAGGCTGTCGAGATCGTCGAGGTCGCCTCGGTGCACCTCGGCTCCGGCAGCCGTCAGCGCGGCGGCGGACCTGTCCGAGCGGGCCAGGCCGACGACCTGGTGTCCCGCTTCGAGAAGTTCGGGGACGAGGGCGGAGCCGACGTGTCCGGAGGCTCCGGTGACGAATACGCGCATGGTGTGCGCCTTCCTTCTGCGGGCTCCCCACCCCGGGGGGCGGGAACACTGATGTCAGTTCGTGACATCACCGTAGCACCGATGTCAGGCTCTGTCATCACCTTGATGTCAGATCCTGTCATCGCGCGGTAGGATCGTTCTTCGGCGCAGCCCCAGCGTGGTGCTGTGCCTGGGCAGGCCCGTGGCTGTGCCGTGGACCTTCTTCTGCCCGCCTGAGACGTCACCCGTTGGGGCTAACCCGGATGGCTTCAGGGAGCCAGGGGTGAGGAACTGGAGAGCACCCTTCCGTTCTCTGCCAGCTTTCCGCTGCCCTGAAAGACCGAGGTGATTGCGGGTGACCCCCAACTCCAGTACTCCCGTCAACGGCGACTACTACGACCCGAAGGACCTCACGGCCGCCACGACCTACCGGACCGACGGCTCCGAGATCCTCCACGGCATCTCCCTGCGATGGACCACCGGAGGCAACTCCGACAGTGACACCACCCCGCCGGACTGGGACGACGGCCGGGCTCCGTACCCGCACGAGTACGAGGTGTGGCTCAACGACCAGCCCGCCCAGACCCTCTATCTGGACTGGCCGACCTGGTGGGGCGGCTGGAAACTCGCCGCCAACCACTGGGTCACTCTGGGAACCGATCCGGCCGCCGCCTACCAGGTCAAGATCCGGGCGCGGCGCGGCAACGGCAGCTGGAGCCCGTTCTCCGAGGAATGCACCGTGCCCGGCCGGGCCGACGACCCGTACCAGCCGATCCCGGTCGCGGTGTCCGACGACCGCAGCGGGGACATCGCGCAGCCCAGGCACGGCAACATGGCCAACCCGCCGAGCCGCTCCGTGCTCGCCCTGAAGTCCGCGGAGGGAGGCGGTCACGCCTGCACGAGCACCTTCTGTGACCAGGTCCGGGCGGCCTGCGCTGCGGACGTGTGGTGGGCGGAAGTCGTTCCTGGCAAGGAGCGGATGTGCGCGGACTACCCGTGGAACCGGCACGGCCATTACCTGGAGTACCGGAAGTTCAGCACCGGCAGCGACGACGGCAAGGTGGCCTCCGCGGGCAACCCCCGTTTCGCCGGCCTGGACCTCGTGGGCGACTGGCCCACCACCGCCCTCGACGCGGGCGCCCAGGACCTCACCTTCTCCTACGAGCACACCGCCAGCCACACCGGACCCACGTGGACGTACCAGTTCTTCGTCACCAAGGACGGCTGGAACGCCTCAGCCCCCTTGGCCTGGACCGACCTGGAGCCGACCCCGTTCATGGTGGTCGTCCACGGCCGCAACCCTGAACAGGCTTGGACCACGGCGGCGCTGGCCGGACGCAAGACAGGCCGGCACGCGATCGTGAACATCTGGGGCGGGCACGGCGGCGTCTGCACCACCGGCAACCCGGAGAGGTGCTGCGACCACGTCGATCAGGAGCAGCAGATGACCGGCGAGTTCTTCGTGTCCGTCTCGGACGTCGTCTTCGAATGATCTGACGGGGAGCCGCGGCTGGAACCGGGGGTTGAGGAACCTCCATGTCAGATCGTGCGCTAAGCCCTCGCGGCCTCCAATGACGCTTGACCTGGGCTAACGGTACGGCGCAGCCTTCGCCGGTCGGTGTTGTCGATCTTCGGAGGACCTGGTGGCGGTCGAGTTCCTGTCTGATCAACAGGCAGCCCAGTACGCGGCGTTCAGCGGAGCGCCGTCGCGTGCGGAGCTGGAGCGGTACTTCTTCCTGGATGACTCGGATCTGGAGAAAGTGCAGGCCAAACGGGCGCGCCTGCTCCAAGGCCAAGGCGCCGGCTACGGGGAGAGCAGCGTCAAGACCGGCATCCCCAAGACCTCCCTGCACCGCTACCTGAAGGGGTAGCGGTGCAGGGAGCCGGGGTGGCCATCGCATACCTGCTATCGGTCCGTTCCCAGAGTCGTTGGGGCCCGAAGTCATCGCGCTCGCGGTCGGCCCGATTCGGCTACGCGTCGCGCCTGTGCAGCAGCAGCCCGCCGACCAGCAGCGCGGCCGCCGCCCACGTGGCGAGCACGCCCAGGCCGGCCCATGGGCCGATGGGCAACTCGCGCAGACGGACGGTGGCTTGGACCGCGAGTCCGGCGGTCATGGGCGCGATCTGCTGGAGGTGGCGCTGCCACTCCGGGTCGTTGACCACCCGCGTGACTACCGGGAAAAGGTAGAGCAGCCCGAGCACGATCCCGATGGCGCTCGCCGCGTCCCGTACCGCCGTCGCCACGCCGAGGCCGAACAGGGCGATCAGGACGAGGTAGAGGACCGAGCCCACGGCCGCCCGCAGGGTCGGGCCGTCGGCCAGGGAGAGCGGGGCATAGCCGTGCGCCCCGGTGAATCCGTTGCCGGGCAGGATGTAGCGGCCGACGAGGAGGGAGGCCAGGACGGCAGCCGTCCCGGAGGCGAGGACGACCGTGGTGAGGGTCGTTGCCTTGGCGGTAAGGACGGTGATCCGGTTCGGCACTGCCATGAGCGTGGTGCGGATCATCCCGGTGCCGTACTCGCCGCTGACGGCCAGCACCGCGAAGACGGCGATGACCGCCTGCCCGACAGTGACGCCGGTCAGGGCGAGCTTGACGGCGTCCTGGCCGCACCCCGCGTCCGGGCACTTCACGGCCTTGGCGGTGCCGCAGCCGACGGCCACGGTCAGCGCGACGGCCAGCAGGAGCAACCTGCCCATTTCCCCCGCGGTGCGCACCTTTGTCCACTCCGCGCGCAGGGCGCGGCCGAAGTCCCCTCGCCACGCGCCGTCAGCCGTGCTCGTGAGGCGTGCACCGCGCAGGAGACTCATACGTCCCTCCCGCGCAGCCGCACCACGGCCAGACCGAAGGCGAGCGCGGCATATCCGCACAGCACGGCGAGGCCGGCCCAGGGCGCCAGCGGGTAGTAGCCGGTCGACGGCTCGTACACGCTGAGCACCTGCCCGTACCGCGGCAGGGTCTGCTGGATGGCGAAGCCTGCAGCCGGGGTCACCCTCAGCAGCCACTCCGAGACGCCCGGGGGCAGTACGCCGGAGGTGGCAAGCAGGAAGGGCAGCACGATCGACGCGATGACCAGGGCGACCGCCGTGCCGCTGCGCCGCAGCAGGGTGCCGACGCCGAGAGCGAGCACGGCGGCGGCTGCGCAGAGCAGGCCGGTTCCGACCATGACGCGCACTTCGGTCGCCGACGTGACGGGGAAGACATGGAAGCCCCTGCCACGCGCGCTGCGTTCCCCGATGGGAACGGTGATCGCGGCGGCGACCAGGCCGATGGCGAACGCGACGCCCCCGGCCACCAGCGCCTTGGCACCAAGCACCCGGCCGCGCAGGGGAGTTGCCGCCATGGTCGTACGCAGCAGACCACGCCCATACTCGCCGGTGATGAACACCGTGCCCACGGCGATCACCACGATCAGGCCGGCGAATGTGCCGACGAGGAAGTTCTCGACGGAGAAGCCGACGCCCATGGCGGGCCCGCCGACGACCGGTGCGATGTCACCGGCCCCGGTCACGGTGAACCCGCCGCCGGTCTGGGTGAAGCCGCCCTTGGTGGTGTTCGTGTAGCTGCCGGAGGTGCCCGCGTCGCCGCCCACCTGTGTGCCGCTCCACGCGCTCTGGGACCAGCCACCGGTGAGGCCGGGACGGCCGAAGGCGCCGGTGGCCACGGCGGGGCTGAAGCCCGTGCCCGCTGCGGTGTCCTGCTTCGCCTCCGGTGACGTGGCGAAGAGCCCGGCCTGCACGGTGTGCGCAAGCCCAGGCAGCTTCGCATGGCCGACCTTGGTCCAGTGGGAACCGTCGGTGGAGGTGTAACCGGTGAGGCTGTCGCCGGAGCGGACCAGGCGCAGCCAGCGCGGGGACTCCTGGGTGACGTTGTCGGAAGGGCCCGCCGTGTCGTGCGTGTAGTCGTACTGCATGCGCACGCCGTGACCGCCGGTGGCCATGACCGCCGCGTACGGGGATCCCTGGGTGAGGCTTTCCTTCACGATGATCCCTGCCTTCGCCCAGGGCTGGGCGCCCTGGGCCGTCTTGCCGGTGCCGGTGTCGGCCACACCGGTCAGGGACCGCAGGGGAACGGTGAGGGCGCCGTCCCCGGTGAGCGTCCTGTGGACGAAGTAGAAGCTGTCGTTGACGGCCTCGCCGCCGGGGCCCTTCGGATACGAGGCGGAGTCGGTGCCGCGACCGCCGGGGGCGGGGGCGGCCGTGCCGAGCAGGCCGACCACGATCGTCACCAGGAGCGCCCCCGCCATGGCGATGACCCAGCCGCGTACCGTACGGAACTTCGTCCACTCGGCGTGCAGCGTCCTGAGGAACCCGCTCCGCTCAGCGCGCCTCGTGGGCGGGGGGCGAGGGGTGAGGGTGGCTGTCATCGCGTGACCTCCCCCGCCGGGATGCCCCGGTACTCCACCGCTTCCCGGGTGAGCTCCATGTACGCCTCTTCTAGCGTCGCCCGGTGCGCCGACACCTGGGAGAACGGCACCTCGTTCCGGGCAAGCAGGGCCACGATCTCCTCGTCGGGCAAGCCTGTGACGCCGAGGGTGTCGGGGCCGGTGGCGAGAACGGTGGCGCCCGCGCCGTGCAGGACCTGGGCGGCGCGCGGAGGCGCGGAGGTACGCAGGGTGACCCGGCCGCTGGACGCCTCGGCGAGCAGCTCGGACACGCTGGTGTCCGCGACGACCCGGCCGCGACCGATCACCACGAGATGGTCCGCGGTGTCTTCGAGTTCGCTCATCAGGTGACTGGAGACCAGGACGGCGCGGCCCTGCCGGGCCAGCTCCGCCAGGAAGCCGCGCATCCACACGATGCCGTCGGGGTCGAGGCCGTTGAACGGCTCGTCCAGCATGACCACCGGCGGGTCACCGAGCAGCGCCGCCGCGATCCCCAGGCGCTGGCGCATGCCCAGCGAGAAGCCGCCGGCCTTGCGCCGGGCCGCCGTGCCCAGGCCGGCCTGTTCGATGACCTCGTCGACGCGCCGGGGCGGCACGCCCTGTGAGTGGGCCAGCCACAGCAGGTGGTTACGGGCGGTGCGGCTCGGCTGCAGCGCGGAGGCGTCGAGCAGTGCCCCCAGATGCCGAAGCGGGCGACGCAGGGTGCGGTACGGCACCCCGCCGACCAGGGCCTTCCCCTCCTCAGCTGCGTCTAGGCCCAGGATCACGCGCATGGTGGTGGACTTGCCCGCGCCGTTCGGGCCGACGAAGCCGGTCACCCGTCCGGGCCGCACGGTGAACGTCATCCCGTCCAGAGCCGGCTGTGGCCCGAAGCGTTTACGCAAACCGATGACCTCGATCGTCGCCTTCGTACTCTCATCGCTCATGGGCCCCACCCTGTGACGGAGCGACTTACAGGGGCCGAACGGCCACTGTCATGTCGCTGTTAGGCGCCTCGGCTTAGCCTGACCTGGTACGTGTCCTGGTGCGGTGGCGAGAGGGGAGCATGCGGATGAAATGGGGTCCGCCCCGACGGCTCGCGGGCCTGACTGCCCGGCTCGGCCTGCGCCGTGGCACTGCCCGCACCCGCTTCACCGCCTTGTACGTGACTCTGTTCCTGCTGTCGGGAACGGCGCTGCTGGCCATCGCGGCCGTGGTGGCATCCGGCGGATCGCGCTCCAGCCAGACCGCCCCCGACGGCGGCACCGATCAGCCCGCCACGGCGGCACAGGCCCAGGGCCGCATCGACGAGTTGGAGCAGCAGCTGGCCCAGTCGCACGACACCCAGTCCCGACAGATCCTGCTCGGCTCCGCCATCGCCCTCGGCGTCATGGCGGTGATCTCGGTCGGGCTCGGCTGGTTCGTCGCCGGCCGAGTGCTGCGCCCGCTGCGCGTGATGACAGCGGCCACCCGCCGGATCACCGCCGACAGCCTGCACGAACGCCTGGCCATCGGCGGCCCCGGCGACGAGGTGAAGGACCTCGCCGACACCATCGACGACCTCCTCGGCCGCCTGGAGGGCTCCTTCGACGCCCAGCGCCTCTTCGTCGCCAACGCCTCCCACGAGCTGCGCACCCCGCTCACCACGATGCGGGCCTCCGTGGACGTGGCCCTCGCCAAGCCGGGCCCGGTACCCGAGACCACGGCCACGCTGGCCGCCCGGATGCGCGCCGAACTCGACCGGGTGGACCGGCTGCTGGAGAGTTTCCTCGTCCTGGCTCGCACCCAGCACGGCGAGTTCACCGACTCGGCGCGCCTCGCCCTCGGCCAAATCGCGCTGACCGCCCTGACCGGACGGGCAAAGGACATTGCGGCCAAGGGCCTGACCGTGCGTGAAAACCGGATCGACGACTCCGCGTGGGTGTGGGGCAGCCAGACGCTGCTGCGCCGTGCGGTCGACAACGTGGTCGACAACGCGATCGCGCACAACGACCCCTGGGGCTGGATCAGTGTCGCGGTACGGGCCGAAGGGGACGACGCAAGCGCAGTGTCCCTCGTCGTCGAGTCCAGCGGACCGGTCCTCGACCAGCGGCGGGTGGCGGACCTCGCGCAGCCCTTCCGCCGCCTTGGCGCCGACCGGACCGGCACCGGCCAGGGCAGCGGCCTCGGCCTCTCCATCGTCGCGGCCATCACTCAGGCCCACCACGGCACCCTTGACCTGCGCGCTCGCCCCGACGGCGGCCTGCGCGTCACCATCACCCTCCCCCGTACGGACGGCAGGGCGACGGCGGAAGCTCCCAACGCAGAGACGGGCGTGGCGCGTTGAGAGTCCTGGTGGTCGAGGACGCCCGCCCCCTCGCCGAAGTCATTGCCGAGGGACTGCGCGACCAGGGCATGGCCGTGGACGTGGCCCACGACGGGCTCGACGCTGCGGCCAAGCTGGACGTCAACGCGTACGACGTCGTCGTGCTCGACCGCGACCTGCCAGGCATCCACGGCGACACCCTCTGCCAGATGATCACCGAGCGGGACGGCCGCGTGATGGTCCTGATGCTGACCGCCGCCGACTCACCCAGCGACCGCGTCAGCGGCCTGACCCTGGGCGCCGACGACTACCTCGCCAAGCCCTTCCACTTTCCCGAACTCGTCCTGCGCATCCGCGCCCTGGCCCGCCGCCGCCCCGCCGCCCGGTCCCGCACCCTGAGCACGGCAGGCATCGAACTCGACCCGATGCGCCGCACCGCCAGCCGCGACGGCCACCAACTCGACCTCTCCGTCAAGGAATTCGCGGTACTCGAAGCCCTCCTTAGCGCGAGCCCCGCCTTCCTCAGCACGGAGGACCTCCTCGAACAGGTCTGGGACGAGCACGCCGACCCGTTCACCAACACCGTCACGGTGACCATCAGCCGCCTGCGCCGCAAACTCGGCGACCCCCCGGTCATCACCACCACACCCGGCGTGGGGTATCGGATCATCGACCCAGGCGCCCTAGTAGTGCTTCGTTAGGTTCTGGCTCTGGTTCTGCTGGTGGTGAGGGGTCGGCCGCAGGTGGTGCAGGCGCCGGTCCAGCACCTCAGCAGGTCCTGGAGTGCGTCCAGGACCTGGTAGAGAGTCAGGCCGGCGTGTGTGCTTTTGGCTCGAAGAAGCAGCGGCCCGCCACCCGCTACGACGTGGGCAAGACCGTGAAAGGACCCGAGAGCATCATCGAACGAAACCGACTCAGACCATAAAGAACAAGCTAGCTGGCTCGGACACTCTCGGCTGCGGAAACCGGCGCTCTCGACCGCGCCGCTGCACCGATGCTCGCAAGGCGGAGCCGCCCCGTACCTGAGTACGCGGGCTCAACCCGGCCTAGTAGGACTCCGTTACGTCTGCCTGTGAGTCCTGTCTGGGGGCATGTTGAAGGTGTGGACGCACATGAAGTGAACCGTGCTCGGGCGAAGTTA
>NZ_JBVIJX010000038.1:0-46218 GCF_055581185.1 Streptomyces sp. NPDC031474
GGGCTCGCCGGGATATTCACAAGGTTCTCGCCCTTGCCGTTGACCCACACGTACTGGCACATCGACGAGTCCCGCAGCGCCTCGTCGACATCGCCGGCCGCCTGAATGGTCCGGGCGGTCTCGTCGTCGATGTGGGTGAGCCTGGGCAGCCCGTACAGACCGGGCCAGCGTTCGCAGACCACCACCCGGTGGCCGAGCCGGCCGAGCAGGGACGCTGCGGCGAGGCCGGTCGGTCCGTAGCCGACGACGGCGATGTCATAGTGCGGAGCCATCCGACACCTCCAGATGCACAGCGTGAATTCTCATTCACACTTTTAGTGAAGTGAGATTCACACGAGGCAACATGGACGTCAAGAGACCAGTCGATAAACTGCGCAAATGACCGAGTCCCCCACCCGCCGGCCCACCGCCCTCCGCGAAGGCAGCCGCCGTTCGCAGCAGGACCTCATGCAGGCCGGGTACACCCTGCTCGAAGAGGGCGGAGTGGACGCGCTGACCGTGGCCGCCGTGGCCGAGCGGGCCGGTATGGCGGTCGGCAGCATCTACCGCCGGTTCGGTGACAAGGAAGGCCTTCTGCTGGCCATCCAGCACGCCTTCACCGAAAACCTCCAGGCCGAGATCAGGCAGCGCATGTCCGTGGATCGGCTGCGCCTCCTGCGCGATCCGGCGGTGGCGATCGCCGAGGCGGTCGGCGCGATCATCGACAGCTTCCAGGCGCACGAGGCCCTGCTGCGCGTCTTCCTGCTGCTCGGCACCCGGCACGCAGCCGTACGCCGCGAGGGCTCCCGCGTCAGCGTCGAGGGCAATCGCCACTTCGCCGAGGCGCTGCGTCACACGCCCGTCGCCCATCCGGACCCCGAGGCCGGCCTGGATTTCGCATTCCGCTTGGTCTACGCCACGATCGCGCACCGCATCACCCAGGGCGAGTTCCTGGAGTCCGAGCGCCCACTGCCCTGGAACGAGCTGCGCAGCCACCTGCAGACAGCGGTCGTCTCCTACCTCCTCGGCAGCCCGGAAGGCCGCTGACCCTCGGCTCACCGGTGCACACAACTCGTGCACGAGGCTTGACGCGCCTCAGAGAGTCTGTGAACTTATGCCCATCACCGGCGTGAGCCCAGACTCACATCTTTGCCTCTTCGCTGCCTACGTTCTCGTTGCGCCGGCTGTGACGCTCCCCCGCCTCCGGAACTCCGTCGTGGAACGAGCAGCTCAAAGGAGAGTTGTTGATGCATGCGACCGCGCCCTGCCCACCTCCGACGTCGACCTGTTCGCCGACGGCCTACGACGCCTGAGCTCTGCCGCGCTACGAGCGCGCGTCCACGCCGCTTTGGCCGATCACGACGCTCCTCGTCGGCGCACGGCGTCGGTGACGAAGACCGGTTCAACGACAAGCTCGCCCCGAGGGCCTTGGCGAAGCTCCGTCCCGCATCACCGGCCGCCCTGGCCGGCGAGCCGGTCCGCAAGCTCAACAAGTGATACGAGGCCTGGCCTCGCTCCCCGTCACGCTACGCACGGAAGGACAGTGACATGACCCGGATCGTGGTCGACTTCGACCGCTGCGAGGGCCACGGCCTCTGCGAACAGACCGCGCCCGAGGTGTTCCGACTCGACGACGAGGGGGAACTGCATCTGACGCACGAGAAGGTGGCTCCGCACCACGAGAGCGCCGTCGCCGCTGCCGTACGGGTGTGCCCCGTCGCGGCGCTGAGGGTCCAGCCGTGAGGCGCATCGTCGTGGTCGGCGGTTCCATCGCCGCGCTCACGGCGGCGCAGAGCCTTCGGATCGAAGGCTTTGAGGGCCAGGTGACCGTCCTGTCCGACGAGCCGCATACGCCCTACTCCCGTGTTCCGCTGTCGAAGGGCGTCCTCGCCGGCCGGGAGCCCGCGAGATCCGCGCTGCTCCCCCTGCCGGGCGATGACATCGAGTTCCGTACCAGGGCTCGGGCCGTCGGGCTGGACACGCATGGTCGTTCGGTGACGCTGGCCGACGGCACCGACGTCCCCTACGACGGACTGATCGTCGCGACAGGCGCCCGGGCACGCCGCCTCGGCGGCGACACCGACCTTGTGCTGCGCACCCTGGACGACGCCGAAGCGCTCGCCGTCCGGCTGGCCACCGCGCGCAGTGCGATCGTGCTGGGCGGCGGCTTCCTAGGCATGGAGGTCGCCACGACCTGCCGCACCCTGGGTCTGGAGGTCACCGTCGTCGATCTCGTACCGCCGCTGCTCAGGCTGCTCGGGCCGTGGCTGGCCGACTTCGCCGTCGCGGCCGCCCGTGATCACGGCATACGGGTACAGATCGCGCCGGACGGCGTCGAGGTGCTGGGCGAGCACCGTGTGCGCTGCGGGGAGTCGGTCCTGGAGGCCGACGTGATCGTCTGCGCGGCGGGAGACGTGCCGAACACCGACTGGCTGAGCTCGTCCGGGCTTCCCCTGGACGCCGGCGGCGGCCTCGTCGCGGATGCCTGCTGCCGTGTCGTTCCCGGCGTGGTCGCCGCCGGCGACGTCGTATCGCGGCAGGGACGTCGAACTCCCCACTGGACCAACGCGGTCGAACAAGGAAGAGCGGCCGCGAGGAGTCTGCTGCACGGCGAGTCCGCACGGCCCTACCGACCCGACCCGTACTTCTGGACCGAGCAGTCCGGACTCGACATCAAGATCAGCGGCGAACTCCCGCTCACCGGAGTTCCCGAAATCCTGGCGGGATCGGTGGACGACCGCAGCGCGCTGCTCAGGTGGGTCCATGACGCGGACACGACGACCACCGCCGTCGCCGTCAATCACCGCCTCCCCGTCGTGAAACTCAAGCGGCTCGGCGCCGGAGCGCCGACCTCCGTCCCAGCCCGCGCATAAGGAAGTCACCATGACTGTCCCCCACCACGCTCCCTATGATCCCCTCGATCCCGTACACCACTCCGATCCCGCGGCCCGGCTCGCCGATGCCCGCGATCGCTGTCCGGTGTCCCAGCCACGTCCCGGCGTGCATTTCCTGGCCCGCCACGACGACGTACGGGATGCCCTCACCGACCACCAGGCGTACTTGTCCGTCGACAACTTCTCCCTGGAGGGCGGCACCAGGACAGCCGACCTGCCCGCGGTCCCGATCACCATGGCGGACCCGCCCTACCACACGGCGCTGCGCGCCCGCCTCAGGCGCTGGTTCGCTCCGGCCCGGCTCCGCAAGCAGGAAGCGCGCGTACGCGAGATCGTGGCCGGTGTCCTCGACACATGGCAGCCCGGCCAGAAGGCCGAGGTCTACCACGACCTCGCCCGTCAGATCCCCACCCGGGTGGTGTACGCCTTCCTCGGCCTGCCGGAGCAGGACTGGGAGCGCCTGCACCAGTGGGCCGACGCGATCGACGACAGCCTCCCCGAACTGCGGACCGACATGCCGGAGTTCCAGGCCATCACCGGCTACCTCGGACAACAGCTCGCCGCCCGGGCCGCCTCACCGGCCACCGGCGAGGACGTCCTGGACGGCCTCGCGCATCCTGCGGACGGCGAACCGCCGCTCACCCCGGTCGAGGCGGTCATCCACGCCTTCCAGCTGACCATAGCGGGCACGGACACCACCGCCAGTCTGATCACCAACCTCCTCCACGAGGTGCTCGTGGACCGCACCCACTGGGAACGGCTGCTCGCCGACCGCACCCTCGTTCCAGCGGCGATCGAGGAGTCACTGCGCCACGACGCGCCCCTGCAGTACGTGCTGCGCACCGTCGACGAGGAGCGGGAGATCTCCGGCTGTCCCGTCAAGCCCGGCGATCGCCTCGCGGTCAGTCTCCAGTCCGCCAACTGGGACGAACGGGCCTGGGGCCCGGACGCCGCGGACTACTCGCTCGACCGCCCGGCCGGCCAGGCCACCACCATGGCCTTCGGCTACGGCATCCACACCTGCCTGGGCGCGCCGCTGGCCCGGCTGGAGGCCCGCGTCGTCCTGGAACACCTGCTGGACCGCTTCCCCGATCTGCGGCTCGCCCCCGGCTACCACCGCGAGCCGCCTCCGGGCCTGGTCATGGTCCGCCGCCCGGCTCGACTGGATGTCGTCCTCTGAGAGGTGACGGCCGCCCGCCTCCTCTCCCCTTCCGCCCTGTCTCCCCTCCCCTTCCGCTCTGCCTCTCCTCCTCAGGAAGGCACACGTGCACGGATGAACCGCCGAGGAAGTCAGCCGTCGTCGACGGCCGCGGTTGGCTTGCGCCGCTGCCATGACGTTCACCGGGCGCTCGTCGTAAGCGGCTGTGATGCTCTTTCCGCGACTCAGGATCGCGGGGCGGGTCAGCACATGACGAGGGCGACAAGCGAGGTTCGCCCACCCAGACGTCCCCGGCCACCCCACGGAGGAAATCATGCAAGGTGGCATGTTCGACGTCGAGGGCGCCCGGCTGTACTACGAGGTACGGGGCAGCGCGCCGTACCTGCTGCCGATCACCCGGGCGCCGACGGCGGGTGACGTCCGGACGGAGTGTCGTGCTACGGCTGCACCAGACCCTCGCGTACGGCCACCAGCGCGGCCTGCGTGCGCGAGGTCAGGTCCAACTTTGTCAGGAGCTTGCTGACGTGGGTACGGGCGGTGCGCTCACTTATCCGCAGCTCGTCGGCGATGGCTTGGTTCGAGAGACCCTGGGCGATCAGTACGAGGACCGCGCGTTCTCGGGGGCTGAGGGAGGCGATTCCGCTGGCGGGGGTGACGAGCCGTTGGGTGACCTGCCGGGCAACGGCCGGATCGAGGAACACCTCGTCCCGTTGGGAGGCCCTGATCGCCTCCTCCAGTTCTTCGGAGGACGCGTCCTTGAGGACGTAACCGGACACGCCCCGGGCGAGGGCGGCGTGTACGCGCTCGATCTCCGAGAAGCTGGTCAGGATGACGGTACGAACGTGCGGATACCGGTGGGCGAGCGCTTCCGCGGTCTGGAGGCCGTCCAGCTTCGGCATGTGCAGGTCGAGCAGGACGACGTCGGGGAGTTGGCTGCGGACGTGCATCCCGGCGAGTCTCTCCAGTGCCTCCTGACCGTCGGCCGCCTCCCCGATGAACGTGATGTCGTCGGTGAACTCCAGGAAGCTCGCGATGCCACGCCGTACGACGGCGTGGTCGTCCACGACGAACACCGTGATGTCCGTGCTCTGTCCGCTCATGTCATCCCCTTGTGGCGCTGCTCCGCGCCGTCGTGCGGTACTGGTAGCACGGCCCGCACCCGGGTGCCCCGGGTCTCGGCCGTGACCGTTACCGAACCGCCCCAGCGCAGGGCCCGGTCGCGCATGGAGGCGAGGCCGTAGCCGCTGCGCTCGGCAGCGTCGGACGGCACGCCGCGTCCGTCGTCGACCACGTCGATCCGTAGCAGCGGTGTGTCCGGGTCGCGCCAGGCGTCGACGTGGACGAGGGACGGTCCGGCGTGCTTGACCGCGTTGTGCAGGGCCTCGCTGATGATCTGGTAGACGTCCTCGGTGAAGGCGGGTTCGCTGCCGTCCTCGTCGAGCAGCGGATCGACGGCGAGGTCGATACTGACGTCGTGCCGGCGCTCGATGCCCTCGGCCAGGGCGTGCAAGGCGGGGAGGAGCCCCAGCTTCGCGGAGACGGAGGGCTGGAGAGCGAGCACGACGCCGCGCAGGTCGCGTTGCACGGCTTCCACCAGGCCCGTCACCTCCGCGGCGACGGCGTCCACCCGCGGTGCGAGCGGATCCGTCAGGCGCCGGGCGATCCCGCTGAGCGCCTTGGCCTGCATGCCAATGGAAAAGACATGCTGGACGACCGAGTCGTGCAGGTCTCGGGCCAGCCGTTTGCGTTCCTCGCGCCGGACGGCACCACGCTCCTCGTGGATCAGGGTTGCGTAGTCGACGGCGAGCGCCGCCTGCTCGGCCATCGCGCCCAGGAAGTCCAGGATCACCGGCGTCGCCCCATGGCCGACGGCCAGGTAGACGTTCAGGGCGCCGAGCGCCTTGCCCCGCGAGAGGAGCGGCGTGCTGACGAAGTCCTCCCACTCCAGCTGGGAGACGTAGGCGTGCAACGGCTCCCAGTTCGGGTCCGCGAGCATCTGGGCCCGGCGGCCCGGCAGGACGTACTGCCTTCGCTCGCCCATGCTTCGCGACGTGGCCAGGTCGGCGCCCCGATCACGGGAGGCCATCAGCAGATCGAAGAATGTCTCCACGTCCGAGAAGCCCGCGGATCCCATGAGCTGCAGGCGGTCTCCGCCCGGTGCGAAGGTGATGATCTGGGTGCCGGCGATGCCGGCGGAGAGCTGGATCTCCGCGGCCATCGCGCCGAGGACCTCTTCGAGGGAGCTGTTGGAAGCCGTGCTCGCGGCGGTCCTGGCCAGTGCGGTGACGCGGCGGTGCTGTTGTTGCTGCTCGGTGACGTCCCGGAAACCGACCAGGGTGCCCCGGACACCGAGGTGGACGTCCGCGCCTTCCGTGTATGCGAGCCAGCGGGGTGCCTGTGGATCGGCCGACCAAGCGCACATGTCCTCGCCGGCGTCGGCACCGGCCTCCACCCGGAAGGGTGCCCTGACCCCCGTCAGCTCGCTGCGGGTGCCGCCCAGGATGGCCGCTCCGGCACGGTTGATCCACTGGATGGTCCTGTCGCCGTCCACGAGCGCGACGCCCGTCGGGAGACCGTCGAGTGCGGACTCCCACCCGTTCACCGTCACCAGGGTTCCTTTGCGGTCGTCATGAGTACGTCATTTGTCCTCGCGGGGCGTCCGCGAACAGCCGCGTGGTCGCGTCGTACGCCCGATGCCCTGGCCGGCCCACTGTCCCTAGTGTCGGACAGACGGCGCTCGGAGTGCACCGCCGTCCCCCTTCATCTTCTGCAGAAAGGCGGCCCTCATGGGCGCGATGACGATCCAGGCGGGTCGGCCGGCCACAGCCCACCTCCTGGACGGCAGAGCCACCGCCCGGGCCATCCGGGCGGACCTGACGGAGCGCGTAGCGCGACTCGCCGGGCAGGGAGCGCGGCCCGGCCTCGGCACCGTTCTGGTCGGAAGCGATCCGGGCAGCGCGGCGTACGTCGCCGGAAAACACCGGGACTGCGAGCAGACCGGCATCCGGTCCCTGCGCGTCGAGCTGCCCGAGTCCGCCACCCGGCGAGACGTCCTCGCGGCGGTCGCCGACCTCAACGCCGATCCCGCCTGCACCGGTCTCATCGTCCAGCTTCCGCTGCCTGCCGGGATCGATCGTGGGGTCGTGCTGGAAAGCGTCGATCCGGGAAAGGACGCGGACGGTCTGCACCCCACCAACCTCGGCAGGCTCGTCCTCGGCTCGCCGGCACCCCTGCCGTGCACACCGCGGGGCATCGTCGAACTGCTACGCCGGTACTGCGTTCCGCTGACCGGCGCCGACGTGGTCGTCATCGGCTGTGGGGTGACGGTCGGCCGCCCCCTGGCCCTGCTGCTGACCCGGCAGACGGAGAGCGCGACGGTGACGATGTGCCATGAGGAGACGCGTGACATGTCCGCACACATCAGACGGGCCGACATCGTCATCGCGGCGGCGGGCGCGGCGGAACTCGTACGCGCGGACGACGTGAGGCCCGGTGCGATCGTCCTCGACGTCGGGATCACCCGGACCGAGGCCGGCATCGTCGGAGACGTGGCCGCGGATGTGGCGGGCAGGGCTCACATGCTCGCTCCCATGCCCGGCGGTGTGGGTCCGATGACCCGGGCGATGCTGATGACCAATGTCGTCGAAGCCGCAGAGAGGGCACTGGTCTCCCGCTGAGTCGTCTGTGCGGCTGCCCGGAAACCATCCGCTTCCGGGCAGCCGCCACAGACGGTTGTCACCCGCCGTCAGTCCGGGAAGACCACGGTCGTCCGCCCGTTGAGGAGCACACGGCTCTCCAGATGGTGGCGTACAGCCCTGGCCAGCACCCGCCGTTCGATGTCCCGGCCCTTGCGGACCAGCTGCTCGGGTGTGTCCCGGTGGGTGACGGGCTCGACGTCCTGGGCGATGATCGGTCCCTCGTCGAGGTCACCGGTGACGTAGTGCGCCGTCGCGCCGATCAGTTTCACACCGCGCTCGTACGCCTGGTGGTAGGGCTTCGCGCCCTTGAATCCAGGCAGGGACGAGTGGTGGATGTTGATGCAGCGGCCCTCCAGGCTCGCGGAGAGCTCGTCCGACAGGATCTGCATGTACCGGGCGAGCACGACGAGGTCCACCTGGTACTCGTCGACGAGCGCGAGCAGTTTGGCCTCCTGCTCGGCCTTGTTCTCCCGGTTCATCGGCAGATGGTGGAAGGGGATGTCCGCCAGGTCGATGTGCCGGTACACCTCGCGCGGATGGTTGGACACCACACCGACCACGTCCATGGGCAGCTCACCGATGCGCCAGCGGTAGAGCAGATCCGCGAGGCAGTGGTCGAGCTTCGAGGCCATGATGAGGACCTTCATCCGCGCCTCGTCCCCTGTGACCGTCCAGGACGCGTCGAGCGGGGTGAGGCTCTCGGAGACGTTCGCCTGTATGACGGACTCGTTCACACCGGCGGGAACCGCGAAGGCGAGCCGGCAGAAGAAGCGGCCGGAGAGCGGGTCGTTGAAGTGGCTGGCCTCCTGGATGTTGCCGCCGATCCTGACGAGGCCCGTGGTGACCCGGCTGACGATCCCCGGGCGGTCCTCGCAGGCGAACTTCAGAATGAAAGCAGTGGACATTTCAGCCGCCGTCCTCCTCCGATGTGGTCACGCCTGGTGCAGGTCGGCGCGGCGGCGGTCGGGCTTGTAGGGCGCGGGGGCGACGGTCGCCCGGATCGCCTTCTGCGGTCCGCCGGGTTTTCCCCAGTGGACGGTCACCTCAGTGCCCGGCTCGCTGTGCGCGACGTCGACGGTGCACAGCGAGAGCATCTGCCGGTAGTAGTAGCTGTAGCCGCGAGAGGTGGCGACACCGACGACGTCGTCGCCGGCCGTGACCTTGTCCGCCCACATGAAGCCGCGCTGGTCACGGGGCATGTCCATGAACGGGTAGTGCTCGCCTTGGCGGAACATCGAGGCGAACACGTCCGTCAGGTCGTCACCGTTCCACACCAGGGTCCGCATCACGCGCCGGGGCGCGGCCTTCTCCTCCTCCAGGGCCGCACGGCCAAGGAAGTCGTGGTCGAAGTTGATGTTGCGGGCCCAGCCGAGCTCGACAGGGCTGCGGTAGTAGTCGCTGATCGCGGCACCGTCGTAGGAACCGGCGATGTAAGCGGGATGTGCGAACGCCGGCATCGACGAGATGAAGAACTCGCGGTAGTCGCTCATGTCCTCGTCGAAGATGGCCGGGATGTAGTCGGTGCCGATGGTCGGGAAACACGCCTCCAGGTGGTTGATCATGGCGGTACGGGCGCCGAGCTTGCGAATCCCGAACTCCTGCCCGGCTTCGACGACGGTGTCGTAGACCTCCTGCTTGGCGGCCATCGGACCCTGGAGTTCGAAGCCGATCTCACCGGCCATGCCCTGGCGCAAGGCCCAGACCTCGTGTCCCGCGATCTTCACCGAGTTGACCCACATGAACTTGGTGTCCCGCAGGTTCGAGGCGCCGGTGACCTTCTCCAGCACCCGGACAGAGTCGGGGCCGGAGACCTGGAGGATGAACCAGTCGTCCCGCTCCAGCTTCACGTCGTAGTCGGTCGTACCCAGGTAGTGGCGGACCCAGAAGCCGCCGCGCCCGTGCAGCATGAACTCCTCGTCGCCGAAGCGGGTGAGGATCCCCTCGTGGATGACCTTGCCGCCCTCGTTGGTGTGTACGGCGTGCTTCGACTGGCCGAGGGCGAACTTCGCGAAGCTGTTCACCGTGATGTCACCGAGCATGGTGAGCGCGTCGGGCCCGGTGATCCGGTGCTGCCACAGGAACGACCAGTCCCCGATGTAGCACGTGTTCTTCCACGACATGCTCTCGTCGAGCCAGTCGGTGTACTCGAGCTGCCCGAACCGGCTCCAGGGGTAGCCCTCCGGGGGCGTGCGCATGCTGCTGACCGTGTATTTCATATCGTCCCTCGCTGGTGCGGGTCGGCACCGAAATGCCTGGCGAGGACCGACGGTAGGCCGGTGCGCGGCGGCTCGGGAACGATCGGATGACGTCGCAGAACGGCCACTTGGCCTCACCGACGGCGCGACAAATGACGTAGGCGGGCAGCCGGTCCCCGGTAGGAGTCGTGCTCGAACAGGGCGAGCGCCAGGACGAAGTACACCACCACCCGCGAGGGCAGCAGCCGAAGCCGCCGCTCACGCGTCCCGGTCTCCTCCAGCACCGCGTCCACCAGCGCGAAGTCCACGATCTGCGTCAACTCACCCAGATGCCCGGGCGCGTACACACCCCCGGCCGTCTCGATCCTCCGCGTGATGACACACGTCTCCTGCAACGGGACTCCAGTGCTTGCGCGTGGGTGCTGACAACGATGTCGTACCCCCGACGTCGGCGGACAGCCGGAGGCGGGCGGCGCCCTCAATCGCCGCCTGCCTCCGGCGCGTACACACCGCGGTGCTTCAGTGCCTCGGTGCGGTTCGAGGCCCGTCGGGCCGTGTCAGGGCGCGGTGTGCGGTTCGCGGGCGAGCACCAGGAGGCGCCGTGCACGCTCCAGGACCGGCCGGTCGATCATCTGCCCGTCGACGGTCGTGACGGAGTCACCGGCGCCGAGGACGGTGCGGGCCCAGCGCAGTTCGTCCGCCGTCGGCGCGAATCCGTCGGCCACGTAGGAGAGTTGGTACGGGTGGATGCAGAGCTTGCCCGTGAAGCCCAGGCGTCGGGCGTGGGCGATGTCGGCGTCGAGGGCCTCCGTGTCCCGTACGGCGGTGGTGACGCCGTCGACCGGCGGGCCGATGCCGGCGGCGGCCGAGGCGAGGACCAGTCTGGAGCGGGCGCAGGTCAGTGCCGTGCGGTCGTCGTGGGCGACGCCGAGCTGGGCGGCGAGGTCGACGTTGCCGAAGGCGGCCCGGGCGACACCGGGCGTGGCGCACACCTCGTGGGCCCGCTCCACGCCGAGGGCCGTCTCGATGAGCGGCACGAGAGCACACCGTCCAGCCGTACGGGTGGCGAGTTCCGCGAGTACGGCGGGGTCCTCGGCCTTGGGCACCATGACCGGGCCGCCGTGGTGGGCGACCATGGTGAGGTCGGCCTCGGACCAAGGGGTACCGGGTGGGTTGATCCGTACGACCGCCCGGTTGCCGAGGGCGAGCCAGGCGGCTGCGTTGTGCCGGGCGCGGTCCTTGTCCTCGGCGGCGACGGCGTCCTCCAGGTCGATGATGACCAGATCGGCGCCGGAGGAGGCCGCCTTGTCGAAGCGGTCGGGCCGGTGTCCCGGGACGAAGAGCAGGCTCGTCGCGGCGGTGATCCGGTCGTGCGGCGAGGTCATTGGAAGGTCACCTCGGCGGTGGCGTGCCGGTCTTCCCGGTGGGTGGCGATGTGCAGATCGGCGCGATCGTCCGCGGGGGCGCCGCAGGCGGCCAGTCGTTCGCCGGCGAACACCGGCCGCCGGAGCCGGTAGGACAGCGAGCGCACCGGCCGGTCGGGGGCGTGGCGCCGGGGCAGTTCGAGCATGAGCAGGGCGAGCAGCGGGCCGTGGACGACGATTCCCGGGTAGCCCTCCTCGTCCTGGGCGTAGGGCGTGTCGTAGTGGATGCGGTGGGCGTTCGCGGTGAGGGCGCTGAACCGGAACAGCAGGGCCGGATCCGGGCGCAGCGGAAGCTGCCACGGGGCGTCGGGGTGGGGGAAGGCGGATTCGTCGAGGGCGGTCGGGTGCTGTCCCGCCGTGCGCCCGGACCGGTAGACGATGTCCTGCTCCTCCACCAGGCAGACACGGTCCTGTTGGCGAAACTCACGGCGTTCGGTGATGAACAGCATCTCTCCGGTGCGGCCCTGCTTGGCGGTCACCGCGCGGAGGCTGCTGATGCGTTCGGTCGGTTCGCCGAGGCGGAGCGGCCGGGTGATCTCGCAGCGGCCGCCCGCCCACATGCGTTGCCGCTGAGGGAGGGGCGGCGAGAAGTGGCCGCCCCGCGGGTGGCCGTCGGCGCCGAGGTCCCGCCCGGCGGGCCAGGTGAGGAAGTACAGCCAGTGCCACAGCGGGGGGAGGGGATCCCAGGCCTTCGCGACCGGGTCGGGCAGGTTCAGGACGGCCGACAGGGCGGCCACCGGGCCGGTGGGCAGGGGGTCTTCGTCTGTGACCGGACCTGGAGTCCAGGACTCCAGGTATGAGCCGAGAGGGGGTGGGGTTGGATGCGTCATCCTTCTGTCCTTGGGTACGGGCAGGCCTGGGGTCAGGTGAGCGGTGCGGCCTTCGTCGGGGCCGGGGCGGCCGGAGCGTCGGCGGTCTCCAGCAGGGAGGTCCGTGACGGTTCGGGTACGAGGAGGGTGGCCAGGAAGGTCAGGGCGATGCACGCGGTGACGTACCAGAAGAAGGTGGTCTCGTGGCCGCTGTTCTTCAGGGCCAGCGCGATCGGTTCGGTCAGGCCGCCGAAGGTGGCGGTGACCAGGGCGTGCGGCAGGCCCACGCCGAGCGCCCGGACCTTGGTGGGGAACATCTCCGCCTTGATGATGGCGGCCAGCGCCGAGTACCCGCTGAGGAAGGTCAGCGCGACGGTCATCAGGAGGAACGCGATCCACGGACTGCTCGTGTCACCGAGGACGGTCATGATCGGGACGGTCAGGAGCATGCCGCTGACGGAGAAGACGAACATCACCCGGCGGCGGCCGAAGCGGTCGGACAGATGGCCCGCGACGGGTTGCAGCAGCATGTAGACGAACAGGGCGCAGAAGCCGATGACGGAGACCGTCGACTTCGGGATGCCGGCCGTGTTCACCAGGTACTTCTGCAGGTACGTGGCGTACGTGTAGAAGGCGACGGTGCCGCCGATGGCGAGCCCGAAGACCGCGAGGACCTGGCGCGGGTACTCGGTGAACAGGGCGCGCAGTCCCTTGCGTTCCCTGGCGTCCGGATCCTGATGGACGGCCTTCGCCTGTTCCTGCTGGAAGTGCTGGGACTCCTCCATCGTGCGGCGCAGGTACATCACGGCCAGGCCCGCCAGCGCGCCGATCACGAACGGGATGCGCCAGCCCCAGCTCTCCAACTGGCCGTCGGTGAGCAGGTTCTGCAGCACGATGGCCACCAGCAGGGCGGTGAGTTGGCCGAGCACGATGGAGACGTACTGGAAGCTGGAGTAGAAGCCGCGCCGGCCCGGCGGGGCGACCTCGGCGAGATAGGAGGCGCTGGAGCCGAACTCGCCTCCCACGGAGAGCCCTTGGAGCAGGCGAGCCATGACCAGCAGGAAAGGGGCCCACAGGCCGATGGAGGCGTGGCCGGGGGTGAGGGCGATGGTGAGCGATCCGACGCTCATCAGCGTGACCGACAGGGTCAGGGCGCGGCGGCGGCCGTACCGGTCGGCGTACGCGCCGAGCAGCCAGCCGCCGAGGGGGCGCATCAGGAAGCCGACGGCGAAGACGACGGCGGTGGAAAGCAGTTGGGCCGTCTGGTTGCCCTCGGGGAAGAAGGCGGCGGCGAAATAGATGCTGAAGGTGGCGTAGGCGAACCAGTCGTACCACTCGATCAGGTTGCCCAGACAGCCACGTATGACGTTGGCGGTGACCTGGGAGCGTGCGGGGACGGAGGTGCGGCTCTGCGACATGGGAAGCTCCGTTGCTCGTGTCGCGCAGGGGAGGCGAGCGGCCTTTCAGCGCAGGACGAAGTCGAGTGGACCTTCAGCGCAGGACGAAAGGGTTGCCGGTGGGAGCGCCGGTGTTGATCCAGACGCTCTTGTCCTCCAGGTAGGAGGTGAGGGCGGCGATGCCGTTCTCGCGGCCGAGGCCGGAGTCCTTGAAGCCGCCGAAGGGGGTCAGGTAGCTGACCGCGCGGTAGGTGTTGACCCAGACCGTGCCGGAGCGGATGTGGTCGGCCATGCGGAACGCGCGGCCGATGTCGGCGGTCCACACGCCGGCGCCGAGGCCGTAGCGGCTGTCGTTGGCGATCGCGACCGCCTCGTCCTCGTCCTTGAAGGGGATGACGCAGAGGACGGGTCCGAAGACCTCTTCCTGGGCGATGCGCATGTTGTTGCGCACGCCGGTGAAGACGGTCGGTTCGACGAACCAGCCGCCACGGTCGGCGGCCTTGCCGCCGAGGGCGAGCCGGGCGCCCTCCTGCTGTGCGATGCCGATGTAGTCGAGGACCTTGGCGTACTGGGCGGGTGTGGTGATCGGCCCGACCTGGGTGTTCTCGTCCATCGGATCGCCCATGCGGGCTGTGCCGGCGAGGTCGACCAGGCGGCCCACGACCTCGTCGTGCACGTCCTGCTGGACCAGTAGCCGGGAGCCTGCGATGCAGGTCTGGCCGGTGGCGGCGAAGATGCCGGAGACGGTGCCGTTGACGGCGGCCTCCAAGTCGGCGTCGGCGAACACGATGTTCGGGGACTTGCCGCCCAGTTCGAGGCTGACGTGTTTGAAGTCGCGGGCGGCCGACTCGTTGATACGGCGGCCTGTGGCGTCCGAGCCGGTGAAGCTGACCTTGCGGACCAGCGGGTGCTCGACGAGTGCGGCACCGACGTCCTGGCCGAACCCGGTGACGACGTTGAACACGCCCGGGGGCAGCCCCGCCTCGTGGAATAGGCGGGCCAGCTCCAGGGTGGAGGCAGAGGTGAACTCCGACGGCTTCACCACCACGGTGCAGCCCGCCGCGAGCGCCGGGGCGATCTTCCAGGCCAGCAGCAACAGCGGGGAGTTCCACGGCGTGATGACCGCGACGACCCCGACGGGCTCCTTCTTCGTGCAGGCGAAGTAGCCCTTCTTGTCGAGCGGCGGCACGGCGCCCTCGATCTTGTCGGCGAGTCCGCCGTAGTAGTGGAACCACTGCGGAACGTAGGAGACCTGCCCGTGCATCTCGGTGAAGAGCTTGCCGTTGTCGCGGACTTCGATCTCGGCGAGCCGGCGGGCGTTCGCGGCGATGGTGTCGCCGAGTCGGCGCAGCAGGGCGCCGCGGGCGCCGGCGGTGAGTTCGGCCCAGGGGCCGGTGTGCATGGCGCGGTGGGCGGCGCGGACCGCGTCGTCGACGTCCTGGGGCGTGCCCTTGGCGATCTCGGCCCACGGGGCGCCCAGGTAGGGGTTGTCGGTGGGGAACCACTCACCGTCGGCGGCCGTGCGGGTCTTCCCGTCGATGAACATCTCGTAGCGCTGCATGGAAGGGGGCTCCCGTCGGCTAGAAGGTGCTCAGGCCGAGTGCGGCGCGGAAGGAGTTCTTGTTGGCGACGCCGTCGCGGGGCGGGAGTGCCCGCGGCGGCTCGGTGGTGTCGATCAGGACCTGGGCGTACGTCGTCGTCGAGCGCGCACGGATACGGGAGGCGAGGTCCTCGGTCTGGGCGAGGTCGGTGATGCGCACAGTGTCCTGGATGCCGAAGCCCTGGGCGACGGCGACGAGGTCGGTGCCGAGCTGGGTGTGGCTGGGCTGCATGCCGGTCTCGCCGAAGTGGGCGTTGTCCAGGACGACGAGGGTGAGGTTGGGCGGGAGTTGGGCGCCGATGGTGGCCAGTGTGCCGATGCCCATGAGGTGTTCGCCGTCGCCGGTGATCGCGACGACCGGGCGGTCCGGCTGGGCGAGGGCGAGGCCGAGGGCGAGTGGTGCGGCGGCGCCCATCGCGCCCCAGAGGTAGAAGTTCGTGGGGCGGTCGCCGGCGGCGAAGACGTCGTAGCTGGGCGAACCGAGGCCGGTCACCAGCAGGGTGTCCTCGGGGACACGGGCGAGCAGGCCGGCGACGAAGCGGCGCCGGTCGAGGCGGGGCAGGGTGTCGGTGGCGGTCATCAGTTGCGCTCCCACGTCTTGCGGCCGATCAGCCTCTGTCCGAGGAGGACGGCGACGCGCTCGCCCGCCTCGAACACCGAATCCAGAGCCGCCTCGACGGTCTCCTCGACGTCTTCGGGGTGGTCGGCGCGCAGGACGGTGATGCCCATGAGTTCCAGGGCCTGCTGGGTGGTGCGGCCCATGGGGCTCTGCCAGGGGTTGAACTCGGCGTGCTCGCCGCGCATGGTCACCAGCGTGAGGAAGGGGAACTGGCACATCTGCAGCAGGGAGAACATGTTGACGCAGTTGCCGACGCCGCTGCTCTGCATGAGCAGCACCGCCTTCTGCCCGCCCAGCCAGGCCCCGCTGACGACGGCTACGCCCTCCTCCTCGGTGGTGAGCACCACGTCGTGGATGGCGAGGTCGCGCTGCGCCTCAAGGATGGCGTGGGAGTGGCCGGAGTCCGGGACGTAGGCGATCTGCTGGACGCCGCGCTTCTTCAACGCGGCGAACACGTCCTCCTGCCAGGAAGGGGCTGGGGTTTGTGTCTGACTCATCCGTAGCGACTCCGTGCTCGGTCGGCTCAAGTACCCAGCATCATGAACGCTGATGAACGAGGTTGAACAATAGAAAACTGTGATATCCGTATGCGTCGCGCGCATGCCGAGCGATCGCGGCCCTGTGACCTGGGGTCCGCTATGAGACCCCGCTGAGGAACGCCGCGACGAGAGCACTGGCCTCCGCGCGGCATTCCTCGAAGTAGGCGTGCCGGGCGCCGGGGAACAGGTGTGTCCGGGTGTCGGGGATACGGGCGGCGAGCAGCGGGAGGTTGTCCGGCGGGGTGAGCCGGTCCTGGTCGCCGTGCAGGATCAGGGTGGGCGCGGTGATGAGGGGCAGTACGTCCCAGGCGGCGTGCCCGTTGCTCGCCAGCAGGTGGCCGCGGCGCGCGTGCGGGGGCATGTCGGGGTCGCCGAGCGTGGTGTAGGGGCCGGGATGGGCGGTGCGCCAGGCGGGGGAATACATCAGGTCGATCAGCACCTCGCGGACGGCATCCGGGTCGGCCTGGGCCAGGGCCCGCCGTACCGAGGCGTCGCGCTCCACGGCGTGCGGTCCGCCGGGGGAGGTGCAGCCCAGGACGAGGCGCCGGACCCGGTCCGGGTGATGGGCGGCGACCCACTGGGCGACCCGGCCGCCCATGGAGGTCCCGTAGACGTCGGCGTTCTCGATGCCGAGGCGGTCGAGGACGGCGATCACGTCCTCCGCGAACTGCTCTGTCGCATATGGCCCTTGGGGCTTGTCGCTGGCGCCGGTGCCTCGGTAGTCGAAGGTGATGGTGGAGTGCGTGGCGTGGAAGTCCTCTCGTACGCCGTCCCACCAGTGATGGTTGTTCGCCTGTCCGGCAAGGAGGATCAGCGGGTATCCGTCTCCCCGCTGCTGGCAGGCCAGTGCCGTGCCGTCCTGGGCATGGGCGACGGCGTCGAGCTGGTGACCGGTGTCAGTCATGGGTGTCCCCACAGGTTTCTCGGACGATCCTGGACGTTGCGGCGGGCGAGTCACTCACCCTCGGCGGGACTGTCGTCTCCCCGGACCTGAGCAGAGGGCCATCTGCCTTGCACCACCGCGGAGTTGATCTGGCGGACCAACTCGCGTGCGACGACCTCCACGGCGGGCGGGGTGCGCCCGAACCGCGGTGTGCCGAGGACGACCGAGCGCCACACATGGGGCTCGCTCAGCGGCGCGGCGCTCAGCGTGCCTCGTGCGACATCGTCGGCGATGCCCACACCGGGCAGGACGGTCCAGCCGTGCCCCGCCTGGACGAGTTGCTTCTGCACGCGCATCGAGTTGGTCTGCACGATGACGTCCATGGAGGCCCCGGACCGCGCCGCCGCCGCGTCGATCAGCCGGCGCAGTGCGTGCCCCGAGGCGGGCATGACGAGCGGGTGTTTCGCCGCCTCCGCGAACGGAACGGGATGGTCGGCGCGGAGGCCGGCCGACGCGGGGGCGACCGCCCACAGCCGCTCGCGCAGCAGCGGGTGGGCGTTGAGCGAGGGGGTGCTGTCCAGGTTGTACAGCAGCGTCAGGTCCAGGTCGCCGTCGTCGAGCCACTGCTGCAGGTGCCCCGAGTAGGCGGTCATGAGACGGAGCTCGACGCCGGGATGGTCACGGGCGAGGGTCGTCACGAGCGGCTCGGCCAGCAGGTCGCTGGTGCTCTCCAGCAGACCGAGGGTGACGATGCCGGTCACCACACCCGGGGTCGGCTGCACCTCGGCGCGGGCCCGCTCCAGCTCGTTCAGCGCGCGCCGCGCCCGGTCCACCATGATCGTCCCGGCCTCGGTGGGGCGCATGCCCTGCCCGGTGCGCTCGAAGAGCGGGATGCCGAGTTCCTGCTCCAGGGTGCGGATCTGCCGGGTGACTGCGGGCTGCACCAGGTGCAGCAGGTCCGCGGCGCGCGTGACGCTGCCCACTTCGGCGACCGTGACGATCGCCTTGAGCTGCTTGATGTCCAAGGGGGCTTCTTTCCGCGTCCATCCGGGGCGCGCATGGTGGCATTACATATTGCTATTTCACCTAGACGGCCATGAGCATCGATGATGGTACTCCGGTACGGGACCGCACTCTCTGGAGATCACTTCATGTCCGAGCACCCCGAAGCACTGCCGCTCACCGGCATCACCGTCGTCAGTATCGAGCAGGCGGTGGCCGCTCCCTTCGCCACCCGCCAGCTCGCCGACCTCGGCGCACGGGTGATCAAGGTGGAGCGGCCGGGCGGGGGCGACTTCGCCCGCCGGTACGACACCACGGTGCACGGCCAGTCCAGCTACTTCGTGTGGCTCAACCGGTCGAAGGAGTCCATCACCCTCGACCTGAAGTCGGACGCGGGAGGGGACATCCTGGAGCAACTGCTCGCCGGGGCCGACGTGTTCGTACAGAACCTGGCACCAGGTGCGGCGAGCAGGATGGGCCTGGGCGCCGAGGCCCTCGCCGAGCGCTTCCCTTCGCTGATCCCGTGCTCGATCTCCGGCTACGGCTCCACCGGCCCCTGGGCCGACCGTAAGGCGTACGACCTGCTGGTGCAGTGCCAGACCGGCCTGGTCTCCCTCACCGGCAACGAACACGGCTCCGCCCGGGTGGGGGTTTCGATCGCCGACGTCGCCGCCGGCATGTACGCCTACTCCGGCATCCTCACCGCCCTCTTCACCCGGGCCACCACCGGAGTCGCCCGCGCCGTGGAGGTCTCCCTGTTCGAGGCACTGGCCGAGTGGATGAACCAACCCGCCTACTACACCCGCTACTTCGGCACCCAGCCGCCCCGCATCGGCACCCAGCACGCCACCATCGCCCCCTACGGCGCTTACGCCGCAGCCGACGGCAAGGACGTGCTGTTCTCCATCCAGAACGAGCGGGAATGGGCCGCCCTGTGCGAGCGGTTCCTGGGCCGGCCCGAGCTCGTCACGGATCCGCGCTTCGCCACCGGCTCGGCCCGGGTCGCCCACCGCGAGCAGCTGAACGCGATCGTGGCCGAACGGTTCGGTGAACTGGACAGCCACGAGGTGACGAATCTGCTGGACGCGGCCGGCATCGCCAACGCCGGGGTGAACGACATGAACGAGTTCCTGGCGCACCCGGTGCTCAGCGGCCGGGACCGCTGGCGGGACGTACGGATCCCCGGCGGAGCCGTGGTGCCCGCGCTGCTGCCGCCGGTGGACCTGACCGGTACGGCCCCGCGCATGGACGCCGTCCCCGCAGCCGGGGAACACACCGACACCATCCTGGCCGACCTGGGATACAGCCCGGCCGACATCGACGGCCTGAAGGCCGAGCACGTCATCTGAACCGCCCTTCGCCACCTGCCAGTTCAGCAAGGAGCAGCGCCGCATGAGCACTCTCGACGTCCTGTCCGAGGACGAACAGTTCATTGTCCGTACCGTGCACGACTTCGTCGACAAGGAGGTGAAGCCCGTCGTTCAGGAGCTGGAGCACGCGGGCACCTACCCCGAGGCCCTGATCGAGCAGATGAAGACCCTCGGTATCTTCGGCCTCGCCGTCCCCGAGGAGTACGGCGGCACCCCGGTCTCCACCTCCTGCTACGTCCTGATCACCGAGGAGCTGGCCCGGGGCTGGATGAGTCTGGCCGGCGCGATGGGCGGCCACACCGTCGTCGCCAAGCTGCTGCTGCACTTTGGCTCCGAGGAGCAGAAGCGCCGTTACCTGCCGAAGATGGCCACCGGCGAGATCCGCGCGACCATGGCCCTGACCGAACCCGGCGGCGGCTCGGACCTGCAGGCCATGCGCACCGTCGCCCGCAAGGACGGCGACGGCGGATACGTGGTCAACGGGGCGAAGACCTGGATCACCAACTCGCGGCGCTCCGGCCTGATCGCCCTGCTGTGCAAGACCGACCCGGACGCCGCTCCGGCTCACCAGGGCATCTCGATCCTGCTGGTGGAGCACGGACCGGGGCTGACCGTCTCCCGTGACCTGCCCAAGCTCGGCTACAAGGGCGTGGAGAGCTGCGAGCTGTCCTTCGAGGACTACCGGGCCTCGGCCGACGCCGTCCTAGGCGGATTGGAAGGCAAGGGCTTCGCCCAGATGATGAAGGGCCTGGAGACCGGACGCCTCCAGGTCGCGGCCCGTGCGCTCGGGGTCGGCCGGGCGGCCTTCGAGGACGCGCTCGCCTACGCCCAGGAACGCGAGTCGTTCGGCAAGCCGATCTGGAAGCACCAGTCCATCGGCAACTACCTGGCCGACATGGCCACCTCGCTCACGGCGGCCCGTCAGCTGACCCTCTACGCGGCGCGGGAGGCGGACGCGGGACGCCGGGTGGACATGGAGGCCGGCATGGCCAAACTGTGCGCTTCCGAGACCGCGATGCAGATCGCCCTCAACGCCGTCCGTATCCACGGGGGTTACGGCTACTCCACCGAGTTCGACGTCGAACGCTACTTCCGCGACGCCCCGTTGATGATCGTCGGCGAGGGCACGAACGAGATTCAGCGCAATGTCATCACGGCTCAGCTCGTCAAGCGGGGAGGGCTGGACGCATGAGGATCGTCGTCACTGTGAAGTACGTGCCCGACGCCACTGAGAGACTCTGTCGGGAATCTTGAGGTCGGCAGTTGACGATCGTGACGTTGCGTCAGGCTCGTTGGAACGTCCCGCCCTCGTTTCCCAGGAGCCCGATGCGTCCGTCCAACCTCACTCCGGAGCCGAGATCCCGCCGCTGACCGCCCGGGTTGCCCGCGCGGCCAACCCCAAGGGCACCACCGCGAAATGGGTCCGCGACCGCCTCGACGGCCTCTGGAGTGGCGCGGACTTCACCGCCTGGTACCCGCGTGACGGCCGCCCTGGGCTCTCACCCGCCCAGCTCGCCACCGTCTGCGTGCCGCAGTACGCGATGAACCTCTCCGACCGCCAGGCCGCCGAGTCGGTGCGCTGCCGAAGTCGACCGCGCCGACCGGCTACTGGGCCTCGCACCCACCCGGATCCGACGGGCAGGTCTGCTCAGGGGACGCGTCACGCAGCGCACCGACTCCACCCCCACGTCCTGTCCGCCGCACGGGAGCCGACCCGCCTGGAGCTGGTGACCGAGGCGATTCGCGCCGTGCTGGAAGAGGTGGCCCGCGACGCGCCAGAGGTGCTGGATGAGCTGGTCACGCGGTCTACGCCGTGCCGGTGGCGGCCAGTTGGCCGGCTCGGCCGCGATGTCCCATGGCGGACCGGTCCCACTGACACGGCAGCCTTCTCGCCGCAACGGTGTCCGCCCTCGTCCCCGCGGGCAGGGGCGAGGGCGGATGTCTGATCCATCAGGGCCGACGACCAGACCCTTCTCCCCTCACCACTGCTCGGGCCGGTCAGTAACCGTGGCAGACGCTGCCGGTGCGGTTGCACTCCCACGGCTCATCGGCCTGGGTGTTGCTGTTGCCGCCGGTGAACGCGAAGGCCGCGATCCGAAGACCGTGGCGGCCGCGGCCAGTCCCGCGGCGACACGCGCGGCGAGGCGCGTCTTGGTCGATCCTGCTGATGTCACGCGGATACCTTTCTCTTTCTGTGACGAACCCCCGAAGTACTTGAATCCTAATGTTTCTCCGGGGCGTTCTGTGCGCCTGGGTTCGTCAAGGTCCTGTGCCAGAAGGCGAGTTGTTCTGTGCAGACGCCCGGCGGAGGTGTCCTGAGCGCATGGCCCTCGTCCCGGACGTCGAGGGACCGCTGGACCCCCGCTCCACGGTCGGCGTTGCCCTTCAGCGCCAGGCCCCTGCCCCGCCGTGCCCGAACCGGCCGCAAACAGCGTCCGGTGGCAGCAGCCCTCCGGCGCCCGCCCGACTGCCCCCGGCGTCGGTGAGTGGGGTAGGGGTGGCCGGCGGACGCGCCTTGGGCGCACCTGCACACTTCAGCGAGATTCTTGCGACGAACCGCAGGCATTTACGCCTGGGGGGAATCGCATCGTGTGGTGGCGTCGCGGAGCGTTGCGGGTCCGGGAGGTCGGGCGCGGAACGCCCGTTGGACTGTCCGGCCGAGCGGGGGGTGACGCCGAACGTATGCTCGGCGGGTCACTGAATGGCGGGACGGGTGTGCGGAAGCCGGCTGTTCGTGCGGACGGCTGCGTAGGTTCGGGTGCCATGAAGTTCGTCGATCTCGTACCGCCGCTGCTCCGGCTGTTCGGGCCGTGGCTGGCCGACTTCGCCGTCGCGGCCGCCCGTGATCACGGCATACGGATACGAGTCGCGCCGGACGGCGTCGAAGTGCTGGGCGAATACCGCGTGCGCTGCGGGGAGTCGGTCCTGGAGGCCGACGTGATCGTCTGCGGGGCGGCAGCAGACGTCGTTCATGGAAAGTGCCTGTGCCTGTGCCTGTGCCTGTGCTGAGAGGTGAGTTGGTTACTTGAGTCCGGAGGTGGAGATGCCCGAGACGAAGCCGCGCTGCATGATGAGGAAGAGCGCGAGCACGGGCACGACGTACATCACGGCGCCGGCCGCGACGAGGTTGGACATCTGGGCACCGTGTTCGTTGACGTAGCCGGTGGCGAGCTTGACGGTGAGTGTGGTGCGGTCGGAGTCCAGCAGCAGGGCGGGGGCGACGTAATCGCCCCAGCTCCAACTGAAGGAGATGATCAGGCTGGCGGCGATGACCGGCCAGGACTGCGGCAGGAAGATGCGCCAGAAGATGCGCACGCTTCCGCAGCCGTCGACGATCGCGGCCTCCTCCAGTTCCTTGGGCATGTTGGAGAAGAACTGCCGGAACAGGAAGATGAGGAAGGGGGCGCCTGCCAGGCCCCACAGCACCCACGGCATGTAGGTGTTCAGCAGGTTCATCCTGGCGAACAACAGATAGGTGGGGATCAGGGTGATGATCTGCGGCAGCATCATCGTCGAGATCAGTACCCCGAAGATCACCCGCTTTCCCGGCGCGTCCAGCCGGGCGAAGCCGTATCCGGCCCAGGCCGAGGCGAGCGTGATCAGCACCGAGTAGATGCCGGCGATCGTCAGGGAGTTGCGGGCGTACGCGAAGTACTCAAAGTGGGTTAGCGCGTCCTTGAAGTTTTCCAGACTCGGGTCGTGCGGCCACCAGTGGATGGGCATGACGCGCAGCTCGGAAGAGGCCTTCAGCGCGGTGATGACGAGCCAGCCGAAGGGGCTGAGAAAGAGGACGAGGGCCGCCACCAGGACCATGTAGACGGCACTGCGTCGGGCGAACACCATTACTTGCCTCCGATCGTGCGGGGCTTGTTCTTCGCCTGCTCCGGTTCCACGGAGTAGAAGACAGCGCCCTTGCTCAGCTTGAAGAGGAGCAAGGTGACGGCCATGATGATCACGAAGAGAACCCACAGCATGGCGGAGGCGTAGCCGTAGCGTCCGTTGGCGAAGTACTCGGCGAAGACGTTGATCATGAAGAAGTAGTTGCTCTCCGGAACGTTGCCCACCCCCGCGGGGGTGGGATCAAGCGCGATCAGGAGCGGCGCGAAGCTCTGCAGCGCCGCGATGACCCCGGTGATGACCTGGAAGAACAGCACCGGGGAGAGCAGCGGCAGGGTGATGCGGGTGAACGACTGCCAGGGGCTGGCCCCGTCCACTCGGGCCGCCTCGTGCACCTCTTTGGGTATGTCCTGGAGTCCCGCAAGCGAGATAATCATGACGTTGCCCGCGCCCCACATGGTCAGCATGATCAAGACATAGCGGGCGTACGGATCCACCAGCCAGGTCACCCCGTTGACGCCGAGGGAGTCCAGGGCGCCGTTGGCCGCCCCCGAGTCACGGTCGAAGATCAGTTTGAAGGTGAGGGCCGCACCGACCGGCGGGACGACGGCGGGCAGGTACAGCAGGGTGCGGAACAGGCCGCGGGCCTTGATCGGCTGGTTCACCAGCACCGCCATGATCAGCCCCGCCAGGATCGTGAGCGGCACCGTGATCAGGGTGAACAACCCAGTACGGGCCAGGGAGGAGATCGTCTCCGGGTTGGTGAAAACCTCCCGGTAGTTGTCCAGGCCGACGAAGCGGGAGTTGTCGGAGAGCCCGTCGGAGTTGGTGAAGCTCAGCCACAGGGCGTACCCAAGGGGGTAGACCGTCAGGGCTAGGAAGCCCAGCATCCAGGGGCCGGCGAACAGGTAGAAGTCCCGGGCCCGGCGCGCCCTGAGCGAGCGCCGCCCGCGCGCCGACCGGGCGGCCGGTCCCGAGGGCGGGGACGGCACGCGCGGCCCGGCGGCCCGACCGGTGAGCTGACTGGTGCTCACCTTACGAGCTCCTTGCCCTTGGCGATCTGCTCGTTCATACGCGAGTTCAGTTCATCGGCGACCTTCCCCGCCGAGGTGCCGGACTTGACCGCGCCCGGCAGCACCTTGTTGATGACACCGTCCAGGGCGGCCCTCTGTACGTACGGGGTGAAGGTCAGCGTCGAGAAGTGCTCGAGCTCATGCTGCTGCACCTCGAACGCCTGCTTCTGGAACGGCTTGCCCTGTGGCATCCGCGGACGCAGTGACTTCAGGGCCGGGATGCCCCAGCCGCTGCTCGCCCGGTCCTGGGCGGGCTTGCCGCCGAAGTACCACTCGAAGAACGTCCAGGCCTCGTCCTTGTTCTTGGCGTCCTTGGGGATCCAGCAGCCGGTGGCGCCGAAACAGGGGCTGATGCGGTGGCTGCCCATCTGGGGCGCGGGAGCGAAGCGCGACACGTTGGCGACCTTGGGGTCACTGCCGATCGATCCGCCGAGCCAGTAGCCGTCGCAGGCCATCGCCATCCGCCCGGCCTGGTAGGTGGGCCAGTCCCAGCCGTCCGGGTTGGGGTTGGCGACGCTCGGGCCGATGTCGGCCCGCGCGTACTGCAGGTGCCACTTCAGCGCCTGAAGCGCTTCGGGCGAGGAGAAGTCGACCGAGGCCAGGTCCTCGGCGAACAGACTGCCGCCGGCCGATGCGGTCATACCCATGACCTGGGAGAAGACGCCCAGTCCGGTGGCGCTCAGCCCGTACACCCTCACCTTGCCCAGCCTGCGCTTGACCAGCCGCTTGCCCATGTCCAGCCACTCGTCGTAGGAGAGCGGCTCGGTCTCGCTGGGATAGTCCAGCTTCGCGGCGTCGAACATGTCGGTGCGGTACCAGAACATCTGGTCCTGCGAGTAGTCCTTGGTCATGCCGTAGCGGGGGCCCGTGCCCTGCTTGGTGCCGTCGAAGCGCCAGACGTCGTTGACCGGGTCGAGGTCGGACAGCTTGAGCGCCGTGCTCTTGGCGAAGTACGGGTCCAGGTCGGTCATCAGCCTGCGTGCGGCGAAGTACGAGGTCTCCGACGCACCCCAGCCCGCCACCACGTCCGGCGGGGTCTTCGCGGCCAGCATGGCGTTGAGCTTGGAGTTGTCCTGGACGATGAGCCTGACCTTCATGCCCAGCGCCTTTTCGGCGGCCTTGACGTCGAATTCGTTTTCCACGGCCATGACGGTGAGCGTCGTCTTGCTCTTGCCGCCGGAGTCATCGCCTCCGTCGACCGAGGCGGCGCAGCCGGGCAGGGCTGCCGCGGTGAGCGCGGCGCCGGCGGAGGCTGCGAGGAAGTGGCGCCGTCCGAGGGCACCTGTAGCGGGAAGGGACACGGTGATGAGCCTTTCGTGCGGGTGGTTGCAGCGGGGTGGGGCAGGCGAAACGCTGGGGCTGATCCACGGTGGAAAGAGGGACAAATAGGGTTGGCTGGGGTGTTGAATGTGCACCGAAGGGCGTTGAGGTTTGAAGCGCAGGGCCCGCTCAGTCCACGTGCGCACTCGCCCTCGCGGCAGCCGACCACGGGCGGACGTTCCGCCTGGCGGTTGGGCAGGGCATGGGACGGACACGTCCAGGACAACGGTTTGTATCGATAAAAGCTGGCACCGGGTTGCGGATGCGTCAAGACACGTGCGGGAACTGTTTGGTCGGCGCACTGGTCGCACTGGTCGCAGTGCCGCGACGCCTGGATTGCGCCATCCGGGGAAACCGGCTGCTGAGACTTCGGCGGACAGTAGGTGGTGGCGTCGGAAGACGTCAAGGGGTCTGGCGCGGTGCCCTCCTGAGCGGCCTCCTGGCACGAGGAGGGGCCGGGGAAGGGAGGGTGGCTCCCGGCGGCCAATAATTTCTGCACCTCTCTTGACACGCTCGTAACACGATGTCAATTTTTATCGATACAAACCCTGCTCGCACACCCCACCCCTGGAGTACACCTGTGGCCACCGCCACCGCGATCATCAGCCTCGACATCGAGGGTCCGAAAATCAGCCGCCACGTCTACGGTCACTTCGCCGAGCACCTCGGCCGCTGCGTCTACGACGGCTTCTGGGTCGGCGAGGACTCGCCGATCCCCAACGAGGGCGGCATCCGCCTCGACGTCGTGCAGGCCCTGCGCGCCCTGAACATCCCCAACCTGCGCTGGCCCGGAGGCTGTTTCGCCGACGAGTACCACTGGAAGGACGGCATCGGCCCCAGGGACCAGCGCCCCAAGATGGTCAATACGCATTGGGGCAACGTCGAGGAGAACAACCACTTCGGCACCCATGAATTCATGGCCCTGTGCGAACTGCTCGGCACCGAGCCGTACATCAGCGGCAACGTGGGCAGCGGCACCGTCCAGGAGATGAGCGAGTGGGTCGAGTACCTGACCCGGGACGGCGACAGCCCCATGGTGCGGCTGCGCAAGGCCAACGGCCGCGAGGATCCCTGGCGGGTGAAGTTCTGGGGCATCGGCAACGAGACGTGGGGCTGCGGCGGCAACATGCGCGCCGAGTACTCTGCCGACCTGGCCCGGCAGTACGCCACGTACTGCCGGGACCACGGAGACAACAAGCTCTACCGCATCGCCTCGGGCGCGTCCGACGATGACTACAAGTGGACCGAGACGCTGATGCAGCAGATCAGCTGCTTCGGCTGCGAGGCCACCCCGCGCACCTTCTTCCAGGGCATCTCCTTCCACCACTACACGATGGCCGGCCCCTGGGAGACGAAGGGCAGCGCCACCGTCTTCGACACGGACGACTACTACCGGACGATGGTCTCCGCCCAGAAGATCGACCGCATCCTCACCGGCCACTCCACGGTCATGGACTGCTATGACCCGGGCCGGAAGGTCGGCCTGGTCCTGGACGAGTGGGGCACCTGGTGGGACGTCGAACCGGGCACCAACCCCGGTTTCCTGTACCAGCAGAACGCCCTGCGCGACGCGCTCGTGGCGAGCACGCACTTCGACATCTTCCACAAGCATGCCGACCGCCTGTACATGGCCAACATCGCCCAGACCGTCAACGTCCTGCAGGCGATGGTCCTCACTGACGGCGATTCGCTGGTCCTGACCCCGACCTACCACGTGTTCGAGATGAACAAGGGCCATCAGGACGCCGCCTCGCTCGCCGTGCACCTGCGTACCGAGAACGCCAGCCGCCCGGTGGGGGACGCCGAACTGGACACCCTGTCCGCCTCGGCCAGCGTCAAGGACGGAACCGTCCTCATCTCGCTGTCCAACCTCGACGCCGAGGAGCCCGCCGAGGTGACGCTCGACCTGCGCGGCGCCTCCATCGGTGAGCCGACCGCCCGCCTCCTGACGGCCGACCGGCTCCAGGCCCACAACAGCGCCCAGGCGCCGGGCACGGTCTGCCCCCGCCCCTTCGACGACCTGAAGGTCAACGACCGGGGCCTGACCCTGACGCTGCCGCCTCACTCGTTCCTCACCGTCCAGGCCCCGCTGGCCTGACCAGCACCACCACCCATGACGACAACCAACCGAGGAGTTACGAGGGCGATGAGTGAATCCGCGAGACCCGTCGAGACGGTTGTCGAGGTGGATGCGGCAGCACGAGGCACCGCCATCTCGCCCGATCTGTTCGGGGTGTTCTTCGAGGACCTCAACCACGCGGCGGACGGCGGTCTCTACGCCGAGCTGGTGCAGAACCGGTCGTTCGAGTACACGCCCGCCCACCGGCCGGAATGGCACGCCCTGACCGCCTGGGAACTACTGGAGCGAGACGGCGCCGCCGGGTCGGTCTCGGTTGCCGTCGAAGCGCCGCCGCACCCGGCCAATCCGCATTACGCGGTGCTGCGCACCACCACGGCCAGTACGGCCGGACGCGGGGCAGGGCTGCGCAACGAGGGCTTCGACGGCGTCGCCGTACGGGAGGGCGAACGCTACGACGTCAGCCTCTTCGCCCGCCTGGCAGACGGCACCGCGGACCGTCTGATGACACAGATCGAGAGCCGGGACGGCAGCCGGGTGTACGGCCGGGCGGAGCTGGGTCCGGTGCACGGGTCCTGGGAGCGGCACTCAGCGGTGATCACGTGTGAGGTGACGGACCCGGAGGCCAGGTTCACCGTGGTGGCGGGCGGGATCGGCACCGTACATCTGGACCTGGTCTCGCTCTTTCCGCAGGCCACGTTCCGCGACCGGCCGGGCGGCCTGCGCGCCGACCTGGCTCAGGCCATCGCGGACCTGAAGCCGAAGTTCGTACGTTTCCCGGGCGGCTGCCTCGCGCACGGGGTGGGGCTCGGCAACATGTACCGCTGGCCCCAGACCGTCGGGCCGCTGCAGGCGCGCCGACAGCAGCGCAACCTGTGGGGCTACCACCAGTCGATGGGCCTGGGCTACTACGAGTACTTCCAGTTCTGCGAGGACATCGGCGCCAAGCCGCTGCCCGTCGTACCGGCCGGCGTCTGCTGCCAGAACACCGAGCCGACCGGCCAGGTCGGCATCCCCGAGGAGCAGATGCCCGACTACATCGACGAGGTGCTGGCCCTGGTGCAGTGGGCCAACGGCCCCGCCGACTCCCCATGGGGCGCCCTGCGCGCGGCCGCCGGGCACCCCGAGCCCTTCGGTCTCGAATACCTGGGGGTCGGCAACGAGGACACCATCACCGACACCTTCCGCGACCGCTTCTCCCGCATCCACGACGCGCTGCGCGAGCACCACCCCGAGATCACGGTCGTCGGCACGGTCGGCCCCTCCCCCACCGGCGAGGACTGGGAGAAGGGCTGGGCGTTCGCCCGTGAGAGGAGCGTCCCGGTCGTCGACGAACACTCCTACAAATCCCCGCGCTGGTTCCTGGAGAACACCGGCCGCTTCGACGCGATGGACCGCGGGGGCCCGCACCTGTACATCGGCGAGTACGCGGCCCGGGACAACGACATGCGCAGCGCCGTCGCCGAAGCGACCTACATGATCGCCATGGAGCGCAACGGCGACGTCGTCCGGCTGGCCTCCTACGCACCGCTGCTCGCCAAGCGTGGCCACACCCAGTGGCTGCCGGACCTGATCTACTTCGACAACACGAACGTCTGGCCCACCCTCAATTACCACGTCCAGCGCATGCACTCGGTGCACTCGGGCGACACCGCCCTGCCCGTCACCGTCGTCGGAGCGCCCCGGGCGCGGCCCGTCCCGGAGCCGGCCCGGCACAGTGTCCACATCGGTACGAGTCACGACACCCGCGCCGAGTTCACCGATGCGCGCGTCGGCCCGCTGGGCGCCGACGCGGCACCTGCCCCGGATTTCGCCGACTGGGACGCCGAGTTGGGCCATTGGAAGCCGGGGGGCGACGGCCGCATCCGGCAGACGGCGCACGGAACGGACGCGAGGCTGGTCCTGACGGCCGCCGTGGACGGCCCGTCGTACGCCTTCTCCGTGCGGGCCAGGAAGAACGGCGGCGGCCAGGGCTTCACCATCGGCTTCGCCAGGACTTCCCCCGGCAACTGGTACCAGTGGTCGGTCGGCGACTGGCTCAATCGTGGCATGCGGCTCCAGCGCGTGGACGACGGTGTGCTGCACGACCTCAACGACTCGGTGGACGGCCCCGTCGAGACCGGTCGCTGGTACGACCTGCGGGTCGAGGTGGACGGCCGGCGCATCCGCTGCTACCGCGACGGTGAGCTGATCCACGACTTGGAGGACGACCCGGCGCCCCCGGAGGTCTTCGCCGTCTCAGCCGTCCGCGACAGCTCGGCCGGTGACGTGATCGTCAAGATCGCCAACTCGACGTCCGAGCCCGTCACCGTTCATCTCCGTCTGACCGGCACAGAGGTCGTCACCGGTTTCGAGCGGACCGCGCTCGCCGCACCTCCACACGCCACCAGCATGTTCGGGACCGCCCCGGCCACCCCCGTCGAGGACCGGCTGCCCGGGCCGGTCTGCGACATCCCGCCGCATTCCTTCACCGTTCTCCGCACGCGCCCGGAAGAAGATCGGGAATAGTTCAGCCATGACCCGATCCGCGCGACCGATCGCCGAACGACACTTGCGTCCGCCGATGGGCTGGAACAGCCGGGACTGCTACGGCACCAGGCTGGTCCTCGACGACCACGGCCGCCAGATGCCCGCGCCGAACCGGTTCCCCCCGGCGGCCGACGGCGCGGAATTCGGACCGCTGGCCGACCGCGTGCACCGACTCGGCCTGCGTATCGGCCTGCACATCATGCGCGGCATCCCGCGCCGCACCGTCGCCGCCCGCCTGCCCGTGGCGGGTATGGACTGGACCGCCGACGAGATCGCCGGCACCGGCTCCGTATGCCCCTGGAACTCCGACAACTAGGGTCTGAACCACGACCATCCGGGCGCGCAGGCGTCCTACGACTCACAGGTCGCCCAATTCGCCGAATGGGGGGTCGACTTCATCAAGGTTGACGACATGCTCTTCCCTTACCACGAGCGGGAGATCTCCGCCTACGCCCGGGCCATCGCCCGCAGCGGCCGGCCCATCGAGCCGAGCCTCTCCCCCGGCACCGACGTCTCTCTCGTCAGCGCCCTCAGCCGTCCCGAGCAGATCAGCCTGCTGACGCTGTGGCTCATCTCCCGTTCCCCTCTCATGATGGGCGGCGACCTGCCCACCAGCCCGCCGGAGACGATCGAGCTGCTCACCAACGACGAGACACTCGACGTCCTGTGGCACAGCGGGGACAACCGCGAGGTCCTCCGCGAGAAGGACCTCGTCCTGTGGACCGCCCGCGAACACCGACAGAGGTACCCGCTCCGCCGCCGTGTTCTCCCTTGCCGACAGCCCCAGGCGGGTCACCGTGCCGCTCGGCTCCATCGGTGCCCGCAAGGACGACCGCGTCCGGGAACTGTGAACCCGCACCGACACGACTCACGACGGCCAATGCCTGCGGGCCGACCTCCCCGCACACGGCGCGGCCCTCTACCGCCTCGCACCTGCGAGGCAGGGCTGACGCAGGGCTGAGGTGTAATGGTGAAGGATGTCCTGAGACCGCATACCGGGGGCGAACGTGGCAACGATTCAGGACGTGGCGAAGGCGGCCGGAGTCTCGGCGATGACCGTCTCGAACGTCATCAATGACCATCCCAATGTACGCAAGGCGACGCGGGAGAAGGTCCTCGACGCGATGGCCCGGCTCGACTACCGCGTCAACGTGGCGGCCCGGAATCTGCGCAAGGGCCGAACCGGCACCATCGGTCTCGCTGTCCCCGAGGTGGACAGCCCCTACTACGGACAGTTGGCCGCTGCCATCATCGCCGCTGCCCAGCGGTACAGCCTCCGGGTGTGCATCGAGCAGACCGGTGCGTCGAGGGAGAACGAACTGGACGCGCTGTCCCTGTCGCGCAACCGGCTCTACGACGGGCTCATCCTCAGCACGGTGGGCATGGGACCGGCCGACGTCGAACTGCTCAAGGTGGACCACCCGGTGGTCATCCTGGGCGAGCGGATCTTCGGCGGTCCCGTCGACCATGTGGCCATGCCCAACGTCGACGGGGCACAGGCGGCCACCCAGCACCTGATCGAGCGGGGCTGCCGCCGTATCGCGATGGTGCGCGGGCCGGTGGGAGAGGAAGTCGACGTGTCCAGCCTCCGCTTCACGGGCTACCGGCAGGCCCTGCGGGGCGCCGGCCTGCCCTTGGCCCCCGACCTCGTGCAGAGCATGGAGGCGCTCACCCTGCGCGCTGGTGCGCGATCCGCCAGGGACATGGTCGCGAGCGGGCTCGACTTCGACGGCGTGTTCTGCGTGACCGACACCGTGGCCATAGGCGTGCTGCGTGGTCTGGCCGACGTCGGGGTACGGGTGCCGGAGCAGGTCAAAGTGATCGGATTCGACAACGTCGAGGAGAGCGAGTTCCTCATCCCCTCGCTGTCCACCATCGATCCGGACCACGACATGATGGCGCGGCGGGCGGTCGACCTGCTGGCCGGGCGGATCGGGCAGACCGAGCCCGGGGCGGACCACGAGGAGTTCATCAGCCACTTCTCCGTGGTGATCCGGGAGTCGACAGGCGGCTGAGCCCGGCCGGCTCACTCCGGCGCCTCGTCGGGTGGCCGGAGTATGCGGGCTGTCGGGCTGTCGCTGCTCGGTCTCGGGACGATCTTCGGTCATGCGTCCTACCGCTGGCTTGCGAGTAGCGGCTCTTGGTGGTTTCCGGCGGGATTCAGGTCCCACCGGAGGAGAGGCGGTGGCGGAGCAGTGGGATCCCGGCTCGGCCGCGCATCTGCCTCATGATTTGCTTGGTTCGCGTGTCGACCCCCTCGGTGCGGCCGTTGTCGTAAGGCAGGGTGAGGCCGCCGCCGACGGCAGCGCGGGCCGAGAACGGGCCGCTGAGGGCTGATCCGGAGCACGCACCACCACACGCTCAACCGTCCAGCTCGACGCCGGCCAGATCGCAAAACGCTGGTCCACCGCTCGCGGGCGTTCGGGCTCCATGCTCTTCCTTGGCAGGCCCGTGGGCTCGTACTTTTCCGTAGTCGCTGGTCACCTTGGGCGTCGGTCCCTGCGGTGGGTGGCCTTGGCGTGTGCCGCCTGGCATTGCGAACGCGGAGAGCTGACCGTACCGCTCCCGTGCTCCGGTCCTGACGGCGGCTGCGGTCCAGCACAAGATCTTGCTGTACCTGGTTCACCGACGAGGTGGTCGGCTGTTGATGCTCGTGACGTTCGATGCCGACTTCAAGGCTTCCTGAAGACCCCCTTGGCCACCAGGCTGCTCGACAGCGTCGAGGCCGCCGTCAGCGGCGTCCGCCGTGTGCTCACCGCCGAACGCGACTTCGATCCCACGTGCTCCGAGCGAGAGTTCCGCGTGGCCATGTCGGACCACACCGTCGCCGTACTCGGCAGCGCGCTCTCCACTCTGCTCGACGAACTGGCGCCCAACGTCCGCCTGCGCATCGAACAACTCAACACCGGCCATGTCAGCAGCCCCCTGCACACCCTGCGCACGATCGACGCCGTGGTGCTCCCCTACGGCTATGTCCGCGACCTGCCGCGCCTGGACCTCTGCACCGACGAATGGGTCTGCCTCGTCTCCGCCGACAACCGCGCGGTGGGCGAGCACGTCACCATCGAGCAGCTCTCCGAGCTGCCCTGGGTCGTCTCCTACGACTCCCCGTCCTCGCCCGCCGTGCAGCAGAGGAGGTTCCAGGGCATCGAACCTCGCACCCGGATCGTGGTGGACAGCTTCACCGCGTTGCCCTACCTGATCGCCGGGACCAACCGGATCGCCCTCGTCTACCGCGGGTTCGCCGACCAACTGCCCACCGGGGCAGGGGTGCGGACGGTGTCCTGCCCCTTCAACGCCCACCCGAGCCTCGAAACCGTGTGGTGGCACCCCATGTACGAGGCCGACGCGGGCCACCGATGGCTGCGTACCGTATTCGCTCAAGCCGCACAGACGATCGACAAGCGCCCGCGAGCACGGCCACACGTGAACACAAGACTGAACGGAGAACGACCATGACCGACCGTCTGATCACTCACCTGCGGCACGTGGATCTCGCGGTGCCGGACTACGACAAGCAGGTCGCTTTCTACACGGATGTGGAAGCTGACACCGGTCGCCAGTGACACCGGAATCACGTTCCTGGCCGCGGAGGGCTCCCCGGAGCAGTACACGGTGCGGTTGCGCCAGGACCGCGAGAAGCGGCTGGACCTGATCGCGTTCGGCGCGGTCGACGCCGCCGCGGTGGACGCCCTGGCCGCCCGCCTCGGATCGGCCGGGGTCCGGCTGGTCAGCGAACCCGGCAAGCTCCAGACCCCCGGCGGGCTGTCCCACGTAGTGATCAACTCGGCACAGCCCGAGGTGACCCGCGCGTTCTACGAGAAGCACCTCGACTTCGCACTGTCCGACACCATCACCCACCCCGACATGGGCGAGGTGTTCTGGTTCCTGCGGTGCAACGCCCAGCACCACAGCCTCGCCATCTCCCGCGGCCCGCATCCTTCGGGAGCCATGGCGGAGGCGGGCTGCAGCGCGTCGGATGCGGGGCGCTGGCGCGCGGCGGGTGGCGCGTTCGGGGTCGCGCCGGGTGAAGTAGGCGCCACCGCACTCGCGGTAGGTGACGTTGGTGGGGTGAAGTTTCAACTCGGCCGATGATGCATGCCCCGAACCAAGGCGGCGGTGAGCACTCAACGCAGGGTGAGGTCCTTGGTGTGATGAGCCGCCTACGCGTGGCTCCGGAACGCTTCTTCGGCCCAGTGGGCCACGACGGCACCATTGATCTTGCAGTCGAGGACAAAGACCCCTTCGGGGCGGGACAGCCATGTTGGCAGGCTCCTGGCAAGGTCCTCGCCCGATCGGACGACGCATCCCTGGGCGCCCAGTGCCGTGGCCACGCCGAGGAAGTCGCGGGTGCCGTGCTCCGCGATTTCTGTGGACTCGCCCAGGGGAGCGAAGTGGTGCACCTCGGCGCCGTAGGCCCCGTCGTCGATGACCACGACGAGGATGGGAGCGCCGTGCCGGGCCTGGGAGATAAGGCTGTCGAGTTCGCCGAGGCTCATGAGCAGCCCGCCGTCCCCGACCACCACCACGGTCAGGGAGGAGGGTCTTGCCAGGGAGGCACCCAGTCCAGTCGCCAGCGACAGCCCCAGCGACATGAACGACTGGGTGAACACGAACCCGCGGGGGTCGGTGACGTTCATGTGCATGGGTGCCCAGCCGATGTGTTGGCCGCTGTCGGCGACCAGCGTCCGGCCCGGCGGCAGCAGCCGATCGAGCGCGCACATGAGGGTCCGGGGGTCGATACCGGAGTCATTGCTCTCGTCCGTGAAGTTCCACCCGGGGTCGGCCAGGTCCTCGGCGGAGACGACGGCGCGGTACCCGCGTGGCTCGGGCTGCTCCCGTCCGGACAGACTCCGCGACATGAGGCCCGCTGTCGCTCCTGAGTCACCGACCAGCGCGAGTTGGGCGGGGCGGTGCGCGCTCAGCGCGACCGGGTCGAGGTTCACCGCGATCAGGGGTACGTCGTGGCGGATCAGCTCGTCGTGGCGCGTCGTCCACGGTGTGAGGGACGCGCCGAAGGAGATGACGAGGTCGCTCTCCGGGAGCAGCCTCTGGGCCAAGGGCGAGGAGAAGCCTCCCGAGATGCCGACCGACCACGGGCTCCCCGCGAACATGCCCTTGGCCGGTGCCGTGGTCGCCAGCACCGCACCGCACGCTTCCGCCAGGGACACAAGCTCGGGCTCGGCTTCGACGGCGCCCCGGCCGGCCAGCAGGACCGGTCGTTCGGCCGAGCGGATCATCGCGCAGGCCCTGTCGATGTCCTCCGCACGAGGCACCGGGCGCGCCACCGCTGGAGCGGTCTCGATGACGCCGTGCGTCGGACACGGCTCCGACTGGACGTCCAACGGCAGGCCGAGGACGACGGGTCGTCGTTCCGACACCGCCTGCCGCCACGCTTCTGCGGTCGCCTGGGCGGCGGTCTCGCCCCTCAGGACACGCCTGTACGCCGCGCCGGTCGCGGAAACCAGGCCTTCCTGGAAGACGTGCTGACTGCTGCCGCGGTCCGTGGTGCTCGTCTCACCGGCGACCACAAGCAACGGCGTCCGGCCCTTGACGGCCTCGACGAGGGGGGTGAGCGCGTTGGTCAGTCCCGGGCCCTGGTGCAGGGTAGCCACCCCGACCTTACCGCTGGCCCGCGCCCACCCGTCGGCCATGGCGACCGCGCCGGATTCGTGCCGTGCCCAGACGTACTGGACTCCGTGGACGCTCCTGAGTCTTTCGACGACACGGAAGTTGCTGCTGCCGACGAGACTGAAGGCGACCTCGACGCCGAGATCCGCCAGGGTCGCCGCCACCATGTCGTAGGCGGCGCCGCCGACGGAACTCCCCCGAGCCTTGCCGGCTGTCCGTGCGTCGCGCAGCACCGTGCCGGTCATCGTGCAGTCCTGTACATCGCGGCGCTCAGATGCTGAGGCCGAGCGGGCCGAGTGTGTTCTGGGGCGTTGTGCATTGGCCGCCTCCTTGCTTCCAGTTGGGGTCCGGGCGAGATGCGCTCAGCCTGTCGTGGCCCGTATGACCTGCGGCACACTCTTACCGGCATATGGAAGACACTTTTTGTCTCGGCGCAGGACGACGGTGCAGCCGCCGTTCCGGATGCTGCGGTTCTCGGTGTGCCGGCGAACCGCGCGGGCGAGTGTGCGGTCCTCGACCTCCCTGCCGGCGGCGGCGAACTCGTCGGTGCTCATCGAGTGGTCGACCTCTACCTGCTGCTGGTCCATGATCGGCCCATTGCCGAGGCCGGTGATGACGTAGTGGGCTGTCGCCCCGATCAGCACGTGCGCGCGACGGTTGTGCTGGTCCACACGTCGATGGGCTCGACGCCCGCCCCCCGGGCCTACCCCAGAGGATTCAGACGATGGGATGTGAGCCGTAGTTGCTCGATGTCGGTCTTCAGGAGCGCGGTGAACTCGCTCGCGCAACCCGGCCGTCGTTCATCGGCACGGAAGCACCGTTGGGTGATGATGCGGTCCGGGACGGAGCCGTGGCGCTCCGGGGAGTGGCCGATGCCGATCTTCTCCCACGGGTGCTCGCCGGCGGGAGCCGCCACGGTGACGGGCTCATTTCGCTGCCTCCGGTCGCGCGAGTGAGCGCGAGATGGCTCGCGCGGTGGCCTGGACGATGGGTGCCAGTGCCGGTACCGATGCCTGCTCCGCCGGGACGACGATGGACAGAGCTGCGACGACCTCGCCGTTCGCGCCCCGGATGGGCGCTCCCACCGCGAAGGTGTAGAGGTCCACCTGACGGTCGTTGACGGCGAACCCGCGTGCCCTGACGTCGGCCAGGATCCGCCGTAGCTCCACGGGGGAGGTGACCGTCAGTGGGGAGAAGGACTTGAGGGGTGAGGCCAGCACCTTCTCCTGGACGTCCTGTGGAGCGAAGGCGAGCAGGACCCGCCCCACACCTGTGGGATGCAGGGGGAGACGGCCCCCGACACGGTTGATGACCGGTATGGACCGGTGACCGCTGAGCCGTTCGACGAACACCGATTCCTCGCCCTCCCGGACGGCGAGTTGCACGTTTTCCGAGGTCACCTGGAAGAGGTCCTCCATGAACGGAAGTGCGGCGTCGCGAAGGCTCTCTCGCTGAGGAGCCAGGGAGGCGATCTCCCACAGCTTCAGTCCGATGTGGTAGAGATCGTGCTCGTCACGCTCCAGGAACCCGCACGCCACAAGATCGGCCACCAAACGGTAGGCCGTGGTCAGGGGCAGGCCGCTGCGCCGTGCCAGCTCGCTCAGCGTGAGGGTCGGCCGGTCGTGGGAGAAGGCCTCCAGGAGGCGGGCCGCACGCAGCAGGACCGGGCCGGTGCCCCGGGAAGGGGACTGATCGCCTGCGCCCGGTCCGCGGCTCCCGTGTTCCACCGGTCGCTTCGCGCTCACCGTCCCACCCATCACGCCACCCCGGCGTGGACCGGCACCTTGGCCCACCCCTTCAGCCTGTTGTCGGGCTTGGGCGTCGGCTCCCCGCATCCGTTCGGCTCGTGCGGTACGGCTGTACGCATGCGGGCATCGGTCCGCAAGGCCGGCTTGCTGTACGGGGCTGTCACGGCGGCTCCTCGGTCTGCTCGCGGGCATCGGGCCTGGGCTGCCCGCTGGTGCTTGTCGCTGGGCGCTCGGGGGTTCGGCCCCGCGTCCGGGAGTTCAGAGGTGGCCGACGGCCGTTCCAGCAACGGGTTCCGGCCTGGCACGGGGGTCTCGCCCGCCGCGTCGCGTCTCCGCAGGACAGGACGCGGCGGGGCGGACTTCACGGAGTCGAGCTCAGAACATCGTGTTGTCGTTCGCCGACGTCCCGGGCACGCTCTGGATGATGTCCCAGCGCTCGGCGATCTTCCCGTGCTGAACACGGAAGAGGTCGACGACCGACAACCCGCGATCGCCGGGCGTCAGGACGAAGTGGTGGTGGACGGCCACCTGGCGGGCGCTTTCGCCATGGTCGGAGCCGACGGCTTGGGCGGCCGCTGCCGTGGGGGGTGGCCGCGGCAGCGGGCACGGCGGCGAGGGCCATGGTGAGAGCTCCGGCCACGAGTGCGGCAGCGAGGGGCCTGCGGGCGTATGCGGTGGCAGTCATGGTCAATGCTCCAAATTTGGAAGTTTGAATATTAAAGCAAAATCAGCAAAGCATGATCCGCAGTCCAGCGTCAAGTCGTGCCGGCCGCACGTTGGTTGAACGCGGGGCCTCCCAGCCACGGGTCAGGGAACGACCGGCAGCAGCAGGTGCGAGTCGTACCGGCCGCCGGTGCGAATGCGGTGCTCACCTCGATTGCGGGTCGGGACCTCGAGCCGGCCACCGGGGAGACCCTGCGCCTCCAGCGGACCCACCGGGTGCCCTGCGACCTCGACGACGAGCCGCTCGCCGGCATGGACGACCATCGAGGTGGGCCACAACGAGAGCTCGATGGGCACACACTCGCCGGGCGTGAGCAGTTCCTCGGAGACGTGCGTCAGGAACGGCTCGGAGGGCGTGGACCGCTTCGGGTCCACGGCGCGGTGGGAGACGCGGAGCCTGCCCACCGGACCGGTGTAGCTCAGTGCGGCGGGCAGTTGGCCGTCCGTTTCGAGGGACTGGACGAATGCACGAGCCTCGGGGGCTCGCAGGGTGATGTGGTGCTGCCTCTTTCCGTCCGCGCCTTCCTTGTACACGGCCGCGAACAGATCCATGTCGTCGGCGTCGGCGGCTTCGACCCACAGGTGGAGGTTGAGGTGGCCGGTGATCTCGACGTCCGTGTCGAATGTCGTCGAGAACCTCACGGAGGCACCGAGGTCGGCTCCGTCGTATGCCACGACCTCCGCGCGCTGTCCGGGCTCGGCAGACAGTGCACCGGAGCCGGCGTCCAGGAAGAAGGTTCGCCACTGCTGACTGGGCAGCGGCCAGTTCTCCTCGGGCCTGCCGATGACATCGGTACCACCCGGGTCGAGCACGGACAGGCGTACCCGCGGTGTCTCCGCCCAGTCGTTGTCGACGTCCTTGAGATAACGGTCGAAGAATTTCCGCAGGTCACGCACGTTTACTGGGTCCGCGAGGTCGAGCCACTCCTGGTCGTTGTGCAGCCGGAGCCACTTCTGGGAAGAGGCGATCTCCCGGAACGCCTGGAGCGTCCCGTGCGGATGGATCGGGCTGGTCCAGCTCGCCACGACGTACACCGGGACGGTGATCTGCCCGAGCTCGGGCCGCTTGTCCGCCCAGTAGGCGTTCATGAGCGGGAACCGTTCGATCATCGCGGTCAGGTCCTCGGTGTGGTGCTCGCCGAAGATGTGTGCGGTGATGTCCTCGTCGTGGAACTTGGTGTCCGGAATTCCGCCTCGGGCGACCACTGAGCGGTAGCTGTCGATGAGGCCCTCCCACGGCGCGATGGCTGCCAGATGTGGCGGCCGCAGCGCTGCCGCTGCCCACTGGATCATCGCCAGCTGGGAGTTTCCCGCCATAGCCACTTTGCCGGTGCACCAGTCCCGGGCCGCCAGCCACTCGATGACATCGTGCACCCTCCGCCCTGACGCGGTCCCCTGAAAGGCTTGGTCGCCACCGGAGTGGGAGGTTCCCGCAGCGTCGACCACCGCGATCGCGTAGCCGTGATCGCACCAGTAGCCGGGGTCGGGGGCCTCGAAGGCCTGCAGTCCGGAAAGGTCCCCCGCGGGCACCCCGAACTTGGTGGCCTTGAAGTTCTCGTTCCACCAGCCGCCTCGCTTGCAATACGGGGTGTAGACGAGGATCACCGGTACCCGCTCGTCACCTGTGGGCCGGTAGATGTCCGCGTACAGCACCGTGCCGTCCGGCAAGGTCACCGCCACGTCGTGCTCCAGCAGGATGTTGCAGGGCAGTGGATACGCGCCCTCGTCGTGGACCGAGCCCTTCTCGAGGACGACGGTCCGGGTGTCGAGCGCCGGGACCGGTGGCTCCGACGCCGAAAGTGGGTTGGCCTTGCGGAAGCTCAGGGTCGGCCCGAGCTCCTCCGAGTACTTCTCCATGTGACCCTCGCTGGTCAGGCAGTGGGATGAGGGCGGCCGGCTCGACTGCCGGAAGACCGGTCCGGCGGCGCGGAGAGGCCTGCCGGATCCGGGTGGTACGGCACGTCAGGGCGGCTCCGGCGAGAGACCGGGTCTCCCTCGCCGGAGCCGCGTCTGTCAGGAGGGGGTTTCGGCGGTGGCGGTCAGGATCGCGCGGCCGAGGATGTGGCCTGTCATGTGGAAGCCGAGGTAGGCCGGGGTGGCCTCGGCGTCGACGCCGATGTGCTCGACATCGAGGGCGTGCACGACGACGAAGTAGCGGTGGGGGCCGTGCCCGGCCGGCGGTGCCACGCCGAAGAAGCGGGCCGCTCGGGCGTCGTTGGGCAGTTGGAAGGCGCCGTCGGGCAGACCTGAGCCGGTGTCGTCGCCAGCGCCCTCGGGCAGTTCGGTGACGGTGGCGGGGATGTCGGCCACTGCCCAGTGCCAGAAGCCGGAGCCGGTCGGAGCGTCGGGGTCGTACACCGTCACGGCGTAGCTCTTGGTGCCCTCGGGGGCGCCGCTCCAGGACAGCTGCGGGGAGACGTCCTTGCCGCCGGGGACGCCGACGATGCCCGAGTACTGCTCGATGGACCAGGCGGTGCCGTCGGCAATGGTGGTGCTGGTGACGGTGAAGCTCGGCGCCTCGGGCAGGCGGGCGAAGGGGTCATTGGCAGTCAACGTGTCATTACCTTTCACGAAAGTAGATACACAAACCGTTCCGTGCCTCAGCGCACTCGCGCTGCACACGGGACGGGTCACAGGGCGCGTCACCGCCGTGCGGTGGTGGCGACGTGGCCGTAGCCGGAGGCCGCGAATCCTCCGAAGGAGGGCTGGGGTTCGTCGGCCACGGACTGGTCGCCCACCTGGACGATGCCGGTGCGGGGGCGGCGTGTCACCTTGAGACCGTAGGTGCCGTTCTCGGGAGTTTCCGGTGAAGTGGCATGCGGTCATCCATCTTTGTGCTCGGTCCGGTGGCTGCGGGTCACGCATGGAGCGAGCCGGAGCCCCCGTCGGTGTCGAGGTGTGCGAGGGACCATCAGGTGAGCCGAAGCGGTCTTCTCACCCGACCGGCTCACTTGCGCAGCTCGCTGTCGGGCACCCAGGTGCCGTGGAAGCCGTACCGCAGCCGGAACGGGATCTTCACCGTGGCGACGGGGCCGGCGGCGAGGTCGAGGGCGTCGAGGATGACCAGGTCGTGCCGGTGCTGGTCGCGCCGGCCGACCAGCGCCAGCAGATAGCCCTCACCCTCGTCGGCGTCCGCCGACTTCGGGACGAACACCGGCTCCTCCGGTGCGGCGTGCTCACCGGGAGACCAGTAGGTCATCTCACCGGTGTGGTCGTCGCGATGGAGGAGGCAGTTGAACGGAGGGCCCATCGGCCCGAATTCGCACATGGGCAGGTCGGGACGCAACGAGCCGACCCATCCGTGCCGGTTCTTCTCCATGAGCACCCGGGGGTCGGCCATGGGCATGTCGCCGGGAGAGGCGATGAGCTGCTCGCTGCGGTAGGTGTCGGTCGCGTCGTCCCAGTGGGCGGCGCCCTGGGTGAGGTCGAAGGTCCAGCGGTGCAGGAACGGAGGGGCTTCGTCCATCGGGCCCACGGTGGTCTTCGGGAACTGGGAGAGCCAGCCGGAGTTGGCGGTGAAGTGGTCGGCGACCAGGGTGTCGCCGGCTGTCCAGCCGTTGAGGGAGTGCGTCTCCATAAGGAGTTCGCTGCGGAACCACTTGATGCCGCCCACACCCTCCTCGCGGGGAATGACCACCGCGTAAGCCTCCTGGTTCGGGTCCCAGAAGAAGTACTGCTCCTCCCTCTTCATCCGGTCCGGGTCGGCGACATTGGGCGAGATGGTGAAGAGGAAGTGCTCCCGGGTGACCACCCAGTCGTGCACCATCGCCGAGTACGGCACCTCGAAGGACTGGGTGCGGGTGACCTTGCCGGAGGCGGAGATCTCGTAGAGGTGGATCTGCTTGTCCGGCCGACCGCTGGCGTTGTAGGCGAAGGCGATCAGCTCGCCGGTGCGCGGGTCGTGCTTGGGGTGCGCCGTGAAGGTACGCCCCGGGATCTGCCCGGAGAAGTCGTAGACGCCCTTCGTCTCCAGCGTCAGCGGGTCCAGCTCGTACGGGAGCCCCGCCTCCTTGAGCGCGAGCAGCTTGCCCGCGTGCCAGATGATCGAGGTGTTGGCGTTGCCGTCGTCGATGCCGAAGACGGACGGGTCGTCGGTGTAGGGATTGCGGTAGGCCCCGAACAGGGCCTGACGCGCCTGGCGTTCGAGCTGGAACCGCTGGGTGCGCACGAAACGGGTCTTCAGATCCGCGTGCCCGTTCTCGAACCGCACCATGTGGATCATGCCGTCGCCGTTGATGTAGGTGTCGTTCTCGAACCGCGGGGGGTACTGGGTGTCCGCGGCGTTGCGGTAGTAGGCGCCGTTCAGCTCCGGCGGGATGCGGCCCTCGACCTCCAGGTCGTAGACATCCGCCTCGATCCGCGACGGGGCGAAGAACCCACTGAACTTCGGGGTGTCCGGGAACTGCATGGTTTCTGGGGGCGGCTGGGTACTCACGGTTTGTCCGGGCTCGGGTGTACCGCTGGACTGCGTCGTTGCAGTGGCCATGGCTCTCTCCCCTGTAACAGGCTTGGATCAAGCGAAGGATTCGATGCATGCCGGTTGTTGGCAGCGCTCTGCTGTGAAACCGGGCTCGCAGAGCTGAGATATCGAGGCCGCGTGACACGCCACGCGCGGCTGCGGGGCGGGTTTGCTGTGGGAGCTGTCACGGGGTGGCTCCTCGGTCTGGGAGTTCCAGTGTGATGTCGGCGGGGGCTCGACATGAACGCGGTTCCGTTTTCCGGAAGACAAACCTGGCCCGTCGGTCTGGAAAGCGGGTTGTCGGCGCAGGCAGGCATCGGTGACAGCGATTTCGCGGCGCTCGGCAGCAGGGCTCGCAGGCGCCGGTGTGTGTCGATGGTGGCGGTGATGCCGCTGCGGCCACGCTTCCGCGCCGCCAGGTGACCGGGCCGCATCGGTTCGTGAGAGGAGCCGGAAGGGCGGGGCATGACTGTCCGGGTGGTTTTCGTGGACGACCAGGACGTGATGCGTTCGAGGTTCGCCGCACCGGCGTCGGTCCGGTGCGGTGGCGAGACCGTGTGCCCGGCGACAATCTCGCTAGTGACCGTGATTCTGTGCCACGGGCACCGGTGTCTCGGTCGGGTTCGCTGTGGTGTGCCAGGGGCGGCGGGGTACCGGCATCGTGAGTACGGCTGTGAGGAGCGCGGGGATGGCGAAGGCGTAGAAGCTCCAGTGAAGCGACAGATCGCCGTTGTTGATCAGGGTCAGGATCCAGGCGCCGTAGGTTGGGCCGATGGTGGCGCCGATCCGGCCGACGCCGAGCGAGCACTGCAGCGGTCCTGACGCGGTCTTCGTCGCCATTGGGTTAACGGTCTACTCGATACGCTCGAAAAGGACTGGGCGACCTCGACGCGGACACCCTCGTCTCCCGCGCGATCGCCCGCCACCGACAGACTTCGGAGCGACGGGCAGGGTGAACGATCCGTACGCCATGCCCAACGGCGTGCTGCGCAACAAACTCGGCATCACCGACCATCAGCAGCTCGCGGCAGCAGAGGCGGACATCACCCGGGCGCGCCTCATCATGCTCACCGAACGCCCCCTACCCGGCGCGTACGACCTCGGCCATCTCCGAGCGTTCCACGCCGCCGGAGAGGTCTTCGGCCGTCTCGCCTCCTCCGGTCATCTGCGGGATCTCCACCGGCAGGAATTCGTCATCCAACTGGCCGAGCTGTACGGCGACATGAACGTCCTCCACCTATTCCGCGAGGGCAACGGCCGCGCCCAGCGGGCGTTCCTGGCCCAGCTCAGCGCGGACGCGGGATACGACCTGAACTGGTCGGGCACAGACCCCCAGCGCAACGAGGACGCCTCGGTGAAGAGCTTCCTCGGCGACAACAGCCTGTTGGAGCAGCTGCTCGACGGGCTGGTCACCATGGGCTGACTCCCTGCCCGCCGAGTCGCGACGAACGCCCCGACGAGTGCGCTCTTCCGAGGCGAAGCCGCAGGTGGCGGCAGACGAGTCGGGCTGTACGCACCGTCATCCCCACCACCTCCGTCCAGATCCGCTGTCAGCCGGCCCCTCTGGCGGTCAGACGCTGCTGCATGCCCTGCGGCCGTTTGCGCAGGGGAGTATGCGACGAGGCTTGAGCACCAGGGGCGCCGGACGGGTCCCGGCTGCCTGACGGCGGGAAACCCGAGGTCAGACCGCCAGGTGGAACTGCTGGTTGGTGGTGCCGGTGCAGGACCAGATCTGCAGCCGGGCGTTGTTGGCAGTGGACATCTCGGTGACGTCCAGGCACTTGCCCGAGGCCGCGTTCACCAGGGTGTCCCCGTTGCCACGCTGCCAGACCTGGGCGGCGCTGCCGTTGCAGTCGTACAACTGCACCTTGGTACCGTCCGCCGTGCCGGCGGCAGGGAGGTCCATGCACTTGCCGAGCGCTCGGAGGGTACCGTCGCCGCCCACGGTCCACTGCTGCGCATCAGTGCCGTTGCAGTCGTACATCTGGACGGCGGTGTTGTTGGTGCTGCTGGCCGCGGCGATGTCCACACACTTGCCGCCGAGCCCGGTGATCGGACCGGTGGGCAGCTGGGTGTCGGGCATCACCGGGTTGTTCGCGTTGGTCAGCGTCTCCCAGGCCACGAACAGGTAGTTCGTTCCCCAGGGGCGACCGCGTTCGGTCAGGGCCTGAGTGTTCGCCATGGCGATTCCCTGCCTCGTGTGCAAGGCGTTGAACCCGGTCTCCGTGACCGGGCCGAGGCCACGTACGAGGGGTCCCCTGGTGCACAGATTCGCCGGTTCCGGGGCCGCGCGCAGTTCTTGGGTGGACTGCCATCCCAGAGCTTGCCGCAGGCGTTCTCCCACCTGGGGGTAGAGATCCACGTTCTGCATGAGAGCCGTTTCGGCGATGTGGGACATCGAGGCGATGCTGTAGCCGGTGTGCACGAAGTCCCGGCACGTCTCCTGTGTCATTCCGGTGATGTACCGGGTTGCGGTCTCCCAGTTGAAACCGCCGTCGGGACTCCGACGGGGCGTGGGCCCGTCCGATTCGAGATAGACGAAAGCGGGAACGCGTGCGAGGTACTGGTCGACGGCCTTGTCGAAGGTGACCCCGTCATTGGTGAAGACGGAGATTCCCATCGAGGCCTCGGCCTCGACGAGGTCCCAGTTGCTGGTTCTGTCATCGCCGTTCACCACGACGGGAAGGTAGACAGAACGCAGCATGTTGGCGAAGCGGTCGGCATTCGGCCAGTTGTGATACTGGTACTTCATGAGCTCGGCGGCCTTCACCCACGACGCGGCCGACCACGCCGTTTGAATGCCCGTGTTGGCACCCGTGTGGCCCGTGATCGTGGACGACCAGGCGTCCATGATCTGGATCGACTTCTTGGCGTACCGCTCGTCTCCGTTGATGGCCCACGCGAGTGCGTCGGTGTAGGCGGCGATCGCGTCCTCCCGTTCGTTCGTGCACCCGTTGTTCGGATTGCTGGCCACACCGCAGTTGACGACCGGGCGAGGCGTGGGGACGCGCGAGAGCGAGGCCAGAGGATCACTGATCATGTCGTCGTACGCCCCCTTCCAGGGGGCCGCGCTCTGCTGGACCTTGGTCCGCACGAACTCGAGTTGCGTCGAGGTTATGTTGACTCCCGGGTGCGCGAAACTCCGCGGCGCTGAAACCGGGCCTTGACCCCGAATCCTGAACACGGGTTATGCGGCTTGTGCCAGCGTAGTTGGTGTGCGGTGGAGGGCGTTCTCGAAGGCGATCGGTGATCG
>NZ_JBVIJX010000039.1:0-44982 GCF_055581185.1 Streptomyces sp. NPDC031474
ACCGGCACCTGCACCACCTGCCAGCGCCCCCTGCCCAGAACAACCCCCACCAGCGAAAACCCAAGAGCCAGAACAACCTAACGGAGTCCTACTAGTGCATTCGGTCCCCGCGCATGATGATCGACTCATGGACAGCCCGCAGTCTGTCCGCCACCGGGGAACGAGGGGTCGCCCATGCCTGAGCCACGTACTTTCACCGAGCAGAACCCGATCCGGGTGTTCCTGCTGGACGACCACGAGGTCGTCCGCCGCGGCCTGGCCGATCTGCTCGACGCCGAGCCGGACATCTCGGTGATCGGCGACGCCGGCACCGTCGACCACGCACTCGCCCGAGGCCCCGCCCTGCGCCCCGACGTCGCCGTCCTCGACGTTCGGCTGCCGGACGGCGACGGCATCTCCGTCTGCCGCGAATTGCGCAACCAGATGCCCGAGCTGGCCTGTCTGATGCTGACCTCGTTCGACGACGAGGAAGCCCTCCTCGACGCGATCATGGCCGGCGCCTCCGGCTACGTCCTCAAGCAGATCAAGGGCTCCGACCTCGTATCGGCGGTACGCACCGTCGCCTCAGGCCAGTCGATGCTGGACCCCGCGACCACGGCCCGCCTGATGCGCTCGCTGCGCGCCGAACCCGCGGACAGCCCCGCCGTGCCGTCCGAGCTGGCGAGCCTGTCACCACGGGAGAGAGACATCCTGGCGCTGATCGGCGACGGTCTGACCAACCGCGAGATCGGCAAGAAGCTCTACCTCTCGGAGAAGACCGTCAAGAACCACATCTCCCGTCTCCTGGCCAAACTGGGCGTGCAGCGCCGCGTCCAGGCGGCCGTCCTCGCCGCCCATCTGGAGCAGCCGGAGACGGACGAACGTCGAACCAAGTAGGGAATGGAGGACGGGCCCCATCGGGACCCCGTGATGGGCCGGACGGCCCCTGTCTCGGCGCTCCCCCACCGGGGACGCTGAGGCGACCGCCGATACCGGCGGCACCCTTCCGCAGAGTGAGGGGATGAGCCCCCGATGCCTTCCACCGCCCTCGACGCCCGGACCCTGGAGACGTTGGTCTCCGCCGCGGTGACAGCCCCCTCGATCCACAACACGCAGCCCTGGCGCTTCCGGCTCGACGCGGACACGGTCACGCTGCAGATCCGCGCGGCCACGGACCGCGGCCTTCGGCACACCGACCCGGTCGGCCGCGCCCTCCACCTCTCGGTCGGCTGCGCCCTCTTCAACCTCAGGGTGGCGATCACACGCTTCGGCTGGGAGCCGGTGACCCGGCTGCTGCCGAGTCCCGCCGAGCCCGACCTGCTCGCCGCCATCCGACTCGGCGGTCCCGCCAAGGGCTCCTTCCCCGGTCTCTACGACGCGCTGTGGCGCCGGCACAGCAGCCGTTTCCCCTTCTCCGAGCGCCCTTTGCCCACCGCGGCACTGGCCGAACTCACCGAAGCGGCCCACTCCGAGGGCGCCACCCTGGCCCACCTCTCCCACGCCGCAACCGACCACGTTCTCCGGCTCACGAGCGATGCGGAGCACCGGAACACGCTCGATCACGACCGAGCCGCCGAAAGCCGCCGTTGGCTGCGGGAGGGGGACGGCACCGGTCTCGGCATGCCGCCGGAAGTGGTCGGCCCGCAGGACTTCCGGGAGACCGTCCCCATGCGGGACTTCGGCGCTCACCGCACGCTCGAAGGGCTGCTCGCCCGCCCCTTCGAGCAACGGCCCGCCATCGCCGTCCTCTCCACGATGCACGACCGCAGGACGGACTGGCTTCGCGCGGGGCAGGCCCTCCAGCGTGTCCTGCTGGTCGCCACCGCCCACGACATCCGGGCGTCACTCCTGCACCAGGCACTGGAATGGCCCGACCTGCGCCGACAGCTCCGCTCGTCGACGGAGGCCCGTCCCGCCCACGCCCACATGCTGATCCGCCTCGGCTACGGCCCCGAAGGGCCTCCGTCCCCACGTGCCGATCAGGGTCGCGTCGCCGCGTCGGACCCCCTGTGACGGGGTCACCGCCCCCGGCCGATGTCGTCGACGTGGGCGACGAAGCGGGCGGCTCCGTCCGTCACCCGGTGGAGGAACGCGCCGCCGTCCTCGGACGTCTCGAAGAACTGGACGTCGGGAATCGAACACGACTCTGTGGGTGAGCGGCGAAGCCCACCAGGTCGTCGCCAAGCCCTCGGCAGAGCACGCGTCCTGACGGCGGAAACGTCTCACATTCGTCTCACAGACCCCACGGAAGAGCGCAGGTCGGAGTGCGTCCGACCTGCGCTCTCCGGACTCTATGGACGATTCGGCGGCCCTCTGGACGCCGAGTAAATTAGGAGCATGAGCCGATGGAAACCCGACGCACGAGGCCGCCTGGAGAAGGCGGCGCTGGAGCTCTACAACCACCAGGGCTTCGACGCCACCACCGTCGCGGAGATCGCCACCCGGGCCGGGGTCACCGAACGGACCTTCTACCGGCACTTCGCCGACAAACGGGAAGTCCTCTTCCCGGCCGACAACCCCCTCCCTGACATCCTCACGGACGCCACGGCCGCCGCCCCCGTCCCGCTCCCGCCGCTGGAGGTGATCACCCGCGCCCTGACCGAAGCCGCTCCCGTCTTCGAAGAACGCGCAGACCTGGCACCGCAACGCCAGGCCGTCATCGCCGCCAACCCCGGACTCCAGGAACGCGAACTGGCCAAACTCGCCGCACTCGCCTCCACGCTCGCCCACGCGCTGCGCGAACGTGGTCTGCCGACCACCACCGCAGCACTCGCCGCGGAAATCGGGATCGCCGCGTTCAAGGTCGCCTACGAACGCTGGGTCAACGACCCCGACCGACGCCCCCTCGCCCAGCACATCCGGGACACCCTGGACACCGCCAGGCACCTCCTCATCGCACCCGCCGAACACGTCGCCGCGAGCGACGACATGAGCCTCGCAGGCCAGGAGGGTGCGGCATGAACGCAGTGGGCACCTGACGAAGGGGCCCGCGGGGGCTTTGTTCACCGCTTGCGGCAGGACCCTGCCCGTCGGCTGATCCGAGGTGGAGCGTCACGGCAACGTGGCGCCCGCTCTCTCCGGTAGCTCGACGCCGCCGCGGTCGTGCTCGCCGTTGCGGCCCTTGGACATCGCGCAGCCGAACGTGCGCAGGTTCGCGAGATCTCGGTGGAATCAAGGCAGGAACCCGCGCGCCAGACAGCCGTTGCAGGGCTGCGACCGAACTGTGGCCGCAGGACCTGCTCTGCCTGCCTACGGCAAGGTCACTCCCATGATGCCGAGGACCTGGTCGCGCAAGGACTGTGCATCGCTGTCCTCCCGCGCGAGGGCCGCACTCCAGATGAGGCAGGACAGCCCGCTTCCGGCGCGCTGTCGCGCGTCCGGCACCGGCCCGATCACCTTCTCCGGGCGGGCGGTGAGACCGTCAGCCATCGGCGCGAGCCTGGCCTCCCGCGCCACGCGCGCGAGCTCGGAGTCGGGCTGGCTCAGGCAGGCGGCGATCAGACGGCGATCAGGCGGCCGAGGCCGTTCGGCACGGCATCGGCGACGCGCCCCAGGGGCGGCATCCAGGTCGGTGAGCGGGTCGCCGCTCTCGGCCTCCTCGTGCTGCGCCATGTCCGCCCGCAGAGCAGCCATGACCAACTCCTCTTGCCCGCCCAACGCCCATACAGAGCGCAGAGCCCGATCCCGGCCGACTCGCCACGTCCTTCATCCGCAGCCCGTCGTACCCGCGCTCCTCCAGCAGACCCAAGGCGTGTTCGAGGGCCAGGCGATCGATGTCCGAGCGGCGAAGTCGGCCGCGAGGCGCGTTCTGCATGCCATGGCTTCCACGGTCACGACCCGCGCACTCGTCCTGGGCGGCGGCGCACTCGTCCTGGGCGGCGGCGTAACCGGCATGGGCTGGGAGGTCGGCGTGCCGGCCGGTCTGCTCGACGAGGGCGTCGACCTGCGCGACGCGGACACGGTGATCGGGACGTCTGCCGGCCTGCCGCTCACCGCAGTGGCCGTCACCGCGGTGTTCGTGGTCGTGATCATCGCGCTGCTCGGGCTTCTCGGCCATCCCCGCCTGCCGACCTGGGCGAAGATGATCGTGTTCGTCACGGTTCCGGTGGCGGCGCTGGCCTGGCTGCTGGTCGTCACGGCGGACGACACGCTCAAGGACCCCGGCGAGGACCCGTGTTCCATGTACTACGGAGGCGTCGGCGTCTCGAAGGCGTTTCCCCCACAGGCGTACTGCCGCTACGAGGACGGCAGCACCCACGACCTCGCGACCGGCACCCAGTTCGTGTTCTGGGTCTGCTTCGCCATCAAGCCTGGCCCTGCTGTCGATCGGTCTGGGATGAATCGACTTGGCCGGTGCCACGGAGGTGAACGAGGAGGAGATCCTTGGCAACGACGCCGAACCCGCCACCCTCAGCGACGAGTTACCCGGCTGCGCGGCATGCTGGGCGTGCCGCGGCTCACAGCGGCTGAGGGAGGGGGGCGGGGAACAACCGGAGCTGGTCGGCCGTTCCTCTCTACGTGGCTGGTGGAGGGGACAGTGTCCCCGGGCCTCACCTATAGCCCATGGGGACGATCGTTCGGCTGAAGCCCCATGGAGCCTTTCGCCGCGAGGCGACCGCCCTCCGCACGCCACCGCACACGGCCCCGGCTGGTCTCCCCCGTCCAGCCGGGGCTTTCGTGCGCCGACCGTCCGCGCGGCACCGTATCGGAAGACCGTCGGCCGCTCTCCCGGGCGCGCCTCGTTCCCAGCGCTCCCCAGCCGCTTTCAGGCGAGGTGAAGCGTGCTCAGGGCCGTGGTCCAGTCGGTGACGATCGCCTGCTGTGCGGCGGCGAGGGTGACGGTTCCCTTGCAGACCGCGGTGTGCAGCTTCGTCTCCACCGGGTCCTTCGCGTTGTTGACCCCGGAGCCCTTCTTGTGGCCGGGGTCGGCCGGCTCCACCCACAGGTTGCGGTAGTCGTTCGGGTCCCCGCCCAACTGCAGGCTGATCAGGTGGTCGTACTCGGCGTCCCCCATGCGTCCGGTGAAGCCGTAGGAGGCGGCGTTGAGCTTCTTCTCCTTGCCTGTCACGTACGTGGAGGGGCGTACCCCGGAGGTGTAGCCGCCCTTGCGGCATATGGTCGAGGCCAGGTTCTTCTGCGTGACCGCGGGGGATATCGCGCCCGGCGTGCACTTCGGATCCTCCAGCGGTTCCCCCTTGACGTACCGGTAGTGGCAGGAGCCCGCGGCCGGCTGCTTTTGCACCGTGTAGTCCTTCTGCGGTCCGGCCCCTACCGCGATCGCCCGCCCCGAGCCGGTCGGCGCTCCCGGTGCCGGGCTCTGCGTCCCGGACGGCGTCGACGTGCCGAGTGAGGCGGGTGAACAGCCCGCCAGCAGCAGGCTGGTGAGCAGGACGGGCGGCACGGTACGGCGGGCAGAACGCATGACGGTCCCTCACAGGCAGACGATGGCACGCTGGCTGAGCAGATGCTCCCCCATGCCGATGTCCTGCCACCGCGCGGGGTCCGGCTTCGTCGACCGTCAGTTCGCCGCACCCTCCCCGCTGCGGGCGCGTCCGCGGCTGCGTCACCGGCTCTGCCCGGGTGCCTCTCCCCCTGTCGAAAGGGCCCGTACGGACCGGGAGACCTCGTCGCGGAGGTCGTCGAGGCTGTGGTCGGGGCCGAGGACCATGCGCCGCAACTGGGGCATGGCGATGCTCCAGCCTGCCAGGGCGAGGGTGAAGAACACACGGGTCCGCGCGTCGCCGTCCGCCCCGCCGGATTCGGCGGCGTCGATCTTGTCCTGGTAGTGACGGGTCCGGGCCTCTTCCGCCGGGACGGGCTCCTCGCCGATCTCCAGGGCCTCCCACATCACCAGTCGCAGGGCCTCGGGGTGGGCGCGGTGGTAGTCGAAGAGGCGCTCGGCATAGCCGGGCAGGTCGTCGCTCGGCGGGACGGCCTCGGCGAGGTCGGCCAGGGTGCGTTCGACGACGAGGGCGAAGAGCTTGTTCTTGTCGCCGAAGTAGTCGTAGATCGCGCGCTTGTTCGCCTTGGCCGCGGCGGCGATACGGTCCACCCGGGCGCCGGCGACGCCATGTGCGGCGAACTCCGTGGTCGCCGCAGCGAGGATGCGTTCTTTGGTCGCCGTGGAGTCGTATGCCATGCATCCGATGGTAACGAACTGGTTCGTTTGACGAATGCAAGGCGTGCATGCCAGGCTCGATAATCGAACCATCCAGTTCGTTCGGTTGGAGCTGAGCAATGACCCGCAAGCTGCCTCTTCTGATGGCGCTGGCCTGTGGCGTCGGCGTGGCGAACGTCTACTTCCCGCAGGCCCTCACCCCCCTCATCGCCGACGGTCTCGACGTCCCCCCGGCCACGGCGGCGATCGTGGCGACGGTGACCCAGCTCGGTTACGCCGTCGGAATCTTTCTGCTGGTGCCCCTCGGCGACCGCCTCCCGCGCCGCCCGCTGATCACCGGCCTGCTCGCGACGACCGGTGTCGCCCTCCTCGTCGCCGGTCTCGCACCGGCCACCGGCCTCCTCCTGGCGGCGGGTGCCGTGGTGGGTGTGGCGACCGTGGTTCCGCAGCTGCTGCTGCCCATGGCCGCGGGTCTGGTCGAGTCCGATCGGCGCGGCAGTGTGATCGGCACCCTCCAGGCGGGCCTGATAGGCGGCATCCTGCTGGCCCGCACCTTCGGCGGCGTCCTGGGCGAGGACCTGGGCTGGCGCGCCCCGTATCTCGTCGCCGCCGTGCTGACCGGGCTGCTGGCCGTCGTCCTCGGCCTCGCGCTGCCGGGCAACGCCCCGGCCGTGGACGACCGCTACCCGACCCTGCTCGCCGGCACCCTGCGGATGCTGCGCGACGAGCGGGAGCTACGGCGCTCCGTGCTCTTCCAGGTCACCCTCTTCGGCGGGTTCAGCGCGGCCTGGACCGCGCTGGCCCTGCTCATCACCGGGCCCCGCTACGGCATGGGTACCCAGACCGTAGGGCTGCTGGCCCTGATCGGGGCGGGCAGCATGTTCTGCGCCCCCGCGGCCGGACGCCGGGTGGACCGGCTCGGTGCCGACCGGGTGAACCTGTGGTGCATCCTGGCCGCTCTCGCCGCGGCGGCGGTGCTCACCGCGGGCTCGCTGGGCGGAGCGGCGGGGCTGGTGGCGCTCGCGGTGGGACTGCTCCTGCTGGACGTGGCGGTGCAGTGCGGTCAGGTCGCCAACCAGGCCAGGATCTTCGCGCTGCGCCCCGAGGCCCGCAGCCGTCTGAACACCGGCTACATGACGTGTGCGTTCCTCGGCGGCAGTGCCGGGTCATGGCTCGGCACCCGCGCCTATGTCCAGTTGGGCTGGGGTGCCGTCTGTGCCCTCATCGCCCTTGCGGCGGTCCTCGCCCTCGCCGCGTACCTGACCGGTCGCCGCGGACAGCGCGGCAGCCGGCAGACCCCGCCGCGGTTGGCCGACCTGCCGCGGTGAGGCGTTCCCGTCAGGCGCCGAGGCGGTACACCGTCCCGGTCGAGCGAGGCCGAAGGCGCCGTACGACCGTGGGGCGGGCCGCCTCGGGTGAACGCGGCCTTCCGCCCGGCCGACAGCCCACCGGACATCTCCTCACCCGGCAGCCCCGCGCGACAACGGCCTACGCAACGACCTTCGCGACGGAATCACGACCCTGCTGCGCGATGCGGTCGTCCGTGGTGTCGTCGGCCCCGCCCACGCCGATGGCGCCGATGACCTCGCCGTCGGCCGTCACGATCGGCACGCCGTCGGCGACCGGGAGCAGGTTGGCATCGAGCAGGTGGGGAGGTGCCACCTGCATCTGAGGGGACGCCACGAAGGCCGCGAACTTGGCTGTCGGGACACCGCTCACGGCCGACGTGTAGGCCTTGCGTCGCGCGGTCTCCACACCGAGGAGGCCCACGCCGTCGTCACTGAGGAGAACCTTCGTGACGCCGCTTCGGTCGACCACGACGGCGCACACCTGGTGACGCTCGGCCCGTCCTGCTTCCAGGGCCGCGAGTACGGCGCCGTGCGCGATCTCGTGGCTGAGCGGCACTCGCATGGAGCGGTCCCTTCCCTTGCCGGCCTCTCGTCGACCGAAAGGTCGAGGGGCCGTCTTCCGTGGAGTCCGCTCAGCATGTCGCCACCGGACCGCGAATATGAAGTGGGGATCACATTCGCATCCGGTACGGCAGAGCTCACTGCGCCGCCGTACCGAGCAGGTACAGGCAGGCGACGTTCACCAGCTCGTCGGTGAGCTGACGCCACGTCAGCGGCAGGTCGGACTCGAACGGTTCGCCGTACAGCACACGGTTCTGACAGGTCCCGTAGATCAAGCGGTACACGACGTCCACGCGCGTCTCCGGTTCCGGCGCGTCGATCATCGGCACGATCGGCTCCAGGAACTTCCGGAAGACACGAGCGGCGTCGACGGCGGCCTCGGAGCCGACCTGGGCCACCGCGGGATCGGTGGCGCCCGCGGCCAGGAAGACTCGCATCAGGCGCTCGTGCGCCTGATACGTCTCGGTGAGTCCGGCGACGGCCGAGGCGACCAGTGCGGCCGGATCCGTTCGCAGTGGAGTGAAGCGGCGGATGATGTCGGCGCGGAGCTGGTCGATCATGTCGTGCTGCAAGGCCGCGATCAGGCGGTCCTTGTCACCGAACCGGCGATAGACGCTGCCCACCGAGACACCCGCCCGGGCAGCGAGGGCTGCGACGGTGAGCGCTTCGGTGCCGCCCTCTTCGAGCAGGGCCGTGCCCGCCTCCAGGATGCGCTGCTGAGTCAGCCGACTACGCGCCTGCTGCGCCGGCGGCAGGTCAAGTGGCGGTTCGATGCTCACCGCACCAGCCTATACGCCGCCAACATCCCCTCCGGCAGCCCCTGTACGCGGCGACGCCGGACCACGATCAGCGGTGCGCCTCATCGCCTCGCGCCCCCACCACGCCTCCCGCCGAGCGACCACTTCCCCGGCCGACGAGCACCTGAACATGCCTCTTGACGCACCCGCGGGCTAAATGCGAATGTGAATCCACAATCCTATTCGAGGTCGCACACGACGGTGCCCTCGCAGGTGTTCCCCCTGCCCTGCATGCTCCATCTGCTGTGCACCCGAGCCGCACGGGAGACAGAACGATGACCACCACTTCAGAGGTCGACACCGGCACGGCCTACGGCCGTCCGAAGCCTTCGTACAACGCACGCCTCCGCGAGGTGGGGCCCGGCACCCCCATGGGCGAGGCCCTGCGCCGCTACTGGCACCCGATCGCCAGCTCCGAGACGCTCATCGCCGGTGCCCTGCCGCAGAAGACCCGCGTACTCGGTGAGGACCTGGTCGTGTTTCGGGACGGGCAGGGCAACCCCGGTGTCGTGATCGAGCGCTGCACCCACCGCGGCGCCAGTCTCTTCTACGGCCGCGTCGAGGACGACGGCATCCGCTGCTGCTACCACGGCTGGAAGTTCGACGTCCAGGGCCGCTGCATCGAGCAGGCGTGCGAGCCGGCCCTGGGGCGCAAGCGCGACGCCGCCCGTCAGCCCTGGTACCCCGTCGGCGAGCGCTACGGCCTGGTCTTCGTCTACATGGGCCCGCCCGAGCTCAAGCCCGAACTCCCCCGCTACGACGCGCTGGAGAACCCCGCGGAGGACGAGAAGTACTTCGCCAGCTGGCCGGTTCCCCACGCCGCGGTCACCGGCATGCCGGCGGACTTCAGCTGGCTCAACCTCTACGAGAACTCCGCCGACCCGTCGCACGTCACCTGGCTCCACTCCGCGCACAGTGGATACCAGATGAAGGGCACCGGCACCTTCGGCTACCCCGAGAACTTCTTCGACCCGGCCACCATCGCCGAGCGTCTGACGTACGAGCGCACGGACCACGGCCTGAAGCAGACCCAGCGACTCGAGGTCGAGGGCGAGGACGGCGAGGTCAGCGAGCTCGGCTTCACGATGGAGCAACTCCTTCCCAACGTCTTCGGCCTGCCGGACTTCGTGACCGTCGCCCCCGACAAACGGCAGGACCAGTTGCTGTGGGTCGTGCCCTCCGACGACACCAGCCACCGGCTCTTCTTCTCGATCCGCACGAACGATCCCCGGCGCATGGTCGACTTCGCCATCGGCATCACGCAGAACGGCAAGCAGAACCACGAGCTGACCGACGAGGAGCGCCAGAGGTTCCCCGGTGACGCTGAGGCCCAGGGCTCACAGGGAGCGATCACCCTGGACTCCGAGGAGACCCTGGCCACCCAGGACCGCGGTGTCGTCATGCTGCGTCGCATGCTGCTCACGATGGTCGACGACGTCGAGGCCGGGCGCGACCCGATCAACATCATCCGCGACGCGTCGGAGGTCCACCACACCGACGCCGGCCTGTTCACCCTCGGCAAGCGCCCCGCGGGCGACGCCCCGGCCGCGGCTGGTGTCTGAGCAGGAATGATGAGCATTGAGTGGCTCGACACCATCGTGGCCGCCCGGCGCGACGCGACCGCCCGGGTCGTGGTGCTCGATCTGGTCAGTCCCGACGGCGTCGAGCTCCCGGCGTTCGCCGCCGGTGCCCACGTGGACGTACTGGTGGACGATGCCGCCGGACTGGTCCGCCAGTACTCCCTGTGCGGGCCGCCGCACGACCGCACCCGGTACCGGCTGGCAGTGCTGGCCGAGACGGCGTCGCGCGGCGGCTCGCTGGCGATGCACCGGCTCCGCGAGGGCGACCGGCTGCGGATCTCCATGCCGCGGAACAGGTTCGGGGTCTCGGACGAGGCACGTCGCCATGTGCTGGTGGCCGGCGGTATCGGCGTGACTCCCCTGTTGGCCATGGCGCACGAGCTCGAAGCCAGGGGCGCGGAGTACGAGTTGCACTACTGCGCCCGAAGCCGGGCGGACTCGGCGTTCGCCGACGAGCTGGAGCACAACCCCCGCGTTCGGCTCCACTTCGACGACGGCCCCAACGACCAGCGGTTCAGCACCGCCACCGACATCGGCCCGCCCGACCCCGACACGGTGGTCTACGTCTGTGGTCCCGGCGGCTTCATGGACTTCGTGATCTCGTCCTCACTCGGAGCGGGATGGCCCGCCGAAGCGATCCACAAGGAGCGCTTCGCACCCGTGGAGGACGCCGCCGCCCACACGGCCGGCGGGGCTTTCAAGGTGCGGCTCGCCAAGACCGGCGGCGAGTTCGAGATCAAGGACGGCGAGAGCGTCCTCGATGTCCTGCTCGCGGCCGGCGTCGACGCCCCCTATTCCTGCCAGCAGGGAATCTGCGGCGACTGCATCGTGCGCGTGATCGCCGGAGAGCCCGACCACCGCGACGACGTCCTGACCGACCGTGAGCGCGCCGACGGCATGTTCACCACGTGCTCATCGCGAGCACACTCACCGATTCTGGAGCTGGACCTATGACATCCGCATCCACCGCGAACACCGAAGCCGTCGAGGCGATCAAGCAGGCCGAGGCTGCATGGCTCGCCGCTCTCGTCGAGGGCGAGAAAGCGTTGATCCCCCTCATGCTCGAGGACAGCCGCGTCGTCCATGGCCCGGTCGGGATGGTCGACGACCGGGAGACCTGGGCCCATTTCCATGTGACCCGCCGCCGCTCCGTCGCCGCGAAGGCCACGGAGCTCGAGATCACGGTGCGTGGCAACACCGCGATCACCACGTGTTTCCACGAGATGTACACCGTCCTCGACGAGAACATCGCGCCGTTCCCGATGCAGGAGGTAGTGACAAAGGTCTGGGAGGAGACCGCGGAGGGCTGGCGCCTGGCGCACATGGTCATGGGCAGGCGTTTCCCGCCGGTCTGACGTCCCGGAAGGCCGACCGCCCTGAACCCTCATGCGGCTGTTCGATGAACGGACATGAGGGTTCAGGGCATGCCGCCGTGGGCGGAGAGTTCGACGTGCAGGGTTCGTGCGGCGATCGCCGCTGTTGTGGAGATGAGGCAACACATGTCAGCCACCGAGACCGAGGCTCCCCCGTCCGGCGCGGTCCGCACCAGCGACCTCCTCATCGCGGGCGAGCACGTCGCGGCCAGGGACGGCCGCTACTTCCATACGACCGAGGCCCTCACCGGTGAGCCGATCGCGCGGGTCGCGGCGGCCTCCGTCGAGGACGTCAACCTCGCGGTGGACGCGGCGGCGGCCGCTCTTCCGGAGTGGTCAAGCCTTCCGCCGGCCGCGCGCCGGTCGGTTCTGGAGCGGGCCGCCGTCCTGCTCGGGGAGCGCACCGACGACATCGTGGCCACGATGAGCCGCGAGATGGGCGCCACCCTCCCCTGGTGCGGCTTCAACGTGCACGTCGCGAAGGGCATGCTCGTCGAGGCGGCTGCCCAGGCGTACGCGGCCGTCGGCGAGGTGATCCCGTCGGACGTGCCCGGCCTCACCGCCCTCGGGGTACGTCAGCCGGTCGGTGTCGTCGTCGGCATCGCACCCTGGAACGCGCCGCTGATCCTCGGTGTGCGCTCCATCGTGTGGCCGCTGGTGTGGGGCAACACCGTGGTGCTGAAGTCCTCCGAGCAGACGCCCCTCACCCAGGCCGCCATCGTCCAGGTGCTGCACGACGCCGGGGTGCCCGCCGGAGCGGTCAACCTCATCAGCAACGCGCCCGAGGACGGTCCGTCCGTCGTCGAGGCGCTGATCGCCCACCGCGCCGTGACGCGCGTGAACTTCACCGGGTCCAGCCGGGTCGGCCGTATCATCGGCGAACTCGGCGGTCGCCACCTGACCCGTGTCGTGCTCGAACTCGGTGGCAAGGCGCCTTTCCTCGTCCTTCCGGACGCCGATCTGGAGGAGGCCGCCGCCGCGGCCAGCTTCGGCGCCTTCATGAACCAGGGCGAGATCTGTATGTCGACCGAGCGCGTCATCGTGGACAGGACGGTCGCCGACGAGCTCTCCTCCCGCCTGGCCGAGCGTGCCTCCAAGCTCGTCGTCGGACCCCCGAGCGACCCCGCCTCGCAGGTCGGTCCGCTGGTCCACGGCGCGGCCCGCGACCACGTGGTCGAGTTGATCGAGGACGCCCGCGCCAAGGGCGCGCAGGTCCTGGCGGGCGGCACGGCCGACGGCCTGTTCGTGCACCCCACCGTGCTGCGCGGGGTCACGCCTGACATGCGCATCTACACCGAGGAGACGTTCGGACCGGTGGTCTCCATCATCGAGGTGGATTCGACCGACGAAGCCGTCGCGGTCGCCAACGACACCGAGTACGGGCTCTCCGCCGCGGTCTTCAGCAGGGACGCGGCCGCCGCGCTCGACGTGGCCCGCCGCATCAAGTCGGGCATCTGCCACATCAACGGCGCCACCGTGCACGACGAGCCCCAGATGCCCTTCGGCGGTGTCGGCGCCAGCGGCTGGGGCCGGTTCGGGTCCCGCGCCGCGTTGGAGGAGTTCACCGAGCTGCGCTGGATCACCATCCAGTCGGGATCCCGCCACTACCCCATCTGACGATGCGGCCAGGCCGTACGGCGCACGTGACACAGCGTGCGCCGCGCCCCCGGCTCCTGCTCCCCTGGCTGTGGTGCCTAGCCGCTGCCTTCAGCCCGGCGGTGGGAGCGGCATGGCTGGCGGACGCCCGAGAAACAGAGGCCTCCCAGCGGCTCGACCGAGAGCTGGAGGAGTTCTTCCGGTCCGTCTGACGAGCCCCTGTACCAGCATCTCCACCCTTCCGAGGAGTCAACAATGTCGCAGGCCGACAACGACCGCCACGAGATACGGCGGCTCATCGAGAACTGGGCGCTGTGGCGCGACGCCGGGGACTGGGGCCGCTTCGCCACGGTCTGGCATCCGCGTGACGGCTGGATGAGCGCCACCTGGTTCCAGGGCAGCGCCACCGACTTCATCAAGGCCAGCCGCGAGGGCTTCGAGAACGGCGTCAGCATCCTGCACTTCCTGGGCGGCCACACCGCGGACATCGTCGGCGACCGAGCCATCGCCCAGACGAAGATGACGATCAATCAGCGCGCGAGCGTCGACGGTGTCGAGGTCGATGTCGTGTGCACCGGCCGCTTCTACGACTTCCTCTCCCGCCACGAGGGCCACTGGACCCTGGTGCGCCGGCAGCCGGTCTACGAGAAGGACCGGCTCGACGTCGTGGACCCCGCCGCCTCGCTCACGTTGGACCCGGAACTCCTGGACCGGTTCCCGACCGGCTACCGGCACTTGGCCTACCTTCAGACCAAGGCGGGTTTCACGGTGAAGGACGGGCTTCCCGGCCTCACCGGCCCAGCCGTCGAACAACTGTACGGCGAAGGCAAGCAATGGCTGATGGAGGCCTGATGAAGTTCACCCACGCGACCCTTCCCCAGCGGGTGGTCTTCGCAGCCGGGGAGTCACCCGCCGCCGTGGCGGCGGAGGTCGAGGCACTCGGCGGCTCCAAGGTCATGTTGATCGCGTCGGACCGCGAGAAGGAGCTGGCCGACCCGATCGCCAAGGAGATCCCGGTCGTCCTGCGTCACGAAGAGGTCGTGATGCACGTACCGGTCGAGGTCGCGGGGCGAGCCCTGCGGACGGCGGTCGACGCGGGCGCGGACATCCTCGTCAGCGTCGGCGGCGGCTCGACCACGGGGCTGGCCAAGGCGGTGGCGCTGACCACCGGGCTGCCGATCGTCGCGGTGCCCACCACCTACGCGGGCTCCGAGGCGACCAACGTGTGGGGCCTGACCGAAGGCGAGACCAAGACCACCGGCGTGGACGACAGGGTGCTGCCCGCCTCGGTCGTCTACGACGCCGCTCTGCTCACCTCCCTGCCCGGCGAGATGACCGTCGCCAGCGGCCTGAACGCGATGGCGCACTGCGTGGACTCGATGTGGGGACCGCGTGCCGACCCGATCGACCGGGCACTGGCGCAGGAGGGCATCCGCGCACTCGCGACCGGTCTGCCGACGGTGGCCGACGACTCGACGAGCGTCAAGGGCATCGAGCAGACACTGTACGGCGCCTACCTCGCCGCCGTCGCGTTCGCCTCTGCCGGCTCCGGCATGCACCACAAGATCTGCCACGTCCTCGGCGGCATGTTCAACCTCCCGCACGCACAGACCCACGCGGTCGTGCTGCCCTACGTGCTGGCCTTCAACGCCCCGCACGCTCCCGAGGCGGAGTCCCGTATCGCCCAGGCATTCGGCTCCCAGAAGGCCGGCGCCGGCCTGGCCACCCTGCGCAGTGCCCTCGACGCGCCGAGGGCACTGCGCGACTACGGCATGCCCGAGGACGGCATCGCCAAGGCGCTGGGGCCGATCATGAAGGCCATCCCCGACAACAACCCGGCCCCCGTCACCGACGAGAACCTGACCGCGCTGCTGACGGCGGCGTGGGCCGGCGACCCGATCAACTGAAGGAGGCCGTCATGGCTACCTACGTCAACCCCGGCTCGGCCCGGGCCGGTGCCCACGGCACCATCTACCGCGAGGTGTCGCCGGAGCAGCAGGCGGTCGAGCAGCAACTCGTCGACAACGTCGTGGCCTCCTTCGGCGCCTGCCCGGACCCGCGGCTGCAGGAACTGATGACCTCCCTGGTCAAGCACCTGCACTCCTTCATCCGCGAGGTCCGGCTGACCGAGGAGGAGTGGGGGACGGCGATCGACTTCCTCACCAAGGCCGGCCACATCACCGACGAGGTCCGGCAGGAGTTCATCCTGCTCTCCGACACCCTCGGCGCGAGCATGCAGACCATCAACGTCAACAACCAGGCCTACAAGGGCGCCACCGAGGCCACCGTCTTCGGGCCGTTCTTCGTCGAGGACTCCCCCGCCATCGAGCTCGGCGAGGACCTGGCCTTCGGCGCCCCCGGCGAGCCCTGCTGGGTCGAGGGCACCGTCACCGACACCGACGGCACCCCGCTCGCCGGCGCGCTCATCGAGGTCTGGGAGGCCGACGAGGACGGGCTGTACGACGTGCAGTACGAGGCCGGCAAGCGCGCCGGCCGGGCCCACCTCTTCTCCGCCGCAGACGGCAGCTACCGCTTCTGGGGCCTCACCCCGACGCCGTACCCCATCCCCGACGACGGACCCGTCGGCAAGATGCTCGAAGCGGTCGGCCGCTCACCGCTGCGCGCCGGCCACCTGCACTTCATGGTGTCCCACGAAGGGACACGCACGCTGGTGACCCACATCTTCCCCGAGGGCGACCCGATCGGCCGCAAGGACACCGTCTTCGGCGTGAAGGACTCACTGATCAAGCGGTTCGAGCAGCAGCCCGCCGGTACGCCGACGCCCGACGGCCGCGTCCTCGACGGCACCTGGAGCCGGGTGCGCTTCGACATCGTCCTTGCCCCCAAGGGCGTGTGACCGGCCCACCGTTCCCACCGAGGAGGCGTTCCCGTCGCCAGGTACGGTTTACCGAGGTTGATCCGGTAGAACCAGGAACTGACGGTCCCCGGGCCCGGCTACGAAGGCAGCGCCGCCGTCACCGGAACTCTGACCACCGCCCGGTCACCGGTGCCACCTACATCGAGATCACCAACGGCCCGCCTTCCTGCCGGAAGGCGGGCCGCGTCCCGCGCGACTCCCGTCAGGCCGGCAGCAGCTCCGCGAAGTCGCGCAGCGGGCGCGTGCCGTCCCAGTCGACCGATGCCCGCCAGACGGAAGTGAAGATCCCGCGCGTGATCTCGTCGTCCTGGACGAGCTCGATCATCCCCGGGGCATCCTCACCGGTCTCCAGGAAGAAGACCTCACCCCCTGGGACACGACCGTGGAAGAGCACCGACGCTCCGCCCGCCTCACGACGTGCGACCTCTTCCCTGACGTTCGGCACGGCCTTGGCGATGTGATGGAAGCCGTAGCCACGGCGCTCGTGGGCGTCCCTGTAGACGGACGGCTCGTCGTCCAGGGTCTGGATCAGCTCGACCATCATGTGTCCCGAGAAGGCGAGGGCGAGGGTGAACTCGGCCTTTCCCGGCTCACCACGGTAGGTGGAGCCCGCGCCGCCGATCCTCTCGTTCACGAACCAGGGGCCGACGCCGAGTTCACCGGTCCACCAGCGCATCCCGGCGGTGAGGTCGGGGACCATGTACGCGAACTGGATGATGGCGTCGGTCGGCTGACCGAAAGGAAACTCCATGGTGGTTGTCCTCGATCGTCGATCGTCTCTAGGCAGACGGGCGGGTGAAGCCGGTGGCGCCGCCGTCCACCGGGAGGGCCGCGCCCGTGATGTAGCCGGCTTCGGACGAGGCCAGGAAGAGCACCGCGTCGGCGAGCTCGTCCGGTTCTCCTTCTCGGAGCATGGGAGTGCTGATCCTGACCCGCTCCCGGAATGCCTCGGCTCCGCCGGGCGGAAGGCCCGTGGTGCGGGCGGCGATGTCGGTGTTCATGCCGCCTGGAATGACGATGTTGACCCGGATTCCGTCGCCGATGACCTCGGCGGCGAGGATGCGTGTCAGGTGCTCCAGCGCGGCCTTGCTGGTCCCGTAGGCGGCGGTTCCCGCGCTGGCCCTCCGGCCGGCCGCCGAGCCGCAGAAGACGACGGCCCCGCCGGGTGCGAGCAAGGGCCTGAGCCCCTGCATGAGGAAGAACGAGCCCTTGACGTTGGTGTCGAACACCATGTCCCAGGTGGCTTCGTCCATGTCGCCGAGGCGTTTGATGCCCGCCTGCCCGGCGTTGAGGAAGGCGGCGTCAAGGTGGTCGACCTGTGCGGCGACCTCGGTGACGGCGGCCTTGATGCCGGCCACTGAGGAGAGGTCGGCCGCCACGGCGATCGTGCCCTGGCCGATCAGATCGCTCGCGAGCTTCAGCTGGTCCGGGTCCCGCGCGATGATGACCACGCGTGCGCCCTCGCGCGCGAAGGCCTGTGCGGCCGCCAGACCCAGGCCTCTGCTGCCGCCGGTGACGAGACAGGTCTTTCCGAGGAAACGATGACGCCGGTCCTCGACGGCCCCGTCGCCGCTTCCGGCGTCAGTCGTGTCGTTCATGGTTCTCCTTCGTGGGGGGATCAGGAGTGACGGTTCAGGAGTGGCGGTTCATGCGTCGATCTCGACGCCGCCGAACGGAGCTCCGCCGTTCAGGACGCGCTCCTCCGGCGGAATGGGGGCGAGGCTCACCCGTACGTCGATGCACGTCGGCCGGCGGGCCGCCAGAGCGGCCTCGATCGCCGGGCGGAGCTGGTCGAGTTCCGTGACGTCGACGCCGTCCGCGCCGAGAGCCCGTGCGACGCCACTGTAGGAGCCGTTCTGCAGGCGGTTGTTGGTGACGCGGTCCTGTCCGAAGAAGAACTGCTGGGTGTGCAGGGTGGCGCCCCAGGCCTGGTTGTTGAGGACGATCACGACGACCGGGAGTCCCGCGCGGACGAGGGAGTCGAACTCGGCGAGGCTGTAGCCGACGGCGCCGTCGCCGGTGACGAGGATCGTCGCCTTGTCGGGGGCCGCGTACTGCGCTCCCAGGGCCACGCCGAAGTTGCTGCCCATCGAGCTGAGGTAGCCGTGCCCGAGGTAGTGGGCCAGCGGGGCGAGGGCGATCGTCTCGGAGAGCCACAGCTCGGTCAGGGCGCCGTCGACGACCACGGTGGCACTCTCGGGGACACTCTCGGCGATCGTGCGGACCACGAGGTACGGGTGGATCGCGTCGTCCTCGTGCTCCTCGGTCTCGGCGGCGAGCGCGGATCGCCGGGTGGCCGAGATGTCCCGCAGGGTCCCCAGCCAGTCGTCGCGCCCGGAGGGCACGGGGCTGTCGCCCAGGCGCTCGTTCAGCAGGCCGATCGTGCCGATCGGGTCGGCCTGGACGCCGAGTTCGACGTCCTGCAGACGGCCGAGTTCACGGCCGTCGGGGTCGATCTGGAAGATCCGCGCGCTCTTCGGGAGCAGTCGGCCCGTGCCGAACTGGGTGGCCATTCCGAAGCGCAGCCCCAGCAGCAGGACCAGGTCGGGCCGCTCGTCCTCGGGGACGGTGGCCAGGGACTGGATGAGACCGACGTGCTGCTCGGAACCCACGATCGCCCCGAGGCCCTCCCAGTCGGAGAAGAGGGGCACTCCGGTACGGGCGGCGAACTGGTGCAACTGTGTCCGCGCCTCGGCAGTGACGAAGGACTTGCCGACCAGCGCGATCGGCCGCCGGGCGGCGGCGAGCGCCTCGACGATCCGGTCGATGCCACCGGCGGGGGCGATGCCGGTGCCGTCGAGGTCGATGCGGTAGTCCTCGACCTCGTCCGCGTCGACCTGCTGACGCAGGACGTCCCAGGGAATGTCGAGGAGCACCGGGCCCTTGGGCTCCGACTGCGCTATGCGTATCGCCTGGGCGACCAGGCGGGGGATCAGCTCGGTACGGGTGACGCGGTGCGCGAACTTGGTCACCGGGGTTGCCATCGCGACCTGGTCGAACCCGGCCTGCTGGTCGTTGACCTGGTCCGTCTCAAGAGGCCCGGAGCCCACGACGTAGAGGACCGGGGTCCGGTCCAGATGGGCGTTGGCGACAGAGGTCAGGACGTTGGTGAAGCCGCCGCCGGCCGTGACGACGGCGACTCCCAGCTTTCCGGTGACGCGCGCGTAGCCCTCGGCCGCGTGGCCGGCGTTCATCTCGTGGCGCACGTCGACGATCCGGAGCTTGGCGTCCAGGGCGTCCTGGAGGATGCCGTCGATATGTGCTCCGGGCAGGCCGAAGGCGACGTTGACTCCGGCTCGCTGCAGCGTTCGCACGACGAGCCCACTACCGGTTGCGGGTGCCATTCGGTGATCCGCCCTTCTGGACATCCTCAGGGTGCCGACAAAAGTCGCCGGAACAGGGCCGTATCTCGGGCCGTCCGTACCGGAGTCTCGGGCGCGGCCCCTGTGACGACAATGGCCGTGTTCGTTGGATGGTCAACGCCTTGTCCGACCGAGACAGGCCGACACCCGCAGGCAGGACTTCCCGGCGGCCCGGTACGTCGTTCCAGGCGGTGCGAGTCCGTTCGGCGCAGCCGCGTGGACGGCGTGATGGACGCGGCGTTCATCATTGACGACCCGCTGACCTTGGACCGCTCACACGGAGGCCGAGACGGCGAGCTCGGGGTCGTACTCGTAGATCCAGCCGTTCGCCCTGAGTGGGTCGGCCTGCGAGTACGCCAGGTCGCGGGCGTGCTGCTCGGGGCCGTCCGGAAGGTGGTTGATGTGGGACCTCCCGTGCGACACCTCCTGCAAGCGCGCCGTGCGGCGTCGGCGGAGCTCTTCGTAGCGTCCCAGCGCCGCCGACGGGCTGTCCGGGTCCTCCGCGAGACAGAGGGCCAGGACGGCGCCGTCCTCGATCGCCTGGGCAGCGCCCTGGGCGAAGAACGGGAACATCGGGTGGGCCGCGTCACCCAGCAGGGTCGCGTTGCCGCGGTTCCAGTTGTCGAGGGGCTCGCGGTCGAGCAACGCCCAGCGTCCCGGTGTCTCGGCCGACCTGATCAGCTCCACCAGACGCGGATCCCAGCCGTCGAACTCGTCGAGCAGTTCCCCGAGCGTCGCGGTGGCCGTCCACGACTCGACACTGCTCGCGCCGGCCGGTGCGAAGGCGACGAGGTTGACATAGTCCCCGCCGGAGACCGGGTAGTGCACGAGGTGGTGGTCGGGGCCGATCCAGAGGGTCTGGGCGCGCCGCCTGGCGAATTCGGGTGCTTTGCGCGCCGGCACGAGGGCCCGGTAGGCGCAGATGCCCGACTCCCTGGTCCGAGTCGGCCCGACGATCGCGCCACGAACGCGTGAGTGGACTCCGTCGGCACCGATGAGGATGTCCGGGCGAACCGTGTCGCCGTCCTCGAACCGCAGCACCGCCTGGTCGCCTTCGAACTCGACCGAGACGCAGCGCCTGCCGAGATGGAGCGAGTCCTCGGGGACGGCCGACCTCAAGGCATTCAGCAGATCGGCGCGGTGGGCGGTGTACGTGTGCTCGCCGTACAGGCGTTTGCACCCGTCCTGGAGGTTCTCCGCGGAGAGGACGGTGCCGTCCTCCCAGCGCCGGAACTCCCAGCCGATCTCCATCTGCACCGCGCGCTCGATGAACCGGTCCAGCACGCCGAGACGCCGGAGCAGGCGGGCGGCGTTGGGGGCGATCACCAGGCCGGCACCGACCTCGGTGAGGGCTGCGGCCTGCTCGTAGACGTCACTGTGGAAGCCCTTGTCGTGGAGGAAGGCCGCGGCAGCGAGGCCTCCGATGCCGCCGCCGAGGATCGCGATCCTGGGGCCTGCTTCCGTAGTCATCATGCTCTTTCACTCCCGTTGGCCTCTGGCGAGGTGGTGACTGGCTGCCTGCAAGAGTCCGGCAACGTGCGCACTGAAAGAACACCTTCATTCATCCAACGAACATGGAAGGTAGAGTCACCTGCGCCGCACCGGATGAAGGAGAGGCCCATGCCTCGCGCGAACGAGCCAGGACGCACTGTCAGCTCCCGACTCTGGGATCTGCTGTTCGCCTTCGACCCCAACAACACCGAGCTGACCCTCGCCGACCTGGTCCGGCGCACCGGCATGCCGCACGCGACCGCCAGACGTCTGACGCTGGAACTCGTGGAGGCGGGCGCGCTGGAACGCACCAGCGACAACCGCTTCGCGATCGGCCTGCCGCTGTGGCGCCTCGGGACCCTCGCACCTCGCGCCGAGACGCTGCGCAGCGCCGCGCAGCCGTTCGTGGAGGACCTGTACACAGCTCTTCGCCAGCATGTGCAGCTGGCCGTCCTCCAGGGCGACCAGGCCGTGATCATCGAGCGCCTGTCGGCCGTCAACGCCGTCGGTCTGACCTCACAGGTCGGCGGCCAGCTGCCCCTGCACTGCTCGGGCGTCGGCAAGGTGCTGCTGAGCCACAGCAGTCCGGCGTTCATCGATGAGGTGTTGGCCGGAAGACTGCGCCGCTTCACTCCCAGAACGATCGTGGACCCGGTCCAGCTCCGTGGCCAGCTGGCGTCCTGTCGCTCGACGGGAACGGTGGTCGTCAAGGAAGAGCTGAGCGAAGGGGCCGAGTCGGTCGCGACGCGCATCGTCGACGGCCGCGGCAAGGTCGTCGCGGCCCTCTCCGTCGTGGTGGCCTCGGGCTCGATCAAACTGCAGGCGGCCGTTCCCTCGCTGGTCGCGAGCGGACTGGGGTTGTCCAGGAGTCTCGGCTGGAGGCCCGGCATCCCCATTCGCACCTCGTGACCTCTCGCGGGGCGAGGAAACCGGCACGTCATGCGCGTCATGCCGGCGGTTGCCGCCGGGAGAGCTGCATGTGACCGAGGCGCCATCCCTCGTCGGTCGAGAACCACACCCGGGTGGCCACGGCCTGGACCAGGAACGGCGGCAGGTCGGGCAGGCGACGGATGCGCATCTTCTGGAAGCACGTCACGATGGCCCGTCCGCCCCGCTCCCGGCAGGTCACCTCGCTGGTCTCGGCCTCGACGGTGGGTCCCATGGAGGCGTTGTAGCCGAGGAAGTGCTCGCGTTCATGGACGTTCCCGACCGGGCCGTGCACGATCACACAGTCGGGAAGCATGAGTTCACGCTGTTCCTCGTCTCCCTTCGTGATCGCGACGAGCCACGCGGCCTCCGCCTCGGCGACCGTGGCCGGTGTCCGGACGTCGTTCCTGCTCGTCCCCGGGTGTGTCGTGGTCATGGTGCGACTCCTGTCCGAGTGTGTCGGTTGATCGTTTTCTCTTGTACGCCATGGCCCGCCGCGACCACCGCTTTCGGGGAGTCGCGGCGAGCGCTCCGGTTGTCCCGGCGCCGGCGTGCTCGTCGGGCGGTCAGCCGTCGAGGGTGTGCGGGTCGTCGTCGAGATGAGCCTGGTCCACGCCACCGGGCCCGCCTACGAGGGTGAGCGCCGCCGCCACCAGAGCGGCCGCGCCACCGAGGACGAACGCCAGGGAGTAGCTGCTGCTGAGGGCGTGGAAAGCGACGTCCTTGAGCGGGTTGAAGGGGATGACGTGACCGTCCGGCGAAGTGATGCTGCCCGGCACCGAGTTGGCGCCGAGCGGGCCCGAGCCCACGGCGTGCACCGCCGCCTCCAACTGCGGCTTCTGATCCGCGGGAGCATGGGCCGGGGCCGCCTGGAAAGCCGCGTAGGCCTTGCTCAGGGTCGGATTGCCGGCCAGGTTGCGGGAGATCTCCTTGGCGGCCTGGCTCAGTGCGACAGCACTCATGATCGCGGGGCCGAGCGCGAACCCGAGGTCCCGGAACGTGCTCGTGGCGCCGCTTGCCATGCCGGCGAGGTGGTTGGGCAACGTGTTGACCGCGACCGCGCTGATGGCGGCGAAGGCCAGTGCCGAGCCGACGCCGGCGAGGATCAGCGGTCCGAAGATGGACGGCAGTGCCCGGTTGCTGGTCGGAATGCCGGCGAACCACAGCCCACTGGCGCCGATGAGGGTCAGGCCACTGAAGAGAACCCACCGGGGGTTGTACCGCTCGAGCAGCTTGAAGGTGAGGGGCAGCTGCACAAGGCCGATGCCTCCGAAGAAGAGGTAGGCGACAGTGGCCCGCAGTGGGCTGAATCCCTGGACGATGGTGAGGCGGATGCTGGTGGAGTACATGATCGCGAGGAAGCCGAACATCCCGATCACGGTGACCACCGAGTTCACGGCGAACGCCCGGTTCTTGAAGACGCTCAGGAGAAGGAGCGGCGCGTCCGTACGGTTCTCCCCGAAGACGAACAGCCCGAGGAGCACGGCCGCGGCGAGGAACGCGATGACGATCTGCGGGCTCCCCCAGCCGCTCTCGGAGCCCTGGATCACGGCGTAGAGCAGAGCGAACAGGCCGAGTGCGGAGGTGATCTGCCCCGGCCAGTCGAGGGACCGGCCCTCGGGCGCGGAGGAGTCGCGGGCGAAGGCCAGGGACAGGAGCGCGCTCACCGCGGCGATGACGAGGACACCGACGTAGGCCCAGCGCCAGTTCGCGTTGCCGGCCCAGCCGCTGTGGATCTTGGTGGAGAGGCCCGCAAGGAGCGGTCCGAGGAAACCGCCGATCGACAGCGCGGCGGCCCAGATCGCCACGCCACGAGCGCGGGTGGCGGTGGTGTGGGTGCCGGCCGCCACCATGGCGAGGCTCGTCGGGAAGATGGCCGCGGCCCCGATGCCGCTGAGGAGCTGGGCGAGGATCAGCAACGACACCCGGGTGTCGGTCGAGTATCCCGAACCCGGCACCAGGACCGCGACGGTCGAGCCGACCGCGATGAGCGCGGCGCCCCCCACGAGCAGACGCTTACGGCCGAACAGGTCGCCGAACACGCCGAAGCCCAGTTCCAACGCGGCGACAGGAAGAAAGAAGGCGTCGGCGACCCACGTCAGTTGGGCCGACGACGGCGCGAGATCCTGCTGAAGCAGCCCGGTGATGAGCGAAGGGACGGCAAGGGCCATCTGCGCGAGGCACACGGCGAGAACCACCGCGGCCAGGGTGCCCGAGGTCAGGGTGTATCTGCCACCCTCTCCCTCTACCGCCTTGGGTGAATCGATCTGAACCATGGACGACTCCTTGGCGTGAAGCGCTGCTGTGGAACCGGCGTCCGCTGCCGGACCCTGCTGTGGGTGCTTTTTGTCGCGGTCATCCCGGCAACACCGCTGCCATGCCGCCCCTGAGCTCGCGGAGCGTCTCCGCGTCGCCCATCCACCGGACCTGATTCAGAAGGCTGCTCGGCGCGGCGGCGACCGGCCGAGCAGCGTCAAGTTAGGAGTGACCCCCGTCACGCTCAACGGTCATGTTCATTAGACGAACAAGCCGCCGCTGATCCGCGGTTTCGCAGCGCACCATCCCTGAGCTTGTTCTTTATGGTCTGAGTCGGTTTCGTTCGGTGATGTTCTCGGGTCGTTTCACGGTCTTGCCCACGTCGTAGCGGGTGACGGGCCGTCGGTTCTTCGAGGCAAGTGGCCTGCCTGGTCCGGGCGTTGAGGGTTTCGGTGCACGGGCCGGGCAGGTGAGAGGCTGTCGCACGACTTCCCCCGTCCTGGAGTCAAGAGCGCGATTTTGCGGTGCCGACGAGGAGTTTGCTGAGGTTGTGGACGGTGCCGAGGAGCTTGATCTCGGTGTCGACGGCTCGGCGTCCGCGGTAGTTGAGGTGTCGGCCGAATCGCTGGAAGAGCTGGGCGAATCCCGGCTCGACGAGAGCGCTGCGCTGGCGGTACTGGGCCCGGCCGGTCGGGGTCGCCAGGCGGTCGGCCATGGCCTGTTGGCCGGCGGGGGCGGCCTGGCGCTTCGCGGGGAATCCTGCCTGGTCAGCCTCGCTGGTGACCGAGACCAGGAGCGGCAGGTCGGCGAGCTCCTCGAAGGAGGCGGCGCTGGCGTATCCGCTGTGCGCGAGCCAGAGCAGGATGTCGCCAGACAGACCTGCCGCGTGCTGGTTGTCCTGGGTCTTCCTGACCATCGGGATCAGTGCTGTGCGGTCCGACGGGTTGTCGTGCAGGGCGATGGCCAGCAGTATCTGGCGGCGCGCGCACACGATCTGCAGGTTGTATCCCTGCAGGTAGCCGCCCCGTTTGCCCAGTTGCAGCAGTGAGTCCGGATCGCTCAGGCTGGCTCTACCTTCTTGATCGGGTTGATCGAGCCATTCGTAGGGTTGGATCGCCCAGGGACGCCGGGTGTGGCTATCAGGCTGCTGCCAGCTCGTGGCTTACGCCGCTTCGCCGCCCGGCGCCCCACGACGACTCGGCCGCCGATTAGGAAGTGCGAATCTGTCGCTGTGTAGAGCAATGCCGGCGAGGTCGTCCGTGGCCACGAACAGCACGAACAAGCGGGTCAGGAGCATGATGAGCCGGATATGGGCGCGGATCGACAGCGGCAAGGGCCACCACCACGGCCTCGCACTGGATGCCGACGGCAAGACGCTGTTGTCGCGGCGGGTCCCCAATGACGAACCCGAGCTGCTGAAACTGATCGGTGACGTCCTGGACCCGGCCGACGGCCGTCAGGTCACCTGGGCCATCGACATGACCGGCGGCGAGCCCGCGCCGTTGCTGGCGCTGCTGGTCAACCACGGCCAGGAAGTCCTCTACGTTCCCGGCCGCCTGGTGAACCGGGCGGCCGACGGCTACCGCGGCGAAGGCAAGACTGACGCCCGCGACGCCTACGTGATCGCCGACCAGGCCAGGATGCGCCGCGACCTGCGGCCCATCCGTCCCGGCGACGAAGCCGCCATCGAGCTCAAGCTGCTGACCGGGCGCCGTGCCGATCTGGTCGAGGACCGCACCCGCGTGGTGAACCGCCTGCGCGGCACCCTGCTGAGCATGTTCCCGGCCCTGGAACGGCCCCTGGAACTGACCAACACCGGCCCGCTCAAGCTGCTGACGGGCTACCAGACCCCGGCCGCGATCCGCCGCGCCGACGCCGCACGGCTGACGAAGTGGCTGGCCAACCGCAAGGTCCGCAACGCGAGATCCCTGGCCGAAGCCGCGGTCGAGGCCGCCGAGCGCCGGCACACCGCTGTCCCCGGGGAGAAGACCACCGCGAAGCTGGTCCATACCCTGGCCGAGGAGGTGATGGCCCTCAACGAGCAGATCTCCGAGATCGACAAGCTCATCGAGGGCCAATTTCGCGAACACGAACTCGCTGACATCGTCCTGAGCGTCCCGGGCATCGGCACCGTACTGGGCGCCGAGTTCGTCGCCGCTGTCGGCGGCAGTCTGGACGACTTCGACTCCCCGGACGCCCTGGCGGCCTTCGCCGGCGTCGCCCCCGCACCTCGCGACTCCGGCAAGGTCAGCGGCAGCCTCCACCGGCCGATCGCCTGCCACCGAACACTCCAGCGCGTCTTCCACACCTCCACCCTGGCCAGCGTCCGCTGCGACCCGAACTCACGGAAGTTCTACGACCGCAAACGTGCCAAGGGCAAGAAGCACGTCCAGGCCGTGCTCGCCCTTGCCCGCCAACGCGTCAACGTCCTGTGGGCTCTGATCCGTGACCGACGGTGTTACGAAGTGACGCCCCCAGCGGCTACAGCAGCTTGACAACACCATTAGGAAGCGGCGACCAGTCGGCCGGCCCGGGCCGCGGTCTTCCGCAGCCAGATGTGCGCGGGGTCGCGATCGTGCAGGGGGTGCCACCACAGGGATTCCACCAGCCGCCCCATTTCGAAGGGCTGCTCGACCACGACCGTGCCGCAGCCTGTGGGGAACAGGCGGGCAGCGCGTTCGGGGATCACGCCCACCAGGTCGGTGCCGGCGATCAGGTACGGGATGGTGAGGAAGTTCTCGACGGTGATCTCGACGCGCGGTTCGAAGCCCTCTGCATGCAGTCGGCGCAGGGGCGAGAAGCCCATCGTCGGGAAGTGATAGGGCAGCACCCACGGGCGTACGGCGAGTTCCTCGCAGGTCGGCGGCTCCGGCATGGCGGTGTCGGACGCCACGACGCACACCCAGCGGTCCTCGTACAGGTCGATGGCCGGAAGATTCGCCACCAGCCCCTGCGGCAGCAATATGCCGTCGACGGTGCGTAGATGATCATGGGCATGGCCGACGATGTACGGGGTGATGTGCTGGAACCGCAGCCGCAACCCTGGTGCCGCGTCTCGTACCAGAGCCGCCAAGGCCCGGCCGAAGGTGGCCAGATGCATGTCGCTCACCGCCAGGGTGAACTCGCGTCCCGCTAGTGCGGGGTCGAAGGCGGGGCCGATCTGGAAGACCCGGTCCGCCGAGCCGAGCGCCTGCGCGGTCTGCTCAGCCAGGCGTACAGCCAGCGGCGTGAGCTCGTAGACGTTGCCCACGCGGGTGAGCAGTTCGTCGCCGAAGTGGCGGCGCAACCGGGCCAGCGAGGCGCTCACGGTGGGCTGGCTCAGACCGAGCTGGTGTGCCGCCCGCGTCACACTGCGTTCCTGCAACAGTGCGTTCAACGGGACCAGCAGGTTGAGATCCAGACCCATGACGCCAGGCCTCCGCGAGAGTATCGCTGTTGTCCGACTCAGCATAAGTGATCTCGGATTCCCGAAAGTCCTGGTGAGCGGCGGAAGATGGGCTTGCGAGCACGCCGCGAAGATACGGCGAGTCGCCGCCACGGTCCTGCCCCCCGCACTGCCCGCACTGCCCGCACTGCGGCAGCTGACCGGAGGTCTGAGCCGTGCGGCGTCAACGCGCCCTCTCTCACTGGGTTCTTACTCCAGCGGGGCAGCTGTCACGGACGCTGCCTGCCCGTCGCACAGGCATCGCGGCTGCCAGATGTGCTGGTCAGGAGACGCCACTTGGACGCAAGGTCGTTTTACTGCACTCTAAGGTCACCTTAGGGAACCGCGGGTTGCGCTCCGCTGCTCGACGCAGGCCGTCCGCGTCTGACGTCGGGCTCCGGCAGCGCCGCCTGCCCTCCTCCCCTCGCACGATGCGGTGACCCGCCGCCGCGCAGCGATCCGGTCCTGAGGCCGGTTGGCGCGATCCGCCGAATACTCCCTGTCCTCCGCGGCCGGCCGCGGAGGACAGGGAGTATTCGGCCTGTTGCCCGAACGGCTCGGAGTCTGTCGCGGGGCACGTCGGACGGCAGCGGCCGGGCTGTTCCGCCCAGTTGCCGGGGCAGAGATCGCCCACAGTGATTCGATGGAGTCCGATGCCGAACCCGTCCACTCCGCCCGCCCGGCCCGACAAGCACGATCCGGCCACGCTCGCCTTCCAGTCCCAGGCGGTGCACTCCGGGAACCAGGCCCACGCCACCACGGGCGCGATCCGTACACCGATCATCATGGCGAACTCCTACGGCCTGCCAAAGGACCCGTTCACGCTCGACCAGGACAATCCCGATCTGCTCGTCTACACCCGCGAGTCCGGCGCGAATCAGCTCGGGCTCCAGGCCAAGCTCGCCATCATGGAGGGTGGCGAGGACGCGGTCGTGCTGGGTAGCGGCATGGCGGCTTTGTACGCCGCGTTCTTCACGCATCTGCGCGCCGGGGACCATGTCATCGTCTCCGATGTCACCTACAGCGCGGTATGGCGGCTGTTCGCCGAACTACTGCCGGTCAAGTCCGGTATCGAGGCGACGTTCGTCGACGTCACCGACCTCGATGCCGTACGCGCTGCGATGCGCCCCACCACCCGGATCATCCATACCGAGGTCATCGCCAACCCGACCGCCAAGACTGCCGACATCCAGGCCCTGGCCGACATCGCCCATGCGGCCGACGCGCTGCTGACCGTGGACTCCACCTGCACACCCCCGCCGCTGTTCCGTCCACTGGAGCACGGCGCCGACCTGGTGATGCATTCCCTGACCAAGTACATCAACGGGCACGGCAACGCGATGGGCGGAGCCGTCATCGGGCCGCGGGAGCTGATCGTCCCGATCAAGGCCGAAGCCACGATCAACGTGGGCGCTGCCATCTCCCCGTTCAACGCCTGGCTGATCTCCCGTGGTTGCACCACGCTGCCGCTTCGCCTGCGCCAGCACTTCGCCGGCGCCCAGCGCGTGGCTGAGTTCCTCGACGGCGATCCCCGCGTGCTACACGTCGCCTACCCAGGGCTTCCGGCACACCCGCAGCACGAGCTGGCCAGGCGCCAGTTCGGCGGGCAGGGATTCGGCGCGCTGATCGCGTTCGCTCTCGATGCCGAGCACGACACCCGCAATGCCTTCGTCAACAGCCTGCGGCTGATCACCTCCGCCGTGTCGCTCGGCCACGACGAGACCCTCATCGTCTACGAGGACGCCCCGCCGCTCGCGCGGCCATGTTCCTCGAGGTGTTTCGCGCCCACGGCCTGCTGCGTCTGGCGGTGGGCTGGAAGACCCCGATGACCTCATCGCGGACCTCACCGCAGCTCTGCACACGGCGCTGCCCACGCCCTGACACAGGGTCGGGCCGGGACGCCGAGAAGTACCTACAGCCGTTTCCATGACCGGCAATCACGACCCCCGACGCCGCAGAGCGCAGCACTCGGCCGGTACTGGTACAGGATGCAAGGGCACGTCATCGGCGGCACCTTCGCCCTGGGCACGCATGACATACCGGAGGAGTTGACGTCGAACGCGGTCTGCGAGGCGCTGGCGGCAGCCCGCGAGCCGACGGGTGTGGCGGATCTCCGCCGTCTGCACCGGGGCCTTCGCGTCGGCCGCCCTCGGGATGCTGGACGGACGCCGGGCGACGAGCCACTCGACACGCTGTACGCGGTTCACCCTGGAGTACCCCCACGTCATGGTGGATTCGGACGCCCTCTTCATCGAAGACTGCCCCTCCGTCACCGGCGCCGAGCTCAGCGCGAGCACCGACCTGGTCCTGGCCATGATCGAGAACGACTACGGCGCCGACGTTGCCCGCCAGGTTGCCCGGTGGATGGTCGTCCTCCTGCAACCTCCGGGCGGGCAGGCCGAGTTCGGGGGTCCGAGGCCGGGGCGCCCACCACGCGCCGCCTGCGCCAGGTTCCTGGACGCGGTCGTCCTCGAACCCGCCGTGATGTTCCGCGACGAGTTGGGCATGGCGCCGGCCCACTACGCGGAGCACACCCGGCTGGAGGCGGCCAAGTTTCTCCTGGTGACCGACGCAGCAGCCGATGGCGCGGTGGGAGCGGACCTGGCCGGCCCGCCCCCACCTTGCGGGGTAGGGGGGTGTTACCCCGCGTCCGTGGCCGACGTGACGGCCGGGGCAAGGTTCGGCCCGGGCGTGTCGGCGCTGTCCTTGCTCTTCCGCTCGCTGGCCTTGTGCTCGCGGTCGGCGCGCTTGAGGTCGCGCTTGCCCTTGGCTTCCTGCTTCCTGATCTCGTCGACCGCCTTCTCCATCGCCTTCAGTTCAGCCCGCACGTCGTCGGCGGGGCGGCGTTCGAGGGCCGCACCGTAGCGTATGGCCAGCAGGTCCATCGCCTCCGTGTCGGCCTCCTCGATGCCGGCCAGGATGACGGTGCCGCCCGGCGGGACATGCGGCGTGAAGGCACCGACGGCCTCGGCCGCTTCGGTGGCCCGCTTGTAGTCGTGTCCTCCGCCGATCAGCGCACCGATGCCCCAGCCCATCAACAGCCCGAGGGGGCCGCCAAGGATGCCCACCAGCGAACCGACCAGCGAACCGACCGCGGTGCCGCGTCCGGACTCCGTTTCCATGCCCTCGGGGAGGTGGACGGTGCCGTCGTCCATGCGCTCGATCAGGACGGCGCCACGGACCTCGGTGGTGGCGGAGTTGAGGTGCTTCAGCTCGCTGAGCGCCTGGTAGGCGGTGGCACGGTCGGCGAAACGGAGGACGATGGCGTTCTCATTCATGGTCACAGACATGAGTTCTCTCCTTGGAGCCTCAAGGGTGATGACGTGCGGGGCTCGCTGCCGCGAGCACCTCGCCATCTGTGAGACAGTATGTATCAGAGCGAGCTTGTGAGTCAAGCCGTCTCACAAGTTGCTCGGAAGGAGAGCGCCCCGATGCCCCGTACGCATAGCGACCCCCGCGCCCGCCGCAGCCGCACCAAGATCCTGGCCGCCGCCACCGAACTCCTCGCCGAAGGAGGACCGGGACGCATCACCCACGCCGCCGTCGCCGCACGGGCCAAAATGGGCCGCGCCACCGTCTACCGGCACTGGCCCGGCCTACAGTCCCTCCTTCTGGATACGCTGACCAGCGCCGCCCACCCCCGTTCACCCTGGGTCACGGCCTGTTCCGCGACGAACTGGTGACGCATATGCAGCAGCAAGCCGACTGGCTCAACCAGCCGGTCTCCGCTTCCGTAATCGCTACCGTCATGGAGCGCGCTGTGCGGGACCCGGACACGCGAAGCCTGCGCGACGACATCTTCGGCCGGGCCGGCGAGCATCTCACCGACGCGCTCGCCGCCGCCGTCGCACGTGGTGAACTACGCGCCGGCGTCGAAGACCACACCGAGGACCTGGCCTCCCGGATCCTCGGCCCCCTGCTCTTCCTGCGGCTCATGCTCGGCGCGCAGCCGGACAGGGAGACGGTGGCCCACACGGTGGACGCCGCCCTCGCGGCCTGGCAGCCGAACACGTGACAGCCACACTCAGTCCGATACCGAACGGTTCGCACAGCGGCCGACCGGCACATCGACCCCGCACGTGCCCGGCCTCACCCGCAGGGCCGGGCCATTGACGGCTGAAGCCGATGCTCCGGACCAGGGACATCGCCCCCCGCCGACGCCCTCAGTGCCCAGTGATCACCTTCACCATCACCACGCCCGAGCCGATCGCCACGTCCATCAGCCCCGCCACGCACGAAGGCAGTACCCCACCGCCCATCCGCAGCCCGCCCGCGAAGCCCCAGACCGCCATCGAGGCGACGTCCACGCCGACCGCGATCCACAGCGCGGTGGACAGATCGAAGTCGCCGCCCGCCGACAGGGCGATCATCAGAAGCGGGCCCGCGGCACAGCTGAGCAACGGGCTGCTGACGAACAGCAGGCGCCGTACCTCGCGGCGGTTGGCCAACCGTTGATGCACGACGCGGTGGGCCTGCATGTCGGCCACCAACGTCGCCAGCCACAAGCCCACCGCGGTGCCCGTGACGTACAGCGCTGCCGTGCTGTGCCCGGTATGCACGTTCTGCGCCAGTCCGACCACCACGGCGAGCATGGTGATCACCGCGTAGATCCGTTCCTTGAGCCGCTCGCGCCAGACTTCGAGCTCATGAGCAGAAGGTTCCGGGGAGCCGGTGGCCGACGGTTGCTCGGCGTCGAGATCGGACATGCCGGAACCGTATAGGAAGGATGTTGCCGCCGCGCGGGCGGTGCCCTGGCGGTGCGGCCAAGCGCACGAGACAGCCGGAATGGGCTCGGGGCGAGGCTGCTGAGCAGGATGGTCCGGTCCGACTGTTGCCGGAGGTGCTGCCGGTGGCTGCCAGCGCCGATTGCCCCGGTCTACACCGTTGCCCCGTTTCCAATCAACGGAAGGCGCTGTTCCTCCCTTCCCCAGGGCCACGCAGCGTTACGCATGCGTGGACCGGCCGGCCGCAGCCGAGCCACCGCACGGACAGGGAGGACGCCATGTCCAGCGAGGACACGACCGCCGGGAGGAGCCGACACCTCGTACCACCCCCGTTGGCTGCACGGATGGGCGTGAAACGCAGGCACGCGCTACCGGATCAGCAACCCTCGCCGTCGCGCTCGGAGAACCCGAATCCTGGCCGACGTTCGCGTGCCGGTGAGTTTCGGCGCGGTGAACCGGGCATGGGTCAGCGACCACTCCGACGAGCTCGATTTCGATCGAGGTGGCACCCCGTTGGAACACCGGTGGTCGCAGTCGACCGGCTCGACCACGAGCGGCTCCGGGGACCCGGCTCATCCCCGCCGGCAGTGTGCACGCCGAGGGCGCGCGGCCCGTCCAGGTCGACATCGAGGTCCTGGAGGACGTTCGTGCGGTCCCTCGAACAGGACGGCAAGTGCCGTCCGCGCTCGCCTACGCAGGCCCGCTCGGCCGGATCTGCGCCTCCCACCGGGCCCTCGACGCAGAAAAATCGATGACGCTGGAGCCGTACCTCTCCCACGAACGCGAGGACCTCGTCGAACCGGGGATCCCCGTACAGCTCGATCTCGGTCTGTGGCCGACCGGCATGCTCATCCACCCCGGAGAAATCCTCGTCCTCGAAATCGCAGGCCACTTCACGGGACCGCTGACACCCCCGCGGACGGGCCAGGCCGGCCCCGACACCAACGCACTGGCCACGCGGAACGCCGGCACCAACACCATCGGCACCGGCGGACGATTCGATTCCCCGCGCCTTGCTGCCCGTCGTGCCCTGACCCTCCAGTCCGGGCGGTGCCGACACCCAGAGCGTCCGCCCCCCACCAGGCTCCCCGCGGTCGCGAGCGGCCGGATGCCGCGGGGAGTGGACCGGGTCGCAAACATGGTCGACGGTGGACGTGCAGAGGCTGGCCAATGCGATGGTCACGCTCGCGGCGAACGGCCAGTGGACCGGCGGCTCGTGCGGGAGCCACGAGCGCCGTCGCGCCTCCCCGGCCACGCGCATGTGCTGCGCGATGGCCCACGTCATGGCCGGCACGCTCACCGAGCCGCCCCTGCCTGGCGCGATCCACAGGTGGTGGACGCGTGACGCTCCAGCCCCTCCCCGAACGCTCGCCACCCGCGAGCACGAGGACCACGCGGGCGGCGCGGGTGCAGTCCAGCGGGGCGTGCGCCCGCTGCTGCGCCGGTTCTACCGGAGAATGGACCATACCGGGCCACGGATCGAGCGCGTCGCCAGACCATGCCGCGCTCTTCGGACCCGCAGATCAGATCCTTCGGGATGATCCGTCCACCTCCGCGCGCAACCGAGGTGACGCTTCTGCATCACGTCCACGCGGACGAGTCACGACTCCTCGACCGCGTGGCGGAAGACGGACGCGCCCAGACCGCCCGTCAAGCAGAGACGTTGCTCGGCCCAGTCGAGGCAGGTACGCACGTGCGGCGGCGCTGAGTGTCAGGAGCGAGCCAGGGCGGGAGGCGACGCGGTGCTCAGCGCGCGGCGGTCGCCAGGCTCTCGATGTTGCGGACCATGTCGGCCGGGGAGGGAAGCGCGGCGATCTCGTCCCGCATGGCAAGGGCAGCCTTGCACAGGGCGTCGTCGTTCAGGAGGGTGTCGAGCAGGTCGCCGTCCACCCCCTGGGGCTCGGCGCGCAGGGCGAAGCCCTGGGCAACGGCAGCCGCGGCGTTGGTGAAGTGGTCGGCGTCACTCGGCAGGAACAGCTGCGGGATGCCGACGGTCGCCGCCGCCATCATGGTGCCCGCTCCGCCGTGGTGGACCACGGCGTCGCAGCCGGACAGCAGCTGGGCAAGCGGCACCCAGTCCGACAACGGCCTTACGTTGGGCGGCAGTTCGCCCAGCGGCGCGAGGTCTGCGCCGCCGAGGGCGAGCAGGAAGTCGGCGTCCACCGTGGCCGCCTGCTCGATGAGCCGGACGACGTACCGCGCACCTGCCGTCCGCGACAGAGCCGTGCCGAGCGTGACCACAACCGCCGCCGTTCGCCGCGCGCGACCAGGTCCGCCGGCAGCGGGCCGCCGCCGTTGAACGGCACGTACCTGACCCGCCGGCCCGTGCCGTCGCCGCCGAGCGAGGCGGGGACCACGTCGAGCACGGTGCGCTCAGGCGGCCCGGTCACCCCGCGGGCCCGGTACTCGCCGGCCAACTCGGCGGCCATCCCTTCGACGTAGGGCAGGCCCGCGGTCACCCCGAAGTTGTGGACCACCGTTGGGATGCCCATCACGGCCGCGACGAGTGGCGCCGTGCCTTGCATCGTGGCGTGCACGATCACGTCCGGCCACCACGTCTCGGCCAGCCGGAACAGATCGCCGAGGGCGGACCGGCTGTGCTCGGCAAAGCCGATCACGGCAAGGCGGTTGATCTCCTCCTGCGTGAGCTCCTTCGGCCCGTTCTTGCTGAAGCGAGCGAAGATCTCGGCCGTGGTGGTTCCGTCGCCCACCTCGACCAGGGGAAACCCGGTCGGCCTCAACACGGTGACCGGGGCCTGCCCGGCGAACAGGATGTCATGACCGGCCGACCGCAGCGCCTGAGCGGTCGGGACCATGGGAAAGACGTGCGCGGCCGAGCCCGGGGCACTGAACAGGATTCGCCGGATGTTCGCGGAGGACATCGGCCTGGCCTACACGACGGTGCGGGACTACCGGTGGGTGTCCTCGCGCTGGCCGAAGCAGCGCCGGCGCCCGGACGTGTCGCACACCATCCACAAGATCCTGGCCGCGATCGGTGACGAGGCGGAGCGGTTCGAGGCGGTCAACAACCCCCCGCCCCACCCGCGCTACGGGACGCCGCGGTGGACCCATGACAGTGCGAAACGGGTGGTGGGCTGGAAGGTCGACTCCCCGCAGGACGTCCAGGAGAAGGTCGAGGCGATCCACGACCTGGCCTCGTACGACGCGGTCGCGGCGGTGGTGACCACGGACTTCCTGCGCCGTCCCGCGGTCGCGTCGAAGGCGATGGCCGACGACACGGCCCGGCATGCCGTGAACGAGGCGCAGTTCGACCGGTTCCGCCAGCAGGCCCAGTACGTCCACCAGGAGGCCGCCCCGCAGCTGGCGCGGATGGAGCACGGCACGCAGTTCATGGACCTGGTCGCGGCCTGCGCCCAGTTCGTCGCCACGGCCGGCCGGATCGTGCACCTGAAGGGCGCCTCCTACGACGCCGCCGAACGCGACACCATCGAGCGCGGCCTGTCGCGGGTGCGCGCCGCGGCGGACTGGATCGAAAACGCCGTCACCCGCGGCGAGGTCGACCTGGACGAGCAGCTGATGAGGCTGCTGAAAGGGTCGGGCGAGTAGGCGATGGGGCGGGGCGTCCCCGCTCACGTCCATGCCGAAGCCGTCCTCAAGGCTCTCCAGGAGGCCCGCCCGTCGGGGCTGGACATCACCCGGCTGATGGCGGCCACCGAGCCGAGCGCACCCGCTCCCAGGCATACACCGGGATCGCCAGCCTCCGGAAGATCGCGGCTGCCCGCGGTCTGCCGCCGGTGACCTGGGACAAGACGTGGGGCTACCGGATGCTCGACGACGCGCCGGAAGTGTGGATCGGCTACGAGCGGGCGTTCTTCGAGATCCTCCGCCACCGCGTCGCCAACTTCATCGAGGGCATCCTGCTCTCCCACGAGAAGAAGGAGCCCGACGACCCCTACATCCGCACCGTGATCACGCAGATGAGGGCGGTCGAGTCCACCTTCGAACTCCTGGCCCACCTGGAATGACCACCACGGAAAGGCAACGGGCCGCGACCGCCGGGCAGTTGGCTCCCCTCCCCGCGGTCGCGGCCCGGCCTCGCCATGCTGCCTCGCTACCACTACCCCTCGGACACGTCCGACCTGGAATGGGCCCAGCTCGAAGGACTGCTGCCGATCCCCGCCTGCCAGACCGCCAAGGGCGGAGCGCCCGAGAAATGGCCCCGCCGACGGGTGATCGACGCCATCCGCTACATCACCGACAACGGCGCGAAGCGGCGCGCGCTTCCCGCTGACTTCGGCATCCCCTGGCGCACGGTGTTCGGATACTTCGCCCGCTGGGCGAAGGCGGGCGTGCTCACGAAGATCCTCGACCAGCTGCGGCGCCGCATCCGCCTCAACAGCGACCGCTGCCCCTGGCCGGTCCGCGTGATCATCGACGCGCAGTCCGTCAAGGGAGCCGGGACCGTCTCCCGCGCCACTCGCGGATACGACAAACGCAAAGACATCAACGGCCGCAAGCGCCACCTCATCGTTGACCAGGACGGTCTCTTCGTCGACCTGCTCGTCACCCCCGCAGACGTCCAGGAACGGGCCGCCGCCCGCATCCTGCTCACCCGGCTGCACGCCGCCCACCCCGAGATCGTGCTGGTCTGGGCCGACAACGCCTACGGCGGAGCGGAGTTCACCGCCTGGGCGCAGAACACCCTCGGCATCACCATCAAGGTCGTGCCCCGCCCCGACGACGCGAAGGGCTTCATCCTGTTGCCGAAGCTTCTGTGGAATCTGATTTGTCAAGTAGCTCAGCATTTGCCCTGGTTGACGGCACCGATCGGTAGGAGCGTCGCCGTCGCCGGAACGGCGATCTCGCAGGGTGTCGATCCGGTCGGCGTGGGAACGTCGACCAGCCGTTCCAGCAGCTGGTCGAGTGCGGCCTGGCCGTCGTCGACGGCGGCACGTTCTTCGTCGCTGAGCGGGACGTTCGCCAGCATGCGCTGGAGGTTGTCCTTGGCCTCCAGAAGCTGCCCCTTGCTGGAGTCCTTCGGCGTGTAGAAGTCGCAGCGAGCGCAGGCCATGCGGTGCGGGCACTGTTCGAAGAACGTGTAGGTGCAGAACCCGTGGCCGAGGTCGTAGTACTGCCACGGCTCGCCCGACGCGGCAGCCCCGGAGGTGACCGCGTCCCGGTCGACCAGGACCTCGATGGTGCGAACGTTGCGCTCGAAGTACCCTGCGTCGTTGTAGGCCCTGGCCAGCGTGTTCGGGGTGATCTTGGCGTAGGGCTGAGTCGACTCTGGGCTCCGGTGACCGAGCCAGGCTTGCAGCTCGAAGAGCGTCATCGGTTCCTTTGCGTTGTAGAGCTGGCTGGCGATCGTGGAGCGGGCCCGGTGGCTGGTGATATTGCCCCGGACATCGGCGGTCGGGACGCCGGCCTTCTGGCAGAGCGACGGGATGATCGTCCCGTTGACGTAGGTCTTGGCGACCCGGCGGGCCCTCATCGCGAAGAGGAGATCGACGTGTTCGCCGGTCTTGCGGTCCAGCATCTTCGGCTGCTGCGGCCGCAGTTCCTGCCATGCCTCGATCGCCTTGCCCAGCAGAGGATCGACGGGCTTGGTGAACGAGGTGCCGGTCTTGTGAGTGGAAACGTCCAGCAGGCAGACGGCGTCTCGCGCCAGTACCTCGTCGGAGTCACCGGGGATCGGGAACCCCTCGTGCTGCCAGCGGACACAGCCCACGCGAAGTCGCGCGATCTCGTCACTGCGCAGGCCACTGAACAGCCAGGTCAGGGACAGAACCCGGAGGAGCTCAAACGGATAGCGCAGGCTGTTCAGTCTGGTCGGCAGATCATCGGGGCCGATGTTGAGCCCGGCCCACAGCAGTTTGGCCCAGATGTCGTCGGCTATTACCCGCGGGTCGGGGCCGAGCATCGCCGCGATGGTTCGGGGCGTCGACAGCGCGCGTACGGGGTCGAACCGCCGGGGTATCCACTCCCATTCCTGCAGGTCGCGGAAGAAAGCGCGGGTCGCGGTGAGGTAGCCCGACTTGCTGTGCGGTGTGATCTGCTGACCTGCCCGCTTCTCGTGACTGGCGACTCGTTGGACGTAGTCCCCGACTCGGAGCTTGTCCACCGCGGCAACCCAGGCCGCGCAGGTCTGGCGGGTCCACTGAGCCGGCTCCGTGATCTCGGGATGTTCGTCGGCCAGCCACCGTCCGATCTTCGACAGCAGGGAGCGGTGGTTGTCTCGGACCTTGCGCGACAACGTGCTGGTGGAGTGCCAGCGTTCGATCCGTTCGGCCCACGACTGAGCGGTCCCCTCGACCGCGGGCATCCGCCCGCGATACGGAGTCGGCGGCAGGGAGCAGTGCCCGAGCGTGGCCACGGCGCGCTGGATCCCGTAGAGGGCGCCGATGTATCGATCCGGCAGGTCGGGGTGCTGACGGATCCGGTCGAACGCCGCGGTTGTCAGGTCTTCGAGCATCGGGCTGCGGTTGAGCAGGAGCGTCCGACACAGGACCGGGGAGATCCGCGGGTCGATGCCGGCCTCGACCTCATAACCCCAGCCACGAAGCACCTGCGCAACCTGCTGTTGCGCTTCGTCGACCGGACGCTTGCCGAACACTCGCCAGGCCAGCGGCAGCCGTCGGAAGCTGCCCAGGTGGTCGAACTCGGTGAAGCCACCGCGCAGGTAGGCGTATGCGGTCAGATACGGGCGCGCGGTTCCCTCGGCCCATCCTGGGGCGTTCGCGGTGAACTGCCTGGCGCTGGCGCCGATCAGAGCGAGCCAGTCCTCGGCTGACCAGGCCCAGACCGTCCGGCGGTGTGCAGCACAACGCAGGAGAATCAGAGCAATAGCGTCGTCGACGCGGCGGCGGTAGCTTCCGTCATCCGGGCACCACAGCGATGCGCGCACGTCGTCGAGCGGGCGAAGCAGCCGCCGAACGGTCTTCCACTGAGGGGCCTGCGGATCGTGGCCGCCGGGGTAGCGGCGCAGGTCCGTTCCCAGGGACACAAGCGCCTCCCGTTCGTCGCCGGTGAGTTCGGGGCGCCGGTCGTAGCGGTCCGGCTCAACCGGCCACGGCCAGGACAGCGAGGTGTCCGTCGTGGAGGCGGAGGTGGCGGTCAGCGCGATCACTGCCAGACCGCCTCCTTCGAGGGCTCGCCCAGGCGGGCCAGCATCTGCACCCGCCAGCCGTGGATCCGCTCCATGCCACGGTTGAGCTTGTCGGCCAGGTCCCGGCCCGAGAGGTGGATGTAGGTGAGCGTGGAGTCGGTGTGGCGGTGGCCGGCGAAAGTGGCGATGGCGTGCAGTTCCCAGCCCATCCGGGCGAGGTCGGTCAAGCACAGGTGTCTCGTGGTGTGAGTGGAGAATCGCGGGACATCAGCGTCCAGCGCGATTCGGCGGATCACCTTCGACCAGGTCCACAGGCTCAGCGGCTGGGCGTGGTTGCGCCGGGTTCCGACAGGAACAGCGGTCCGCGTGCCCGGCTGATCGTCGCCCGGTGAGCGAGGTAGCCCGACAACAGGACGCCGGTCGGCGCGGAGTACGGGACAACACGCTCCAGCCGGTTCTTGGTCGTCTCAGCCCGCACCCGCAGGGTTCGGTGAGCCGGGTCGAGGTCGTCGGTACGCAGGGAGCACAGCTCTTCGCGGCGCAGTGCGGCGTCGTAGGCGAGGGCGAGCATCACGCGGTTGCGGATCGGCTCCTCGGCGGCGACCGCGAGGACATCCATCCACTGCTGTTCGGTGGGTATCCAGGGCCGCTTCGTCAGCCTCGGCACGAGGCCGCGCTCATGCCCGCCGCGTCGGCGGCCGGGCGTGTAGCGGCCACGGCCGACCGGGTTGGAGTCGCGCTGCCCGTCCTCCATGAGGAAGTCGTAGAACAGCCGGACCGGCACAAGGCGCTGCTGAATGGTGGCGTTGACCAGTCCCGAGCCCGAGTCGATCGAGACCACGTTCGCGCCCCACCGACTCGGCCGTGAGGTCAACTCCCGTACGTAGACAGCGATATGGGCCCGGTTCGCGGTCAGCGGATCGACGTTCTCCCGCTCGCACATCTCCAGGTACTCGGCCAGACCTCGGGCATAGGCATCGATGGTCCGGGGCGCCCGCCCCAGGTCGGTCCACACCCGCAACCACCCGGCCGCCTGCTCCTGCCGGCCGAGCACCGGCCACTTCTCCTCCAGCACCACCGTGCTCAACACATCTCCTCAGTCCGTGGTCGTACCGCAGAGAGATGATCTCCACTGCGGTCAGATTCCACGAAACTGATAGGTGGATCGTCGAGCGTCTTTTCGCCCACCTGATGCGCACCCGCCGCCTGGCCCGCGACTACGAACGCCGCACCACCAGCGCCGAGCGGTGGACCACCGCCTGCTCACCCTCGTCACGACCTGGCCGTGCCCGTAACACCATCGTCCAGCACCCGCCCCCGAGCACCCGCAACCAGTAGCTATACCCACCGAAAGCGGAATTCAGCACTGGGCCGCGCAACGCTCCCGCTCCTCACGCGCGTAGGCCGAACTCGGCGTGATCCCTGCTTTCCAGCTCCTCGCGGAGCCGGGCGAGCGCCCGGTGCAACGTGCTCTTTACCGTTCCGGCCGACATGCCGAGGGCGGCGGCCGTCTCCTCCGTGGACATCTGCTCCCAGTGTCGCAGGACGACGACGCTGCGTTGCCTCGGAGTGAGAACCTTCATGACGTCCATCAGCAGGGCGCGGTCCGCGTGCTGCTCGGTGGAGTCGTCGACCGAGGCGTCCGGAACCTGCTCGGTCGGCACCTCCTCCAGCTTCCGCGACCGCCACCACTCGGTCCGGGTGTTGATCATGACCCGGCGCAGATAGGCGTCCGCGAGCCACTTGTCCGCGATCCCGTCCCAGCGGCCGTACGTCCGAAGCAGCGCCGTCTGGAGCAAGTCCTGCGCGTCGACCAGGTCCGGTACCAGCCGCCGTGCGCTGCGCAGCAGCGCGTCCTGCCGGGTGCGGACGTACTCCTCGAACTCGAGCACCTCTCCCTGCGCCATGTCGACCGCCTCTTGATCCCCGTTTCCGCCGGCCGCTTCGCCGTCGGTCCGTTCCTCGTGGTCCCGGGTCCGCCCGGTACGGTACTGAGTCACCGAATCGTGTCCTCTCCATGCCGCGGGTCCTCGGCCGGACGGCCCGTGAGTTGGAGGAAGACATCGTCCAGGGTCGGCCGGCGCAGCTCGATGTCCTCCAGTTCGATGTGGCGGCGTCCATGTCGCGCATGAGGCGAGTGAGCAGGCCCCGTTCATGTGGCGCCATGGCCCATATCCGTCGTTCCGGCCACACGACGACAGGGATGGACGTTGAATAGCGGGAGAGAATGGCCGTGGCCTCAGTCACCAGTTCAGGGCTGCTCGGGACGATCTCGATGCGGTCGTCGCTGGTTCGGCTCTTGAGCTCCTCCACCGTGCCCTCGGCGACGAGGCGGCCCCGGTCGACCACGGCCACGCGGTCGGCCAGCCGGTCCGCCTCCTCCAGGTACTGGGTGGTGAGCAGCAGGGTCGTCCCCCCGTCGACCAGTTCCTTCACGATGTCCCAGGTGGCGGTACGGCTGCGCGGATCGAGTCCGGTCGTGGGTTCGTCCAGGAAGAGGATCTCGGGCCTGCTGACCAGACTGACGGCGAGGTCGAGCCGGCGTCTGGTCCCGCCCGAGTAGGTCCGGGCTGGTCGCCCGGCAACCTCCGTCAGATCGAAGATCTCCAGGAGTTGCTGGGCCCGGCCACGCGCCTGCCGCCGGCTCAGACGGCTCGTCCGGCCGAACCACTCGAGGTTCTCCGTGCCGGTCAGCAGGGGATCCACCGCCGCTTCCTGGCCGGAGACGCCGATGCGGCGACGCACCTGCCAGGGCTCACGGGCGACATCGAATCCCCCCACCCAAGCTATGCCGTCGTCGGGCTTCACCAACGTGGTCAGGATCTTGACGGCAGTGGTCTTGCCGGCCCCGTTCGGGCCCAGCAGTCCCAGCACGGTCCCGGCCGGCACACGCAGGTTCACGCCGTCCAGGGCGCGGACCGAGCCGTAGCTCTTGGTCAGCTCCTCCATGCGGATCCCACTGTCCATCCTGGCTCGCCCTCCTTGCTCGCTTCGCGACCGGGCTGCTCGGTTGCCTGACGTGGGATGCCGGGGTGCACTCCGGAAAGCGCATCGGTGACCGCCCGCGCCGGTGGCGGGTTGCCCGGCAGGTCGTCGCCGCGCCCGCCGGGAGCGGCGGCGGGGAGGATGCGTGAGCCCCAACTGGGCAGCGCGCCCATGGGATCCACGTAGGCGGGACTGTGGTGATCGGCGCGCCAGGCATAGCACGCCTGCACGGCCTGATAGCCGACCGCGAGGAGGGCATAGGAGACGGAAACGGTCAAAACGATGTTGGAGAGGATGCTGTTCACTGTCGCGGTCACCCAGCCCCGAGCATGTCGGCGGACAGGTCGACTACCGGCTGAACGGACGGCAGCGGAAGCGTCCCGAAGACGAATCCGCGGTCGCGCAGCGCCGGGATCAGGCGGCGGAGCGCCACGACCGTCTGCTCCCGCAGCCGGGTGCGGTCACCTGTCGGCAGTTCGTCCGGCGGGCACCCGTCATGCAGGAGGACGACCCCGTCCGGCCGGATATGGGTCAGAACCGTCTCGACGATGGCGTCCACTCCCGTGTGCGGAGGTATGCGTATGCGGGCTCCCGCTGGGCAACAGCGTCGCCGCGGGGGCCGATGCGACGCCATCGGTGGTTTTACCGATCCGCTTACGGATCCCCTGACCCGGCGGCTCCCCGGGCGCCAAGCCTCATCTCGTTACCGTCGTACACACCGACTCGCCCGCCGGGGGTCAGAAGGACGGACAGGGAGGCACAGGGGCGGGCGCTGGCGACAGGCGTCCGGCCTCGGCTTACCATCCGCGGACAGCACTGACTGCGTCCCGGCGCTGCGGAGTGCAGGAGGCGACAAACCACCCCGCGGCCTGTCATCGCGTGATGTCGCGATACGGCTCACCACGGCCGCTGCCGTGTCCGGGGCGGGAGTCGAACCGTCGGACATCACCGCGCAGGAGCACATGAAGTTCTGAGTGGGCGGTCATGCGGGTTGCGTCGGAGCCGCGGTGCCGATGGGTTGAGGTGTCGGTAGACCGTGCGGGCGGCGTCCCTCTTCACCGCATGACGTCCGAGCCTCAGATACAGGCTGGGGTTGAGGGGCCACGCGTTTCCCGGACATGCTTCTGACCGTCTATTTTACGCGGCGATTCGCAACTTCTCGTATTCGGCGTGGACTTCGCGGGGAGGGCGGTAACCCACCGCCGAGTGGAGGCGTTTGCGATTATACCAGAATTCGATGTAGCGAGTGATGTCCTGCCGGGCGGCCTCGCAGGTTAGGTAAGTCACCCTTGATACGCGCTCGTTCTTCAGGGCGCCAAAGAATGATTCGGCCATAGCGTTGTCGAAACAGATCCCGGTGCGGCCGGAAGATCTGCGGAGCCCGAACCGGTCGAGCGTCTTCCCGAACTCGGCTGACATGTAGTTGGCGAGTTCAACCGGTCGTTGCAACACCGGGTTGTTGTAGTGAGCGTAGCTGTTCCTCGAAGACCTCGGCCGGGGTCTTCCAGCCGAGGATCTTGCGGGGTCGGTTGTTGATAGCCAGGGCGACGGCTTCGAGATCCTCGGCGGACCACCGGGACAGGTCGGTGCCCTTCGGGAAGTACTGACGCAGTAGCCCGTTCGTATTCTCGTTTGTGGGTCGCTGCCAGGGCGAGTGCGGATCGGCGAAAAACACCTTCGTCCCGGTCTCGAGCGCGAACTGGGCATGCCCGGAGAGTTCCTTCCCGCGGTCCCAGGTCAGGGTCTTGCGGAGCTGCTCGGGTAGCTTCGTCATCGACTCAGTCAGGGCAGTGTTCATCGCGACGGCGCCGTAACCGCCCAACGGCGGGCCGTTCTTCACCGGCGGCACCTCGCCCCAGCCCTCCATCCTCCGGCCCGAGGGCTCGGCCAACGAGATCGGCGGCATGCCGCCGGCGTGACGAAACCACCTCGCACCCACCGGCCACGACACGCCGACCGCCAACGACGCCTCCACCGTCGTGACCCCCGTGGCGATCAGTCGCCAGAACTGGCGCTGCACGACCCGAGACGGATCAGGCCGCCCCGGCGAACGCATCGCCGGCCGCAACGCACGGTCAGCGCGCCACTGCCGACGCCGCCCCTCCGGAACATCGCTGGTCTTCAAACTCCAGTCCGCCGTGGCCACGCCGCACACCTCCGAGATCAGGGTGTTGCGACGACCGGTTGAATCCACCGTTACTTCCGCGGTCGGAATGAAATATCGCGCCGGCCGAGAGGGTCCTGTTGCGTGCCGCGTTGCGGATCGCCCTGGATATCAGTGGGGTTTGGTAGTGGTCGTCCATGGCATAACCGATGACTTCCTTCGTGCAACAGTCGATAACCGTTGCGAGGTACAGCCAGCCTTCTCCGGTCGCGATGTATGTGATGTCGCCGACGAGTTTTTCGCCGGGTACGTCAGCGGTTAACCTCGATTCGTCAGCGGGGTTCGGTGGCTGACTTGCTCGGCAGTTCGCCCGTAATGTCCTCGGGCCGTTCGAGGTGGGCCGTCGCGTGAC